>CAZRKI010000008.1:13729-44727 GCA_964600765.1 uncultured Marmoricola sp.
TGACCGTGTAAGTGATCTCACCACCAGGCAACACAGTCCCACCAGGACCCGGCTTCTTGGTGATCACCGAAGACTTCGCCGCGGTGTAACCCAGCGAGGTGGAGCGGTTCCAGATCTCACAGACCACGTTGTCACCCAGGCCAATCAGGACCTGGTTATTGTTCACCGACACAGACTGCCCATTGTTCTCACAGGTCCAGGCATCAGCGGTGTAGCCAACTGTGGGCGAGCCGGGCTTGGCCGTTTCACTGAGGTTGTAAGCACCCAGATTGGTCACACTCTGATTTGCGAAACCGCCATCACCGCTGAACTTGACATTGCTGTCGGTGCTCAACGCAGCCATCAGGGTCCAGTCGTTCGCTACCGCAGTACCGCCATTGGTGTTGTCAACCCACTTCTTCAAGGTGAGCTTGGGCACCTTGGCCTTGTTGACCACCGTGCAGGTCACATCCTCATTGACCGCCAACGTCACCTTGGTGACCGCACCCTGAGCGTTCGTGCAAGTCCAACCCTCATTCGAATACGTCGCCGGACCAGACTCACCAAGGGTGTAAGTACCCGGATCAATCCCAGCACCAGTAACCGCAGCTGAATCAGTCGCACCAGACAACGGGCCAGCAGACAACGTCCAAGCAGTCGCCGCAGTCGTGTCATTGGTGCCATTACGATCCACACTCTTCACCAATGTCAGCTTTGGCCGCTTGCCGGTCGTGTCCGTGGTGGTGCAATCAGGCTCGCCTCCAGTTGGGCAATGACCATAAGTGCCGGGGATAGCGACATTGGTCAGTGTCTTGTCCCAGGCACCATCCTTTATGGTCACTTTGAAGCTCACAGTCTTGGTGGCGCCGACTGCCAGGTTACCGATATTCCAGGTGAGCGTATTGCCGCTGATGCTCAAGCCAGCTGCCAGCGGCGGCAACAAAGTGGCGTTGTTGAGCACATTGGTGAGGTCATCAGTTGCGGTCAGGTTGGTTCCCGCGACGGTCCCGGTGTTCTTCGCGTGCAGCGTGTAGGTCAGGGTGCCTCCCGGTGCCAGCGGTGGCGAGTCAACCGAACTGGTCTTGGTCAACTCCCAGGCCGGCGGCGCCTTGTACTGGTTGTACACGTTGCAGGTGATCGGTGCCGTGGAAGGCGCGTTCACTGTGAACCCATTGGTTCCAACGTTGGTGACCGACACTGATTCATTGGTCGATACGTTCTTGCAGACAGCATTCTTGGAACCAACAGGGAACAGCTCGTAGTTGGTGTGTCCAGTGAGATCCTCACCAACCTCGACCGTCGCCGAGTTGACCCCACCGGGGTAATCGAGTTTGAAGTTGACCGCGCTGGTGACATCCGTGGTACCAGAAGTGGGGTTGATGGTCACCCCATAGGTTGGCGGAACGACCGAGCCATCAAACTTCCATCCTGCGCCGGCTGGAGTAGCCCCGGTGATGTTGCCGGCTGCATTTCCCTGCGGGACGATGTGCTTGACCACTGAAACCGAACCCAGGCAGTTGCCCAGAGCAAGTTGCCTCAGTGCCTCGCCGGCCGAGTCGTAATTCGCGGCCTGGAAATAGTCAGCAGTGCTGGCATTTGATCCGTTGTACGCAGTGGGCCCAGAGATGGCCGCCAGGTTGTACTTGGCATCACCGCTGACTCCGCTGCCAACACCCAGGGCCATGATCCTGGTGCCCTTGTTCTTCAACTTGTTGGCCGAGAAGATCCCGGTCTCGATTTCCTTGAATCGAGTCGTACTGCCATCACCCGAGGGGCCATTGGACCAGAAGGTGGGTTTGCCGTCGGTGATCATCACTACAACGTCATAGGTCGCGGCCGCCTGGGAAACCGTGTAAAGGGCTTCATCCCAGTTGGTGCCGCCGCCGGATGTCCATCCAGCGTACAAGGCCTTGAACGCATTTGCCTGACTGGTGGTGGCCACCGGTACCAGAGTCGGGTGATTGGAAGTGCCCGATTCCGGGCTGTGGGAGGCAAAATTGAACACCGCCATCTGGGACGGGGTTCCAGTCAGGCTGTCCACCATCTTGTCAGCGGCGGCCTTCAGACTGACCATCCCAGCTGATCCAACCGATCCGGAGATGTCCAGGAGCAGCGCCACCTTGATCCCACAACGCTGCACCAGCGATTTGTTATCGCGTGAGTTCTGCCAAATGGCATTGGTGCCATCACTGTTGTTGGGGTCACCCTCGGTGTCCATCACATCATCAGAGTCGTAGGTGTAGCTGGAATAGAGCTTCGGCGTCTGGAAGATGTAATCAACGGTGTTCGGATTGTCACCACCCCAACCGCTCACCCAGTTGGTTTGCAGTTTCGGGTTCATGAACCAGTTGGTGGGTGCACTGATCTGCTTTACCCAATACTTGTTTCCTCCCGGGTTGGTAACGATCAATTCACAGATCCCGGAGGCGTCCGAGGTGCAGGTGTCCAGCGCTGTGGTGCTGTTCGAAGAGGTGTAGATGCCAAGTTGGACACCCTGCAGGTTGGAGACCGCGGAACCACCCATACCGGTCCGGTCCCCGCCAACCTGGATCCGCACCCTGGCATCAGTTGTGGAGTTGTAGGTCTTCAGGGACATTGGGGTCACTGGACCTGTGGGAGCTGAAGCACCGGCATCCCCATTGGTACTCGCTGGAGGTGCAGCAGCGTCACCGCCATCACCGGCGCCAGGGGCGCCAGTTCCACCCGCTGGGGCTTCACTGGATCCTGCAGATGCTGATCCGCCGGAGCCGCCGTCCGGGGCGCCTGTGACTGGCACCGTTGGGGCATCGGATTGGCCCTGATCACCGGGCTGACCACCAACACTTGCGCTGCCCCCATCGGAGGCCGCTGGTGGTGTCGGGGGCCCATCAGCGACCGCCGGGCCGGTGCCAAACAGGGTGAACATGGTGATCAACAGGGCCAGCCCGATGTTGATAAAACCCAATCGTCCACGGTCTGGGCTTGAGTGTGTATTGCTTGATTGCTGGTCGCTGGTGCGCCGACGGATTGACCGCATGGCCCCGACTCCCCTTTGTCTGGATGCCTGAATATCTCTAAACAGAAGCCCCAAAACGAACCCGGGTTTCGGATCTGGGCTCCGTATACCGTTTCGTTCAGTCTTCACCCGGGCGCCGCGCCATTGACAATGGTCAATTTGGTTCCGGTCTAGACCTATAAAAGGGATATATAACTACGAAACGTATCAGTTCCGTAAAAGAAAGTTCCGCAGAGCGGGACTTCAGACGCTGATTCGGTCTTCCTCATCCGAGTTGCTGCGGACCCTGTCCTCGGAGGCTCCGGCCTGAACTGGCGTCGTATTGGAGGCCACCAGTGCGGCACCCTCAACATCCACGTGGGGCAGGAACCGATCCAACCAGGCAGGTAGCCACCAGGCCTTTTCACCAAGCAACTTCATCGCCGCTGGAGTCAGGGTCAGTCGGACCACGAAGGCATCGACCAGTACGCCGATCGCCAGGCCCAGAGCGATCGGCCGACTCATGGTCATCGGGGTGTAGATGAAGCCGCCAAAGACTGAGACCATGATCAGACCTGCCGCGAACACCACCCGGGCACTATGGGTGAACCCGCGCTTGATCGCATCGATCGCCCTGGCCCCGTGCGCGGATGCCTCATGCATGCCGGAGACCAGGAACATCTGATAATCCATCGCCAGACCGAACAGGATGCCAATCAACAAGGTGGGCATGAAGCTGAAGACCGGTCCGGTGCGGTGCACATCGAAGACACTGCTCAGCCAACCCCACTGGTAGACCGCGACGATCACCCCGAATGACGCCGCCACTGAGAGCAGGAATCCGATCGTCGCCAACACCGGCACCACCACCGAGCGGAACACGATCGTCAGCAACAGCAACGAAAGGCCCATCACCAGGGCGAGATAGGGGATCAATGCCCCGGACAAGCGATCAGACACCTCGATATTTGCCACCGTCGCACCGGTGACCCCGATCGAGATGTCCTTTGCGGCGAAGGTCTTCTTGACGTCATCGCGAATCGCGTGCACCAGGAAAAGCGTCCCCGAGGAGGACGGACCCGCAGCTGAGACCACCTGGAAGGCCATGGTCTTCTGGTCCTTGCTGACCCCGATCGGTACCACTTGCTCAGCACCCGGGATCGCCTTGATCTCGCGACCGATCTCCACCTGGCGCTCTGCCTGGTCCTCCTTGGCAACCGGTTCGGGGAAGTCAGCAACCACCACGATCGGACCGTTTGCCCCAGCACCAAAGGCCTTTTCGATCATTGAGTAGGACTTGTAGGCGGAGGTATCAGGTGGTTCGTTGCCACCATCTGGCAGACCCAGTTGCAGCTGAGCAGCTGGGATCGCCAACACTCCCAGCAGAGCCACGCCGGCGAGAACCACCAGAACTGCCCGCCTGGTCACGAAGTTGACCCAGGCAGTCGCCACCCGGTGATCTCCGGTGTCGCTTCCCGACGTCGTACGACGTCGCCCGGGCGTTGCAGCGCCGGACAGGTCAGCTTCAGACCGGATTGCCTTTCGCAACTTGCGGGGCAGCACTCGTAGCCCAATCAGCGACAGCAGCGCCGGGGTCAGGGTCAGCGAAACGAGGACCGCCATGCACACCGTGATTGCGGCCAGCGCACCCATTTGATTCAGCGATGGGATCCGCGCGATCCCCAATGCGGCAAGGGAAATGACCACCGTGGCACCCGCGACGGCGACCGCGCTGCCCGCCGTACCCATCGCCATGGCGATGTTGTGCCTGATCTCATCTCTGGTGGGTTTGTGGCCACTGTCAGCGATTGCGTGGATCAGCGTCCGACGATGACGATTGACGATGAACAGCGCGTAGTCGATGCCCACGGCCAGGCCGAGCATCGCGCCGAGCACCGGAGCCATCTGTTGCAGGCTGATCCAGTGGCTCATGGTCAGCGCGCCCATCAGCGCCACGGCGACACTGACCATGGCTGAGGCCAGCGGCAGCCCGGCCAGCAGGAAGGATCCGAACATCACCAGCAGTACCAGCGTGGCCACCACCAGGCCGAGGACCTCCCCGAGGCCGCCCATGTGGTTGTTGTAGGTGATCTCCTGGCCGTACTCGATCTGGAGGCCATGGTCGTGGAGCCGATCGCCCACCCTGGGCACCGACTTCATCACCTTGGGGTCGATCTCGTTGGTGCCCTTGTGGAAGCGGAGTTGGATCAGCGCGGTGCGACCATCCTTGGACACCATCCGCATGCCCTCAGTCATGGCGGCCAGTTCCTGGCCGACGGCGTACTGATGCCAACCATCCTTGAGCTGCTGCTCAGCCCTGGTCAGTTTCTCCTGCCCCTGGGCGAGGGTTTGCTCCAGATCAGCCTGGCCCTTGATCCGGGCGGGCAGGGTTGGGTCACTGGGCGCGGTGGCCTGCAGGCGTGCGATGTCGCGCTTGCCCTGGCGGATCAACCACTTGAGTTGATTGAGTTGGTACTGGCCATCGGCGAGCTTCTTCTCGCCATCCTCAAGCTTGGTCCGCGCCTCCCGCAGCCTTACCTGCGACTGGTCCAGGTTCTGTTGGGCCTGGAATGGATCGACGATCTCCTTGACGATCGACAGGTCTTCCCAGTCGGCAAAGGTCTGGGCAATCGCCGCTTTCTGCTCGGTGGTGAAGGGCTTCTCGGCGTGGATCACCGCCGTACCCGAACCACCAGCAGCAGCCGGAATCGTGCGACCCAGATGATCGAAGACCCGGCCGAACTCGCTACCGGGGAGTGTAAAGGTGTTGTTGAGCGGCTTTTGCAGTGCGCTCATGCCGACACCGGTGGCCAGGATGGCCAGGACCCAGGCCAGTACGACGAGCAGGGGTCGACGCGCGGAAAAATGGCCAATCCGGAAGAGCAGTTTGGCCACGGGTCAACTCCTTGATATCAACAACCAGTGCACGCTAACCCACAGCAAGCAACCAATGCCAACTCAAGGGAGCAAGGTCACATCAGGACTGAGCCAGGCGCGCCTTGATGTCCCGAACCGCAAGGGATGCGTAGACCATCGCCGCGCCCAGCGGCGCCCCCGGCCCCGGGTAGACCTCCCGGAACAACGCAGCTGCGGAGTTGGAGGAGGCATACAGGCCCGGGATCACCGACCCAGCGTTGGTGAGCACGCGGCCGGCGGTGTCGGTCACGAAACCACCCTTGGTGCCCAGATCGGAGAGCACGAACTTCGCCGCGTAGTACGGCGCCTGATCGATCGGGGTGAGCGCCTTGTTGGGACCGGTCCCGCCGCAGAAGAACCCGTCGTACTCGTCATCGCCGCGGCCGAACTCATCGTCCCTGCCGGTGGCGCAGTAACCATTGAAGCGTTCCACGCTGCCGACCAGGGCGGCCTCTGGCAGTCCGGTGGCAGCGGCCAACTCGGAAAGGGTTTCGGCTTTGACCCAGGTGCCGGCGGCCAGGTGTGCCTCAGGATCGCCTTCTGGCATGGCGATTCCGGGCAGATGACCGCCATCCTTGGCGTCGAAGATGAACCAGGAGGGCACCCGGTCAGCAGACTTGGCCATCTCCCGACCGAAGCGGTCGTAGGGCAGACACTCATTGGCATAGCGATTTCCCGTGGCATCAAGCATCACGCCGGAGCGGAAGCCAAGAGTGAAGGAACCACTGCCATCCGGCTGCAGGAGCCCGGGGCAGAACCAGGCCGCGCCGGTCCAGTCGAGAGCAGCATCGAGGTCGTCGGCAAATCCGATCCAGTCACCGGTGTTGGCGTCCCGGGGCGCCATCGACCACTCCGCCGAGCCGGGGGTTTGATGCTCCTTGCGAAGGCCGGGGTTTCCCTCGAATCCACCGGCCGCGATGAGCACGCCACCGCGGGCGCGGATCTGCTCCGCACCGACATTGACGCCAACCACCCGACCGTCCTCGACGATCAGACCGGTCACCACGGAATTGGTCCGGATCTCACCACCGTCGCGGAGTACGATCGCCGCCAGCCTGGCGATCAGGGCCTGCCCGCCACTGAGGGTGTTGCGACCCCGCTCGGCACCCATCCGGTCCATCTCCACGGGCGGCCGCAGGACTTCGGTGGCCTCGGGAGCCAACTCGGCCCGCTTGATCGAACTGGGTTGGATCGAGCGACCGAAGGGCACCCGGCCCGGTGCGTCGAAGTACTCGCTGAAGGGGATCCACTCCCAGGCGAACAACTCGTCCGCCTCCAACTCGGCGACCAGTTGCGGGGTGTGGGCCAGGAAGGCCTCGATCCGCTCCGGGTCGGCGTCGGGCACGATCGCCTTGAGATAGTCGCGGGCGCCCTCGGTGGAATCAGGGAGCGCGTTGCGCTGCTGAATCTCGGTGCCGGGCAGCCAGCAGGCCCCACCTGAGTACGCCGAGGTGCCGCCCAGCCAGGGAGTCTTCTCCAACACCAGCACCGACAGGCCCTGCTTGGCCGCGATCGCGGCGCCGGTCAGCGCGCCCCCGCCGCTACCGACCACCAGCACGTCGTACTCAGTCATAATGCTCCTTGTTTGTCCCGGCGCTGTGCCTGTCCCGGCGCTGTGCCTGTCCCGGCGCCGTAGTTGCGCCAAGCCTATCCGTCTTCCCCACTGCCGAGGCGGCACTAGTTAACACCCGAGGCGGCAGTACTTAACACGCCGAGGCGGCACTAGTTAACACGCCAGCCCCCGGCTGATTACCTGCCGAGGCGGCAGTAGTTAACAAATACTTGCCACTTTTGCTCCAAATGCCGTGTTAACTACTGCCGCCTCGAGGGTACGACGGTGTGAACTACTGCCGCCTCGGCGGGTGATTTTCTGCCGCCTCGGCGTACCGGGGGGTCGGGGGTGAGGGGTCAGACGCCGGCGATGGGAGGGGCGGTGGGGTCGGCGCCCTCGCCACCCTGTTCACGCTTGACGTATTCCTCGATCGCCTCGATGTCGTCCTTGGCGCGGGTGACCACGGTGAGCAGGTCGTTCATCGTGGAGACCTCTTCCACCTGCTCCTTGATGAACCACTGCATGAACTGCTCCGCGGCGAAATCATTCTCCTCCCGCGCGATCCGGGTGAGGTTGAAGATCTGCTCAGAAACCCGCTTCTCCTGGGCCAGGGCCAACTCGATGGGAGCGACCACATCGGCGAACTCCACAATGGGCGCCTCCACTCCGGGCAACTTCACCTTTGCATCGGTGTCGAGCAGGAACTTGACCATCATCATCGCGTGGTCGCGCTCCTCAAGAGCCTGGGCATAGAAGAAAGCAGCCATCTGCGGCATGGTCAGGTCGTCGTAGTGAATCGCACAGGCAACATATTGCTGGTGGGCGGCGAATTCGTTGCCGATCTGCTCATTGAGCGCTTCGACAAATCGGGCTGCGGTCACAGGGCCTCCTGACTCAGGTCAGGCAACCTTCTTTTTGCCCGACTTCTTTCCACAGGCTGCGGCCAACTCGGCCTTCTTGATCTTTTCGCCCTTCTTGATGGGCTTCTTGGTGATCGGATCGAGTTTTACCAACCTGCGCTTGTGTACACCGTATCCGGTCGGCAGTTCGCCGTTCTTGAGCATCAGGATAGGGCAGCGAGTGCAGCGGTCCTTTGACTCGCAGCACTTCGTCTTCGGCAACTTGACGGCCTTGCCCACACATTCAAGGTAACACGCACTTAGGCGAGCCTTACCTAATGGGGGAATTTTCGTCGGTGATACCCCGATCCGGTCTAGTGAGGCTAATGTGCCCGCATGTCCCAAACTGGCGATCAACTGAGCACGAGGACCCGCGCCGGATACGGTCTGGGCTCGGTGGCCACCGGCACTTTTGGCACCGTCCCCGGGTTGCTACTACTTCCCTATCTGACCGACACCCTGGGGATCACCGCCGCCCTGGCCGGCGTCATCGTCTTCGCTCCCAAGGCCTGGGATGTGATCCTCAACCCGATCGCCGGTCGGATCAGTGATCGCTCCACCGACACCCGCGGACCCAGGCGCCCATACCTGCTGAAGGCCGGGGTGGCGCTGTCACTCTGCTTCGCACTGCTCTTCGCGGCACCCGACCTGGGCTCACGAATCCTCAACGGGGGTTGGGTTCTGGTCGCTTTCCTGGCCTGCGCCACGGCGTACGCCTTCTTCCAGGTGCCGTACGTCGCGATGCCCGCGGAGATGACCGACTCCTACGACGAGCGCACCCGCTTGATGACCTGGCGGGTCGCGATCCTGGCTTTCGCGATCATGCTCAGCGGCGCCACCGCTCCCCTGATCCGCAACGCCGCAGAGGGCCGTGAGGGATACAGATACATGGGCCTGTTCGTCGCCGTGCTGCTGATCATCGGCGCCCTGGGCGCCTACTTCGGCACCGCCCGGGCACCCATCGGGAAGGTGCAGGCTGGCACTGGAACCCTGGCCGAACAACTGCGAATCGTCAGTGGGGCAAGGGATTTCCGCTACCTGCTGATCGCGTTCGTGATCCAGGCGCTGGCGACCGGATGCATGCTCGCCGGGGTCGATTACCTGGCCCGCAATGTGCTGCAGGACCCTGGCGCCGGCACCATCCTGTTCGTTTGTTTCGTCGGGCCCGCGCTGCTGTTGACTCCGCTCTGGTCGCGTTTTGGGCAACGAGTCGGCAAGAAGCAGGGCTTTGTGATGGCCTCACTGGTGCTCGCGCTCGGCGCCCTGGTGGCGGTGGGCGCGCGCAGTTATCCAACCTGGGTGGTCTTCGTGGCTGTGGCTCTGGTCGGGGTCGGGTACGCCGGCGCCCAGGTCTTCCCGATGGCGATGCTGCCCGATTGCGCCGCGGTCGATGCGGCCCGCACCGGGCAGAACCGGATCGGCGTCTACACCGGTGTGTGGACCGCAGCCGAGACCTTCGGTCTGGCCCTCGGGCCAGGCGTGTACGGCGCGGTGCTCGCGGTAGGCGGCTACGCATCCTCGACCACCGGCACCACCACCCAGAGCGATAGCGCCCTGACCGCGATCGTGCTCGGCTTCTCGCTGCTGCCCGCCGTACTGGTGGTGCTGTCGCTGGTCTTCCTGCGCAAGTACTCGCTGACCGCCGAGCAGGTCGCCGCCGCCAACGCTGAGGGCTCGCAGTGAGTGGCGTAGTCCCGGGCGTCAGCGTCGTACCCGGACGTCATACGAAGCGTGCGGTTTCCCCGGGACGTCATACGAATTGTGGCCTGGGACCCTCAATTCGTATGACGTCCCGGGGTTCTCTCACGGAGCGTATGACGCAAGCCGCAACCCGAAGGGAAATCCACAGTGACTGACGTCCGCAGCAGATTGGCCGCGCTGAGGGCCCAGGATGTGCCGATCCATGGCGGTCGCACCCTGGCCTATGTCTACGACTCCGGGATCGCCGAGGCCAACCGGGTTGGCGAGGAAGCCGTCGCCGCGTTTGCGGGTAGCAATGGCCTGGATCCGACTGCTTTTCCCAGCCTGCTGACCATGGAGAACGAGGTCGTCGGCAAGGGTCTCAACCTGCTCGACGCGCCACCCGAGGCGGTCGGCACCGTCACCAGTGGCGGTACCGAATCAGTGTTGCTGGCCGTGCAGTCCGCCCGCGACGCCGCCACCACGCAGCGCCCCAACATGGTGATCCCCGCCACCGCCCACGCCGCCTTCCACAAGGCCGCGCACTACTTCCGCATCGAGGCCAGGGTGACCCCGGTGGGCACGGATTTCCGGGCCAATCCCGAGGCGATGGCTGCCGCCGCTGATGAGGACACCGTCCTGCTCGTGGGCAGCGCCCCGTCGTACGCCCACGGGGTGATCGACCCCATCCCCGAGATCGCAGCCGCCGCCAAAGAGCGCGGCATCCGGTGTCATGTCGATGCCTGCATTGGCGGTTGGGTGCTGCCCTGGAAGCAGCGCCTGGGGTACGACGTGCCGCCCTGGACCTTCGCCGTCGACGGGGTCACCAGCATCTCGGTCGACCTGCACAAATACGGTTATGCCCCCAAGGGCACCTCGCTGCTGCTGCACCGCAGCGCCGCTCAGCGCCGGTCACAGATTTTCGCCTGTGCCGACTGGCCCGGCTACACGATGCTCAACACCACCATGCAGTCCACCAAGTCCGGCGGGCCATTGGCCGGCGCCTGGGCGGTGCTCAACACCATCGGCGATGAGGGTTTCCTGCGGTTGACCGAGCAGGTGCTGACCGGGGTCGCCACTCTCGTCGAGTGGATCCGGGATAACCCGGTGCTGACCCTGGTCGCGGAGCCTGACTCAACCCTGATCGCTTTCACCACCGATGATTCCTGCGATGTCTTCACCATCGCCGATGAGCTGCATCGCGCGGGTTGGTGGACCCAACCCCAGTTGGCCTACGCGGGCCAACCGGCCAATCTCCACCTCACCCTGTCCGCAGCCACGGATGTGGACGCCTTCCTGCTGGCCCTGGGCGAGGCGGTGCAAACCGCGGTGACCAGTGGGCCGGTGCAGATCGATGATGGGATCCGTGAGTTTGTGGCTGCCCTGGATCCCACCTCGCTCAGCGACGCGGACTTCGATGGCCTGCTGGCTGCGGTGGGCATGGCTGGCGCGGATGCCGACGGGTCGGTCGGCGTACCGGAGTCGATGGCCGAGATCAACGCGCTGCTCAATATCGCCGAGCCGGCTCTTCGCGAGGCGCTGTTGTCGGCGTACCTGGATCGATTGTTGAGGCCCACCCGCTGATGAGGATCGCCAGCGCCAACATGATCTACACCCTGCCCGACGAGCAGGCCACCCGATCCCTGGATCAGGTCCTGGCCTATCGGCCCGATGTGATCGGCTTGCAGGAGTGGTTCACCCGCAGGGCACACCTGCTCCCCGATGACGAGTATGAGTGGTACGCCCCACGCAGGGCCGGGTGCCCGATCGGCTTTCGGCGGGACCGTTTCGAGTTGCTGGACAGTTACCGGGTCTGGCTGAGCTGGTACGGCAAACCCGACCCCGGCGCGCGGGACATCAAACGGCTGCGTCCCCGGATCGCAACTGTGGTGCTCCGTGAACGCGTCTGGGGGCGTCGGTACGCAATCTTCAACTATCACCTCGATCCGGCCGTCCAGGCCCACGGCGTCTATCGCGACGATCGCCCCAAGCTGGTACGCCGCCATCGCAACGAGTCCCGGCGACTACGCCTGGCCATCGCCCGGGCGCTGGACAAGGGGTATCTGGTCCATGCAATGGGTGACTCAAACTTCCATGGCTTCGCGATCCCCAGCCTGACGTCAGCCTGGGCCGGTCGCGAGGACGCGCCCGGCACCTGGGGCAAACGTCGGATCGATGACGTCTTCGGCCCAGGTCCGGCCGATGAGGTCAGCTACGTGGAGACCGACAGCGACCATCTCGCGATCGTGGTGGATCGCTGAAAACCTTCACTCATCGAGGTGGATGGTGATGGTGCCCTCCAGCACTATCGTTTTCGCATTCGCCTCACGCACCCGCAGGTCCTGGGTGACCCGGGCCCCGCTGGGCAACCCGGCCAGGTCCGGCACCTGCAGCTGCGGTGGCGGCCCGCCCAGGGTGACCTGCTCGCCGTACGCCGGGACCAGCGCGGGGACTCCCAGATGCTGGCGGACCCGTTTGGCCAGGGCCTCTGCGGAACGGGGTTCGCCATGGGTGACGAAAACCTGTTGTGGGACCGGATCCAGTCGTGCCAGCCAGGTGTCCAGATCGGTGGCATCAGCGTGCACCGAGAACTCGTTGTCCTGCACGATCTCGGCGTGGACCGGCACCAACTCCCCAAAGATCTTGACCTGATCGGCACCCTCGATCAGTTGCCTACCTCGGGTCCCGACGCCCTGATAGCCGGTCAGCACCACGCTGTTGCGCGGATCGGGAAGCATCGCGCGCAGGTGGTGCAGTACCCGACCACCGGAGGCCATCCCCGATGAGGTGAGCACGATATGTGGGCTGCGACGCTTCTCGGTCAACACCTGCGAACCCTCCGCTGTCCGCACCATGTGCAGATTGTCCAACCGGGCAAAGGCATCTGAGGAGATGTCCGGCCGCAACTCCAGACCAGCGCGTTTGTAGACCTCCAGGGCGGCCACGGCCATCGGTGAGTTCACGAAGATCGGCACCTCGGCTGGGATCCGGCCGTGCTTGCGCATCTGGGAAAGCGCGCGCAAGACGATCTCCACCCGGTCCACGGCAAAGGCCGGGATCAGCACCGACCCACCCCGCGCGACGGTCCGGCGGATCGCATCCGCGAGCACCTCATGGGGCAGGTTGGTCGGGCGCGGGTGGTCGCGATCGCCGTACGTCGACTCCACCACGACGTACGCCGCCCCCGGCGGTTGCTCCTGGGCGCGGAGCACCGGGTGGTCGCTGCGACCCAGGTCGCCGGAGAAGAGCACCGAGGTGTCCGGGGTGGTGATCGTGATCGACGCGGCACCGAGGATGTGACCGGCGCGGGTGAAGACCGCGCTGATCCCGTCCCCCAGGTCGAGCTGTGCGTCGTACTCAACGACCGTCATCAGTGGCAGGGTGTCCTCGACGTCGCCGCCGGTGTAGATCGGCAGCGGCGGGTCGTGTTTGGACCAACCCCCGGCAGCGGCCTCCTTGGCGTCACGCTCGGCCAGGTAGGCCGAGTCGCGCATCACGATCTCACCGAGGTCCCGGGTGCCACGAGTGCACCAAACCGGGCCGGAGAAACCCCGTTTGACCAGCGCGGGTAGATAGGCGCAGTGATCGGCGTGGGCGTGGGTCAACAGCACATCGGTGATGGTTTCCGGAGGTACCGGGAACTCCTCCCAGTTGCGTCGCCGCCATTGCTTCTCACCCTGGAACATGCCGGCATCGATCAGGATCCGGCGCTCGTTGACGGTCAACAGGTACTTCGACCCGGTGACGGTGCCGGCGGCACCCAGGAAGGTGAGCGTGGTCGTCATACCTCCACTCTGTCAGGTTGGTGTGCAACCGGCAGCCAAGTGGCAGGATGGCGACATGACTGATCTCTCCAACTACGGACCCTGGGCCGTGATCGCTGGTGGCTCCGAGGGTGTCGGCGCCGAGTTCGCCAGGCAACTCGCCGAGGCCGGCAGCAACCTGGTGCTGATTGCCCGAAAGCCCGGCCCCCTTGAGGAAACCGCGTCGGCCTGTCGGGAACTGGGCGCCGAGGTGCGCACGGTCGCGGTCGATCTGACCCAGACCAGCGCGATCGACGAGATCGCCGCCGCCACCGCGGATGTCGAGGTCGGACTGCTGATCTACAACGCTGGCGCCAACTCCTATGGCCACAAGTTCACCGAGGGCGAGCTCAGTGGTTTCCAGGGCGTCATCGATCTCAATGTGACAGCAATGCTGGCCTTGACCCATCATTTCGTCGGCCCGATGAAGCAGCGGCGCCGTGGCGGCATCCTGCTGGTCGGTTCCCTCGCCGGGTACGTCGGCACCGCCACCGAGGCGATCTACGGCGGCGCCAAGGCCTTCGGCCGGATCTTCGCGGAGGGCCTCTGGGCGGAGTTGCGCGAGTACGACGTACACGTGCTGGAGTTGGTCCTCGGTGTCACCCGGACCCCGGCAATGGAACGAGCCGGCCTCAACTTCAACATCCCCGGCCTGGCCGTTGGTGAACCTGCCGAGGTGGCCCGGGAGGGCCTGGCTGCGCTGGCCGATGGCCCGGTGCATGTGATCTCCGGAAATGAGCCGATCGTGAAGATGCGCGGCACCACCGAGCGCGCCAAGCTCGTGCTGGGCACCGAGAAGGCGATTCAGGCCTTGTTGCCGCAGTGATTTCGGCGGCAAGCCACATTTGTGACAACTCGCCCTAGACTCTGCTCCCATGAGCCCCGGCCGAAGCATCCGATCCCTGATCGCCGCGATCCTGGCCATTGCCGTGGTGGCTCTGACCCCGGCCACCGTGATCGCCCGCTATATCAACAGTGAGATCACCGACACCGATGCCTATGTGGCCACGGTGGCACCGTTGGGCAAGAACCCACTGATCCAGAAGGCGGTCTCCAAGCGGGCCACCAGGGAGATCCTGGCGTTGTTGCCCACCGACAACCTGCTCTCCGACACCCTGCAACCGGTGCTGGGCGATGACCCAAACCCGTTGGTCAGTCGCAGCCTGGACAGCCTGGGCGCCGTACTCTCCCAGGAGGCCGAGCAGTTCGTCACCGACGCGGTCAACGACGTGGTCAAGAGCGATGAGTTCGCCGAGGCCTGGGTGACCGCCAACCGGCGGGCACACGACCAACTGGTGGCGCTGCTGACCGGGCAGGACACCGAGAAGGTGCAGACCACCGATGGCACCGTTTCGGTCAACCTTGGCGCAGTGATTGCAGCCACCCGGGAACTTCTGATGGACAAGGGATATCGGGCCGCGGCACTGATCCCGGAGGTGTCTGTGGAGTTCAAGATCATCCACTCAAAGAATCTCGATGATGCCCAGCGCACGGTACGGATCCTGGATCGCAGCGCCAGTTGGCTGCCCTACCTACTTGTCGGATTGTTGCTACTAGCACTCGCGGTCAGCACGTCGCGGCGACAACTCCTCGGTCGGACCGCTATCGGGGTGGCGCTGTCGATGCTGCTGGTTGGTGGTCTGCTGATGTGGGTGCGCTCGTCGTACCTGGGCGACCTTCCGGTAAACCCCAACGCGGTACCGGCCATCCGGGAGGTCTTCGACACCCTGATGCATCCCCTCCATGTGGCGGTCCGCTGGGTCTTCGGTGGATCGCTGCTGGTGGCGCTGGGGGCCTGGCTGATTCGTCGTCGCGGCGCGTAGGTTGGACCCCGTGAGTGAACTGATCATCAGCGAGCAGGCTGCCGAATCCAGGTACGTCGCCGAACGTGACGGCGTACGGGTGGGACACATCGAGTATGAAACCGAGGGCTCGGTGTTGACCCTGACCCACACGATCGTCCCGGAGGAGTACGCCGGGCAGGGGATCGCGTCGGCGCTGGTGCGCGGCGTACTGGATGACCTGCGGGAGCGGGGATTGCGAGCGGTGCCGCAATGCCCCTTAATCGCGAGCTGGATCGAGAAGCACCCCGACTATGAGGACTTGGTCGCATCATGAGGTTCACCCCTGACGACATGCCCGACCTGAGTGGGCGCACCGCGATCGTTACCGGAGCCAACTCCGGGATCGGCTGGCACACCGCCGACGAACTCGCACGGCATGGAGCGAGCGTCGTACTGGCCTGTCGGGACCGGGAGCGCGGCGAGGAGGCCGCGGCCCGGATCGAGGGCGACACCCGGGTGGAGCAGCTCGATCTCGCTTCCTTGCAGTCGGTGCAGGATTTCGCCGAGCGCTGGGACGGTCCGCTGGACCTGCTGATCAACAACGCGGGTGTGATGATGTCGCCGACCTACCGGACCACGGCCGATGGTTTTGAGTTGCAGTTCGGCACCAACCACCTGGGGCATTTCGCGTTGACCGGTCGGTTGCTGCCGCACCTGTTGGCGACGGATTCACCGCGGGTGGTGACGGTGTCCTCCAACGCCCATCACCGGGGCAAGGCGGACCTGATCGATATGAATCCCGAGGCGAGCTATCGCGGTGAACCGGCGTACAACAACAGCAAGCTGGCCAACCTGATCTTCGGCCTGGAGTTGCACCGGCGCGCCCAGGCCGCTGGTTCGCCGCTGGTGTCCACGATGGCGCACCCCGGCGGATCCAACACCAACCTGTTCAGCGCACCCGACGGGCTCGGCGCCAACCCGATCGTGCGCAGACTCGCCCCGATCGTGTTGCCGCTCGTCCTGCAGTCCGCCGCGCGGGGTGCCGACGCCACCCTGTACGCCGCCACCCTCGGCACCCCCGGCTCCTACACCGGCCCCACCAAGATGCGCGGCTTCAGCGGCCCCGTCGGCCCCGCCACCCCCAGCCAGATCGCCCGCGACCCCCAACTCGCCGTACAGCTGTGGGAGCTCAGCGAGCAGGCGACTGGGGTCACCTTCATTTTTTCATTTTGCGCCTCGTATTCCAAAGGGCACTTGGTAAACTGGTGCTGACAATGGTCGGCAGACCATTGGCAGCACCAGTTTCCCGTTGGTAGTTAGGCCAGCCAGGCCCCTGGGGAGACCCCATCCCCCAGCAGTACGACGTGCAGCCACCCGGCGCGCACGAAGGGCGCGAATGCTCTAGGTTTGTCCCCATGCTCATCCTTGCTCTGCTCCTGTTCGGGATCCTCGTCGGCGGAATCGCCCAACTCCTGCTCGGCACCCCAATGAAAGAAATCAACTGGGCTTCGCCGTCATCGCCGGCCTGCTGGGCTCGTTCGTCGGCGGCCTACTGATCAGCTTCATCAGCGGGGACGGGCTCGACCTGCGCCCATCCGGTCTGATCGGGTCGGTAGTTGGCGCCCTGCTCATCAGCCTGGCGTACGGCGCCTACCAGAAGCAGCAGCAGAAGAGCTGACCCAACTCAGTCCTTGATGGACCAACCCTCCGGGAGCGGGAAGTAACTGCTGAAACAGTCGGTCTCCTTGCCATTGATGACCTCGACCCAGCCCTTCCGGTCCTCACAAATGAACGGGCGATTGCCCAGAGGGTCCCAACGCCAACCCTGCTTGGGCTGTTTGTCAACCGCCTCGCAGTAGCTCCCACCCTCACCGGTGATCACCGGGGCCTCCCCCTCAACACAGACCCACTCGTCGATCGGAAACGGCGTTTGCGACAGCCACAGTGCCCCGGCGCCAAATGACGCGCCAATGATGAGACCGGCGAGGAGTACTCCGAGATAGCCAGCCACCTTGATGAACATCGGGTGATCGTAGCGAGCCTTCCACCAACCCAATGCGAACTACTGCCGCCTCGGCGAGGGGCAGCAACTGGCTGGCTCAGCAGAACTCCCGTACCCCACTCGGGGACAGCGCCCGCTCATGTCGTACGACGGGCCAGGACGCCCCAAACCCCGCACAGGTGCGGGCAAAATCTGCCGCGGAGTATTCGATCGCCAGCACCTGATCGCCGTACGACGCCAGATACCGCCCACACTCGTCCCAGTGTCCGCACTCCTCGGCGACCGCGAAGTCGTAGCCAATCCGGGTGCCATTGAAGTCGGCGAGGTTCTTCTGCCCGGCCAGCAAACCAACCCGATGCGCCCGCTGCACCAGGAGCCGCGCGAACGCGATGGCATGACGTCGTTTCAGCAACCGCCGACTTCTGGTGAACGAATCCAGGTTGTCGAACTCGACCGCCACAAAGCCCTTCAGGGCACAGCCCTCGACCCACCGGCCCATGATTGCGGCCAGCGCCCGTCGCTTCCGGGGGGTCCGGATGTCCAGCAACCACTCGCCCCACTGGGCATCCACCACCGGACGCCCGCGCCGCTTCAATACCAACCCCCACCGTTTCGACCCCCGCCAGAACGATCTCTCATTCGGCTGGGTCTGGAAACCGTTCACATAACAGACGTTCACCACCCCGGGCGCCGGTACGTCGGTCCGGTCGCGCACCACGATCCCAACTCCCGGGAGCACCGGTGCGGCGCCACCGAGTTGATAGTCCACGTACGAATCCGACGGCAACCGATCCAGGGCGAGCGCGGGCGCAGCCAGGCCCAGGCTCAGGACGAGCACGAGGACTCCGATGATCCGCGGGCTCACGGCGTACACTGGGCCCCCCTCTAAATGTGCCGGTAATATTTGGTCGCTATGGCACCAAATTCTTACCGGCACGTTTCCGCAGGCGCGAACAAACCGCGCAGTCCCAGCCTGGATGGGTCTAGGTTTCTGGATGTGGACACCAACAACTCAGCTGAGGTGATCCGGGCCGACGGCCTGGTCAAGAAGTTCGGCAGTTTCCGGGCCCTCGATGGCCTCGATCTGGAGGTACGCCGCGGCGAGGTCCACGGTTTCCTCGGCCCCAACGGGGCTGGCAAGTCGACCACCATCCGGCTGCTGCTCGGCCTGATGCGCGCCGACGGCGGTTCGGCCAACCTGCTCGGCGGCGACCCCTGGCGTGATGGCACCAAACTGCGCGCCCAGTTGAGCTATGTACCCGGCGACGTGGCGCTGTGGCCGGGCCTTACCGGTGGCCAGTGCATCGACATCCTGGCTGGCGTCCATGGCGGCCTGGTGCCGAAGCGGCGTACGGAGTTGATCGAGCGCTTCGATCTGGACCCCACCAAACGGGTCCGCGACTACTCCAAGGGCAACCGCCGCAAGGTCTCACTGGTCGCCGCCCTGGCCGGGGAGGTGGATCTGGTCGTGCTCGATGAGCCCACTTCTGGGCTGGACCCGCTGATGGAGCAGGTCTTCCAGGAGGTGATCCGTGAGCGGGTCACCGAGGGCGCGACCGTGCTGTTGTCCAGCCACATCCTTTCCGAGGTCGAGGCCCTGGCCCATCGGGTCACCATCATCCGTCGCGGTCGCACGGTCACGTCGGGCTCACTCGCCGAGCTGCGCCGCCACACCCGCACCTCGGTCCACGCCATCACCCGCAAGGAGATCGACGGCCTCGACCAGGCAACTGGCGTGGCCGACCTGCTCAGTACGCCGCACGACGGCCACGTGGAAGTCAGGTTCACCGTCACCGCTGAGGCCCTTGATGCGGTGATTGGTCGGGTGCATGCGGCCGGGATCAGCACCCTGACCGTGCAACCACCCAGCCTGGATGCCCTCTTCCTCAGCGAATACCGCGACCCCGGAGACGCATCGTGACCGGCCTGGGTCAGTACGCCGCGATCCTCTGGCGGGCGCATCGGCGGCAGTACCTGATCTGGACACTGAGCCTGATCGCTGCCTTCGCCGCCACAGCAGCCTCGGTTGCGAGGCTCTATCAGACACCGGCGCAGATCGCGTCGTACGGCGAGGCGATCCTCAGCGATGCGCTGGTCGCGATCAACGGCCGGGTGGAGGGCCTGGACACCCTGGGCGGGATCATCCAGGACGAGTTCAGTTTCCTGGCGACCCTGTTGATGCCGCTGGTCGGGATCGCGCTGGTGGCGGCGACCACTCGCGGCGAGGAGGATTCTGGCCGTCTGGAGGCGGTCCTGGCCGGTCGGATCGATCGCCGGGCACCGGTGGTTGCGGCGCTGTTGTTGCTGCTTGGCGTGGTGGCTGTGCTGGTTGTCGGGTTCACGATCTCCCTGCTGGCGGTGCGGATCGAGTTAGCAGACGCGCTGCTTTATGCGCTTTCCCTGGGGCTGGTCACGGTCGTCTTCGGCGCCCTGGCGGCGCTGTGCGCACAGGTGGTCCTGCACACCCGGGAGATCTATTTCCTCGGTTTCGGGTTCCTCGCGATTGCCTATGCCCTGCGCGGCATCGGTGATGTCACCGAGACCTTCTGGGTGTGGCTCTCCCCGTTGGGCTGGCTGGAGAGGACCGCTCCATTTGCCGCTCACTCCCGCTGGTGGGTGCTGGTGATCCCGGTCCTGGTCTCCGCCCTGATCGCCGGGGCAGCCCTGGTGTTGGCGTGGCGGCGCGACCTGGGCGCCGCGGCGTACCGACCCGGCCCGGGGCCAACTGCGGCAAGCCGTTGGTTGGTCCACCCGATCGGGCTGGCGGTCACCAACCAGCGCGGGAGCTTCCTGGGCTGGTTGGCTGGCGGGGTCGGCCTCGGCGCGATGATGGGCGCTCTGGCCAGGCAGGCTGCCGATGCGATGCTCAGCAACGAGATGCTGCGCGAGGCGATGGGGATCACCCGCAGCAACGCCGCCGACCTGTTCCTTGCCTATGTGCAGCTCTATCTGACCCTGATCGCGTGCGGGTACGTCGTACAGTCGCTCAGCACCCTGCGCCGAGAAGAGTCCGAGGGTCGCCTGGAAACCCTGCTGGCCGGTGCCCGATCACGATCCCGTTGGTTGACCGCGCAACTGGTCGTGGTCCTGGTCGGGCTGGTCATCCTCATCTCCGCCTCCGCACTCACCTTCGCCGGCGCTGCAGCCCTGACCACCGGGGAGTCCCGCTATTTCGGGGTCCTGATCGGCGCCGGATTCGCCTATCTGCCGGCGGTCCTGGTGATCACCGCCCTGGTGCTGGCCCTGTACGCCGCAGCTCCCCGCGCCTTCGCCGCCGCCTGGGTCGGCTTCGGCCTGATCACCGCGCTCAGCCTGCTCGGGGTCGCCCTGCAACTACCCCAATGGGTGCAGGACCTATCCCCGCTGACCCACGTCGGGCAGGTCCCTGCCGAGTCCGCCGACCGGGCGGCGCTCGTCGTACTCTGCGTGATCGCTGCGCTGGTGGCAGTGTTTGGGTTCGTGGCCTTCGGCAGGCGTCAGATCCCGAGAACCTAAGGAACTGCGATGAGTACACCTCCTACCCGAACCGACGTGGTCGTGGTCGGTGCCGGGTTGTCAGGACTGGTGGCAGCACGCAATCTCGTCCGCCAGGGCATCGAAGTAGTGGTGCTCGAATCTGCTGATCGGGTCGGTGGCCGCTCCTATGCCGTCACCTCCGAACTGGGGTCCCGTCTGGACCTGGGTGGGCAGTGGATCGGTTGCCACCACCAGCGCCTGCAAACACTCGGCGACGAACTCGGGTTGACCCGGTTCCGAATGCACACCAGCCAGGTCGCACCCATGCTTGAGGGAGAGCGTCGGGTCTCACTGCTCCACTCCGCAACCCTCGTGGTTGGGATTGCCCTAGGTTGCGTGGCCGTCCTGTCACGAGTTGGAGTACCCGCCCGGATGAACTCAACGACGCTGGCGGCTTGGTTGCGTCGGGTCCCCGGTCGAAGGGCACGTCGACTACTGGAATTGGCAGCGGGAATCTCCTCGGCCGCTGATCTGGATCAGTTATCGCTGCTGGCGATGACAAGGATGATTCGCCTGCAGGGTGGGGTGGTGCAGCTCCTGTCCACCCGCGGTGGGGCCCAGGATTCACTGTTCGTCGAGGGGGCCGGATCGATCGCTGAACGACTGGCAGCAGAGCTAGCTGGCCGGGTCCACCTGCAACAACGGGTCACCTCGATCGAGCGCGATGGGTCCGGGGTGATCCTGCGAACGCCGACCGCTGAGGTCCGCGCTGTGAAGGTGATCATCGCTACCCAACCACCGGCCACCGCAAAGATCCATTACCGTCCCGAACTCCCCCCGAAACGCGCAACCCTGGAGCGGGAAACCTATAAGGGCACGGTCTACAAGGCAGTTGCTGTCTATCCCGGGCCCTTCTGGCGGACCGGGATCGGCGCTGAGCTGGTGCAGCTCGCCTCCCCGGGTTTTGCTTGCTTCGATTCCAGTCCGCCGGATGGCGCTGCTGCAACCACTGGCCGCACACCTCGGGGAGGAGATCCTTTCCCCCGCCAGTTGGCATGAGAAGTCATGGCACCTTGATCCCCACGCTGGCGGCGGATATCTGTCACTCCCCAAACCCGGCACCACCGCCGGAATCCCGCCCGTTGACTCCACGCCCGTTGGTGACCTGCACTGGGCCGGAACCGAGACCGCCAAAGAGCACCCGGGCTACCTCGATGGAGCCATCGAAGCAGGCGAACGTGCCGCCAGGGAGTTCGCTGAGGCGCTCCAGGAGCGGGCCTTCTCCTGATAACGCTGGACCTGCTTCTCCAGGAGCCTGGTGACCTCATCGGCATCCAGGCTCATGATCCCGGCTCCGGCGGTGGTCACGATCGAGGGCCCAACCAGCACGTGGTACTGCATCAGGTCCACCTGATCTGACATCGACCCCTTCAGCCCAAGTGATCTGTCACCGATTTGGGAAGCTGACATCAACGAGTACTTGATGGTCTCTCCGCCAGAAAAACCGGACCTGACCTGAGTCCCGAAGTTCCTCAGCTGCTTCGGGTCAGCAGGATACTCATCGTGCGGCTCTCTCTCGCAGCCGCCCAGATGTGATCCATCGATGGCAGCGGCTTGGCTGGTTTGCGCGGGAACAAATCACCCAGTTCCAGGACTGCAACCAGGCTTTCGGGAGCCTTGCGAATTGGCTTCCTGGGTGTGATCAGGACTCGGACCTCACATCCAGCAGTCCTGGCGAGCCGTTCCACTTGCCGAGTGGATGGTGCTGAGCGCCCGGACAGGTAGGCATCCAACAGCGACCGGGATACGCCGGACTCACGGCAGAGCGCCGCCTTGGACATCCCGGATCTGGCCAGGATGTCTGAAACGATTTCGGAGCCATCCATTTCACTATTGTCCTGTTTTTCGAACACACGAACACTGAAGCAAAGGCCACCACAGTCAGGAATGACCCACACGCCACGGCCCAGCCAGCGACGGATACCCCATTCCAGGCCGATGTGGGTCTCGTCCCGTACACCCGTGTGCCCAATAGGCGTACACTTCACCCATGCCCACCACGCCCGAAGCCACTCGGCGCAAGCAAGCCCGACTGGCCGTGCGCCTCACACCCGATCAGGATGCCCTGATCCGGGATGCTGCGGCTGTCTCCGGGCAATCACTAACCGACTTCGTCACCACAGCCGCTGTGGTCCGGGCCGAGGACACCCTGGCCGACCGACGCATCTTCCGGCTCGACGAGGCTGCGTGGGCGGAGTTCTCCGCGATCCTCGATCGGCCGGCCCAGCGCATACCGGAGCTCGCGGAGTTGCTCAACGAACAAGCTCCGTGGGATGAGGTCGAGTGACGCTGCAGCGTCCACGTCCCATCGAACCAACCGACGACACAGTCGGATTCGACTCAGGCGAAGCAGCTCTCGATCACTACCTCGTCGACCGGGCACTGGCCAACCATGTCTGCGATGTCGCGCGCTGCTACGTCTGCACCGACAGCGAGACCAACAAGGTGGTCGGCTACTACACCCTGTCAGCAGTGGCGGTTGAACCTGGGGACTTACCTGGCCGTGCCCGACGCAACGCACCCAACCCAGTTCCCGCGGTGCTGCTCGGTCGCCTCGCCGTCAACCGCCAAGCCCAGGGCATCGGCTTGGGTCGACTCCTTGTCCGCGACGCCATCCTGTCCACGCTCGCAGCTGCCGATCGCATCGGCGTACACCTGCTTCTGGTGCACGCACTCCATCAAGATGTCGCAGCGTTCTATTCGGCCCTCGGCTTCAAGCCCTCGCCGACCGACCCGCTGCATCTCTACCTGCTCCTGAGCGACGCCCGGGCTTCGCTCACCGAATAGCAGCAACGGCGACAACCCCACACAACGCGGCTCTCCAAGCCACCGTTCGCGAAACTGGCGATGAAACGGACAAGCCCCGGATCCAAAGGACCCGGGGCTACTCCTGTGCGCGAGGGGGGAGTTGAACCCCCACGCCCTTTCGGGCACACGGACCTGAACCGTGCGCGTCTGCCTATTCCGCCACCCGCGCGCTGCTCGTTGTGAGCCAGAGCAGATTATCCCACCACGCTGCGCAAGCCAAACTGTGCCTCGGTTCTGGGGGCTATTCCGCGTGATTGGATAGGCTCCGGGGTGGGCAATTGCCCATCCAGACCGGTACGTACGACGAGAGGAGGAGCCGTGGGCCGACTGAGCCGCTTCGAGGACAAACTCGAGCAGCTGGTGTCCGGCGTGTTCGCGCGGACCTTCCGCAGCGCCGTACAGCCGGTGGAGATCGCCGCGCAGTTGGCGCGCGAGGCCGACAGGTCCGCCCAGGTGCTCAGCCGCGATCGGCGGATCATCTCCAACATCTTCCATGTCGAGTTGAGCCCCAGCGACCATGACAACCTGGATCGGTTGGGACCCCAGTTGCCGGCCGAGTTGGCCGAGTTGCTGACCGAGCACGCCACCGAACAGCGCTATGTCTTCGCCGGGCCGGTCAGCATCGATCTGGTCGAGGACCCCTCTCTGAGCACCGGCCGGCTCCGGATCCGCAGCGCCACCGAGGCTGGGGTGACCAACACCGCCGGTGACCCGACAGCCACCGCCGTACGCCGCGCCACCGCGATCCTCAGCGTCAACGGTGACGACCTGCCGCTGTCAGCTCCGGGCATCGTGATCGGTCGCGGCAGCGATGTCGACCTGCGCATCGAGGACCCCGGAGTGTCCCGGCGACACATCCAGATCCGCGTGGTTGACAGCGATTCCGGCCCCATCGTGAGCGCCGAGGACCTCGGCTCCACCAACGGAATGCTGGTCGATGGCAGGCGCGTTGACCAGGCCAGACTGCGCGATGGTGCGACGATCAGGATTGGCAACACCACCATGTCCGTCCGAGTGAAAGACCTGTGAATGTCAGAAGTAACCCTGCTGCTGATCAGGTTCCTCTATCTGGCGGTCCTGTGGATCTTCGTGCTTTCCTGCATTTCGGTGATCCGCTCGGACATGTTCGGTTCCCGGGCCCCGCGCACGAAGGTTCCCAAGGAAAAGAAGCAACGCACCAAGGCCCCCAAGGCCAGGCGGGGTGACCCACGCGAGGTTGCAATCACCGAGGGCGCGGATCGGGGCCAGAGCATCTCGCTGGCCGACGCCCCACTCCTGATCGGCCGGGGCAGCGACGCCGCGATCAAACTCACCGACGACTACGCCTCCACCCGGCACGCCCGGATCGCGCGTAGCGGTGACCAGTGGTTCATCGAGGACCTCGGCTCGACCAATGGCACCTACGTCAACAACCATCGGATCACCCAGCCGACCTCGATCAGCCTTGGCTCCCAGGTCCGGATCGGCAAGACCATCCTGGAGTTGCGCAAGTGAAACTCCGCTTCGCCGCCTTCTCCGACGTCGGTCGGGTACGACGCGACAACCAGGACTCCGGGTACGCCGGCCCACAGTTGCTCGCGGTTGCCGACGGGGTTGGTGGAGCTGCGCGCGGCGATGTGGCCAGCAGTACGGCGATCGCCCAACTGCGCCTCCTCGACCAGGCAACCCAGGAGGCTGATCCGGCAGTTGCGCTGCGTGAGGCCCTGGACCAGGCCCACACCCAGTTGACCCTGATGGTTGCTGAGGATCCGGGTCTGGAGGGCACCAGCACCACCGTGACCGCAGGCCTGGTGCACGGGGACAACCTTCATGTCGCCCACATCGGCGACAGTCGCGGCTATCTGCTACGAGATGGTGAGCTGCAGCAACTGACCAGTGACCACTCCTTCGTGCAGAGCCTGATCGACGAGGGCCGGATCACCGAGGAGGAGGCGCGGGTCCACCCCAACCGCAACCTGATCCTGCGGGCACTGGATGGGGCGCGCAGCCCCAACCCGGACCTCACCGTGGTCGCACTGCAACCCGGGGATCGCTTGTTGTTCTGCTCTGATGGTTGCTGCGGCTCCCTGGATGGTGAGGAAGTGACCGGGATCCTCGGCCAGGGCAGCGCCGATGTCGCCTGCGTGGCCCTGGTGAACGCCGCCCTTGATGCCGGCAGCACCGACAATGTCACGGTCGTGATCGGCGACGTACTCCCCGATGATGCTCCTGACGATCCCGATGCCGCAGCTGCGATCGGTCCGATGCTGGTCGGAGCAGCCGGCGAGCAGGCCCGCCGCGATCAACTCTCCGGCACCGGTTCGATCCCTCCGGTTGCCGGTTCCAGCGAAGGGGATGCCGCGCTGGATCCAGAGGAGGCGCGCTACGCGCTGCGCGCGCCGCGCCGCTTCGGCGTACTCCGCAGACTCCTGGTCGCTGCCCTGGTGTTGCTCCTGGTCGGGTTGGGAGCGTTCTTCTCCTATCGCTGGACCCAGCAGCAGTACTTCGTTGCCTTCGATGACTCCGATGACGTGGCGATCTTCCAGGGAGTGAACTTCGAGTTACCCGGGCTGCCACTGCATCATGTCGAGGAACGAACCGCGCTCTCGCGCGATGAGTTGTCAAAGCTCGATCAGCGCAATGTCGATGCCGGCATCGGCGTGGCCGACCTCGATGCCGCTCGCCGTCAGGTGGAGCAACTGGCCAGCCGGGCCTGCGCCCCCGATGCGACCATGCCCACGCCCAGCCCGACCCTGACCCCCACGCCCAACCCAACCCTGACCCCGTCCCCCACCCCGGCACCAGGCCCGACCGCCAGCACCAGTCCCGATTGCGGTGATCAGGGATGACCGGCCTGGCGGCGCAGGCATCGGAGTTCGTCTACAAGCGCCGAGGAGTTGCCGAGCTCTACCTGCTGGTCCTCAGCCTTGCGGTGGGCATCGGTGCCTACGCCGCGGTCGGCCTTGGCGTCGAGGGCAAACTCCCCCTGGACCTGCTCACCTATGGCTCCTGGTTGGCCGCGCTGGTGGTCGTGGCGCACGTGGTGATCCGGTTGTTCGCCTCGTACGCCGATCCGCTGCTGCTCCCGATCGTCAGCGCACTGAACGGTCTCGGTCTGGCGATGATCCACCGGATCGACCTCTACCGGCGGGCCCGGGACGCAGAGGCCCACATCTACGCCCCCACCCAGTTGATCTGGATGACGCTGGGGGTGGCGCTGTTCGTCGGCGTACTGCTGCTGTTGCGTGATCACCGCCGCCTGCAGGGCCTGACCTACACCGCTGGCCTGATCGCCCTGATCCTGCTGATCATGCCGCTGCTTCCCGGCATTGGGCACAGCGTCAACGGCGCCCGGATCTGGATCCGGATCGGCCCGATGGGTTTCCAGCCCGGCGAACTGGCCAAGGTCTTCCTGGTGATCACCTTCGCCGGTTATCTGGTCCAGCATCGCGATGCCCTGGCCCTGGCCGGACGCCGGTTCCTGTTCATCGATCTGCCCCGCGGCCGGGACCTGGGCCCGATCCTGCTGATGTGGATGATCTCCCTGGGCGTGCTGGTCTTCCAGAACGACCTCGGTTCCAGCCTGCTCTTCTTCGGCATCTTCCTGGTGATGCTGTACGTCGCCACCGAGCGCGCCGGGTGGCTGGTGGTCGGCGGGATCCTGTTCGCCCTGGGCGCCACCATGGGCTATCTGTTCGTCAGCCATGTGCAGGTGCGCGTTGATTCCTGGCTGGACCCCTTCGCCTATGACCGTGGCTACCAACTGCGTCAGGGCCTGTACGGCATGGGTTGGGGCGGCCTGGTCGGTCGCGGCTGGGGTGGTGGCCAGCCCTATCGGACCCCGTTGGCCAACTCCGATTTCATCTTCCCCTCCCTGGGTGAGGAACTTGGTCTGACCGGCCTGATCGCGATCCTGTTGCTCTACCTGATGCTGGTCGAACGGGCCTACCGGATCGCGCTGGTCAGCCGTGATGACTTCGGCAAATTGTTGACCGTGGGTTTCGGTGCGGTCTTCGCGCTGCAGTGCTTCGTGGTGATCGGTGGGGTTACCCGGCTGATCCCCTCCACCGGCCTGACCACGCCCTTCCTTTCCTATGGCGGGTCCAGCCTGATCGCAAACTGGATCATCATCGCGTTGTTGGCCCGGATCTCCGACTTCGCCCGACGACCGGCCCCGGAGATGACCCCGGTGGCGATGGATGACTCCACCCAGGTGGTGAAGTTGCGGTGAACCGACCCATCCGAGTCCTCGCCATCGGCACCCTGGTGCTGTTCCTGGCGCTACTTCTCAACGTCACCCTGGTCCAGTACTGGCAGGCCGGCTCGTTGAATTCCCTGGCCAAACATCCTGACAACACCCGGGTACGGGATGCCGAGTTCTCCCGCGAACGCGGCTCGATCTTCGTGGGCCGCGACACCGTGCTGGCCGAGAGCGTCAGGAGCGATGATCAGTACGACTTCCAGCGTCGCTATCCGCAGCCCTTCGCCTACGCCCAGTTGACCGGATACTTCTCCCGCGACCTGGGCATCGGCGGGGTCGAGGCCACCGAGAACTCGATCCTGGGTGGCTCGGACCCCAAACTGTTCGTCAACCGGGTGATCGACCTGGCCGGTTCCCGTACGCCGCGCGGCGGCAACGTGAAGCTGACCATCAACCCGGCCGCACAAAAGGCGGCGTACGAGGGGATCCAGGATCTGGGCAAGGACACCCAGGCTGCGGTAGTAGCCCTGGAGCCGAGCACCGGGCGGATCCTGGCAATGGTGTCGAACCCATCCTTTGACCCCAACCGATTGGCCAGTCACGACTTCACCAAGGCCAACGCAGCCAAGCAGCAGTACCTCGACGCAAAGCCATCCCCGCTTGACAATCCGGCGATGGAGACGACCCTGCCCCCGGGTTCGACCTTCAAGTTGGTCACCGCGGCAGCTGCCCTGGAGAGCGGGAAGTACCAGCCCAACACCCGGGTGCCAGGCGGGCGTTTCCTGGACCTGCCCGAGACCAGCAAGAACCTGATCAACGAGAACGGCGCCTCCTGCGGCGGTGATTCGATCACACTGGCCCGGGCCCTGGCCGTCTCGTGCAATGTGGCGTTCGGGTCGATCGGTCTGAAGCTGGGTGATGATGCGCTGCGCGAGCAGGCCGAGCGTTTCGGTTTCGACCAGATCTATTTCACCGACCTTGATGACTCCCTGAACCGGCAATCACGCAGTCGGTTCCCGGCCAACCCCGACCGCCCCCAGACCGCGCTGTCTGCTATCGGTCAGTTCGATGTGGCCGCAACTCCACTGCAGATGGCCATGGTGACCGCTGGCATTGCCAATGGGGGCACCACCATGGCGCCCCACCTGATCGACCAGGTGCTCGACGCCAAGCTCGACGTACTGGACAAGGTGCAGGGCCAGCCACTCTCCAATCAGCCGGCCATGTCGGTGGCAAATGCCCGGGCCCTGACCGAAATGATGGAGGGTGTGGTCACCTCCGGTACGGGCCGCACCGCGCAGATCCCGGGGGTGCGGGTGGCTGGCAAGACCGGTACGGCGCAGAGCGCGCCAAACCGACCGCCGTACGCCTGGTTCGTGTCCTTCGCCCCGGCCGACAACCCGCGGGTCGCAGTCGCCGTACTCGTGCAGGACGCCGGGGTGGACCGCGACCAGATCTCCGGTAGCGGCCTGGCGGCCCCGATAGCAAAATCAGTAATGGAAGCGGTGCTCGGAAAATGACCCAGGAGCGTTATCAGCGGCTCGACCGGATCGCGGTCGGCGGGATGGGCGAGGTGTGGCGGGCGCGCGACACCATGCTCGGGCGTGAGGTCGCCCTGAAGGTGCTCAAACCCGAGTTCGCCGGTGATGCCACCTTCCGGACCCGGTTCGCCGATGAGGGACGTCACGCCGCCGCGCTGCATCACAGCGGGATCGCGACCGTGTACGACGTGGGCGAGGACGCCGGGGTGCCCTTCCTGGTCATGGAACTGGTCGACGGGCAGCCTCTTTCTGCGCTGATCCGCCCCGGGGTGCCGATGGCCCCCGATGCGGTGCGTTCGATCCTGGGCCAGGCCGCGGACGCGGTCGCCGTCGCCCACGACGCCGGGGTGATCCATCGCGACATCAAACCGGCCAACCTGCTGGTCACCCCCAACGGCACCGTGAAGGTGACCGACTTCGGGATCGCCCGCGCGGTCGGGTCGGCGTCGTTGACCCAGACCGGTCAGATCATGGGGAGCCCGCATTACCTCTCCCCCGAGCAGGCTGAGGGCACCAGTGCCACCAAGGCCAGCGACGTCTACTCCCTGGGAGTGGTGTTGTACGAATGCCTGACCGGCCGGCGACCCTTCGACAACGAGAACGCGGTCGCGACCGCGCTGGCCCATATCCGCGAGGAACCCCCGCCACTGCCCGACTCAGCGCCGGCCGACCTGGCCGCGATCTGCCGCCGGGCGATGAGCAAGGACCCGGCCCAACGCTTCCCCGATGCCGCCGCGATGGCTGCCGCGTTGCATGGGGACGCCGCTGCGCTGGCGGCACCCACCGCAGTCACCCAGGCGGTCACCGCCACCCCGGCTCAGGGGGTCGGTACGCAGACGTTGGCGCCGGAGCCGGCTTCGGTTTCCCAAGTGCACTTGGGAAACCGTGAGCCAAAGAACACCACAATCTGGTGGATTCTGGCCGCAATCACCGCGCTCGCCCTGGTCGTCGTACTCATCTGGCGCCCCTGGCAGACCAACACCCCAGAGCCGATCACACCGACCGACACCCCCAGCGTCACCGAATCCCCCACGGAGTCACCAAGCGCCGAGATCGTCTCCATCGACGAGAACGATTACCTGGGTCGTACCTTCGAGGACGCCAGCGACCGGCTCCAGGATCTCGGGATGCGCACCTTCAACGCCGGCACGGTCACCAATGACGGCAGCAACGACCCCGGCACCGTGGCAGCGCTGACCACTTCTGGCGACCTGCCCAAGGGCACCCGGATCGGTCTGAAGGTCTACGGCGACAAGCCCACCACCCCCCCCCCCGCCCCCCCCCCCAGGCCCCCCCCCCCCCCCACAACCCCCCACCCCACCCGCCCCGCCCCCCCCCCCCCCCCCGGCCACCCACGGGGGTTT
>CAZRKI010000008.1:44737-50293 GCA_964600765.1 uncultured Marmoricola sp.
TGACCGACACGCCCACCCAGAGCCCCACCCCGACCCCAACTCCGTCCAACAGTCCGAGCCCGGACGCCACAACCCCAGGAGACAGCAATGGCTGATGAGCACCTGATTGGCGGCCGCTACCGCGTCGAGGAACTCCTCGGGCGAGGTGGCATGGCCGAGGTGCGCAAGGGCACCGACGTACGCCTTGGCCGCACGGTCGCGATCAAACGACTGCGCACCGACCTGGCCAGCGATTCCACCTTCCAGGCCCGGTTCCGCCGCGAGGCCCAGGCCGCGGCCTCGCTGAACCACCCCTCGATCGTGTCGGTCTATGACACCGGCGAGGAGCCAGCCAGCGACGGGTCCGGCGTCTCCCAGCCCTACATCGTGATGGAGTACGTCGCCGGCAGCACCCTGCGCGACGTACTCAAGGAGGGTCGCAAGATCCTGCCCGAGCGGGCCCTGGAGATCACCAGCGGTGTCCTCGGCGCCCTTGACTACAGCCATCGTGCCGGCATCATCCACCGCGACATCAAGCCCGGCAATGTGATGCTGACCCGCACCGGTGATGTGAAGGTGATGGACTTCGGGATCGCCCGCGCGGTCTCCGATGCCTCCTCCACGATGACCCAGACCGCCGCCGTCGTCGGCACCGCGCAGTACCTCTCCCCCGAGCAGGCGCGCGGCGAGACGGTCGATTCGCGCTCTGATGTGTACTCCGCGGGCTGCCTGCTCTATGAACTGCTCTGCGGACGTCCGCCGTTCATCGGGGAGAGCCCGGTGGCAGTCGCCTACCAGCACGTACGCGAGCAGGCCGCACCCCCGTCACGATTTGATGCGGACCTGAACACCGAACTCGACGCAATCGTGATGAAGTCTCTGGCCAAGGATCCTGCTCAGCGCTATGAGAGCGCGGGCGCGATGAAGTCAGACATCGATCGCTACCTGGCCGGGCACCCGGTCCAGGCGCCGCCACTGGCCGCCCCACAGCCGCCGGCGCAACCTCTTGACCACACCTCCACCCAGGTAGTGGAACCGATCCTGCCCGTGCAGGAGGAGCACAAGCGCAAGGGCCCGACCTGGCTGCTACTGCTGGTGTTGTTGGCGCTGGTGATCGGCGGAGGCTGGTTCGGCTACAAGGCAATGACCGCCTCGCCGGAGACGACCGCCGTACCGACAGTGCTGGGGATGAACCAGGATGCCGCCGAGCAATCCATCACCAACGCCGGCCTCACCGTCGGATCGGTCACCGAGGAACCCAGCGCCGACTATCCGGCCGGTCAGGTCAGCCAACAGAGCCCGGTCGCCGGGGACCAGGTCTCACTGGAGACCGCGGTCGACCTGGTGATCAGCACCGGCAAGCCGCAGGTGCAACTGCCAAACGTGGTCGGGGCCCAGCGCCAGGCCGCCAAGGACCAGATCCTCCAGGCCGACCCCACCCTGGTCGTGCAGTGGGGCCGGGAGGACTCCGATGAACCGCGCGACACGGTGATCCGAATGGAGCCCGCCGCCAGCACCATGGTCGAGTCCGGGTCGTCGGTACGCCTGATCCTGTCCAACGGCCCCAAGCAGGTGCCCGATGTGGTTGGCAAACAGCAGGCCCAGGCGGTTCGGCTGATCAACGAGGCCGGCTTCAAGCCGAGCGTCGTACTCTCCAACGACCCCTCTCAGCCCGCCGGAGTCGTGATCTCCCAGAGCCCCCCCTCTGGCCAAACACAACCCCAGGGCACGATCATCACGATCGTGGTCTCCTCCTACACCCCCTCCCCCAGCCCAACCCCCAGCGACACCGTGACGCCTGAGCCCGTGCTGCCGTGAGTTGGGGTTCCGGTTTCCCAAGTGCACTTGGGAATCCCTAACCAACAACGGTCTGCAAACCATTGGCGGTTCCAGTTTCCCAAGTGCACTTGGGAAACCTGAGGCGAGCTCAGCTCCCAGGGCGCTCCTGCTCACCCGTACCACTGAGCGGTCGGGCGTAGTGCAGCTCGACGCTGCCCCGGTACGGCGGCATGTCAATCCGGGAGGCGCTCAGCAGTTCCCAACCGAGTTGGTAGTCATCGGCGTAGCTGATGTAAGCCTGTACGTCGGCGGACTCATCCAGGGCCTGTTCCAGGTCGCTGACCGGGCCGACGGCCTTGATCACGTACGGCGGCGCGTAGGTCTGCCCGTGCAAGCGCACGGTGTTGCCCACGCACTTGATCCCGGTGGTGGCGATCACCCGCTGCCCCTGGATCGAGACCGCTTCGGCGCCCCCTGACCACATGGCGTTGACCACGGCCTGGATGTCTTGTTGGTGCACGATCAGTTCCTCCACCGGAGGCGTGCCATCCGCGACGGCCCGCTCGCGGACCTCCTTGGGCGCATCGTCGAGGGTGACGATCACCCCCGATCCGGACACCGCGCTGAAGTTGGCCTGGGCCTGCAGGGTGCGCAGGCCGCGACGTTGGCGGCGTACGTCGTTGGTCTGGTTCTGCTTGACCAGCACATCGATGTCGTGGTTGAGGGTGGTGATCCGTTCCTGCAGGCTGTCCACGCGGGCGCGCTCCTGCTTGACCAGGGTGACGGTGTCGGTGACGCTCGAGGCGCGCAGGTCCAGGCCCTTGGCGTTGACCGCCGAGGTCACGAAAAGCATCCCGCCAGCCGCAAACATGCCAATTGCGGCAACTCGCCAGGCGCGGCCGGTGGGCCGGGGCGGGCGGTGCTCGGTCATGTGGGTCCTCGTCTGATGGGCGCGCTTGGTTTAATGAGGCCTTGATCAGCGACTACGCTATCCGACGACCCAAGTGGCGGACACCTTTCGCGACTCGGGGCACCGCTCGGATGCCGAAGTATTTAGGAGACGCATGTCCAAGCCCAAGGCTCGTATCACCCCACGCGGCGTGAGCGGGTACGAAACCTCGATTCCCCGTACGGCGATCGCCATCGCGTTGGCTGTACTCGGCATCGTCTGGATCGTCGTCTACTACACCGTCGCCCGCGACGCCGCCCTGGCTGTGGACCTGCCCGGCAAGAAGCCCAGCAACCCGCTGCCCTGGATGGCTGACCTGAAACTGTGGAACTACGCCATCGGTTTTGGCCTGATCTTCCTGGGACTTTTCGTCTCCGCCCACAAGAAGACCCCGCTGGGCCGTGGCCGTGGTGTGGTGATCGGGATGCTCGGCTGCTTCCTGGTGGGCCTGATCTGGATCGTGATCTTCTACTTCGTAAACGGTGGTTCCGGTGGGCATGACATCCCGGTAATGACCGATTTGGGCCAGTGGAACCTGGTCCTGGGGATCTCCCTGATGGCGGTTGGCTTCGCCTTCGCCACCAAGTGGGAGTGAGCCACCCAGCTCGCTGAGTTACACCGTTGTAGTTATCCACACGACAATCCCCAGCTGGGGATAACTCCAGGTCGGCAACCTCGCCGAGGCGGCAGTAATTAACAGCCGGAATGCGGCTTGCGGCACCCGCCGTACGCCGAGGCGGCAGTAGTTAACAGTCAGGCTTGCGGCCTTGCGTCATACGATGCGTGCCGATGCCGCTTAACGTCATACGAATTGTGGCCTATAGCCCTCAATTCGTATGACGTCCAGGCGCCATCTCACGGTTCGTATGACGCAGTGAACCGCGCCGCGCTGTTAATTACTGCCGCCTCGGCAAAGAGCAGAGCGCGAGTCGGTAAAGCGCGAGCGAGCGAACCACAAGCGCCTGCCACTAGAGGCTGGGCAGGCCCCAGCTCTGCACCTTCACCAGCACCGCCACCACCAGTACGACGCCGAGCACGGCCAGCGCGGACCACTGGATCAGTGCGCGCCTGGGCCCGCGCGGTACGGCGACAATCATCGCGGTCGCCAGGGCGCCCCCGATCAGTCCGCCGATGTGTCCCTGCCAGGAGATCCCCGAGGCGGTGAAGGTGAACACGATGTTGATCCCGAGCCAGAACAGGATCTGGCTGACATTGCTCTGCAGTTTGCGGGCGATCACCAAAAACGCGCCCATCAGCCCGAAGATCGCCCCGGATGCGCCCAGGGTTTGGGAGTGCGGGTTGGACAGATACAGCACCGTAACGCTGCCGGCCAGCCCGGCCAGGAGGTACACCGCCCAGAAGCGAGCCCGCCCCAGCACCGCGGTGATCGGCGGGCCGAGGAAGAACAGGCTGACCATGTTCAGCGCGATGTGCATCAGCGCGACATGGGTGAACACCGCGGTCAGCACCTGCCAGACCGCGCCGTTGTTCACCCCCTGCACCAGTACGACGTGCCCGTTGTTGTCGAGCGCGCGGGAGGTTTCGGGCAGCAGCGGCAGCCAGTTCAGCAGCGAACTGCCCTGCCCGCCGGTGGTCATGATCGCCACCCACACCGCGACGTTCAGCCCGATCAGGACCAGCGAATCGATCAGCGGGTTGGCGACGCGCGATCCGCCGTACGGAAGGGCCGCCTGGCGGGTTTCGCGGGAGCCGGTGCGCACGCACTCCGGGCACTGGTGCCCCACCGCCGAGGGCACCATGCAGTCGGGGCAGATCGGGCGCCCACACCGCTGGCAGGTCACATAGGTCTCACGACCGGAGTGACGAAAACATTGCTGCGGTGTGGGCTCCGACATGTGTCTTGATCAGCCTTCGATGACGACGGACTCGATGATCACGGGCTCGAGGGGGCGGTCGCCGGGGCCGGTGGCGACGGTCGCGATCTTGTCGACGATGTCGCGGCTGGCCTGGTCGGCGACCTCACCGAAGATGGTGTGCTTGTTGGTCAGCCACGCGGTCGGGGTGACGGTGATGAAGAACTGCGAGCCGTTGGTGCCCGGGCCGGCGTTGGCCATCGCGAGCAGGTAGGGGCGGTCAAACTGCAGCTCGGGGTGGAACTCATCCTTGAACTTGTAGCCCGGGCCGCCGGTGCCGGTGCCCAGCGGGCAGCCGCCCTGGATCATGAAGCCGTCGATGATCCGGTGGAAGCCCAGCCCATCGAAGTACGGCTGGCCGCTGCGGCCGGCGTCGTCCTTGTATTCCTTCTCGCCGGTCGCCAGACCGGTGAAGTTCGCGACGGTCGCGGGGGCGTGGTTGGGGAACAGGTTGATCACGATGTCGCCGAGATTCGTCTTCAAAGTGGCCTTGGTCTCAGACATGACTGCCTTTCGGGGGAGATGCGTGGTTGGGTCGTGCTGGCCCATCCTGCCACGGCGCCGGTTGACGTCGTACGTGGTGGATGCCTTGAATGCTCGCCGCGACAAGGCAAGATTGACCACAACTGTCCGTGATCATGAAGGAGCCCGAGCGAAGATGCCTTGTTGCAAGAAGAAGAACAAGACCCTGCTGGAGCAGGCGGCCGACGCAGTTGCCGAAACTGCGACCGTCGAGGAGTCAGCCAAGGGCGGCAAGAAGAAGTGGCTGCTTGTCGGCGTGGTCGGCCTGGTCGCGATCGTGGTCGCCAAGGCGCTCAAGAACAACGCCGAGTCGCAAGCCTGGCAGTCCAACTACAAGCCGTCTGGCAGCTGATTTCGGCTGCCAATTTGAGAGTTGCGGGTAAAATTTGTGGGGATATAGGCCACCTTTTTACGCAACAAATGATTTATACCGCTGGTGGGGGGGGGTAACGG
>CAZRKI010000008.1:50303-53140 GCA_964600765.1 uncultured Marmoricola sp.
GTGTGTTGTGCTTTAAAGTGGGGCCCCTCCCCCCAAAAATTTACCCCCCAACTCTTCATTTAGCCCTCTGGAGCGTCGATGAAACGGGTGCGCACGTCGCGGCTGGCCCGCTTTTCGGCCCAAAACGACAAGATCGGCACGGTGCCGCAGATCAGCGTGACCAAGGTGAAGGGCATGCTCCATTTCGCCAGCCGCGAGAGCAAGAACGCGCTGAGCAGGAAGACCATGTAGAGATAGCCGTGGGTGATCCCGAGGTACACCGTGATGTGCTCCCCCAGCCGCTGCAGGGGCTCCCCCTGCACAAACGGCCCCGGGGCGAAGTTGAGCTTCTCGCTGACCCACCACATGTATTTCAGCGGCACCCCGATCAGACACAACACGACCAAAAGCACGCCGACCAGCGTCGCCATGATCACGTAAAACCGCCACACCTTCTTGATATCTCGCACGCCCGCCACCGTACCCGCCGCTTGGTTGGTGCCCACCCACTGACCAGCCGGACCCGCAATCAGATCTGGGGCACCGGAGATCTCCTCGACGAGCTTCACGATCTCGGGGTGCGGATCGGGGCGCGCTCCAGCGAGTTGCTCGCCCATCCAAACATCACTGGTTGCGCGTCAGAGCGAGAGGCCGCTCTCGGACCCCTGCTGTGACTCGGGCTGCTCGACCACCGCCGTGAGGCCTCTCTCTCGTAGCAGCCCCTTCACACCGTCCTCATCGCCGAGCACGTAGTACCGGGCGAGCAGGTCGTTGAACGAACCGGCGGCCGACGGGTCCTGCTCGTCGTACGGGATCGTGAGCAGCCGCCCCGTGCCGCTGCCGATGAGCAGTGCGTTCGCTGCGAACAGGCCCGTACGCTTGTTACCGTCCTCGAAGGGTTGCGCGCGTGCCACATCTGCGAACAGAGTAAGGGCCTGCTCGGCTGGGTCGTCCCCTCCCTTCGCAAGCGAGTTCTCGACGAGTCGCTGGAGTCTTTCTCTGGTGAGCGCGGCGGGTGCGTGGCGCCCGTAGCGGGTGTTTACACCGATGTTCTGCTGATCAGTCCGCAACTGACCGGGGTGAAGGGGTCCACTCTCGGTGATCTCCGAGTTGAGCCCGATGAGGAATTCGGCGCCCATAGGCTCATGTGCGTGGGCGATCGCGTGTATTGCGAGCGCCTTGAGGTCCTTCAAAAGGTGAAGGTCGGCCTTACTGGAGATCCCCTCGGTGCTGCCGGTGCTGAGGAAGGCCCCCGTGTCGAGGTCGGAGGTCCGTAACCCGTCGAAGACGCGCCCGGAGGTGTATACGACCCGAAGAAGGTCGATCGGTTCAAGGCTATTTCGGTCCATCTCGGAGCCTCCTCTCTTGAGGTTTGATTCTAATGTGGGCTTCTCCGAGGTCCCTACGAATGCCACAGGGCGCGCTCGTCGCTTGGCTCTCGTGCACTGCTGCTACTTAGGCAGAATCCGAGTAAGAAGTGGTCACCTAAGACGAGCCCGCTGGGTTCACCAGTGAATCCGAAGGGCGCGCCTCAGCCAGCTGATCGCGACACCACCGCACCCACACATACACAGCGAACACCCCGAAGATCCACCACTGGATGCCGTAGAGCAGGTTGCGCAGGGAGTTGAGGCCGGAGATCTTCGGCGTGTTGAGGGGTACGACGGTCTCGAGGCCGGGCAGGCGCGGGGTTTTGGTGAGCACGAAGGCGCTGTAGAGGTCTTGGTCGATGTGTTCGGTGAGGCTGGCGATGCGCAGTTGGGGCATCACGTTGTCGGTGGGGTCGGGGTCGATGTCGCCGGCGGGTTCGCTGGGTTGGAGCCAGCCGGTGATCTCCATGGTCGCCGGCAACTCCACTTCCATCTTGTCGGGCGCCCAGCCGAGTACGACGGGCAGCGCGGCCCCGTCGACGTCGAGGGGTACGACGACCCAGTAGCCGGTCTGGGTCCCGTGGGGGCGGTCGTTGATGTAGAAGTGCTGGGCGAGTGGTTTGCCGGTGAAGGTGACTTGCCGGGCGAGCGCCTTGTTGAGGAAGGCGCCGTCGGGGGTGATGAGTTGGGTGAGCGGCACGGCGGGCTTGTTGACTACGTCGTCTTGGAGGGTGGCTCGGTGGGCGGCCCACGCGGAGTACTGCCAGAGCCCGAGGAGTACGGCGATCGTGAGCGCGACGAGGGCGAAGAGGTGGCCGCCCCAGTAGCGGGGTTTGAGGAGCTCGGTCACGCGCCGAGTGTAGTCGGCGGGGCCACGCGCTCAGGTGGGCTATACGTCTGTTGGTTCAGGCTTCAACAAACGTGTCGCAGGTCATAGTCTTTTCCAAATCGGGGATAAGCGTGAGGGACCACTGGGACAATGCTCGTTATGTTTGATCACGCCCGCCGCTATCGAGGTCTAGTGCTCGCACTTTGCGACGGCTTGGCGTGGGTGCTCAGCTTCGCCTTTTTGACTTGGCTACAGTCTTTCGTCGGCTACGAGCCGACCAACCACTGGCAGACCGCGATCGTGGTGGGCGCTGCATGCGGCGCCGCCCAGGTCTTGATCTCGCGAGTGTTCCGCCTGCATCAGGGCCGGGCTCGTCTGGCTTCTTTTGACGACGCGGTCAATGTCGGTGCCGTGTGGATGAGCATCTTCGTGTTGGTGATCTTCCTAGGTTGGTTTGAGCTGGTCCCGTTGCGGGTCTCCGTGGTGGCGACGGCTCCCGTGGTGGCAATCTGTTTGATGCTGGGCGGCCGGGTGGCGGCTCGGCTGGTGCGTCAACATGCCATGCGCCTCAGCGGCGCCGGGGCCTTAGCTGAGCGCACGCCTGCGGTGATCGTCGGGGCTGGCGACGCGGCCAACCAGTTGATCCGAGACCTTGTCGC
>CAZRKI010000009.1:0-50613 GCA_964600765.1 uncultured Marmoricola sp.
CTGGCGGGCCAGGTACGCCGAACCGAAGCCGCCGTCGAAGGAGCCCACGTCGGCGTCGGTCTGCTTGAAACGAGCGTGTTCGATACTGGCCAGGGTCAGGTCGGCGACGACGTGCAGCGAATGGCCCCCGCCAGCGGCCCAGCCATTGACCAGCGCGATCACCACCTTGGGCATGAACCGGATCAGCCGCTGACATTCCAGGATGTGCAACCTCGCCATCCGGGCCTTGTCGACGGTGTCGGCGGTCTCGCCCTCGGCGTACTGGTAGCCCGCGCGACCGCGGATCCGCTGATCCCCACCAGTGCAGAAGGCCCATTTGCCGTTCTTCTCGCTGGGACCGTTGCCGGTCAGGAGCACGCAACCGACATCACTGGAGGTGCGGGCATGCTCCAGTACGCGCAGGAGCTCATCGACCGTGTGGGGTCGGAAGGCATTGAGTACGTCGGGCCGGTCGAAGGCGATCCGGACCGTCCCGGACTCCTTCGCCCGGTGATAGGTCACGTCCGTGAGGTCCTCGAAACCGGGGATGTCATCCCAGTCCGAGGGGTCGAAGATCTCCGATACTCCAGCAATCGCGCTCATGGCCCCCAAACCTACCGCCGAGACAGCTGTAGGTCGCATTCGCTCCCATGCCGAGGCGGCAGTAATTAACACACATGTATGCGCCGAGGCGGCAGTAAATAACACGTCGTAGCGTCATCCATTTCGTACCTACTCCCTGGTACGTCAGACGTTTCGTGGCCTATAGCCCTCAATTCGTATGACGTCCCGGGGTTACTACTCAGTTCGTATGACGCAAGCAGCAGCGAGCCGTGTTAACTACTGCTGCCTCGGCATGAACCAGCGTGTTAACTACTGCCGCCTCGACGTGTTAACTACTGCCGCCTCGGCGAGGTAAGGGAGCTGGGGCTGGGGCTGGTGCGGGAGGAGGAGATGGAGACCGCGAGAGCTGCCAGGTGGCTGAGTCGGGCGACCTCGGAATCGAGGATTTCGGGTCCACCGCGGCGAGCGATCACCAGGAGTTCGGCTTCGCTGAGTGGGGCCGCGGCGATCACGTAATCGGTCCAGGGGTCGGGGACCTCGACCCGTGAGGTGACGGCAAACTCCTGGGGCCAGACGAAGTCATCAGGCAGGATCTCTGGTGCCGCCGATGATCCGTCGAGCACCCTGATTCCGGTGCCGTTCTGGCCAACCTTGATCGCCCAATCGACCACGAGCACCCTGGGCAATAAATGCAGCAGGGTGCTGACCGGATCCTCTTCGGAGGCGGTCATTTCCTCGACTGCCTCCAGATCCCGGGTCAGATTGCTTCCGGATGGATAGCGGGAGACCCACAGGACCTCGACCCCCTCGACTGAATTGCAGGAGGAGATGATCGAGTCAGGAAGCACAGACGCACTGGAGTTCAAAAAGACATCATCGACGGCTCGTCCGTCATGTCGTTCGACAATCTCGATGGCATCGATGTTGCCGCCGGCTTCACCAATCGCGGTCGCCAATCTGCCCAGTGAACCCGGTACGTCAGGCAGCGATACGCGCAGTAGGTAGGACACGCTTTGACCTTAGCCGAGCACCCAATCCCGGGTAATCGGTTTCAGTTGGTGGATCAGAAGCCCAAATCGCGACCGATGAGTTCCTTCATGATCTCGTTGGAACCAGCCCAGATCCGCTGCACGCGCCCATCCCGCCAGGCACGAGCTGCGCGGTACTCGTTCATATAGCCATAACCACCGTGCAACTGCAGGCAGGCATCAAGCACCTCACCCTGAATGTCGGAGGCCCACCACTTGGCCTTGGCCGCATCGATCGCAGTCAGCTTGCCCTCACTGTGCAGGGCGACGCACTGATCCAGGAATGCTTTGGTCACATCGACCTTGGTGACCAGTTCGGCCAACTTGAACTTGTTGTACTGGAAGTTGCCAATCGACTGCCCAAAAGCCTTGCGGTCGTGGGCGTACTGGATCGTCTCGATCAGGATCTGGTCGGCGTGGTAGAGGCTCACGATGGAACACTGCAGCCGCTCCTGTGGCAGCAACTGCATCATGTGGATGAAGCCGCCATCAACCTCGCCGATGATGTCCTCATCGGTAAGCCTGATGTTCTCAAAGAACATCTCCGCAGTGTCGGCCTCGTCCTGACCGACCTTGTCGAGCTTGCGACCCTTTGAGTAGCCCTCCAGGGTGGTGTCCACCGCGAACAGGCTGATCCCACGGGCCTTCTTCTCCGGGGAGGTGCGTGCCGCCACGATCACCATGTCGCAGGAGTAGCCGTTGGTGATGAAGGTCTTGGAGCCGTTCAGCACCCAGTTGTCACCATCACGTACGGCGGTCGTCTTCAGCGCCGCCAGATCAGAACCGCCACTTGGCTCGGTCATGCCAATCGCGAAAACTGCCTCACCGGTGGCCCCCTTGGGCAGCCACTTCTCCTTCTGCTGCTGCGTGCCCAGCTTCACCAGGTAGGGCATCACGATGTCGGAATGGATGCCGTGGCAACTGGGGATGGCTGCATTGACTCGGGAAAGCTCTTCTGAGAGCACCGCGTTGAAGCGGAAGTCATCGGCGCCAGCGCCACCGAACTCCTCGGGGATCTCCAGCCCCAGCAGACCCTGGCGACCAGCCTCGAGCCAGTACTCCCGCGGAAGGGCCTTGTTCTCCCGATAGGAGTCGACATTGGGCCAGACCGAGCGGTCCAGGAATTCGCGCACTGAGGCGCGGAAGGCTTCGTGATCCTCTGAATAAACTGTGCGCTGCATTCCCTCATCGTAGAGCCTTGCGCCCAGTTGTTACTAGTGGGTAGCCCATGGGCCATAGTCCGTTTTGCCTATTTCAGGGTTTTTGTTGCAATTCTGTTGCCTAGTAACAGACAGACACGTATATTTCGGTACATGACCTCCGATAACGTATCAAACCGGACATGGCTCGTGAAGCCGTTGGTCGGGCTGGTTGCCATGATGGTTGGCCTGGGAGCAGCCATCGTCGCCGTCTCGGGGGTTGGGCCGGCGGTGGCCAGTCACTCCGATGCATCGGCAACCCTGAGCGCCGAGCAGGTGGCTGGCCCGCAGGCCGTGACCAAGCAGCGCCGGGTCAAGAAGGCCAAGAAGCACAACAAGGTGAAGCACAGCCGGATCAAGCGCTGCAAGAAGGGCAAGCGTGGGGCCAAGTGCCGGGCGCGGCGCGCAAGCAGCAATGCCGCCCGGGTCACCCTTTCCGGCAACCGATGGGCTGGCGCCGTTGACACCACCAATGTGGCCGCGGTCAACTCGGCCTACCAGTCGCAGTACGCCTCAGGACTCCGGACCCCAACCGGTTACACCGGCAATGACAATGCCTGCGTGGCTGGAACCTCCAGTCAGGAGTCCAGGGACACCACGCTCAGGGCGATCAACTTCACGCGCTCCCTGGCTGGTCTGGCTCCGGTTTATTTCGATGGTGGCCTCAACGCCAAGGCACAGCAGACTGCACTGATGATGTCGGCCAATGGCGCGCTGAGTCACACTCCTGGCGCTGGTTGGCGCTGCTACACCCAGGTTGGTGCCAACACCGCAGGCATCTCCAACCTGGCCCTGGCCTACCCCTCGATCACCTCAGCCGGCATGATCGGGATGTACATGGATGAACTGGGTTCCTCAAATGTGGTGGTCGGGCATCGCCGGTGGCTATTGAATCCGTTCGCATCAGCGATGGGTTCAGGCTCCACCAACAATGCCAATGCAATCGCTGTGATCGGAAGCAGCAATCCCGGCAATCCAAATCCAGCCTGGGTTTCCTGGCCGACCAACAACTATTTCCCCGCACCACTGGAGCCAAAGGGCCGGTGGTCGCTGTCAGCAGGACATTCTGGCGCCAACTTCGAGGCGGCCACGGTGTCGATGTCCGGACCCAATGGCCCGATCCCGGTCACTCGCTATGCGCCCAAGAATGGCTACGCCCAGCCCACCCTGGTCTGGCAGGTCGGCGCAGCGATTGACCCGACCAGCACCTACCACGTCACGGTCAACAACATCAGGGTCGGCAATGGCACCACGAGTTACAGCTACGCCGTACAGATGTTCAAGCCGTACTGAGGTCACCACAAGACTCCTCTAATGGAGGTCACAGGCCCCTGCCGGAATCGGATCGGCAGGGGTCGCCTCATTTCGACAGCGCGGCACTGAGTCGCTGCGCCAATCCGGTGGCCCGACGTACGTCGCGCCCCACTGCCGCCCGGATCGAGGCCTCGTCACCAACGATGCGGACCTGCTTTCGAGCCCTGGTCACGGCGGTATAGAAAAGTTCCCGGGTGAGCAGCTGCGAGTCCTCCGGTGGCATCACCACGGTGACCACATCCGCCTGGGATCCCTGGGCCTTGTGCACCGTCATGGCGTATGTCGTCTCCACCCCGGTCAGGCGGCTGGGTGCGAACTCTCGTGGATTCAACTCATCAATAACCACCCGAAGTTGGCCATCGCCACGGCGAAGGACGACTCCCATGTCACCGTTGCGCAGGTGTTGAACCGGGTCATTCACAGTCAGCAGAACTGGTCGACCGGCATACCACTGGTCATAGTTCATCGACCCGACCCGCTCCCCCACCAGCCGCTCGATCATCCGGTTCCAGCCCGAAACCCCAAAAGGCCCTTCCCGATGGGCACACAACAATCGCTGGGTCCCCAGCAATTGCAGGGCCTCCTCCTGCCTACCCGCATCAGCGGCAATCCGCATCCGGTGCGCGTTCTCAGCCAGGTCCTCCTTGAGGAGTTCGATGGCCTCCTGATCATCGGGACGAATCCAGGTGACCTCTGCACCAGCACTGCGCAGGGTGGCCAACACCTGATCGGCATCACTGTCCCGGAGCGCCTGGGCCAACTGCCCAATCTGGGCTCCAAACCGGTGCGTGGTCCGCAGGGCAGCAACCGGGTCGGGCTCTACCCCGGCGAAGCCCACCACCAGATCGGCCAGGATGGCACCTGCCTCGACTGAGGACAACTGATCGGGGTCCCCCACGAAGATCAATCGGGTCTCATCCCTGGTTGCCTCCAGCAACCTGGCCATCATGGTCAGGGGCATCATCGAGGCCTCGTCCACGACGATCACATCGTGAGGCAACCTATTGCCCCGATGGTGCCGGAACCGATTGCTCTTCCCCCGGGGCCCCAGCAGTCGATGCATGGTCATGGCCTCCAGATCCGCGAGCCGTTCCCGGTCCCCGGAATCAGTGAAATGCACTGCCGCTTCGTTGATGGCCTCCTGCAACCGAGCCGAAGCCTTTCCGGTGGGAGCACACAGGGCGATCCTGGATGCCTGTCCGCTGTGACGTTGCTGCTGCTCGGAGATCAGTACCAACAACCCGGCAACCGTGGTGGTCTTACCGGTTCCGGGGCCGCCGGTGAGGATGGTGGTGAGCTGCCCGGCCGCAAGTCGTACGGCGTCGCGTTGCTCGGCATAGCTTTCCTCGGGGAAAACCCGCTGCAGACCAACCTCCAACTCCTGCTGATCCACCTCGGGCGGGGTGGTGGCCAGGCGTCGCAACAGGTCGGCACAAACCTGTTCCTCCTCCCGCCAGTAACGATCCAGGTAAACCCGGCTGCCTTCCAGACGCAGTACTTGTTGATCCGCAAAGGCGCTCTGGCTGACCCGTGCCAACCATTGAGCCGGCTCTGGCCAGGGCATCGCGGAGGGCTGGGGGGCCTCATCACTGCCAGCCAGGTGTGGCAGTTGCGTCTCTGCGGCGGTGTCCAGGTCCAGGCATACCGAGCCAGCCCGGGTGGCAGCCACGGTCAGCGCCAGGGCAAGGAGGACCTGCTCATCAGCCACCTCGAGAATCGCCCCCAGCCGGGAGGCCACGTGCACATCAGCTGCCCCAATCAGTCCCGCCTGGTTGAACTGAGCCAACAGGCCGGTGGCCCGGCGGGCCAGCCCTCGATCGAAATTGGATTCCATCAGTTGCCCACCCCGGATCCAGCCAACAGATCGGATAGGTGACACACCAGGGCAGCCGGTGGCTGCCAGGTGAAGGCGCCACACGGAATGCCCTCAACCACAGGGGTTTCGGGACCGCACATGCCTCTCACGAATAGGTAGATGATCCCACCAAGATGCACCTGTGGGTCATAGCCGGGTTGGCGCCAGCGCAGATACCGGTGCAACACCACGGAGTACAACAAGGCCTGCAAGGGGTAGTGGGAGTGCAACATCGCCCGGGTCAGGTGGGCCTGGGTGTAGTCCAGGGCCGTCACCGGCTGCCCTGGCTCGCCCAGTCTGTTGGTCTTGTAATCCACCACCACATATCGGGGTTGCTCCCCAACCCGCAGTACGACGTCAATCGAGCCGCTCAGGTAACCCCGGAGCACCTGCTCGCCAAGACTCGGGTTGTCCAATCGATCCGCATAGACCCGCATCGGGTCGGACTCGTCCAGGTGGGATCGAATCAACTCCCCGATCTCCCGCACCAGCACCTCGGTATCGCTGGGCGAATCCCCACCAGCAAGCGGAATCTCAAAGTCCAGCTCACACAGTCGGTCCCGCAACGGGATCTCCACCAGGCACGCATTGTCGACCAGAGGCCCCATCGGGGTGTGGTGCATGGGCACGAGTGCCGCCGCCAGGGCTTCGTTGTCCGCCTCGATCGCCCACCAGCGTTGTTGGTCATCGACCTGGGCCCGCAACTCAGCCAGCAGGTCCGGCGCATCCGGATCGGCATGCTCAAGTACGCCGTGCACCAGCGATCCGAAGGCGGCACCGGCCGGGAGGTCATTCATCGGTGAGTCAATGTCCACCAACTCCGACCTGGGGATCTCCTCGATCAGGGCTTCAGTGGCCATGGTCTCCTCATCGACCGTTCCCAGATCCTCGGGTTCGGTGACCTGGGCCTGTTCCTCAGCCCGGATCAGCCCTGAGTACGACGTACGCCGCCAAGTGGTGTCGACCCGCCGGGACCACTCCCGCACCTGTAGGTCTGTTCGTGCCTGTGGTGGTGGCAGTGGGGTCACCGGCCGGGGGGTCACCTCCTCCACCGAGAAGGCTCCGGCGGTTTCCCAGGCCCGAAGTGCGTTGAGGGCGGTCTCATCCGAGTCGGGCACGACCGCACGCTCTGGCACTTGCGGCTGGTCAGGCTCCCGACCCAGAATGAGGCGACTCAATCCCCCATTGGCACTGTCCTTGGTGCGGGCATACCAGGCCACGATCATCGATCGGGCCCTGGTCAGGGCCACATAATCCAGACGGAGCGTCTCCCCGATCTCCTCCTGTCTGGCCAGGGCCACGGTTTTCATCCCGGTGATGTCCAGACACCGGTGACCAGTCTCCGGATCATGAAACAGGTGTTCCTTGTCCTGACCGGAATACCACTTGTTGAAGGCATTCGGGAGGTAGACGACCGGATACTGCAGGCCCTTGCTGCCATGAATCGTGACCAGTTGCACCGCATCCTGGTCGGTGTCCAGTCGCCGGGTGCGTTCATTGTTGGTGCTGGCGCTGGAGCATTCCTGACGCAACCACTGCAACAGGCCCACCACCCCAAGGCGTTGCTCCTGCCAGACCGCGTGGAGGATCTGGGAGAGATGGACCAGATCGGTGTGCATACGCTCGCCATCAGGTTGGGAGAGCACCCTGGCCGCCAGATCCTGTGCCGTCAGGGACTCAAAGACCGCCGCCACCCCACGGGAACGGATCAATTCCTGCCATTGCCGGAACTGCTCGGCCAGCTGATCGGTGAGCTCTGGTCCACCGGCGAGCAGGTCCTGGGCAGTCCTACCGATCAGATCGGTGATCGCAGCGGCATGCACCAACTGGGACCGCTGGGGACTCTCAATCGCCTCCAACAAGCGAAGCCACTGCTCGGCTGCTGGTGATTCAAGGACGTTCTGACCACCCCGATCGACACTGGCAATGCCATGCGCGGCCAGGGCCTCCCGGATCAACCAACCGTGACCCAGGCTGTAGGAGAGCACTGCAATGTCACTGGCGCGCAGTGGTCGCAGCCCTTCATCTGGATCGTCATAATCGGGCGGAGCGGAGAGCAGGGCTGCGATGTCAGCAGCGAGGTCAACGGCGATCTGCCGACGCGCCTGATCCACCGAGAGGTTCTTTTCCCCTGCGGGTAGATAGCGCATCCGGAAGGGGTTCCCGCCGAAGCCACCTCGGATCCGACTCTGCTCATGATGGGCCGCCACCGGATGTACGACGATGTCCTGGTGCCCCAGAGCAGCTCCATTCAACAGGACACTGAGGTGCTCCACAAGCGGGGCATCACTGCGCCAGTTGGTGTTCAGGGTGGCCACTTCATCGGCCAACCCACGAGCATGCAGGTAGGTGTGGATGTCGCCACCCCGGAAGGCATAGATGGCCTGTTTGGGATCACCGATCAGGATCAGCGTGCTGTGTTTGTGAAAGGCGCGCTCGAGTACTTCCCACTGCACCGGGTCGGTGTCCTGGAACTCATCAACGAGGACCACCTTCCAGCGCTGCCGCATTCGTTCGCGAGCTGGTCGGTCGGGGTCCTTCAGGGCCTGGGCCAGCTGGGAGAGCAGGTCATCAAAGCTGAGAATGCCCAACAACCGCTTGCGGCGTTCCACCTCAGCTCGGACCGCCTGAGCAAACTCCAGGCGCACCTGGGACAGTTCGGTGGCGGAGTTGATCACCAACCTGGCCTGGGGGTCAGAGATTGCCTTGTGGCCCAGCACCCGGGCCTCTGACTCACTGAGTATCGGCTCCTGCATCGGGGAGAATCTGGCCAGGTAGAGGTCATTGATCACCTCGTCGGTCAGTTCCCGAAGGTCCTCGACCAGGGTGGCAGTGCGGTCGGTGTCGCCAGCCACTCCCAAAGACCTGAGCACGGTCTGACAAAAGGTGTGGGTGGTGGCAATGGTGGCCGCATCGAACTCCGCCATCGCCTCGGCGATCCGTTCGCGACGTACCTCCAGTTCGGCTGCCGGAACCTGCACCAACAGCTCCAATAATGGATTGTTCTTCACTTCCGTTGGCTCTGCCAGGGCCAACTCGGCCTCCCGCAGTTGGGCCCGGACCCGCTCGCGCAATTCCTGAGTCGCAGCCCGCCCAAAGGTAATGATCAGAAGTTCCGGCAGACTGGCCCAGCCCTCAACTACATAGCGGGTCACCAGGGCAGCAATGGTGTAGGTCTTCCCGGTGCCGGCACTGGCCTCCAGGACAGTGGTGCCGGATGGCAGTGGGGCGGTCAGATCGAATTCATGACTCATCGGGCCTACCTCGCGAGACTGTCCAGCAGAGGACGCCAGAGTTGGTTGGCTTGTCGGTCAAAATCCGGGTTGATCCGGAAGATCTCCTCGAAGGGAAGTTGCGGACCCCACACCAGGGCATTTTCTGCTGCGGCCTGCTCACCCGGCACATAGTTGTTTCCCAGCCAGGCTTTGCGGGCCTCCGCAAAGGCCCGGGACTGGTTGGTGTGAGCCACCCAGATCTGGGCGGTGGCCATGGGAAGCAGTAGTGGCTGACGCTGACCCAGTTGATACAACTCGACCAGGTCAATGAGCCACTGGGTCACCTGGTCAGGGTCGGCCAGGAAGCTGAACATGGCCCGGCTGAAGGACTCGGCAGCTCCGCTGTCCCGCCTGGGTTTGGGGCCCCGGCCCACGATCCCGGAATTGATTCCGGCCTCTGGGGTATGCAGGCTGGTGACCAGATGCGGGATCCAGGCATCCAACCAGTTCTTCTGCTTGAGTCGTGAGTAGGTGCCCAGCACGCGGGCGGAGCCAAACAGACTCTGGACCGTTCCGGTGATTCGGGTGCCATTGGGCAGGTTCAGGTCCACATCGATGGCCTGCGCCGACTCTCCCGCACGGAGTCTGGCCACCTCGGCAGCCACCAGTTGGGCCCCATTGGCGATTCCGGTCATCCGAGCCCAGCCGAGCCGCCCCGGGGGGAGTACGCCGCTCCGCCAGGCCTGCTGGCAGGCGTGATCCGGGCTCATCCCGTTGAGCAGTTGTTCGAGGACTTGTTCACCGATCTTCCACTCCACCAGGCCGTCCACTGAGATCGGGATCTGATCGGATACTCCCTCACTGTCCTGGGGTAGGCCAATGTCCAATCCAGTGCGCACGAACTGTTTGGCCGGCGATTTGAAGAAGGCAATCAGGTCAAGGAGATCGATCTCCTCAGGGTTGGGTTTGGTCAGGGTGATGGTGGAAATGCTCAGGGGCTCGTTCCTGGGTGCCCGCGCGGCAACTGCGGCCGCAAAGGCCCGGCGGTCAAATGACAATGCGGCTTGATCTCCACTGGTCAGCTGCGAAGTGAAGTTGGCAACGGCAAAAGGTTGCAAGGGGTGGTGGAAGACAAACTCGGGCTTGTCATTTGACATCCGGCTCAGGCAGTCGATCAACTCCTGCAGCGGCACACTCGGGGGTCTGGTCTGGTTGTTGGTCTCGTTGGCACCGGTGTAGGTGATCACCAGGTGATCGGTCGCCGAGAGCACCGCGTCGAGTAGTAGTTGTCGGTCCTCACTGCGCGCATCCCGTTCGCCCACCAGCGGATCACGCAACAAGGCATCATCCCCATCAGTGCTGGCGGACCGGGGGAAGCGGCCATCATCCAGGCCGAGCAGGCAGACGACCCGGTGCGGTACTGAGCGCATCGGGGTCATCGTGCACACCGTCAGGGTGCCGCTGCGGAAATTGGCCCTGGATGGCCGTCCCTGCAAACGCTCGGCCAGCAATTCCCGGACATCAGCAAGGCGCAGGTGAACCTGATCACCCCTGGCACCGTTGAGGTCCAGGGCAGCCAGCTCCCGGCGCAGTTGCCCGACCTGCCACTCCTCCCCACGATCCACCAGGCTCAGCGCCTCCGCGGTGTCCACCAGGGTGTCCAACCAGTGACTGATCGGATGGGTGCCGTTCAGTTGAGTGCAGGCATGGCCCAATCGGTCGATGAATTCCGCCAGTCGCCCTGCCAGATCGATGGATCCGGAGGAAACCTGATCCAGCGGCAGGGTGGTCCCAAACCAGACCCCGGCATCGGCAGACACGGCGACCCCGGCCAGGATCCGGTCCACTCCCCAACTCCAGGTGTCCTGGAGCACACCATCGAGCCCATAACTGGCTCGATGCCTGGCATCAAAGGCCCACCGCACCCCGGCCTCGGCAACCCATTCGGTGATCTGCTCCAGGTCCTCATCGCTCCACCCGAAGCGGCGGCGTACAGCAGGAACGGCCATCAGGTCCAGGACGCGACTGGCCTCTGCCCGACCACCGGCTATCTCCAGTACCCGGCTGAGCACCCCGAGCAGTTCGTTGGTTTGAACCGGCGACCGGTCGGCAAGCATCACCCGGAGGAAGTGCCCTGGATGGACCTGGTCAGCCACCCCCTCGTCGATGCCCACCGAGCCCATTCCGAATGCCGCAGTGAGCAGTGGCACGTAACTCTCGATGTCCGGACACATCACCAGGATGTCGCGAGGTTGCAGCGTGTGGTCATCAGCCAGCAAACCCAGGATCACCTCCCGGAGCACTTCGACCTGACGAGCGGCTCCATGGCAGGCATGCACCGAGATCGAGTTGTCCCCGGGGGTCGGGTCCTGGGGGGCGCTGTTCTGATTGGCCACGATGTCGGCCTGAAGCCGACCCAACAGGCCAGAGGTGAATTCGGGAACTGGCGCCGAGGATGACTCAACCGGCCCCAGTTTGGCCTGGAGTTCGCGCAGATCGCGCCCCAGCGAGCGGAGCACTGGTTGCACCACCACTTCATGGGAGTGGTCCCCGCTTCGTCGCTGCGGTGCGGCCCTCCCCTCCAGTGCCGTCCACAGGGCCGGGCTGGCATGGGGCAACCAGAGATGGACCTCCCGGTGTTCGCTCAGGGCCATGATCAGTTCGAGTTCGGCTGCAGGAATCCGGGTATGCCCGAACAGCGACAACCGGGAGGGCAGTTCGAAGGCCTCTGGTCGCTCTCGCAGGGAGGCAAGGATCTCCTGTTGTCGAACCAGCGGCGAGGGGCCATCGATCCAGTTCACCAACTCCCGCCACAGGTGTGGCTGCCAGTCCAGGTCGTCCGGGAGTTGTTCCACGCCGTCGCTGTCCTGCCCGGCCTCCCAGGCCCGCAACAGTTGCGGACGCTGGGCTGCGTAGGAGGCGAACAGCCCCGCGATCCGGCGAGCCACGGCGTACCGGCGTCCCTTGCGCAGGTCCTCAGGATCATTGACATAGCCCAGGTGTTGGGCCAACGGGGCACACCAGGGTTGGCTGAATTGGGTGTCGATGATCCGCAGCAGCGGCCAGACCAGCGCCGCGGGGGCCCAGGGATCATCTGCAACCTGACCCAGCAGGCGGGTTTGCAATCCGGTCGGTGAGGAGAACTCGACTCCGGCACAGACTCCGTCCTGACAACCGGGCCTGGTCCCCAAGCGATGGGAGAGGTGCTGGCTCAACCAGCGCTCCGTGCCCTTGGCCGGAGTGATGATCAGTTCGGTGGTGAACGGGTTGGGCAGTGGATTGCTCAGCAGGTCTGCCAGTTCACTGACCAACTGGTCCGCGCGAACCCCCCGATGTACCAGCAAAGACATGGTGCGGTTACTTGGCCTGCCACAGGCCCATCATGTTGCCCTCGACATCACGGAAATAGGCGGCATACCCAAGTTCCCCGGCATCCTGACGACCCAAAACCTTCATCCCGCCCAATTCCTCGATCCGGGCCAGGGCCGCATCGATGTCATCCACACCGATGGTCACGATCGGCCGATCTGCCGGGCTGTCGCGTTTGATCATGCCGCCGCCGATATAGCCGCGTTCAGCAGGAGTGCCGTCGTCCTGGGTCGGGCCGGTCTGAACGATCGTGTAGTGCAGGTTGGGACGGTCATCAAAGTGCCACCCGAAGGCCTCGGCGTAGAACTGATGGGCCCGCTCCTGGTCATCAAAGGGGATCTCAAAATGTACGACGCGTCCGCTCATGGGTGCAGCCTAGCCAAATGGCACACTTTTGCTGTGAATCAGTCGGCGCCAGTACTCCGTGATCCAGCCAATCAGGTCTCCCCTCGCGCCCGGCTGCTCTGGACTTTTCAAGCAGTGATGTCCTCCCTGGTGCTGACCGCGATCCTGGTTGGAGTGGCCTATTGGTTCCGCGATGACGTGCAGGTGCCCTGGTGGGCGTGGCTGCTCTTTGCCCTGTGGCGGGTTGGCGTGATCGTGGTGATGCCTGCGTTGCGCTATCGCACCCACCGCTGGGAAGCCACCGACACTGCTTGTTACACCCAGATCGGTTGGCTGGGCCGGGAGCGCCGGATCGCTCCGATGTCGCGCGTTCAGACCGTTGACTTCGAGCAGGGACCCATCGCCCGAGTCCTTGGGCTGGCCGGAGTCACCATCACCACCGCCAGCGCCAAGGGGCCCCTGGAGATCAATGGGCTGGACCGTGCTGTCGCTGAGGAGTTGGTGACCACCCTGACCAGCGTGCTGGAGACCAGCCGGGGTGATGCCACGTGAGCAGTCCCGAGGATGAGGGAGTCCCCTGGCAGCGACTGCACCCGTTGATGCTGGTGGTCAGCCCAGTTCAGGAACTGGTGCGGTTCTTCCCGTTGGTGATCGCAGCAATCATCTGGAGTGCTTCAAGTACTGATGATGGGGGGTGGCCCTGGCAGTGGCTGGGAGTGGGGCTCCCGATCGCGATGGGCCTGTGGACCTACCTGACCACGCGCTGGCGGATCACCCCCACCCAGATCCAGCTGCGCCGCGGACTGATCGGCCACACCACCAAGGTGGCGCCGCTGGATCGGGTGCGCGGCGTGGAACTGACCGCCACCCTGATCCATCGGATGTTGGGTTTGTCCCGGGTCCGGATCGACACTGGCGAATCGGCCTCACTGGGTCGGGAGGCCGGGTTCCAGTTGGACTCCATGCAGACAGCCCAGGCTCAGGAACTACGTCGGCTCCTGCTGCACCGCTCAGGGCCTGACCATCCCGGTGGCACTGATCCGGATGATCCTGAACAATCCGGATCAACCAGAGCCGAAACCCTGCTCTCCTTCAACCCGATCTGGGCGCGTTTCGCCCCACTGACCACCTCCGGGGTGGTGCTCCTGGGTGCCGGTCTGGCCCTGGCTGGACAGATCCTGGGTCCGGGACTGGAGCAGGTCGATGAGAACGCACTGGAGCACATCCAGATCGCCACCTGGCTCCTGGTGGCTCTTGGTCTGGTGGGGCTGGTGAGCATCCTGGTCGTTTTCCCAATGGCGGGTTATCTGGTCGCCAACTGGGGCTTCAGGCTGACCAGGGACACCCGGGACAACTCCTATCACGTACGCCGCGGCTTGTTCACCACCCAGGAGACAAGCCTGGATTGCGATCGGATCCGGGGGGTTGAGTTGCATCAGACCCTCCCCGCCCGCTTCGCCTCCGCTGGCTCCCTGAATGCACTGGTGGCTGGACTCCCGGCGGGTGAATCAACCGATCAGGGCGCCTCGCCGTTGACTCCGCTGGCCCCACTGGCTGCATGCACCTCCGTGGCCAGCCAGGTGCTCAGAAGTGCAGGCCCAATGGAACAAGAGTTGATCGCGCACGGCCCCCTGGCCGCCCGGCGCAGGTGGAACCGCGTTGCCCTGACCTTCCTGCCCCTGGTTGGGCTGATGGTGGGATTAATCATCTGGTTTGAACTCTGGCTGGCATTGCTGGCGATTCCCGGGCTGGTGCTTGTCGCCGGGGCATTCCTGGCCGTGGATCGCTATCGCCAACTCGGGCATGGGCATCTGGATGGCTACCTGGTGGTTGCCTCCGGAAGCCTCCTCCACCAGCGCAGTGCATTGGAAACCGATGCCATCATCGGCTGGAATTTTCGCCAGTCCTTCTTCCAACGTCGACAGGGTCTGATCACATTGGACGCCACCGTGGCCACCAGCGATGGCCGGGTCACGGCGCTGGATCTATCCCAGGAAGCATCGGTGACCCTGGCCGGTCAGGTGACCCCCGAACTCCTGGGGCCATTCCTGAAATAGGCCAGAGTCCCTCAGCGGTAGGTCAACAACTCCGGGCGAGTGGCCAATTGAGCCTCGATGTGAACGGTTTCGTTGAAGGTCATCAGGTGAGTGCGCTCGGGACGGAAGGCGATCTTGGTGACACCGGTGTTGGCACAGACCGGATTCAACCGACGCCAGAGTGGCACTTCGCCGCCGAGTACTGATGCCGCGGACCAGGAGGCTGGCCCACCACTGGTGAACACCAGGGCCACACCGTCGCCAACGGCTTCGCTGGTCCGCTGCAGCGCCGCGTCGATGCGGCCGGTGAAGTCGCCGAAGGATTCCTCATAGTCGGCATACTCCCCACCGGTCCAGCGGGTGATCGCGCGCTCAAATTCCTCAAATGAGTCCACGAAACCGGACTTGGGTTCGACCTTGCGGAAAACCTCCACATGGTCGAACTCGTTCCAACCAGAATCGATGTGGACCTCACGGTCCCCAATCGCCTCCAGCACGCCGGCACAGGTTTCCTGGTGGCGTTGCATTCCACCGGAGACAATCAGGTCCGGTTGCACCCCGCGCTCGGCCAGGGCTCGACCCAGGATCCGTCCCTGCTCCCAACCAATGTCTGAGAGTTGGTCGTAGTTCTCCGCGCCCCAGGATGCCTGGCCATGGCGGACCAACAGCAAAATGCCCATCAGCCGATGATCTCCTCGCATCTATTCATCAGATGACCGACCGCCTGGCCGAAGATCGCCAGATCCTCGTTGGTGGTCTGTCCGTGGTAGTAGCGGTAGTGGATCTGCTGAGCAATCCCGGCCAGGCGGAAGACGCCGTACACGTCGTAGAAGCGCCACTGCTCCGGGGATACCTGCAGCCCACGAGCCGCACAGTAGTAATCAACCAATTCCGCACGTGACATCATCCCGGACAGATGCGTTGGCTGGCGGCGGAAGAGTTGGGAGAACTCATCATCATCGGCCTGCACCCAATAAGCGGTGGTGGAACCCAGGTCCATGAGCGGATCCCCAACCGTGGCCAGTTCCCAGTCCAGCAGCCCAATGGGCACGGTCGGGTCCTGATGGGACAACACCAGGTTGTCGAAGCGGAAGTCGTTGTGGATCATGCAGGCGCCCACGTCATCTGGTTGGTTGGCCACCAGCCAGGCCATCACACCCTCAAAGTCGGGGACGTCCGGGGTACGCGCATCACGGAAGCGTCTGGTCCAGCCGGAGATCTGCCGCTCCACATAGCCCATCCCCTTGTACATCAACGCCAGCGGAGTGGCGGCGATGTCGACGTCGTGCAGCGAGATCAGGGCATCCAGCGCATTGCGGCAGAGAGTTGCAGTAGCGCTGGCATCCAACTCCATCGGGAAATCCCGTCGCGGGATGATCCCATCGATGCGTTGCATCACATAGAAATCCGAACCCAGCACCGTCTCGTCCTGACACAGCCCCACCATCTCGGGGACCAGTGGGAAAGCATCACGGAGTCCGGCCTGGATGCGGTATTCCCGGGCCATGTCATGGGCTCCAGCAGCTTTCCTGCCGCTGGGTGGTCGGCGCAGGATCAGATCGTGCTGCCCATCCCGCAACGAGTACGTGAGATTGGAGGCCCCACCCCGGAACTGGCGCACCTCGACCCCATCTGACAGGTCCACCCCCACAGTGCGCAACCAGTCCCTGACCGCGGCCAGATCAAAGGCATCCTCGGCCCGCACCTCACTGCTGTCAGCGAGGGCCTGGCTCATGACTGCCTCGTCAACAAGCCGGCGCCATCAGCTCCCATCAGGGCCTCATAGCCGGCCCGGTCATCACGCTTGAAGGCAAAGGTGTCCCGGGAGGTCTGGTCGGGCAGGATCAGGGTTTCCCCGGCATCAGCCTGGGCCAACACCTCAGCCGCCACATCACCAGCGGTCTGCGGCGCCTTGTCGATCAACCTGCGGGCAATGGCCTGGGCAGCTGCATCCTGTCCACTCAGACTTTCGGACAGATCGCTCTGGAAGAACGAGGGGCACACCACCGAGACGGTGATGCCATAGCCCTTGAGCTCGAAGTTGAGCGACTCACTGATCGCCACCACACCGGCCTTGCTCGCGGAGTACGCCGACATCCCGGCCGGATGCACCAGGCCAGCCAGGGAGGCGATGTTGATGATGTGCCCACTGCCCTGGGCCTTCAGCGCACCCACAAAGGCCCGAATACCACGCACCGTGCCGAGCAGGTTGATGTCGATGGTGCGCTCGAATTCATCGAAGCCGGAGACATCGATCCGGCCGCCTCCGGCGATACCGGCACAGTTGTACAAGCGGTCCACGCGGGGCCAGTTGTCCCGGGTCCAGGCGGCAACCCGGTCCCAGTCAGCAGCACTGGATACATCCAGTGGGAGTTGTGAGTCATCAGTCGGGCGGAGATCTGCAATGCAGACCTCATCGCCACGATCACGGTGCAGTTTGGCCAGGGCGGCACCCAGCCCGCGGGCACCACCGCTGATCACGACGTACTGCTTCTCACTCATCTGCCACTCTCCTGGTATCGACCGATCTCGGCTCGGGCCACGACGCCACGATGGACCTCGTCCGGCCCATCCGCCAACCGTAATGATCGCGCATTGGTCCACATCGCTGACAATGGGAAGTCCTGGGTCATCCCGGCTCCACCGTGCATCTGGATGGCCATGTCGATCACCTGCTGGGCCATATTGGGTACGACGACCTTGATCGCGGATACCTCGCTGGGTGCCGATCCGTGGGTATCCAGCTTCCAGGCGGCATTCAGCACCAATAACCTGGCCTGGTCGATGGCCATCCGGGCATCGGCAATCCGTTCCCGGTTCCCACCCAGATTGATGATCGGCTTGCCGAAGGCCTGACGGGACAGGCCCCGCTTGATCGCCAGCTCAAGGGCCACCTCCGCCTGACCGATCAAGCGCATGCAGTGGTGGATTCGTCCCGGCCCCAGCCGCCCCTGGGCGATCTCGAAGGCCCGTCCGGGGCCCAGGATGATATTGCTCTGCGACACCCGCACATTGGTCAGCTGCACCTGACCATGGCCCACCGGCTCGTCATGGATACCCATCGTGGGCAGCATCCGCTGGACCTCAACCCCCTCGGTATCGAGCGGCACCAGCACCATCGAATGTCGATGATGGCGATCAGCATCCGGATCGGTGAGGCCCATGAAGATCATCACCCGGCAGTCCGGATGCCCCACCCCCGTGGAGAACCACTTGGTCCCGTTGATCACCACCTCGTCACCATCAAGGGCAGCGGTGGCGGCCATATTGGTGGCATCGGAGGAAGCCACCCCAGGCTCGGTCATCCCGAACATCGAGCGGATCTGGCCGTCCAGCAGCGGTTCCAACCAGGTCTGCTTCTGCTCCTCAGTGCCGTACTTGAGCAGCACCTCCATGTTTCCGGTGTCTGGTGCATTGCAGTTGAAGACGTACGGCGCCAGGGTGGTGGCCCGGCCCATCGCCTCGGCCACCGGGGCGTAGTCAAGATTGGTCAGCCCAGCCCCACCGTGGGTGCCGTACCTGGTGGCATAGGGCTGGTCATGCCCTACCGGTAGGAAGAGATTCCACAAACCCTGGGCCCGCGCCTTTGACCGCAGGTCACCCATGATCGGGGATTCAGCCCAGGTGGCCCGGTCACCGCCCCGGGCAACGTCCTGGTGATATTGCTCCACGACTGGTTCGATTTCCTCGGTGACGAAGCGAGTCACCAGGTCGGTGAGTTCTCTGGCGCGTGGGGAGGCAGCGAAGTCCATGGGCCAAACTCTAGTCTGGTCCCGTGCGCGCCCACCGCCTGATTAGTTGTATCGCCCTGGCCCTGGCCCTGACCACCAGCTCCGGCTGTGGTGAGCAGAGACTGTCCCGGGATGATCAGAAGGTCGCCGACAGCCTTGCGGCCTACGCCATCTCCCAATCCGATGGGGTCTGGAACAAGAAGGAAGCCCAGTGCATGGCCGAGGTGTTCGTTGAGTCTGCCGGTGTCGACGCCCTCAAGGAAGCCGGGCTGGTCTCCGAGAGCGGACGAGCGGTGGCCGCCAAGGTCACCATGACCCGACCAATTGCCACCAGGTTCGCCGACTCGGTGCTGGGCTGCGTGGACTTTGCGGATCTCACTGCCCGTCAGATCGCCAACCTGAGACCAGACATCGACACCGCGAGCTTCGCCGCCTGCGTACGCAAACAGGTGTCGGCAAAGGAGGCCAGGAGCCGGTTGATCGCTCAGCAGATGAACGACCTCAAGGATGCGACCTACCTGCGCACCAATGCAGAAATGCTCAAATGCGCTGAGCAGGCAAATCCCTGATCAACCCACCAACAAGCACGAAGCCCGGCCAGTTAACCGGCCGGGCTTCGAGAACTGCTTGAAGCGAGGTCACTCGGGGAAGCGGCCGCCCTTCTCGGCCAGCTCCACCAGATATGCCGACGGCTCGAACCGATCGCCGTACTTGGCGGCCAGCTCCCTGGCCCGGGCGACGAAGCCCTTCAGGCCCTGCCCCGTGGGACCGTCGTAACCCTCCATGAACTGGGCGGTACCACCGGTCAGCGCCGGGTAGCCGATACCCATGATGGAACCGATATTGGCCGCAGCGGAGGACTCGATGACCCCCTCCTCGAAGCACTTGGCCGTCTCCAGGGCCTCAATGACCAGGTAACGGTCCTTGAGATCCTCGATGTCAGCCGGCTCCGCGTTGGGCGGGAACAACTCAGCCAGACCGGTCCACAGCTTGCCGCGCTTGCCGTCGGCGTACTCGTAGAAGCCAGCACCCCGCAGCCGACCGGGACGCCCGGCCTCAATCATCTTCTCGACCACCTCATCGGCCGGGTGGGCGACATAGGCGTCACCGGCGGCGTCCTTGGTGGCCTTGCGGATCTTGGCCATCAGCTCCATGTTGAGCTCATCGGAGAGCTGCAGGGTGCCGACCGGGTATCCGGCCATGGTGGCAGCCCGCTCCACCGACATCGGGTGCACGCCCTCAGCCAGCATCGCGAGGCCCTCATTGACCATGGTGCCGATGACGCGGCTGGTGTAGAAGCCCCGGCTGTCATTGACCACGATCGGTGTCTTGCGGATCTGTTGTACGACGTCCAGCGCGCGAGCCACGGATTCGTCGCTGGTCTCCTTGCCCTTGATGATCTCCACCAGCGGCATCTTGTCCACCGGGCTGAAGAAGTGCAGTCCGATGAAGTCCGCTGGCCGGTTCACACCCTTGGACAACTCGGTGATCGGCAGGGTCGAGGTGTTGGAGCAGAGCAGGGCGTCAGGGTTGACGACGTCCTGGATCTCGGCGAATACCTGGGCCTTCAGCGACGGATCCTCAAAGACCGCCTCGATCACCAGGTCACAGCCCTTGAAGTCAGCCGGATCGGTGGTCGCCTTGATCCGGCCGAGCAGTTCGGCCTTCTTCTCCTCAGTTGAGCGACCCCGGGCAATGGCCTTGTCCAGCAACTTCTCCGAGTAGGACTTGCCCTTGTCGGCAGCCTCCTGGGTGACGTCCTTGAGTACGACGTCCATCCCGGCCTTCGCGCACGAGTAGGCGATGCCAGCGCCCATCATTCCAGCGCCAAGGACACCGACCTTGGTGGCGGTGAACTTCGGGACGTCCTTGGGACGCAGCGAACCGCCATTGATCGCCGAGAGATTGAAGAAGAAGGCGGTGATCATGTTCTTTGAGTTCGAACCGGTGATCAGCTCGGTCAGATAACGGGACTCGATCCGGGCTGCGGTATCGAAATCGGTGCCAGCGCCCTCAACTGCTGCCGCCAGGATGGCCTTGGGGGCCGGGTAGTCAGCGCCCTTGAGTTGCTTGCGCAACAGGGCCGGGAAGGCGGGTAGGAAGCCGGCCAGGGCCGGGCTGGTGACGGAGCCGCCGGGCATCTTGTAACCCTTGCGGTCCCAGGGCTGGGAGGCGGCTGCCTCATCATCCTTGTGCTCCAGGATCCACTTCTTGGCAGCAGGCACCAGCTCTTCCTGGGTTGCCACCAGTTCGTCGATCAGACCCTTCTCCTTGGCTGCGGCCGGCTTGAAGCGGGGCCCCTGCAGGAGCACCTCCATCAAAGCGTTCTGCAGACCCAGCATCCGAACGGTTCGGGTGACACCGCCACCGCCGGGCAGCAGACCGAGGGTCACCTCGGGCAGGCCCAGATCGATCTTGTTGTCGTCAACGGCGATCCGATGGTGGGTGGCCAGGGTGATTTCCAGGCCACCGCCCAGGGCGGCGCCATTGATCGCGGAGACCACCGGACGACCCAGCAGTTCCAGCCGGCGCAGGTCGGCCTTGATCGCCTCGCCCATCTCGAAGATGTCCTTGGCGTTCTCCTTGGTGGCCACCAGCATGTTCTTCAGGTTTCCACCAGCAAAGAAGGTCTTCTTTGCAGAGGTGATCACCACTCCGGTGATGTTGTCCTTCTCGGCGTACAGCCGATCGATCGCCGCCTTCATCGACTCCTTGTAGAGGTCGTTCATTGTGTTGGCGCTGGAGTTTGGGTCATCCAGGGTCAGGGTGACGATGCCGTCGGCGTCGACGTCGTACTTCACTGCAGTTTCGGTCATTTCAGAAATCCTTTATCTCTGCTCAGGCGATCAGACGCGCTCGACGATGGTGGCGATGCCCATGCCGCCGCCGACACACAGCGTGGCCAGGCCGCGCTTAAGGTCACGACGCTCGAGTTCATCGATGACAGTGCCCAGGATCATGGCGCCGGTGGCACCCAATGGGTGGCCCATGGCGATGGCGCCACCATTGACATTGGTGATCTCATCGCTGATGCCCATGTCCTTCATGAAGCGCATCGCAACTGCAGCAAAGGCCTCGTTGATCTCGAACAGGTCAATGTCCTTGACCTCCAGACCAGCCTTGGCCAGCGCCTTTCGACTGGCCGGAGCCGGTCCGGTGAGCATGATCGTGGGATCGGCACCAGAGACCGCAGCAGCCACGATCCGAGCACGAGGGGTGAGGCCGAGATCCTTGCCGACCTGCTCATTTCCGATCAACATCAGTGAGGAGCCATCCACGATGCCTGAGGAGTTGCCGGCATGGTGGACGTGGTTGATCTCCTCGACCCAGTGGTACTTCTCCAGGGCCACCGAGTCGAACCCGGCCTGGTCGCCGATCCCGGCGAAGGAGGGGTTCAAGCGGGCCATGCCCTCAACGGTGGACTCGGGCTTGATGAACTCATCGTGGTCCAGGACGGTGACACCATTGCGATCCACCACTGGGATCACCGAGCGGGCGAACCGGCCGTCGGCCCAGGCCTTGGCCGCGCGATGGTTTGACTCGACGGCAAAGGTGTCGACGTCCTCACGGCTGAAGCCCTCGATGGTGGCGATCAGGTCAGCGCCAATGCCCTGGGGCACGAACGCGGTGGCCAGCGCGGTGGCTGGGTCGGAGGCCCAGGCTCCGCCGTCCTGACCCATGCTGACCCGGCTCATGCATTCAACGCCACCGGCGAGGATCAGGTCCTCGAAACCGCCGCGGACCCGGCTTGCTGCCTGGTTGACCGCTTCCAGGCCAGAGGCACAGAATCGGTTCAACTGGACACCGGCCACAGTCTCAGGCAGGCCGGCAGCCAGGGCTGCGGTCTTGGCAATGTCACCACCCTGATCGGCAACCGGGGTCACCACACCGAGCACGAGGTCGTCGATGCGTGCGGGGTCCATCGTTGGGTTGCGCTTCTGGATCTCATCCAGCAGGCCGATTACGAGGTCAACTGGCTTCACTTCGTGGAGCGAGCCGTCTTTCTTGCCCTTGCCGCGGGGAGTGCGGATGGCGTCGTACACAAACGCTTCATTGGTCATGAGTCGTGAGTGTATGCCGTCATTGGTGAAAGTGACCCAGTGGCTTGGCTCACACCTGAATCAGGCCTGTACGGCGACCCCATCCGCGATCAGCCCGGGCACGTCCTTGATCCCCCACGCGGTCAATGCCTCGGTGGTGTTGGCTCCGGCTGCCTGCGGCGGGTTGGTCCGCAGGGTGGCCTCGGTGCGCGAGAAACGTGGCGCCGGTGCTGGCTGCTGGAGACCCTCATGCTCGGCGAACACTCCCCGCTCGACCATGTGCGGGTGTTTCATCGCATCACTCAGCTTGAGGATCGGGGCCACGCAGGCGTCGGTGCCCTCGAAGATCTCAGACCATTCCGCCTGGGTCCTGGTCAGGAACTTCGCGGCAATCACCTCGCGCAACTCGTCGTACACGCTGAGGTCATAACGGTCGGGGGCATCCTCAAGCTCCAGGAGTTTCAGGAACACCTCATAGAACTGGGGCTCCAGAGCACCCACAGACATGTGTTCACCATCAGCGGTCTCGTAGATGTCATAGAACGGTGCGCCACCATCCAGGAGATTCGAAACGCGCTCCTCCTTCAGGATGCCGCCAGCCAGCATCGAGGCGCCCATGGCATTGAGTGATGCGGTGCCGTCAACGATCGCGGCGTCAACCACCTGACCCTGACCGGACAACCGGGCCTCCAGGACCGCCGCCAGGATCCCGATCACCAGATAGGTGGAACCACCACCGAAATCACCGACCAGATTGCCGGGGAACTGCGGTTTGCTCTTGTCCTGCCCAAGGCCATACAAGGCACCCGTGATGGCGATGTAGTTCATGTCGTGACCCGCAGCCAGGGCAAGTGGGCCGGTCTGTCCCCAGCCGGTCATCCGGCCGTAAACCAAACGCGGGTTGCGTTCCAGGCAGACATCGGGCCCGATCCCGAGGCGCTCAGTGGTGCCCGGACGCATCCCCTCGACCAGCACATCAGCGGAATCGACCAACTCCAGGACAGTCTCGATCGCCCTGGGATCCTTCAGGTTCAGGGCCACACTGGGCCGCCCCCGGTTGAGCAGGTCGTGTGGTCCTCCAGTGAGGAACTGCCCACCGGGACGTTCCACCCGGATCACGTCTGCACCCAGATCGGCCAGAATCATGCAGGCATGCGGGCTGGGCCCGATCCCGGCGATTTCCACGACCTTCAGACCTCGCAACGGGCCGGTTCCCTGCCCCAACTCCATAGTCATGCGGCTGATTGTGACACCCGGGTGCCACAATCGGTCAATGCCCTACCCGCATCTGCTCAGTCCGGTCACCATCGGGAACCTCACCCTGCGCAATCGGGTGGTGATGGGTTCGATGCACACCGGCCTGGAGGACTTCTTCTGGGATATCCCCAAAATGGCCGAGTACGTCGCCACCCGGGCCCGCGGCGGGGTCGGGTTGATCATCACCGGTGGCTACTCGCCCACCAAACGGGGTTGGTTGAAGCCCTTCGCCAGCGAGATGAGCACCCGATTGCATGCCGAGCGGCACCGTCGGATCACCGGAGCGGTCCACGACGCTGAGGGTGCGATTGCACTCCAGGTCCTCCACGCAGGCCGCTACGGCTACACCCCGATGAACCAGGCACCCAGCGACAAGAAGTCGCCGATCACTCCGTTCCGACCCAGCGCAATGACCACCAAGCAGGTTGATGAAACCGCATCCGCATTCGCCAAATCCGCACTGTTGGCCCAGCGAGCCGGCTATGACGCGATCGAGATCATGGGGTCAGAGGGCTACCTGATCAACCAATTCCTGGCCGCCCGGACCAACGACCGGCGGGACAAGTGGGGCGGCAGCGCCGCCAAGCGGATGCACTTCCCGGTGGAGGTGGTGCGTCGTACCCGGGAGGCCGTGGGGTCGGACTTCCCGGTGATCTATCGAATGTCACTACTCGATCTGGTAGAAGACGGACAGACCTGGGAGGAGACCGTTGAACTGGCCCTGCTCGTGGAACAGGCCGGCGCCTCGCTGATCAATACCGGCATCGGTTGGCATGAGGCCCGGGTACCAACGATCCTCACCCAGGTGCCCCGGGCGGCCTGGGCCTGGACCACCGCCCGACTGCGCAAGGAGGTGGGCATCCCGGTATGTGCCTCCAACCGGATCAACAACCCTGAAGTGGCCGAGCAACTGCTGGCTGACGGGGTAGCCGACCTGGTCTCCATGGCCCGACCACTGCTGGCTGATCCGGAGTTCGTCAACAAGGCCGCCGATGACCGGGCCGATGAGATCAACACCTGCATCGCCTGCAACCAGGCCTGCCTGGACAACGCCTTTGAGAACAAACGCTCCACCTGCCTGGTCAATCCTCGGGCCTGTTATGAAACCGAACTGGTGCTCCTCCCCACCCGGACTGCCCCCCGCGTGGCTGTGGTCGGGGCCGGAGTCGCTGGCCTGTCGGCAGCCACGTCGTACGCCGAACGCGGCGCGAAGGTCACCCTCTTCGAGCAAAGTGAGCGCATCGGTGGCCAGTTCCTGTTTGCCCAGCAGATCCCGGGCAAGGAGGAATTCGCTGAAACGCTGCGCTACTACCAACGCCAATTGGATCTACTCGGGGTCGAACTGAAGCTGAACTCCAGCGTCGTGGCCGATGACCTGATGTCATTCGACGAGGTGGTGATTGCCACCGGTGTCATCCCCCGGATCCCTGATCTCCCCGGGATCGACCGGGCCGTCTCCTATGCCGATGTGCTCTCCGGAAGAGTGGTGCCCGGTGCTCGGGTGGCCGTGATCGGCGCCGGCGGGATCGGGGTGGATCTCTCGATCTGGTTGACGCACACCGATGAGACGCTGGATGACTGGTTGGCACACTGGGGTGTTGGTGACCCATCCGAGCATCGTGGTGGGCTACAGCCCAGAAAACCCCGCCAACCAGCTCGCCAGGTTTACCTCGTGCAGCGCAAGGCCACCCCCATCGGGATCAAGATGGGCAAGACCAGCGGTTGGGCCCATCGGGAGGTGCTCAAGCAGAGTGGGGTCACCCTGATCAGTGGGGCAACCTACAACGCTGTCGATGAGTTCGGACTGGACATCACCGTGAACGCCGAACCACACCTTCTCCAGGTGGACACAGTCGTGGTCTGCGCGGGACAGGAGTCAGTACGACACCTGTATGACGAATTGCGGGAGCTCGGCTATTCAGCCGATCGACTCCAGTTGATTGGTGGAGCCGAATTGGCAGCCGAGTTGGATGCCAAACGTGCTATCAGACAGGGCCTGGAGGCGGCCATCTCCTCACGAGCACTGGCCTGAACAACACGCAGTTGGATCACAGCCCACGGTTGGCAATCACCTGGGAGTACCACTCGAAGGAGTCCTTCGGGGTCCGCTTCAGGGTGTCGAAATCCACGTGCACCAAACCAAACCGGCTACTCAGGCCATACTCCCAGAAGAACCCATCCAGCAGGGAATCCACGAAGTAACCCCGCACATCGACCCCAGCTGCCCGGGCATCAGCCACCGCGCTCAGGTGCCCGGCCAGATAATCGATCCGGGTTTGATCCCGGATCCGTCCGTCCGGATCAGCCGGGAAGTCCCCTGGATACCCATTCTGGGTGACGATGAGAGGTGGAAGTCCCGGATAACGCTCAGGCAGGTAGGTCAACATGTCATACATGCCGCTGGGTTTAACCGCCCAGCCCAGACTGGTGTGCGGCACATCTGGCATCGGGAGCTGCTCGAAGGGCACATCCGAACCCGGTGGTGCAGCAGTGACCAGCATCGGCCCGTAGAAGCCAACCCCCAAGAAATCCAGGGGTTGATGAATCTCGGCCAGATCACCGTCCTTAATCGCCGACTCAACCAACGGCAACATCGAATCGGGGTAGCTGCCCTGCAACATCGGCTGGGCATCGAAGCCATTCCACAGGTCGTTGACGAAACCGGCCGCCCAGACATCTGCCGGGTCCTCGGAGGCGGCATAGGCCAATTGATGGTTCTGGTCGGTCCCAACCTGATCCGCACCGAGAGCACGCAGGGCAGAAACACCGCGACCGTGAGCCAGATTCAGGTGGTGCCCGGCGTGAAAGGCCTCCATTCCCAGTAACCGCCCGGGAGCGTGCTCACCGATGGCGTGACCGATCAGGCACTGGGTATTGGGAGAGAACAACGGGATCCACCTGGCCACCCGATCCACGAATCTCCCCGCCACCGAGTTCACATAATCCGCGAAGTAACCCGCGGTGTCCCGATTGAGCCAACCCTGTCCGGGAACCTGCAGAGCGGCAGGCAGATCCCAGTCGTACAGGGAAACCATCGGGGCAATCCCGGCTTCCAACAGCCCGTCAAGAAGGCGGTCATAGAAATCCAGGCCGGCTGGATTCAACTCGCCCCGACCCTCTGGTTGCACCCGCGGCCAACTAATCGAGCAGCGATAACTGGAGACACCGAGCTGGCGCAACAACGCCAGGTCCTCATCCAGGTGGTGATAGTGATCCGGGCCGATATCGCCGGTGCTGCCATCCCGGATGGTCTTCAGTTGATGTGCAAACACATCCCAGATGCTCTGGCCCTTGCCATCCACCGTGGCAGCGCCCTCCACCTGATAGGCACAGGTGGCAACCCCGAACTCGAATTCGCCCGGGAACCTGGCTTCGCCCTCGCCCATGGCGCCATTCAACCGCAGGTTGACCCCGGAGAGGGGAATATCTCCAGATCGGGCACCATGGTCGGGTGAGCGTTGAGGTCAGGGGTCCACACCAACGATTCCGAACCGACGCTGAGGGACGCACCACCTGGCACTCCTTCTCCTTTGGCTCCCACTATGACCCGACCAACACCGGGTTCGCCCAGTTGGTCGCCCTGAACGAGGAGAACCTGCCCCGGCACAACGGATATGCCCCCCATCCACATCAAGGTCTGGAGATCGTCACCCTGGTGCTGGATGGCGCCCTGGAACACCGCAGTGACGTTGGGTCCGGGGTGATCACCCCGGGCGGGGTGCAGCGGCTCAGCGCTGGCCGCGGCGTGATCCATGCTGAACTGAATGCCAGTGCTGGCCCCACCCGATTCCTGCAGGCCTGGGTGAGTTCGGAGCAACCGGAACGAGAACCGGAGTACCTCTCCGGGAGGGTGGGGACCAGCACTGGTTGGAGCCTGATCGCGGGCGGTGGGGACTCAGTGTTGCCGATCAGGGCTGCGATGGAGATGTGGGTGGCCAACCCAGACGCCGGTCAGGAGCTTCAGCTACCGGATCGCAGCGCGATGCTGCTGCACGTGGCCACCGGCAGCATCCGGCTGGCGGGATCAGCCATCTCCGCGGGTGGCGATATCAGGCTGATGGACGAGGGTGGACGCAACCTGCACTGCATCTCACCGGATACCACCCTCGCGCTCTGGGCGGTCAGCCCAGTTGGGCGATGATCGCGTCTGCGGCCCGATGACCCGACCGGATTGCGCCCTCAAAACCGGGCAGATCCCGGTGGTCACCGGCCACATAGATCCCGTCCCCGAGATCGACATCCCGCTTGGTGACCAGGGGTGGAGTCACCACCATCGCCGCATCCTCAACCTCACTTACCCGCAGCAGTTGCCAGCCGCGCGTGGAGGTCTGAAACATCATCGAGAGTTGGCTGCGCAACATCGAGTCGGTGGCATCAGCGCCCGAGGCCCCGGGCCGACTCACCGCACCAATCAGGGCCTGACCATTTGGGGCGTAGCGGGCAGCAATATTGCTGACCACAGCGGCATGACCAATCGGACCGGACACTTCTCCCGGAGCCACGAACACACAGCGCTGTGTTGTCGGGGCCTCCTGCGCGGCGTACCACCAGGTCGTCTGCGACCGGCTCTGCCGGATACCGGTGCCGACCAGTGCCGAAGCGGCCCTGGTGTCGGTGGCCACCACCACCGCCTTTGCGGTCAACTCCCCGGAGTCGATCTGCACCCGAGGTTGCTCCTTGGGGGTGCGGACGACTGAGTGAACCGGCACTCCGGTGTGGACCGAGGCATTGAGGTTTCGGGCCATCAGGTCGGGCAGTGCCTGCATTCCAAGCATGGGCAGGCTGGGTGCACCTTTGAGGAATCGGCTCCACATCAACATGGCGTACTGGAAGGAACTGTCGCCGCCCTGGTCCCCCAGGATGATGTGCGCTGCTGGCAGCAGCACATCATCCACCAGGCGTCCGTTGAGGCCATGGATTGCAAAGGAGTTGGACAGGGTCATGTCCTCCAGAGTGAGGATCCGGTCCTCACCGTGACGCATTGGATCGCTCCACCGGATCAACCTGGCGATGTCGGCCTGGGAACCGATGCCGTTGCGGATCGCAGAGACGAAGGCAAGTTGTGGCGGCCGCAACAGCCAGAATGAACCCGGATCAGCCAACACCATCGCCTGGTCCCAGGCCTGGGGTTGCAGCGCAGCCACATCCACCGCTGCCCGGATCACCATCGACCGGGCATCGAACCACTGCACCCCGGAGTCACATCGAAATCCGTCGATCGAGTAACCACCAGCCCGACCACCGACCCGGTCACTTGCCTCCAGCACGGTTACCGAGAAGCCGAACTCCTCCAGGGCATGAGCGCAGGCCAAACCGGCCAATCCTGCGCCAATCACGATGACGTCGCCGGTCTCCTCCACCTGTCCGAGTATGACGCCTCCACCTCAGCGAGACGGCAATAGGTCACCTGTGTTGCGGCGTACTGCTGCCTGGGCGAGAAAAGACTTCAGGATGGGGCCGGCGGTCTGGGAGCCCGATGCACCGGTGGCCACGAACACCGCCACTGCGAGGTCTCCCTGCCCAGCAACCATCCAGGCGTGGGTTGGATAGGGTTCCTGATCGCCGTACTGGGCAGTGCCGGTCTTGGCGATCACCTCGGGTCCACCCAGGCCCTTGAGTATGCCGCCACTGCCCCGCGTGACTACCGCGCCCAGCATCTCGCGCAGCGCTGCTGACTCCGCGGCCGTCAGCGCCGTGGGACGATCACTCTCCTGAGCCACCTCGGGCGCTGGCAGCAGACGAGGGACGACGGTCTGCCCCTTCACGATCGAGGCCATCATGGTCGCGATGGCCATCGGCGAGGCAGTGACCCGACCCTGACCGATCAGGTCAGCTGCGGCCTCGGTCTCACTGGTGGCCCTGGGGAGTTCACCGAAGTACGCCGGGAACCCAAGGTCGTGATCCACCCCGAACCCAAGTGACCCGGCTGCCTGGTCGAGGTCAAGCTTCCGGGCCCGGGAGCCAGCGGTGATCATGGCGGTATTGCAGGAGTGCGCAATCGCATCGGTCAGGCTGATCTCACCGAGGGAGCTGGCTGGGTAATCCGGATAGTTGCTGAACTCCTTGCCGTTGACCGTCGTACTCTCCGGGCAGGAAACCTCCGATTCCGGCGTCAGGCCAGTCCGCAGCAGACCCAGCGCAGTGGCCATCTTGAACGTCGAACCGGGTGCATAGCGTCCGTAGGTGGCGATGTTCTGACCGTCGGTTCCCGGGCCATTGGCGATCGCCAGGAGGTCCCCGGTAGATGGCTGGATCGCCACGAGCGCACTGGCTGGATGCACCCCTGACAGCAGTTTCTCGGCCTCAGCCTGCAGCCGCTGATCCAGCGTGGTCTGCAATGGCTGGCCCGGTTGCGGGTCAACCGCGAACAGGGTGCGGCGGCCCTGCTCAGAGCTCGCCACCACCTTGGTTCCGTCGGTGCCGGCGAGCTGCTCGTCGTACCTGAGTTGGAGACCGGAGATGCCGGTCAGGTCGCCGGGGGTGATCCGGCCGGCACTGCGCTGAATCAATTCGGCTGTGGCCGAGCCGACGCTACCCAGCAGGGGTGCGGCGAACTGCTTGGTCGGGGCCAGGGCAAGTTGGTCGGACAGGATGAGTACGGCGGGCAGCCGGCGGGCCAGCTCGGCGACGCCGCTGGGCAGTTCTGCCTGGCGATAGACGATCGCAGGCACGAATGCATTCGGTCCCATCTTCTGGGCCAGGGCCAGATAGTCATCGGGTTTGATCCCGACAGCGCGGGCAAGTTGGTTCGCGGCAGCGACCAGGTCAGCCTGATCAGTGACCTTGGTCTTGTCCAGCCCGACCCGGGCCACCGGCCGCTCGGTGACCAGAGCAGTCCCATCACCAGCCAGGATCTCCGCACGAGGCGGTTGAATGCTCTGCTCGACCAGCACCTCTTCAGGTTTCAGGGAGGGTTCCACCAGATCCGGTCGGAAGTCGATCCGCCACCGGGCATCCTGTCCATCGGGTTCGGTACGGACCAGATGCGCCTTGCTGCGATAGACCCAGGTCGAACCCGGCATCGACCAGTGCCAGGTCAGGGTCGCGATGCTCCGGTCACCTTCCTGCTCGACATCCGACCAGGAGACCACCGGGTCAGAGCCCATCCCGGCGACCACCTTCTGGTACGCCGCAACGCTGGGCTCGGAGAAGAGCGACTCGCTCAGATCCCCCTTGGCGACTGCCCTGGTGAACTCATCAAGGACTCCACTGGGGCCATCCCCCGAGCCCAGAGGGCTACAGCCTGCGGTCAACGCCACCAGGAGGGTGAGCGCGAGCGTCGTACTTCGCATGCTCAGCGAGGGCCAGCCTGGTGCCGATCGGCGAGTTTGCCCAGACTGGTGGACAGGCCTTCCCTGACCTTTGCCACCTGTTCGGCGTACTTTCCCTGGGTCTTCTCATCCACCATCTCACTGGCCCGGTCCAGCCAGGATGCGATATCACCCTGGTGCTGACTGGCCAGTTCGCTGGCCTTGTCCATCGCCAGATTGACGCCCCGCTCGGCCTGAATGGCCAGTTCATTGGCCCTTCGATCAAGGTCCCACTCATCGATCTTCTGCTTGAGCGTTTCGTTGATGCTCATCCCTGAACCTTCCCTCGTCGCGCCGGGTAGGACACAATCTCCGTGTCAGCCACTCTCTCAGTTTGATCCACCCGACCAAACTTGGGGAAGAACGACCGGGATTTTGTCCTTGTCCAATCGGGGATCATTTTCCAGAACCCAACCACTGGAGGTAAGCATGGGAGCCATCGACCTGATCCGTCCGCGCAAGGAGCGCAAGGAATTGGCGACCACCGCAGCGGCCCTGGAAGCCGCTGCCACCTCCGATGAACGCGATGGTCGATACGGGAAAATGGTGCTCCTGATGCTCAGTTGGGGCCTGGACGGCAAGGGTCCGCTGACCTCGGCCCAGGACCTCGCTGAGAATGCCCTGGCGCACTCGAAGACCCGGGAAGCGGCAATCGGTCGCGTGGCCCGCCGGGCGATGGTGGGTGGGGCCGCCGGCGGCTTTGCCACCGGACTGGGTGGTTTCGTCACCATGCCGGTGGCAATGCCGGTGAACGTATTTGAGTTCTATGTCCAGGCCGTCCGGATGGTCGGCGCGATCGCCTACCTGCGTGGATACGACCTGCGCGAACCAGCGATCCGCACGGCAATCCTGTTGACCCTGATCGGTTCGAACTCCGAGGATGTGCTTGCCAAGGCCGGGATCCCCACCGGTGGCGGACAGTTCGTGGGACTGGCAACCCGGGGCCTTCCGCCCTCCGTGCTGATCCTGCTGAACAAGGCGGTTGGCTTCAAGATCGCCCGCGGAGTGGCCGAGAAGATCTTCACCAGGCTGGGTCGCGGCATACCCCTTGCAGGTGGCGTCTTCGCCGGTGGCCTGGACGGGATCATGATGAAGAAGATCGCCGACCAGGCGATGAAGGAGTTCCCAGCCCGCACCTGGTAACCCCAGCAGTTCGTAATCCCAACTCCTCGCCGAGGCGGCACTAATTAACACGCCGAGGCGGCAGTAATTAACACGCACCTCCCGCCGAGGCGGCAGTAATTAACACGCACCTCCCGCCGAGGCGGCAGTAATTAACACGCTCAATGCAGTAGGCCTGGCAAAAGTCCTGTGGATAACCGAATCCAGCTGCGTGGAATTGGTGATGCTCAGGCGATGGACATCAACAACACACACCTCATGGCTGACTTCACTCGACTCAACGCCGAGTTCGGAGAACGGCCCTTCACCACCGAATCAGTTGCCCGGATGGGCATCTCCAGTCAGCGGCTATACCGACTCACCAGTGCTGGACTGGTACGACGCATCGCGCGCGGCGTTTGCGTCAGCTCAGCCGCACCAGACACCGTGGCCACCCGAATCGCGGCGCTGAAACTCGTCGTACCCGCGGGTGCAGTGGTATGCGATGAGGCCGCTGGCTGGGTTCACGGGGCCAACATGATCCTGGCGCCGAATGCCCACCTGGAGGTGCCTGAGATCCAGGTTTTCGTGAACCACGAGCACCATCGGCTGAGACTTGGGTTGACTGCCAGCGGGCAACGTGTGATGCCACGAAAGCACATTGAGGTCATCGATGGGTTGGCAGTGACCACACCACTGCGAACTGCTTGTGACATGGGGCGTTTGCGGCATGCGGACCGCGCGATTGCCGCTCTGGACAGCCTGTTGCGGCTTGGCGCTTTCACCCACGAGGAGTTGCTTGAGGAGGTGGGTTGGTTCCGTGGCTACCGACAGGTCACTCAACTACGCCGCCTGGCACCACTCGCCGACGCCCGCGCGGAGTCGCCCGGCGAGTCGGCACTTCGCCTGCGCTGGTTAAGCATCCCGAGCGCGCCACCACCTGAGTTGCAGATCGTCGTACGCCGCGAAAACGGGCTGCAGTACTACCTCGATCTTGGCTGTGAGGAGCTCGGCTACGCGGCAGAATTTGATGGCGAGGAATTCCACTATGGGTCTGCCCTACAGATCAAACACGATGAGCGGCGCAGGGCAGAGTGCGCTGAGTACGGATGGGACATCGATGTCTTCACAAAGGCCAACACCTTCGGCAGCAATCAGAACGCCGTAGAAACCATTGCCGCTGGATTGGCCAGAGCCAAGCAGCGAAAGAGCGCCTGAACGTGTTAACTACTGCCGCCTCGACATGTTAACTACTGCCGCCTCGGAGTGTTAATTACTGCCGCCTCGGCGAGGGAGGCGAGCAGGGCCGGATCAGCCCGACACTCAGCCAATCTGATCCCGGAGCCGCCGGCGCGGATCGGGATGCCCTCAGCCAGCCAGCTCTGTCGGGCCTCGGGGAGCAGGTGCGCAGGGAGGCGCCCATCGCTTCGGGTGACACGCCACCAGGGCAGGCCCCCGCCGTACGTGCTCATGATCCGGCCCACCTGGCGGGCGCCCATCCCGAGTGCAGCGGCGACATCGCCGTAAGTCGCTGCGGTTCCCTCAGGGAGCGCCTCCACCACCCGGGCAACAACCTCGGCCTGCCATTCCGACACTGGGCCTCCAGATCCAAACTTGTGCTGTCACCTGATCTGAGAGTAGAGGTTTGTCGTCAATCGCCATATTCTGCCCAAGGCACAAGAAATGGAGTAGTTGTGGCATCAGGCAAACGAGTGAAGTCCGGACGATCCCACGCCGCTTCACCAGGAGCGGGTCGGGGTCTATTGATTGTGGTCACCGCTGTGGTGGCAATCGCCGTCGTGGCGGCTGGAGTCAGCCTGTTCACGGGAGGTACCAAGAAGACCGCATGTGACTCCAAACCCCTTGTTTTATCGGCATCCTCGCAATTCGAGACGGTTGCGCAGGCAGCAGCAAAGTCGATCAATGGGAAGTGCGCCAAGGTCCGGGTCAAGGTGCAGTCAACCGCAGAGGTATTGGCCACCCCGACCGACGATCTCCCCGACCTCTGGATCGCGGACTCTTCGGCTCCACTGAGGCAGTTCCAGGCGAGCGCGGTGTACCTGAAGACGGTTTCGCCCGCGATCGCGTCTAGTCCAGTTGTGCTGGCCGGAGGTCCTTCGGCAAAGCCCGAACAGACCTGGAACCAGGCCCTGTCCTCGGGCAATGTGGCCATGATTGATCCGACCGTCAACGGACCCAGCGCGTTGGTACTGACCAGCGCCGCAGCAGAGCAGCCGAATATCTCCGCCAAGGACATGGGCGCCACCTTCCTGTTGAGCGCGCAGAGGTACGGCGAGGCATCCGCGGTCGGCCAGGTGCAGGTGCCGACCCTGGACACCATCAGGGCCAGTACCACGCGCCTGTTCCCGGTTGATGAACATGACCTGCTCACCTCACGCAAGGCAAACCCGGCAATCACCCCGGTGATCCCGGCCACTGGACCCTTGTTGTTGAAGTTCCCCATGGTTGCCTTCAGTTCCCGCCTGGAGACCTACACAGTCGGGGATCAGCTGGCCAAGTGGTTCCAGAGTGCGGCAGGGGTCAAGGCGCTCAACGCCAGCCTGTTCCGAAACGCGGCCGGTGACCCGATTCCAGGTGTCTCCCAGATCGAGGCAGAGCCGCTTCCGGAAGTGCCCGATGAAACCGCCGATTCAGCCCTGCGCTTCTGGCGGGTGACCAGCGTTCCGTCCAGCCTGCTCGCCGTACTGGATGTGTCCGGATCAATGAAGTTCGAGGCCGGGGACACCACCCGACTGGCCATTGAGATGGACGCCGCCCGCACCGCACTGACGGTGTTCCCACCGCACGCCCGCATCGGTGCCTGGGTGTTCTCTGAGAACCAGGGCCCCAATGGTCAGCCCTGGAAGGAGTTGGCACCACTGAAGCGACTGGATGCCAATGACGGCGGCATCAGGCACCGCCAGGCCCTCCTGAATAAGGTTGACACCCTTCCGTCGATCACCAGGGGTGGCACCGGGCTGTACACGACCACGCTGGCGGGCTACAAACGAGTGCTGGCCAGCTTCAACGACAAGTACTTCAACAGTCTGATCCTGATGACCGATGGCGCCAACGACGATCCGAACTCGGTCTCGCTGCCCAAACTGCTCAGCGAGTTGAAGGCCCTGCAGGATCCCAACAAGCATGTGCGGATCATCGCGATCGGGATGAGCGAGGACGCCGACATGAAGTCCCTGAACAAGATCGCCGCCGTGACCGGGGGTCGGGCCTACCGGGCTGACACCCCGGATGAGATCATCACGGTCTTCCAGGACGCGCTGCTCTCCCGCTGAGCTCTGCCCAGAAAGGTATCCCGTTGACTGAACCCATCAAGGTGATCCAGTGGACCACCGGCAATATCGGTAGTCGGTCCCTGCACGGCATCCTGTCGCGACCGGACATGGAACTGGTCGGGGTCTATGCCCACGGCGCTGACAAGGTTGGCAAGGACGCCGCTGAACTCTGTGGCTGGCCCGAGCCCACCGGCATTCTGGCCACCAACGACATCGATGCTCTGCTGGCGACCGGGGCAGACGTGTGCACCTACAACCCGTTGTGGCAAAACCTCGATGAGATCTGCGCCCTCCTGTCCGCCGGGATCAATGTGTGTGCCTCAGCTGCCTGGATCAATGGTTCCAAGCACACCCCTGAGGACTACGCCCGGGTGGAGGAAGCCTGCCGCGTGGGCAACTCCACCATGTTCGGCTCCGGCGCTCACCCCGGCATGACCAACATGGTCGGGATGGTGCTGAGCGGCTCCTGCGAAAGCGTCGATGAGATCCGGATCACCGAGTCAGTCGACTGTTCGACCTATGAGAGCGCGGGCACCCAGACCGCCATGGGCTTCTCCCAGGATCCCAACACGCCCGGCCTGGCGGAGTCGGTACGCCGAGAGAGTGAGGTCTTCGCCGAATCCGCCGCGATGATGGCCGACGCTCTTGGCGTCACCTGTGATCGGTTCACCTTCGACGTCGAGTTCACTGCGGCCACCGACGACAGCGATCTGGGCTTCATGCAGATCCCCAAGGGCACCGTGGGCAGCGTCTTTGGCTACCACCGGGGCTGGGTGGGCGATCGAAACGTGGTCAGCGTGGGCTTCAACTGGACCATGGGCCAGCACGTCACCCCACCCAAGCCATTGGCCCACGGCCACGTGATCCAGGTCTTTGGGGTGCCAAATATGCGCACGGTGATCCACTGCCTGCCACCCAAGGACTGGGCCGAGGAGGGCTTCATGGGCCTGGGGATGATCTACACCGCGATGCCGGTGCTCAACGCCGTACCCCTGGTGGTGGCCGCAGATCCGGGAATCGTCACGCTGAAGGACCTGCCCCCGGTGACCGGTCGGGTGCTGGGCTGAACTCAGCGGGCGCAGACCACCCGCTGGTAGCGGATCGGGCTGCGATCGATCACCTCTGGTGAGTCAACGATCCGGAGTTGTCCGGCCAGGTCCGCGGGCAGTGGTTGCTCCCTGGGCACGAAGTTGCTCCACACCACCCGGCCGCCCGGTTCAACCGCGCGGACACAGGCCCGGAGCAGGTCGCTGAACTCCTCGGCTGGCAACCACTCGCCCACATTTGACAACCACACCCCGCGCAGCGACTCTGCCTCAACAGAGTTCAGTGCGGCGGTGAGATTGCCGTCGTACAGGCGCAGTTGCCCCCAGGTGCTGGGGTCAGAGAGTAGATAGGGCGGCATCACGCCGTCGCGGTATTCGCCTTCGCACATTGCGTGCAGGTACCAGTTCTCCCAGATCGGTACGTCGCGATAGGCGGCGTTGATCCCCTCCCGGATCGACTCAGTGAACCGGGTGGCATCGATGTTGTCGAAGAAGGTGCGGTACAGCGGCCGGCAGGTGGTTGGGTTGAGTGCGGCCCGCAGCCCCAGGCGCCACCGCCGGGTGTAAACACCTGACTCAAAGGCCCGGCGCTGACTTTCAGCATCGGTGGCGGCCAGCAGGTTGCGCATCGCCCTGGGTGAGGACAGTCCCAGCCGCATCAAGGTGGTGATCAAGGCCATGCCGCCCTCGGTGCTACCGGCATTGAGTGGCCCCTTGCGGAGCAGATCGGGATGAGCATCCCACCAGATCTGCGCCTGCTTGCTGAGCCCGGGCGCAATCCGCCCGTAACTGCTCATCCGGCTCTGCGCACTGGCCTTCCTGGCTCCGATCAGGGACAGGGCTTCCTCATGAGGCAATTGGGTCAGCGCGGTGTACAGCAACTCCACATGGTGGTTCTGGGTGGCGTTGACATCCACCGCAATCACCTCGGCGGCTCCGGCGGCCAGGAAGGAGAGGGCCGTGTCACCACCAGAGCTGGGCCCCATCACCCGACCACCGGCTGCATCGATCGCCGCCAGTTCAAAGGTGGGGTCCTCATAGACCTTGGCGAAGCCGAGCCTGCCCTCCTCGCTGACGCCGATGGTACGACGTTCAAGAGCCATGCGCTTCCCTTCCTCTCAGTACGACGAGCGCCAGCCCCGCCGCGGCAGAAACGAACACCAACAACCAGGGCCAACCAAAGGACAGCACCAGCAGCGCGAGTGCCGGCCCGGCCAGTTGCCCCAGCGCGGACAGGGACTGGTTGATCCCCATCAGCAGGCCCGCCCCCACCGAGGCAGTCTGGCTCAGCAGAGCGGTCGCGGTGGACATCAGCAACAGCGAACCACCGGACAGTACGACGACCGCGACCCCCACGGCGTACACCCCACCGATCCCGGTGGTGACGGCCAGGGCAAACAGGATCGCGCCCACATCGAGCAGGACCACTGACCCGGCCACAGCCCAACGGGTGCCTACGGCCCGCTCGATCGGACCGGCGAGAACGGCCTGCAGGGTGCCACCCATCAGGAGGCCAATCAGGACCAGCACCAGGGCCCGGCGGGCGTCGTAGTCGAGCACCTGGGTCAGCAGCAGGGTCATCACGGTCATCAACGCAGTCATCACCAGTTGGCTGACCACCACGGCGATACCGGGGAGGCGCAGCGCCGGAAAACGGGTGGTCATGGCGCGCAGCGACAGGTGTTCGGTCACCGCCTGCCGGGCCGGGAATGGGGTGAGCAGACCGAGGACGACGGTGGCCAGGGCTGCAACCGCGGCACCGATGGCCAGGTGGGACAGTGATTGATGAGCAAATAACGCGGCCGCGCCCAGCCCCAACATCACACCCACGGCACCGGCGCTGTTCAACCGGGCGAAGGCACCACTGCGATCCCTGTCCGGGTAGAGATCACAGATCACCGCATTGACAATGGCCAGGTTGCCGGCGGTGATCCCGTCCACGATCCGGCTGGGCAACATCCACCCCGGAGTGGGTGCCCAGGCCAGCAGCAGGAAGCCGACCAGGGTGCCAACCTGGGAGAGTAGAAGCACTCGTTTGCGGCCGAAGCGGTCGGCCATCCGACCCAGGTATGGGGCGGCAAAGAATTGGCACACCGAGAAGGAGGCGAAGATCAGTACCGTCAACCAGATGGCGGTGTGAGCCTCCTCCAGGAACACCGGCAGCAACGGCAGCACCAGGGTGAAAGCAAAAGCGTCCAGCGCCACGATCGCCCACAACAAGAGCATCGTGGCCCCGGACCCGGTGCGGGCCGGGGTGGCTTCGGTCAGGCTCACGTCAGGCTCACATCAATGAACACCGGCCGCGAACGCAGGGTGTTGAAACTGGTTGGTGAGCCTTCCTTCAACCTGGCGCCAATGTGCCCGGGGTAGGTGAAGACCAACATGTGACGCTTGGGGATCCCCACCCGGGGATCATCGACATAGGACAACGAATGGGCACCGCGATCGAGCACCACATTGCCCAATTGACCGATCATCACCCGGCCCACCTTGGCATCGGAGAAGGCCATCCGGCGCAGATGGATCGTTCTCAGCGGCTCCCCCTCCACCGGCGGTTGTGGAAGTGGGGCGCCCACCCGCCGGGCAGCCGTGACGGCTTTCTCCCAGACCCTGGACATCGCATCGAACTTGATCGGGATCACCTGGGCGTACGGCGCTGGGCTCCACACCCAGGCCGCTGCGCGGAGGGTGCCGTGCTCGTCATAGAGCCCGAGGAGGTCCTCGGCGCTGGCATTGGGGAACCGGGTCAGGTCCGCAACGGTCAACGGGGTGTAGAGGTTGCGATCGGAGTAGAAGTCGTTGATCCAGGCGATCACCTGGTCCTGTTCTGCGGTTTCGGGGGTCCGGAAGGTCCACCCGTTGGGGAGTTTCGCCCGGGTCTGCGGCAACACCTCGGTGTAGTTGACCGAGGCAATCTGATCGATCTGATCGGCCCATTGCTCATTATTGGCAGTGCGTTCGATGCGCTCATTGTCATCATTGGTCAGCCACACGAAGACATCGGAGTCCGAGGCGAACCATTCCCGGGTGGCCTCCTCAACGATCTCCAGACCTCGGCCCGGATGGGCCCGATCAGCAACCACTCCACCCAGATAGGTGACCCGAAGATCCTTGCTGGCCACCCGGGCCGGGAATGGAATCATTGCGGCCACAGCGACCAATTCCGAGCCCAACCGGCCACCGATAAGTTTGGCTCCCGGGATCCGTTCAGCCACGGCACCAAACCGGGACCGGTCCACGACATAGGTGGTGGCTGAGCTGATCGGGTTGCTGCGAGCCAGTGCCAACAGCTCATCGGCATCGCTGGCACCGAGCTCGGTGGGTGTCATCGCTTCGCGCGGTAGCGCGGCCTCGCGCCGCTTGAGTACGACGACCCGGTACTGCATCAGCGAACGGTCCGCCAGGGACAACTCCTGGGAACGATCATCGACCTCAAACCAGGCCTGGGCGCTCGGGGGCAGGTCGGTCCAGCCCACGAAGTTGCGCAGCACCACCACCCCTCCCGGGCGCAGGGCCCGGGCAATGGAGGTGAATAATTCCTCGATCTCCGGCTTGGTGAACCATTCACAGATATTGGACAGAGTCACCCCGTCCAGACTGCCCGCTGGTTGTTGGGCCAACCAGGAGGTCATCGGTTTGTCCCACAAGTGCAACCGTCCGGTGGATTCGGCTATCCGGGCGGTCGACTTTTCAGTCAGGTAGGCCGGCAGGTCGGTGCCGAAGTGGCCGGTGATGATGTCATGGGCATATGGATTGGTGCGGGTGGGCAACTCAGTCAGGACGTGCTTGATCACGCTGCCGAAGTGGTCGGCAAATGAGGTCTTACCGGTGTTGGAGAAGAAGCCCTCGGCGTAGACCTTGTCGAAGACCCGGCGGTTGCACAGGGTACCCAGGAAAGCCCGCCACCTTCGGTTGTCCCAACCCTCTTCCCACAACCGCTTCTGGGTGGCCAGGTCTGGGGCCATCAGGATCTGCTCCATCACCCCATTGCGGACAATGCCCCTGCGCAGAGTAGCGACCAGCGCCCTGAGGAACTTCTCGGTGATCCCGGCGTGGAGCACGCCACCGGAGATCATCCTGGGCCGGGCATCAAAGTACTCCCGCGCGTGTGGGCTGAGCTGGTCGCGCAGGCCGGCGTACTGGGTCTGGCGTTGGGCGGGCTCACCCGGTCTGGCCCCCAGGAAGGTGAGCAACTCCGACCAGGGAAGCGAACTGGCTGCCACTGCCTTGAGTTCGGTCACGTCATTCTGGGTCCGGTTCAGATCGACTGCATGGATCTCGCCAGTGCCGGCAGCCAACAGCGAGAGGGCAGTGCAACCACCGGAGGTGACCACCGCGATGGTGCCATCGAGAACGTCACTCAGAGCGGCAATCTCAATGTCGGCATCCTCCCGCACCTGGGCGAAGAACAACTTGTCCACCCGGGCTTCAGCGCTGTTATGACGATCAATCAGGCTCATCGGTTTCCTTCGGGTGTGGGCATACGGCCACGCTGATGCGCAGGTCGTTGTGGGTGAGGGTGGTGGTGCGAAGGGTTTGGCCAGCAGGGGTCAGACATCTGCCCGGGCTGGTGGTGTACTCCGTGAAGTCCCGGCTGGACGGATCGGCCTTGTAGGCGGCCTCCTTGAGGGTCCACAAAGTGAGCAGGTCTGCATCGGACTCACCCGGAGCCAGCACGAAGCGGGCGATTCCCGGGTCGACCGGACGGTCAAGGGGTTCGATGTCCACGCCCACAGCGGCACACCCAGACGAAGCGAGAACTGCCACCCAGGGCAGGGCATAGGAGACGCTGGACTGCCCATTCCCGGGTCGCAGGGTGTCGGCGAACTCCCGGAAACCAATGCCACTGGGCACCCTGGCCAATTCCAATTGCACCGGTGCACCCAGGGCCTGGCTGAGCCGAGTATTGAGATCAACCATCAGGGCGTGATTCATGCGCGCCGTGGCTTCTTCGTCGGGAAGCCATGTTCCAGCACGTAGTGACACATCGACTCAACGTCAGTGGGCCGGACCCCGGCATAGCCACCAGCCAGCTCGAGGCCGACCGTGTTCTCGATGTCCTTGGTGACATGCATCTGTGGGGCAAAGGGGCGCAACGAACGCAGTGCCCCGGCAACCAACGGATCGGCCAACGGCCCCATGGCGTCAGCAAAGGTGTTGAAGGTGTCCATGTCGGCGTAGAGCGGCTTGGGGGTACGCCTCCGTTTGAAGTCCGCATCCTCGGCGTAGGCGGTGAAGGCTGAATCCACCAACTCCCCAATCGTGATTGCCGCAGCGATATTCGGGCTGACATTCGCCCAGCCGACATTGGGTCCGATGATCGCAGCCAGGATCGCGCGTGCGGTCTGTTCGGCAGTGACCAGATACAGCGGGGTGCTCGACTGGGCCGGCAGGATCGGAAGCAGGCCAATGTAGGCCAGGGCCAGGGAATGGTGAACGGCGTTGGCAAAGGAAACCGTGCCTGCATCATCATCGGTGAAGACCGTGCCCGGGCGCAGCATGGTGGTTTCGAAGCGGTCAGAGTAATCGACAAAAAGTTGTTCGATCTCCCACTTGGAGCGCTCGTAATGATTGGCGTAGTCGAAGGCCTCAGGTAGTGGCCCCTCGGCCACCAGGCCCGGTTCCAGACCAGAGGCATAAAGACTGCCCAGGGCGACCACCCGGCGTACGCCGCCAGCAGCGGCCGCATCGAACACCTTGCGGGCACCCTCGACATTTACCTGCTTGGCGCGTTCGGCACTGACCTTGAAGTTGGTGATCCCGGCACCATGCACAAGCACTGCATCATCGGCGTCAGTGAAGGTCACTTCCTGGGTCAACTCGATCGGCTGACAGGAAACCGGTCCGCCTGCTGTCGCTGACAGCCTGGCCTCCCGCTCGGCCAAATCGCTTTGATCAGCGGCATGCACCAGGGCGGTGGTGCGGACCTGATGTTGGTTGAGCAACTTCAACAAAGCGGTCCCAACACAACCATCGGCTCCCGTCACGATCACATGCTCGGTCATGACAACTCCCGGTTCTCCAGCGCCCACAACACCCGTTCGATCCCAACTGCGATGCAGCCAGAACTTGCCGGCTCCCCGGCAATCGTGATGTCAAAGGCTTCTCCGAAGTGCTGGTTGTGCACGTTGACCGAGGCGATCGCCAGGTCATCACCACTCAGCACTGCTTCCCATTTGACCGGTACCAGTTTCTGGATCAGCGCAGCCGGATCAAACTCCCGATAGAAGGGGTCGGTGGCCACCTGCCAGGAAAAGGCCAGCCCCCAGGACTCGAAGAGCTCGGTCAAGCGTTCCTTGGTTCGGTCCAGGAAGGCCTGCACCTGGCTGGCATTGGCCAGGCAAACGATTTCGTCCATGGTGAACTGGCGTTGCCGGCGCAGTGGGGTGAAGGATGCCTCGTTGCGGAAGACCGAACCCCGGACGTGACTGACCTGGGGCGCGGTGAGCGTCGTACCGGCATGGTGGTGATAGACACCGTGACAACTGGCCGGAGCCAGCACGAACCGCTCGCCAGAAAACTCACCGGTGTCGGGATGAATGCCCGATGCCGCAATGGCCAGGTGGGGGAATGAGGTCAACCATCCGGATCGCTCCAGCAGGCCTGCATCGATCAGCAGCGAATGCTCCTCCTCCGCTGCACCCTCAGCACCAGCCAACCCGTCCAGCGCCGCCTCGACCTCCCGTTTGAGGCCGAGCGTGGTACCGACGTGGGAACTCACAAGAAGGTCTTCTCGATTGCTGCCATGGTGGCGAATGATTCGGGAGCCACCTCCGTCACCGAAATGGTCCGCTCGGCCCACTCCTCGAGCATCAGGATCAATTCTGGTAGATCCAATGAGGTCAGCCGTCGATCGACGAACAAGGGGGTGTCTGCATCCAGTGGCAGTTCAGGTCGTCGGTCGTGCTCCCTGACCCAGGTGCGCAACTCGTCACGGGCACTCATGAAGCCAACTCCTCGGGGTCCAGCCCCAACGCGGCCAGGTGGCGCAGGGCACGTGCGGTGTATTCAACCCGATGAGCGATCTGTCCCGGAGCCGACCAGGCCTGCCGAGCTATCGCCCACGGCTTGGGCAATCCTGCCAGTTCATAGACGTCACTGCGATAGCGCTCTCGCCAGACGGCTCTCAGGTAGGAGCCCACCTGATCAGCCAATCGCTGCTTCTCAGCAGCGCTTAGTTCGGGGATGATCCGGGAGAGGTTGCTGCGACCGAAGTTGAGATGGACCGCCTCCTCCACCGCATGGGCATGATTGACCGCTCGGGCCACTGGGTGACAGCGCTCATCGCGGGCGATCGCCCGGTTGCTGCGCCCCACGATGTCCTCAAATACATAGGTGCAGGCGAAGAACTCGGGCTCAGTGAGCGGCGGGGTCATCCAGCCCACGGCTCGGGTGGGGAGCAACTCCACATCCAGATGGCGCAGGTACTCGCGGAACATCTTCTGATGATTGACCTCCTCAGCCGCGAAGACCCCCACGAAATAGTGCAGGTCTTCCCGGGGTGCCAACCCACCGAGTACCTGATCCTCGCCATGAATGGTGTTGCTGGCCCACAACGCCGCCTCAAACCGGGAGAGTCGGAACCTCTCGGCCTGGCTCAGCTCATCCCAAACCGGGCTGCCGTGGATCGACAATTGCTCCGGCACGACGTACCAGGCGGCCGGATCCGGGGCCTCAGCTGTCGGTTCGGCAGCCAGCACTGTGTGTGGTCCACACAGGGTGTTGGGTTGGTGGTGGAAGGGTTGTGCTGATGAACCCCCACCAGTAACGGTGGTGGTCAACGGGGGCCAACCTCGAGGACTGCGCACTGCCAGTTGGCGCCGTAGCCGGCCGCCGTCATCAGGATCGTGTCACCCTCCTTGAGGTCACCGCGATCGTTCAGGTCAATCAGGTTGGCGATGTTGTCACCAGAAATCATGTGCGCCACCGACTCCCGGGTCGGCTCATGGACCGGGGTCTCGGTCATCTGGAGCAACCTGGTCAGCACCGTCCAGGCAGCCGAATGGGTGTTCTGCGGGACGATCCAGTCGACCTGGGAGACTCCAGCCTTGGCCAGGGTCTGCTGCACCGCCTGATGCATCCAGGGGAAGAAACTACCCGCGGTCTCAGTGTCATTGGCCAACGACAGTGCCCCGTTGGTGATCTGGTGGATCGCTCGAACCCGGTAGGAGTTCTCCTCCGGTTCCCGGGAAACCCTGGTGAAGGTGGCTGCATCTGAAATCGGGTTGTAGGACTGCTCGTAGGCAGCGCCCTCGGGGAAACGATCCGCATTGATGCACACCGCTTCCTTCCAGGTCGGCTCCACGGCCAGCATGGCACCAGCCAATCGCCAGGATCCCATCACCGTGGTGCAGGCCTGCTGTCCCAGACCGAAGACTGACGCCTTGGTCCAACCGGCATCCGCCTGGATGTGGGAGCCCGGGAAGTCCATCAGATATTTCACGTCCCGGGTGTCGGCAAAAGAGGTGCCCCGTGGGACGGCCGCATTGATCGGCAGTGCAGTTGCATAAACCAATAGCTCCGGATCCACGCTCAGCTCAGCGGTCGCCTTCTTGACCACGGCCTGGGCCAGGTCCAGGGAGGTCTGCTCGGCGGTGGCAACGTGATGCTTCTTGAAACCAGCATTGATCAGATCGGGTACCGAGCTCACCATGTGTTCCTGGCAATCAAGCAGATCATGCTCGTCATCGCCGAGGGCATAGTTGAGTCGGGAGATCCAGATTTCGCCCATGGGTACTCCTTTTCAGTGGCCGCCACCGTGGGAGGACCCGTTTCCCCCGGGCCCGGAGCGCGGCCAGGCGTCGTACAAGAAGTCGACGGGGATAGCATGACCAATCGGGATCGGGTTTGGCTAGTAGTTGGCGTACCGCGCTAGTCCACCACCTGCGCTGACCTGCGCTTTTGGCACCTACCCGGGGTTTGTTGTCCTGTGCATAACTTCGCAGTTTCTGTGGGAAACCACTTCCGGAGAGGCAAATGTCGACAAACCAACCGGCTGCGTCCAGATGGCGAAACAGTCTTCGGCGTGTTGAAAATTTTTCTTTCCTCAACATGTCCACAGACGCAAAAGTGCAGGTCAGCGGCTTGCCAGTGGTTTGGGTACGGAACTTACCCACAACTCGTCCACGAAGTCATACACAGCCCTGACGGCATGTTCCACATGCCCACGAGGTTTTCCACAACCCCCTGTGGATATCTCTCTTCCCAGGGCAGCCCCGGGGGCCTAGATTCGGCGTTCAGGGTTGCAGGGAACCACAGCGGATCAATATCCCAAACCGGGATATTGGCCCCAGGCTGGAGAGGGAATCAGCCAAAACTGTCGGTGCCAACCGCGACTCTGGAAACCATCGAGCCCACAGGCGAGTCGATCACGGGAGGCGTGCACACAAACATGACCAGCACCTCGGGGTACTCCGGACCGATGCCGCCAGCCCAACCAACTCGGGAGTCAGTTGATTGGGAGGCGCCCAGTTACTCGCCCTTCTCCTCCGAGTCCACCAACCAGGAGGTCTGGTCGGGGCGGATGCCTCCGCAGGACTCTGATGCCGAGCAGAGCGTGCTGGGTGCGATGTTGTTGTCCAAGGACGCCATCGCAGATGTCTATGAGGAGTTGAAGGGCCCCGATTTCTATCGCCCGGCACATGAGTTGATCTTCGATGCGATCATCGACCTCTACGGCCGCGGTGAGCCCGCTGATGCCGTGACCGTGGCAGCCGAACTCACCAAGCGGGGCGAGATCACCAAGATCGGTGGGGCCCCCTACCTGCACACGCTCTCGGCAAGCGTTCCGATTGCCGCCAACGCCGGCTATTACGCCTCCATCGTGCACGAGAAGGCGATCCTGCGGAGGTTGGTCGATGCTGGCACCAAGATCGCCCAGATGGGTTATGCCGGTGAGGGCGAGATCGATCAGGTCGTGGATCGAGCCCAGGCCGAGATATTCAGCATCGGGGAGAGCGCCAAGGGTGAGGACTGCATGCCGCTGAGCGCCATCATGGAGGGGACCCTCGATGAGATCGAGGCAATCTCGGCCCGTGGTGATGGGCTGGTTGGTGTGCCCACCGGATTGACCGACCTCGATGAAGTGGTCAACGGCTTCCAACCCGGCCAAATGGTGATCGTCGCCGGGCGGCCTGGCTCTGGAAAGAGCACCCTGGGCCTGGATTTCTGTCGGGCGGCTTCGGTGCACCACAACCTGACCAGCGCCTTCTTCAGCCTGGAGATGACCCGCAACGAGATCACCATGAGATTGCTCTCGGCTGAGTCGACCATCCACCTGAACAACATCCGCAACGGGATGCGCGATTCCGACTGGGACAAACTTGGCCCACGGATGGCAGCGGTGTCCGGAGCACCAATGTTCATCGATGACTCCCCCAACCTCACCATGATGGACATCCGGGCCAAGGCAAGGCGACTGAAACAGCGCCATGACCTGCGGTTGATGGTGATCGACTACATCCAGCTGATGTCCTCGGGCAAGAAGGTTGAGTCGCGCCAGTTGGAGGTCTCGGAGTTCTCCCGCCAGATCAAGTTGTTGGCCAAGGAGTTGGAGATTCCAATTATTGCGCTCTCGCAGCTCAACCGCGGCAACGAGCAGCGGGCCGACAAGCGACCCCAGGTCAGTGACCTACGTGAATCCGGGTCCCTCGAGCAGGATGCTGACATCGTGATCCTGGTGCACCGCGAGGATCTCTACAACCACGAAACCGAGCGTGCGGGAGAGGCGGATCTGATCATCGGCAAGCACCGCAACGGTCGCACCTGTGATGTGACCACCCTGTTCCAGGGCCACTACTCCCGGTTCGTCGACTACTCAGCTGCCACCCACGCGATCTAACCCACCCCACCACACTCACCTGCCAGGGTGGCGGAGGTAGGGAGGAAGGTGTACTGGCTGGAGGGCACCAGATCCAGGTCCCGATCGGCGCCGATCCGGGACACACTCGCCATGAGTTCACCCAGGCGTCGGTCGAGCTCAGCCTGATCACCACCACTGCCATAGAAGGCATGCGGATCGGTCATCCCGGCAGCGGGAAACAACTCCTCGACCAACCCAGCCACATCCGGGGCATCGGCGGTCAGCGCCGCCTGTACGACGTTCTGCACGTAACCGAATGACGCCTGGGTGCGGATGGCGACCGCGGTGTGTTCCTCAATCCACCGCCGCAGCCACTCCTTACGGTCCAACTCCATTGGACGCCGGATCAGCGCGATATTGGCCAACGCATCCGCCCGCTGCCCGGATACGCCACCCGGTGGTTCGAGTCGACGGCGTTCATCAACCAACCAACCCGCAACCCTCCCGGAGCGCTGCTGCAACCAATCCAACGCCGTGGGTAGATAGAAATCAGGACCGGCCCAGATGCTCACCAGCGCATCGATCGGAGTGCTGGTGTGCAACCTCAGCAAAGCACCGGAAACATCCCGGTCATCAAGATTCAGTTGCAACCGCCGTACGTCGAGAGCCCACAACTCCGCCTGGGCCGCAGGCGCCAGCAGAGCGTGGTGATCGCCGTCCCACAGAGCAAAGATCATCTTGGTCACTTACGCAGGTTAGTGCGTACAGGTGCGACGTAGTCTGAAATGGAAAGCACAACTACATAGGAGAAAGAGATGACCCACACCCAGAGAATGTCAATCAGCGAAGTCGACCCAGATGCATATTCTGCGGTCCTGGCGTTGGAGAGGTACGTCCATCATGGAGCCCTGGATGAGGGTCTGTTGGCTCTGGTGAAGATCCGGGCCTCACAGCTCAACCACTGCGCCTGGTGCCTGGACATGCATGTCGCAGAAGCCCGCAGGGCTGGAATCCCCCAACGCAAGATCGATCTGGTGGCCGCCCACGAGGAGGCCCCCAACCTGTTCACCGAGCGGGAGCAGGCAGCGCTGAAATTTGCAGAAACAGTGACCCTGATCAGTGAGGCTGGCGTCCCGGATGCGATCTGGTCCGATCTGCAGACCTCTTTCAACGAGAAGGAGATCGTCGTGCTGTTGATGGCCATTGCCGCCATCAATGTGTGGAATCGGATCAACGTCGCGGTCCGCACCGCACTCCCGGACTGATGCCGACCGCGGAATGACCACTTGGGCCCAGACGTTGGGCTGGCTGTGAAGAAGATCGGATTCCTGTCCTTCGGCCATTGGACGCCCGCGTCCCAATCAGCGACCCAGAGCGCCAGCGACGTACTCCACCAGTCCATCGACCTGGCGGTGGCTGCCGAGGAGCTCGGAGCCGATGGCGCCTTCTTCCGGGTGCACCACTTCGCTCGCCAACTCGGCTCCCCTTTTCCTCTATTGGCTGCCATTGGTGCCCGGACCAATCGGATCGAGATCGGCACCGGCGTGATCGATATGCGCTATGAGAACCCCTTCTATATGACCGAGGATGCCGGTGCTGCCGACCTGATCAGCGGCGGCCGCCTGCAGCTCGGGATCAGTCGGGGTTCCCCGGAGCAGGTGATCGAGGGCTGGCGCTACTTCGGTTACCAACCAGCCGAGGGAGAGGACGATGCGGCGATGGCCCGGCGTCATACCGATGTCTTCCTGGGTCTGCTCGAGGGTGATGGATTTGCTCAGCCAAACCCACGACCAATGTTCCCCAATCCACCGGGGTTGTTACGTCTGGAGCCACACTCGGCGGGACTGCGCGATCGGATCTGGTGGGGTGCGGCCTCCACCAGTACGGCGCAATGGGCTGCCCGCAGAGGGATGAACCTGATGAGCTCAACCCTGGTTTTCGACGAATCCGGGGAACCACTGCATGTCCAGTAGCGTCGTCAGATTGATGCCTACCGAGCAGCCTGGGCTGAGGCTGGATGGGAGCGACAAGCCCGGGTCAGTGTCAGCCGCAGTATCTTCCCAATCGTTGCGGACCGTGACCGGGCGTACTTTGGGCACGGTCAACAGGAGGGCGATCAGTTCGGCAATATCGACGCCCATACCCGCGCAGTTTTTGGACGTTCCTACGCCGCCGAGCCCGACGTCCTGGTTGATCAGTTGCGGGCCGACACTGCCATCGAGGCCGCCGACACGCTCATGCTCACCATCCCCAATCAACTCGGGGTCGAATACAACGCACACGTTCTCGAGTCAATCCTGACGCACGTGGCCCCAGAGTTGGGATGGCGCTGACCCCAAACTCGCTGGGATCAGTTGATGATCTCGCCAGATGTGATCCACTGCATCCTCCAGCGAGGCGGCTCCGGGCTAGGCTGAGACCAGCACCATCCAGACCTCAAGGGGGCTCCAATGGATCAGCACCAGCAAGCAACCAGACTGCCCGATTGGAATCAGGTCCTGGTGGTCATTGCCCATCCCGACGATGAGTCCTTCGGGCTCGGGGCGATCATCGATACCTTCACCTCCAGCGGTGCCGCCGTACAGATCCTGTGTCTGACCCACGGCGAGGCCTCCACCCTGGGCGGCGAGATCGACGACCTGGGTACCCAGCGCAAGCAAGAACTTGAAAACGCCAGCAGGATTCTTGGTGTCGCTGGCACCAAACTTCTCAACTGGCCAGATGGGGCCCTTGCCCAGGCCGACGTCGACGCCGTGGTGGCTGACATCAGGGCGGCGATCAGTGAGCACTCCCCTGACGGGCTCCTGGTTTTCGAACCGCACGGAGTCAGCGGCCATCCTGATCATGCCGCCGCAACTGCGCGGGCACTCGATGCGGTTGCGGGAAGCCCCCTTCCGGTACTCGCCTGGACGGTGCCTGAAGAGGTCGCGACTCAACTCAATGCTGAGGTCGGTGCCCTGATCCACGGGGAACGGGCCGAGGACATCGACATCCTGCTGCCGGTGGATCGAGCCAGACAACGAGATGCCATCAACGCCCATGAGAGTCAGGTCGTACCCGGCGGGATTCTCTGGCGCCGGCTCGAATTGATGGGTGACCAGGAGGCGCTGAGGTGGCTCCAGGGTCCGGC
>CAZRKI010000010.1:0-19041 GCA_964600765.1 uncultured Marmoricola sp.
GGAAAAACCCAGAACCTTCGATTTGCAAATCCAGTGGCTGTTTGGTCATTAGCGCCCCACCATCAACCATATCTCTTTGTGTTGCTGCAGTTCTTACGCCAAGACCCACCTGCACACCATTCGGTGACTGTGAATTCGATGTTCTGGTATTGAGCCGCGGGATACTGCAATTGTCTTAGTGACGCGGAGCGAATGACGTCGATGCCGCCTGGCCCCTGTGCCTGCCCGAAAACGATCTGATTGTCCGCATCCAGATTGAGTACGTGGTACATAAAGAACTTGGAGGGCAGGTTCAAATTCAGTCCATGTGGAATTGAATGGACACCAGCACCATGTGCGTACTCGAACGTACAGAGACCGGATTGGGTTTCACCGTTGATGGTTCCGGTGTACTCGCAAAGCAGGCTCCAATGTCGGTAAAGGCCAGCCCGGACTGCAAAGAAATGGGTGATCTTGTCAGATGCCTTCAGGTTCAGATCCACGGTGATTTCCGGATGCCACCTGCGCACCCGGAAATCCGGGTACTCACCTTCAATCAGGATCTCTGAGCCCAGTTAGATTCGGCTGCCAGCTGGCGCCAGTTGGCACTCCCGGGCAATTGAGTAGGAGTTGAATTGTCCGCCCGTCATGGCATCCGTTGCTGAGACCGCATAAGCGGTATCGCTGGGATTCGTGGTGATGGCCTGGTCGTTGGCGAACACCTTCACTCCCGGCGTGCCGATAATAGACATAATTCCAAATGAGTTGTGGGGTGCTGGCAGGTTGGGCACCATCACTCCGTAATGGACCCAACTCGAGCGTCCACCGCGTGGGGGGGCTGATCGAGGTCCCTGGGTCGAAGGTGAGGCCAGAATCCCTGCTGATCGGATTCGCCCAATCCACCAAACCAGTGGCCAATGACCTGGCCAGTCCTGCAGGGCTAAATGTCACCGGGCAAGGATAATCGTCTCATCCCTGCGTGTTCCCCTTTTGCAACTGTTGAATTTGAGCGCAGGATGTCCTCTAGACACATGACCCAACCACTGTCGATGCCTTCGGAGGACCAATGAGCCAGGTAAACCAGCACAAGATCATTCTCGAAGAGGATGAGATGCCGACTCGCTGGTACAACGTGATGGCCGACCTGCCCACTCCTGCCCCGCCGCCGCTGCATCCCGGCACCGGCCAACCGGTTGGTCCCGATGACCTCTCGGCGCTGTTCCCGATGGCGCTGATCGAGCAGGAGGTCACCACCGAGCGCTATATCGATATCCCCCCAGAGGTGCAGGATGTCTATCGACTCTGGCGCCCCTCTCCACTGTTCCGGGCGCACCGTCTGGAGAAGGCCCTGGGTACGCCAGCACGTATCTACTACAAGTACGAGGGAGTCTCCCCCGCTGGGTCCCACAAGCCCAACACGGCAGTTCCGCAGGCCTTCTACAACGCCCAGGCGGGCGTCAAGAGGTTGACCACGGAAACAGGCGCAGGCCAGTGGGGTACCTCTCTGGCCTTTGCCTGTCAACAGTTCGGGATCGACTGTGAGGTCTGGCAGGTTCGGGCATCCTATGACGCCAAGCCCTACCGCCGGATGATGATCGAAACCTTTGGCGGAGTGATCCATCCCAGCCCCTCTGAATTGACTGCGTCTGGGCGAGCCATCCTGGAACAGCACCCGGACTCCCCCGGTTCCCTGGGCATTGCCATCAGTGAAGCCGTCGAGGTGGCCGCCCAGGATGCCAGTACCAATTACGCCTTGGGTAGCGTGCTGAACCACGTACTCCTGCATCAGACGATAATCGGCGAGGAAGCGCTGTTGCAGTTGGCCAAGATCGGTGAACAAGCCGACCTGTTGGTTGGCTGCACAGGTGGAGGATCAAATTTCGGAGGACTGGCGTTTCCATTCCTCAGGGAGCGTTGGGCCGGGCGCACCAAACCGGTCATCAGGGCAGTGGAGCCCGCCTCCTGCCCGTCCCTGACCCAGGGCACCTATGCCTACGACTTCGGTGATACTGCCGGGCTGACTCCCATGATGAAGATGCACACCCTTGGGCACGACTTCATCCCGGACCCGATCCACGCAGGCGGCCTGCGCTACCACGGGATGAGTCCCCTGATCTCGCATCTGTATGACTCCGGTGAGATTGAGGCAAAAGCACGTACGCAGAACGATTGTCTGGCTGCGGGGGTGCTCTTTGCCAGAACTGAGGGCATCGTGCCAGCTCCGGAACCTACCCACGCCCTGGCTGAGGCGATCACCGAAGCCAAGCGTTGTGCCGAGACCGGCGAGGAGAAGGTTATCCTGACTGCACTTTGTGGCCATGGACACCTGGACCTCGCTGCTTATGACGCCTTCCTGAATGACCGTCTCACCGACCACACCTGGGAGGATGATGAACTGCGGGAGGCTGTGGCCAAGGCTCTGACCAGATTGCCTGAAGCGGTGAATTAGCCGTGTCTCTGCGCCAGTGCATCGTCAATAGTCGGGCATGGCGGGATGGCAGAGTCACTGACGATCAGGTCTCCCCCGATGAGTTCAAACAGAGCCTGCGTGAGCATGACCTGGTTTGGGTTGACCTCCTGGGACCCCAAGAGAGTGACCTGATCGAGTTGGCCACCGTCCTGGGGCTGGCAGGGACTGCGGTTGATGACATTCTGGCCCCGCTCGAGCGACCCAAGGTGACCAGGCACGGCGACAGCCTGTTTTTTACGGTGTATGCGACCGCTTTTGATGAAGCCGGCCGCTTGGTCACCCAACGCATCTCAGCAATTCAATTCGGTTCAGCCCTGATCACCATCCGCCTCGATGATTCCTTTCCAATGGCGGCTGTGGCTGCGCATTGGGAGGAGAATCCGCAGTTACTCAGATTCGGGGTGGGGGCTCTGGTCCATGGCCTGTTGGACCATGTTGTTGACACTCATTTCGACACCATCCAGGGCCTGGATGACCGGCTTGAGGAGTTGGAGGACCAGTTGTTCCTGGAGAGGCAGTCGCATGGCGTCTTCGCCCGGACTGCTTATGACCTGCGCAAGGCATTGGTCTCCCTACGCCGCGTGGTCCTCCCAATGCGAGAGGTGGTCAATGCCCTGATCCGCCATCGTCAGGATGACCCTGAGCTGGCGCATTGGTATGACGACCTCTACGACCACGTGCTGCGAGCCTCTGAATGGACCGACAGCCTTCGGGACCTGGTCACCACGATGTTTGAGACCAACCTGGCTCTGCAGGACAGTCGCCTGAACCTGGTGATGAAGAAGTTGGCTGCGTGGGCCGCCATCATCGCCGTACCCACCGCGATCACTGGGTGGTTCGGACAGAATCTCCCCTACCCCGGATTCGCTGAGACCTCAGGATTGTGGATGAGCGTGGCTTCCATCATCGTTTGTTCTGGGATTCTTTTTGTATTGTTCAAACGACTGGACTGGCTGTAGCCAACTCATGATCCTGGCCCCAAATACCTGGGGTCTCACATCAACAACCAGACAAATCACGAGCCCTGGAGAACACCGCATCCATCATGGGTTTGGTAAGCCGCCCTGTGAAGGTGTTGTGCTGGCTTGGGTGATAGCAGCCAAGTAGTTGAACGCTGTCCAGAGGCACCTGCGCACCGTGAGCAAATTTTGGCTTCGGTTTCGGGATCACGAGGCCAATGTCGCCAAGCGCACGAAGCGCGGTGGCCCAACCGAATGATCCAAGGGCGACGATTACCCTGGCCGACTCAAGCGCAATCTGGAGTTCACTGTGCAACCAGGGGGCGCAATTATCACGCTCGGTCACTGTTGGTTTGTTCTGTGGCGGGGCGCATTTGACGCTGGCCAGAATACGGGTGTTAATCAACTCCAGCCCATCACCAGCGTAGGTGGCTCTATCCGAGGAGGCGAGCCCACATCTGTGCAGTGATGCATACAGCCAATCACCTGAAGAATCACCTGTGAACATTCGACCAGTTCGATTTGCTCCATTTGCGGCGGGGGCCAGGCCCAGGACCAGAATAAGTGGCCTTTCTGCTCCCCACCCGGGAACCGGTCTACCCCAATAGGGTTCTCCAGCAAATGATGCGCGTTTGGTCCGAGCTGCTCTCTCGCGCCAATCCACCAATCGTGGACAGGCCCGGCATACGCTGATCCGGGCATCCAGTTCACCGGGGTCATTTGTTTGTGCCATCGCGGCAACCTGTTGGGCGTTGTTGGCAACCGGGGTGGCCAGCGAAGCAGGATCACCGGGCCATCCGGTGCCAGGTAAAACCGGACTTGGGAAATCGCCGCCAACGAGCGGATGCGGCAACAGTTGGACCATGTCGACATTCTCTATCATCAGACACGCGAATGCCTTGCGGATCTGAACTGATCGGGGCCCTAGGATGCCTGCGTGAAGCGAACTCTTGCGATTCTGGGATTTCTGTTGGCCGGGCTGCTGCTGATTACCGGCTGCGGTGACGATGGAAAGGCCGCAAAGTCCCCTGGAAATGCCAATAGCCCCGATTCCTCGGCTTCAGTCGCCGGATCCTGTGAGTACCAGAAGGATGGTAGTGAGGCGGCCCGGAAGGTGGCCCTGCCCCCGGGCAACTTGCCAGAAGGTGCAGCCACAAGCGTGGCTCTGGACACCAATGTCGGTCAGATCAGGATCGAATTGGATGCCAAGCAGGCTCCCTGCACAGTGAACAACTTCCTGTCACTGGCTCAGCAGGGATATTTCGATGGAACGAACTGTCACAGGCTAGTGGACAACGCACCGGGACAGACCGATGGCACTTTGTTCGTGCTTCAGTGTGGTGACCCAACCGGGACCGGTCGCGGCGGCCCGGGCTATTCCTTTGCGGACGAGTTGATTCAGGATGATCCGCGTGTGCAACCGTGCGAGGACTTCCAGGGAACCATGGTCTGCACCTACACCAAGGGCACAGTGGCCATGGCAAATGCTGGCCCCAATACCAATGGATCGCAGTTCTTCCTGGTGTTCAACAACTCCCGGCTGCCAAATGGCTACACCGTGTTTGGGCATATGGACGCTGCTGGGGTGAAGGTGGTTCAACAGGTTGCCAAGGGTGGCTTCAACCCGGCTGATCCGAACACTCCACCGAATACCAGGACCATTATCAACAAGGTTGAGGGCGCAAACAGCCAGTGATGGCAGCACGGCCCATTCAGGCACTGGTTATGGTTGGTGGATGCGAATCCGAATCTGGATGGTTGCCCTCAGCGCGGTGCTGAGCGTCGTACTTCTGCCTTTGTCTTCCACGGCGCAACCTGTACGACGTAAACCATTGCCGACCAAGAGCCAGTGGTATGCCCAGGTACACCGCACCATGAAGCCGGCATTCCCCTACCTACGGCAGCGGGTGGCCTCAGGGACCAATAACCTGGCCATCAACCTGGATATAGACAATGTCTCCCTGGCTACTTTCTATGACCACAAGGCCCCTATCCCAGATACTTTGCGGTTGGCCAGAAAGGCCCGCCGCAACGGAGTGAGCGTCTTCTTCAACACCGGACGTAATCCCAGAAAGCTTGCAGAAGTCATCCCACGCCTGGAAGCAGCTGGCTTCCAGGCTGCTGGATACTGCGGACGGCAGGATGGTGAGAAACTCGTCGACAGCAAACAACGTTGCCGTCAGACGATCACAGATCTCGGCTATCGAATCATCATCAACGTCGGCAACAACAAAACTGATTTCGTCGGTTCGAACTACGAACTGCGAGTTGCCCTGCCGAATTACCGCAAGCGGTTGAGCTGATCCCTGGCTTATTCTGCAAATGCCTCAGGTGAGGGACATGAGCAAACCAGGTTGCGGTCTCCAAAGGCTTGGTCAATGCGGCGAACCGGTGGCCAGTACTTGTCGGGATCAAATCCAGTGGGGAATACCGCCGCGGTCGGATCGTAGTCCGGTTGTTTGACCAGCACGTCTGCAGTGTGCGGAGCACCACGAAGCGGACAGTTGGCGGCGTCCCACTCCCCTGATTCCACCTTGGCAATCTCGACCCGGATCTGCTTCATGGCAGCGATGAAGCGCTGCAATTCCTCAAGAGGTTCAGACTCTGTCGGTTCCACCATCAAGGTGCCGGCGACCGGAAAGCTCATGGTAGGTGCATGGAATCCGTAATCGATGAGTCGTTTGGCGACATCATCCACGCTGACCGAACTGTTTCGGGTGATCTCGCGGAGATCGAGGATGCATTCGTGCGCCACATGCCCGTTGTGCCCACGGAAGAGGACGGGATAATCCTCCTGGAGTTCACTCGCCAGGAAGTTCGCTGACAACACGGCCACTGCCGTCGCGCGGGTCAGACCCTCGGCGCCCATGAGGCGCACATATGACCAGGAGATTGGCAGGATCCCAGCGGAGCCAAATGGAGCTGCGCTGATCGGGCCGATGCCTGCCTGTCTGGCAGGGTCCGGATGGTTTGGGTGGGTGGGCAGGAAAGGAGCCAGATGGGAGCGGACCGCAACCGGACCCACACCTGGGCCTCCACCACCATGCGGGATGCAGAAAGTCTTGTGCAGGTTCAGATGGGAAACATCACCGCCAAACTCTCCCGGCTTGGCATACCCAAGTAGAGCATTTAGGTTGGCGCCATCAACATAGACCTGCCCGCCAGATCGGTGTACCAATTCGCACAGTTGTGAGATTGAGTCCTCATAAGCTCCATGCGTGGATGGATAGGTGACCATGATTGCGGCCAATTCGTCGGCGTACTGATTGCACTTGTCCTCAAGGTCGGCCAGGTCCACTGACCCATCAGGTGCGGTTTTCACCACGACAACCTTCATTCCAGCCATCACCGCAGACGCAGCATTGGTGCCGTGTGCTGATGCTGGGATCAGACAGATATTCCGCTCGGTATCTCCATTGGCGTGGTGGTAACCACGAATGGCAAGCAACCCAGCCAGCTCTCCCTGGGAACCGGCATTTGGTTGAATGGAAACCTGGTCATAGCCAGTTACATTGGCCAGCCACCCTTCCAGTTGATCGATCAGTCGATGGAATCCCCGAGCATCCTCGGCCGGGACAAATGGATGCAGGTTTGCAAATCCAGGCAGGCTGATTGGCTCCATCTCGGTAGTTGCATTGAGTTTCATGGTGCAACTACCGAGTGGGATCATGCCGCGGTCCAAGGCATAGTCACGCGCTGACAAACGTCGCAGATAGCGCAACATCGAGGTTTCGCTGCGATGTGACTGGAAGATCTCATGGGTCAAATAGGGAGTACCCCGGAGCAACTCATCCGGAATGGATGAGCCGGATACTTGCTCCCCTACAGTCGCATCAAAGACCGCCAATAACTGCGACAGTTGGTCTGCTGAGAACCCCTCCCCCACGCTCAACCCAAAGTGGTCCTGATCTATCTGCCGCAAATGGAATCCTGCAGATCGCGCTGCTTCAACCAGGCCATCAGCTCGACCCGGCGCTCGCACCGTAATCGTGTCGAAGAAGGTTCGGTTGAGTACTTCAAAACCGGCGTTGAGCAGCGCCTGGTGAATTGCTCGAGTCTTGTCGTTGATCTCAGTTGCGATCGTACGCAAGCCATCCGGTCCGTGGTAGACCGCATACATGGCCGCGGTGATGGCAAGAAGCACCTGGGCGGTACAAATATTCGACGTGGCTCGGTCTCGTCTGATGTGCTGTTCCCTGGTCTGTAGGGCCAATCGGTAGGCCGGACGCCCATCAGCATCGACCGATACGCCTACCAGTCGTCCGGGCAGGTGCCGCTCCAAGCCCTTGCGAACTGACATAAAGCCCGCGTGGGGGCCGCCATAGAACAGTGGCACCCCGAAACGCTGAGCACTTCCCACGACGATGTCCGCGCCTAATGTGCCTGGTGACTCAAGCAGGGTCAGCGCCAATAGGTCTGCAGCCACCACTACCGGAATTTCCCTGTCCTTGGCATCCCGGATCAGTGACACCAGGTCCGGGATATCGCCGTCTGTTCCCGGGTACTGAATCAATACGCCACAGAAATCCCCTGCGGGCAATGCAGGCTGTAGGGACTCGACCCGAACCTCGATGCCCATGGCCAGCGCTCGTGTTCGGATCACTGCGATCGTCTGTGGAAGTGCCTGGGAATCCACCAGGAAGGGGCCAGTTGCCCTGGGATTGGCCCGGCGGACCAGAGTCATTGCCTCGGCTGCGGCAGTTCCCTCATCCAGCAAGGATGCATTGGCGACAGGCAGTCCCGTGAGGTCTCCAATCATGGTCTGGAAATTGAGTAGGGCTTCCAGCCTTCCCTGGCTGATCTCGGGTTGATATGGCGTGTAAGCGGTATACCAGGCCGGATCCTCCAGGACATTGCGTCTGATCACTGGAGGCGTCAGGGTGCTGTGATATCCAAGACCAATCAAAGAGGTTAGTGGATTGTTCTCGGCTGCCATCGCTTGCAACTCCACCGCAACCTCTGCCTCAGTTGCGGGGCCTGGCAACTCCAGGCTGGTAGCCCGGATCCGTTCCGGAACCGCACTATCCATCAGTGATTCAAGGGATTCACAGCCCAACTGATCAAGCATCAGTTTTACCTGTGACGCATTAGGACCGATGTGCCGATCAGCAAAGGGAATTGAAGACATGGGGGCTCCTCTTCTCGAAGACCCCCTCAGTCGGCGGTATTGCCTTCTGAGTTGCCAGCCTGTTTCGGTCCTTTTCGCCTGAGAGCTTGACGGGGTGTGTTGCACCTTCGGCGCCCCGGTAATAAGCAGAATTACACCGGAGTCTCTCCCGGACAGGTTTTCAGCACCGTCAAAATACCAGATCGGTGCCGATCGTCAGCCGAATCAGCCCGTCATTCTGGTTCGGCGACGTGCGGCCAGTTCATCACCGGCAACGTCGGTGGTTTCCAGGGTGCGTTCAGACGGCAACTCAGCCAGGGAACCCTCAATTTCCCGCCAGACCCCACCAATGGCAATTCCGAAGACACCCTGGCCACCCTGAAGTAGGTCTATGACCTCGTCATTGCTGGTGCATTCATAAACGGTGGCCCCATCGCTCATCAGCGTGACCCGGGTCAGGTCATCAGTGCCTCGAGCCCTCAAATGGGCAACAGCGGTGCGGATCTGCTGCAAGGAGATGCCAGCATCGAGCAGCCTCTTGATCACCTTCAACAACAAGATGTCCCGGAACCCATAAAGTCGTTGGGTGCCAGAACCGGTGGCGCCGCGAACCGTTGGTTCGATCAAGCCAGTTCGGGCCCAGTAATCGAGCTGGCGGTAGGTGATGCCAGCTGCCTTGCAGGCCTGTGGCCCCCGGTATCCAAGGTCATCAGGCAACGGTGATACGTCGTCATCGAAGAGCAGTCCCTGGTCAGTTGCTGCCTCAGTAGCCGCCTCAGCTTCCAGGTTGTCCTTGTCTGCTGAGCGGGGATTGACTCCCATATCTGAGCTGTTCACGAGCCACGACCTTTCGCATCCTCTTCTAAAGTAAATTCCGGGGAAGGTGCTGAGGAATCCCAGCTTTGGAATTACAACGAAGACAACCTGACGGTAAACCCTGGGTTGAGGGTTGGTCAAAGATGACTACGGCGTGTTGCGATTCATTAAAGTTGAACCTTAACTTTAAGGTTCCCGGCCTTCTTCGAAGTCCTCAGGTGAAACATGGTCCAGGAACTCCCGGAAGCGTTCAACTTCGTCCTCCTGCTCATCTGGGACAAAAACTGAGGCTTCAGTAAGGACTTGCTCACTGCAGAAAACTGGCGCACCAAGGCGCAGGGCAATGGCGATGGCATCAGAGGGACGCGCATTCACCTGCAGTCCAGTTGAGAAAACCAGTTCAGCATGGAAGATATTGTCCTTGACCTCGACGATGTGCACGCGCTCCAGATCGATCTGGTGGGAGCGGAGGATTTCCGCGATCAGGTCGTGGGTCAAAGGGCGAGGTGGCGTCAGTCCTTGCTGGGCGAAGGCGATGGCAGTTGCCTCTACCGCGCCGATCCAGATCGGAACATATCTTTCGCCAGACAGCTCCCGCAGGAGCACGATTGGTTGGTTCGAGGGCATCTCAACCCGAACGCCGACAATCTCCACCTCATGCACGATTCCAGACTACCGAACCAAAAAATGCGGCCGCTATCCTGATTTCAGGAGTTCCGGGCCAGACCGGATCGAACCAACACTGAATGCAGTTGTACCGAAAGCATCGAGATTTCCTCGGCGGCGGCGGCGGCTCGACCCTCTGCCCCAGCTTCCCGACTGCGCCGGATCGGCTCCACGATCTGCTGTACCATGCCGACTTCGCGATCAGCAGCCGCCTTGAAAGCCCGAAGGTGGCGCGGTTGCAATCCATAGGCGGCCAGTTGATTGGCCACCTGGGCGGTTATCAGGGCATCGGCATCGAAGACGCGGGTACCTGACTTGGGCTGTACCAAACCGTATTCGATCAACTCATCCAGCGCTTCTTCGCTGATGCCCACGGTTTTCAACAGTTCCTTGCGGGAGATTCGAATGTCCACGTTCTGCGGTCGCAGCGGCTGTGATCGGTTATTTGGGTCGTTGAGCAAGTCCTGTGGGATCGTTGGCTCCCCGGCGAATGGCGGTGGTTGCAGGCCCCGATCGATCGCCTCGAGCTGTTCCCTGATCACCTTCAGTGGCAGGTATGCATCCCGCTGGGCCCTGATCACATAGCGCAACTTCTCCATGTCCTTCACGGAGTACTTGCGATAACCGGATGGAGTTCTTTCCGGAACGATCAGTCCTTCAGCTTCCAGATATCTGATCTTTGATTCCCGGATATCAACATCGGGGAATTCAGCCTTCAGGTCAGCTACTGCCTGACCAATAGTGATCCGAGCCTCTGCACCCAATGGGTCAGCTCCCCTTTGCGGAGCTATCGAAGTACAGCAGTCGGAACTTCCCGATTCGTACCTCATCACCATTTTGGAGATCAGCCTCGTCGATACGATCCGAGTTGACGTAGGTGCCGTTCAGGCTGCCGAGGTCTCTGACGGAGAACACGCTTCCATTGCGTCTGAATTCCACATGACGCCGAGACACGGTGATGTCATCCAGGAAGATGTCTGAATCAGGGTGTCGACCAACCGAGATCAAGTCGGTGTCCAACAGGTATCTACTACCTGCACCCGGCCCCCTGGCAACCACCAATAGTGCATGACCCGCTGGGAGTGCATCAATGGCGGCAGCATCTGCATCATTGAGCGCTTGTCTTTCTTCCCCATCTGTTAATACCGGGATCCCGAAGGTGATCGTGGCGGTTGTATCGCCTGAAGACCCGAGTGAGATCAGCGGCGTGCCGCACTGGGAACAGAACTTCGCATCATCTGAGTTCTGACTCGCACAGTTTGTGCACTTTTGCATCTGGCTCTCCCCTCCACCCCTGCACCTGCTCAGCCTGGATGTTGTCGGCTTTTGGCAAACCTATCAAGCATGTGGACCAAACGCGTATCGGTTGCAGCAGATCACTCCTGGATCAGGGCTTCATATGCTGCGGCATCAAGCAGTGGCACTGCATTTCCATCGGTGCTGATCTCATACAGCCAGCCCTCCCCGTAGGGGTCTGAATTGACCAGTTCCGGCGCCGCGTCAAGTGCCTCATTAACGGCCACGACGGAGCCACCGAATGGGGTATAGATCTCTGATACTGATTTTGTCGACTCCAACTCCCCCACCACGGCACCAGACTCGAGCTGGTCACCGATGGCCGGAAGATCAACAAAGACGATGTCGCCCAGAGCGTCCTGGGCGAAATCGGTGATCCCGACCCTGACGGTTTGGGGCTGATCAGTGATCACTCGGACCCACTCATGCTCAGCGGTGTATTTGAGGTCTGTTGGGAACAAGTCAACTCCTGTGCTGGGTTTTGGGTGCGATCGCCAGACTATCCACTTTCCACCGGATTGGCATAGGTGGCTGGCTTTGGTTTTATCACCGATCTGATTTTTATGGACTTACTGGGATCAACTCTCACTTTGATGTGGCTGTCATCCTCCAGGACCTTGTCCACGAATCCCTGCTCCACTTTCAGGCCACCTGCCAGGGTTTCGGGGTCCCCGATCGCGTTGATGATGTAGGGGGCGGTGAGCCGGACACCGTCCACCTTGAGGCCTGATTGATCTGCAGATACATAAGAGGTGGCCACCACCCGAACCCGATCGTTGAATTCGATTGCTTCGGCACCGGCATCCCTGAGTTCCTCGATCGCATCCAGGACATGACCAGAACTAATCTTCAGGTTTGGATCCTCAATGGTGATTCGGACTCCGGGGCCCTCGACAGGGATGGTTCCCGCGAGGATGGCAACTTTCTGGGCCTCCTGCTGGGCCTGTTCCAGGGCGGCTTCCCGGCCTCTGGTCCGGGACTGAAGTTCATCCCTGGTTTTCTCCAGTTCGGCGATGTCCTGCTCTGCTCGTCTGGATGCTGCCGAAAATCCATTGAGCATCTGGATCAAGTCTGCCTGGCGCATGGTTTCGTAGGCATCATCTGCCCCTGAAACCCGGACCTGGGTAACTCCCGCGAAACCGAGGGCTCCCAGAGCAACGGCGATTACGATCTGTCGCCTCCCTGGATGAAGGAAGGACTCCACCACCCGCTTCCTGGCCTCAGCTTGGCTCCCAGGGCTTTTGTTGTCGGTGCTCATGCGTGCAGGAGATGTCGTCGGATTGCCGCGGCATTGGCAAAGATTCTGATCCCCAGCACCACCACAACGGCGGTGGACAGTTGGGCGCCCACACCCAACTTGTCACCAACAAACACAATCAGGGCTGCGATCAATACGTTGCTGAAGAATGAGATTACGAAGACCTTGTCATCAAAGATGCCATCCAGGAAGGCCCTGAACGCCCCAGTAACTGCATCAATCGCGGCCACTACAGCGATTGGTAGGTATGCCTGCATCCAGATCGGGACCTGCGGTTCGAAGATCAACCCCAGGGCAATGCCAAGGACCAGGCCAAAGACAGCGATCATTCTTCTCCTCCTGATGCAGTGCTGGATGCCATTGGCCGTGCCGAGATGAGTTTTGGCAGGGGTGCGGCAGGGAGATGAAGAATTTTCGCGGTTTCGACATCAAATCGAAGGCCATACCGCTTTTTGACTGCCTGCATATAGAGACCTCCTTCGGTCTGGGCAAAACGACTGGCAAGCCGCTTGGGGTCCCCAATGGCCGACAGGACATATGGTCCCTGAACTGGGCGATAGTTGACCCCGATTGAGTGTCCTGCAGTTCTGATCGAGGTCAGTGAAGCCAGTCTCTGCCCATTGATTGAGATCGCCTCAGCGCCCGCCTCGAAAAGGCCATTTGCAGTTCTTTGCAGATCCCTGTCCAGCACCTGCTGTGAGTCCTCAGCAGCATGAAGCGCATCATCCAGAATCACTTTTACACCCGGTCCCTGGACTGCCGTATAGCCTGATCGTGCTTTGAGTTGTTCGGTTTCACGAAGCAACTCCTGAGCATGGTTGTCATTCGCCAGGCGTGCCTGTTGCAGCTCCTGGGTCTCCAAGGTGAGGCTATCGACCTGATCCAAGTTGCTATGCAGTCGCTGCTTGGCTGCCTTCACCTGATTGATCAATGCGGTCCGTGAAGTGGATATTTCATCTGCCTGGCGATATCGCTGCATGGATGTCGTGGCCACCAGGAGCGCAAAACAGAACAGGGCTGCTCCCGCTGCCCAAGCGAACTTGCTGCTTTTTCCTTTTCGGTGCTCAGGATCCACTCCAACTGATCGCCGCAGGGCCGTCTCTGCGTAGTCCTGATCCATGGCATTTTGGGCCAGTAGATCAAGTAGGCCACTGGCAGAGGCTCGATCAGCGCGAGGGCCCGCCTTCGGCTCATTCTCATGTGTTGCCCGGTTCACAATGCAGGAGCCCTCAGGTCACGGTCCAGAAGCAATTTGCGTACCTGCCAGGCGTAAAGCAACCCGGCCCACCAGTACAGTGCCAGTCCCCAGATCGCAAATGCCCATCCGAAAACAAGTGCCAGCCTGGCGAAAGTGCCTTCAGCGTCACCCACGAAAAGCAAAGGAAAGGCATACAAGAGGCTGAAGGTAGCAGCCTTGCCGAGGAAATGAACTGGCAAAGCGCTGTACCCACGAGTGCGCAGGAAGGGCACCAGGCACCAGAGGAAGACATCACGAGCCGGCAGGGCAAGAGCAATCCACCAGGGGATGATCTCCCGGTACCAGAGACCGAAAACAACAGCCAGGATGTAAAGCCGATCCGCTACGGGGTCAAGGATTTCCCCAAAGCGGGAATACTGGTTGAGTTTGCGGGCGAGATACCCATCCAACCAGTCAGTAACCCCTGAAACCATCAATACCAACAAGGCCAACAGGTCATGGTCGGTGGCGATGATCAACCACAAGAAGACGGGGACACCAGCAAGGCGAATCACCGAGATCGTATTAGGCAAAGTCCAAATGCCAGAGTCCCGTTGGATCCCGGAGGCATTTGGTGGCATCAGTGAGTTTTCCTCATCATGGAGAGATCTTCTCAGGACACCTTAGGGGATGGACACCTGATCGCAGCACAGGGAGGACACGGATCGACCATCGCTGTTGGAAATGGTCTCTTGAACGCCTGAACGGTGCACTTGCTGGGTGCACTCCATATGGAGAGCACCCTCGTGTCCGAGGGGGGACTTGAACCCCCACCCACTAATACGTGGACTAGCACCTCAAGCTAGCGCGTCTGCCTATTCCGCCACCCGGACGAGCGGAGCAACACTAACAAAGAAACACTGCTCTTTCCGAATCGGGTCCAGGTGCAGTCACCATCCCTGCGGCAGTGGACGCCCCTCATGGAAGCCTGCAGCGGATTGGATCCCAATCACTGCTTGCTGGTTGAAAACAGCCAGGTTCTGGGCGCCGGCGTACGTGCAGGCGGACCTAACCCCCGAGCAAATGTGATCAATCAGATCCTCGACACCGGGCGCATCAGGGTTGAGATACATCCTTGACGACGAGATGCCCTCCTCGTAGAGCGACTTGCGGGCTCGCTCAAAGGCCGTCTCACCTGTGGTCCTGTTCCTGACCGCACGAGCAGATGCCATCCCAAAGCTCTCCTTGTAGGCCCGACCATCTGCACCAATGTTCAGATCCCCTGGTGATTCGGCGGTGCCAGCAAACCAGGATCCGATCATCACCTGGCTGGCTCCAGCGGCCAGGGCCAGGGCTACATCGCGCGGGTGGCGGATACCGCCGTCCGCCCAAACATGTTTGCCATACTCGGCGGCACTTCGGGAGCAATCCAGAACGGCGCTGAACTGTGGGCGTCCTACCCCGGTCATCATTCGGGTGGTGCACATGGCGCCGGGGCCAACCCCCACTTTGATGATATCGGCGCCTGCTGCAATCAGATCCCTGGTGCCTTCCGCTGACACCACGTTTCCGGCGACCAATGGAATGGTGATGCCGGTGGCTCTAATGGCCGACAGGGTGTCCAGCATCCGCTGTTGATGACCATGGGCGGTGTCGACCACCAGACAGTCGATTCCCAGCGAAACCAACTTCTCGGCCTTGGCGACTGCATCCGCATTGACGCCAACCGCGGCGGCCAGGCGCAGTCTCCCCTGTCCATCCAGCGCGGGTTCATAAATCGTTGATCTGAGGGCACCTTTTTGAGTCATCAGGCCGACCAGCTCACCCGCATAGTTGATGACTGGCCCCAACCGATGTCGACCTGAGGAGAGCACATCAAACGCTGAGCGGGCGTCCATTCCATCCGAAACCGTGACCATTTTCGTGGTCATCACCTGACCGACCTGAGCGAACCGGTCCACGCCCTCACAGTCGGCTTCGGTAATGATGCCGACTGGGCGGCCATTCTCGACCACCACAGCCGCTCGATGTGCCCGCTTCGGTAGCAGCGCCAGGGCATCGCTGACGGTGTCAGTTGGTTTCAACACAATGGGGGTTTCGAACATGCGGTGGCGTTGCTTCACCCACGAGATCACATCAGCCACGATGTCGAGCGGTATGTCCTGTGGAATGACTGCCATCCCGCCGCGCCTGGCCACAGTTTCGGCCATGCGTCGACCGGATACTGCCGTCATATTGGCCACTACCAGGGGGATGGTGGTCCCAGTGCCGTCGCTGGTGGACAAATCGACGTCATATCGGGAGGTAATCCTGGATTTACCCGGAACCATGAAGACATCGTCGTAGGTCAACTCATGGGCAGGGTCGGTGTCAGTCAAAAAGCGCACAACTGGCAACGATAGCGCGTGGCCCGGTGGCTAGGATCCCAATATGCCTGGAAACAGTGTGCTTGGGTCCGCTCCTGGCAGGGTGAACCTGATTGGTGAGCACCTGGATTACAACGGTGGGCGGTGTTTACCCATAGCCATCCCCAGAACCTGCAGGTCAAGGGTGCAACTGGCATCTGGCGCCAACTGCCAGTTCCGATCAAGTTTCCCGGAGCAGGACTGGACCGATTACCCAATGGGAATCATCAAGGCGCTCGGAGTCCGGGTCCCGCTCTCGATTGAGGTCGAGAGCAGTATTCCCTCTGGTGCTGGGCTTTCCAGTTCTGCGGCGCTGCTCTGTTCCATTGGCGTGGCAGTGAATGAATTGCTGGGTCTTGGCCTGAACACCAAACAACTCACCCGGGCAACCATCGAGGCCGAATCACGTTTCGTCGGAGCGCCAACTGGTGGACTCGATCAAACGGTTGTGCTGCAGGCTCGTTCTGGACACGCAATGGAAGTTGACTTCGCATCCGGATCCGTTCATCACCACCCCTTGGACCTGAACCGGCTAGGGGTATCCCTTCTGGTGATAAACACACGGGTGCAGCATCAGAACCGTAGTGGCGGTTACGCCGCGCGGAGAGCTGAATCAGAGACTGCGCGGGATTTGCTTGGACTACAGCACTTGGTGAATGCCAACCCGAGTGACACCCGGCTGCCCGCCCAGTTGCGCAGAAGAGTCAGACACGTGGTTACTGAGCAGGCTCGGGTGGCTCAGTTCATTGCCGCCATCAAGGGAGCTGACGCCGCGGCCATCGGGGCGATCATGCAGTCCTCCCATGAGTCGCTGCGTTACAACTACGAGGTTTCCTGCCCTGAGCTTGATCTTGCTGTGGATACCTGCATGACGTCAGGAGCCCTGGGAGCCAGGATGACCGGTGGCGGCTTTGGAGGTAGTGCCATTGCTCTCGTACCTATCGGTGCTGAAGCAGCACTGGGCCGGGCAGTTTCGGCCGCGTTTGACGCGCGTGGCCTGGTGCCACCGGAGGTATTTCCGGTGACACCAGTACGAGGCGCAGAAACCGAACCGGTGATCTGATCAGCGCAACTCGGCTGAGGTCAGGTTCAGCAATCGTCGGGCCACAATCAACTGCTGGATCTGTTGGGTTCCCTCGAAGATGTCCAAAATCTTGGAATCACGGCCCCACTTCTCCAACAGTTCCACCTCTGAGTACCCGAGTGCGCCAGCAAGTTCCACGCAGCGCAGGGTTACATCTGAACCCATCCTGCCGGCTTTGGCCTTGGCCATGGAGGCCTCCATCGAGTTGGGTTTGCGGTTGTCCGCCATCCAGGCTGCCTTGACCGTCAACAAGTAAGCAGCCTCCCAGTCAGCCTCCAATTGCAGGTATGTGGCGGCTGCGGCGTGCTGTGAGTAGGCAGGACGGGAATAGTCCACTGTCACACCTGCCTCCTCCAGCAGATCCTTGGTGAGTTCCAGGGCAGCCCGGGCACATCCGACTGCCATCGCAGCCACCAGCGGACGGGTGTTGTCGAAAGTGGCCATGGCTCCGCCAAAGCCTTCTTTGGTGTCGATCTCAGGAGATCCAAGCAGGTCCTCTGCTGGTACCCGACAATCAGTGAAGGTGATCACGGCAGTATCAGATGCTCTGATGCCGAGCTTGTGTTCCAGCCGTTCCACTTTCAGGCCCGGGTTGTCCTTTTTTACCAGGAAGGATTTGATTGCGGCGCGTCCCAACGATTTATCGAGCGTTGCCCACACCACCACACTGTCAGCACGTTCGCCAGCAGTTACGAAGATCTTTTCCCCATTGAGAACGTACTCATCACCGTCCTTGCGGGCCGTGGTTACGATATTGGCTGAATCCGACCCGGTGCCAGGCTCGGTGATGGCCATTGCGGCCCAGGTCTTCCCAAAGCGTTCCTTCTGCTCGGGACTGGCCACGGCAGTAATGGCCGCGTTTCCCAGCCCCTGCCTGGGCATGGAAAGAGTCAGTGCCACGTCTCCCCAGCACATTTCCAGAATGGAGAGCATGCTGGCCATATTGGTGCCATTGCGGTTCTTACCGTCATCCTTGGTGTCACTCTCGACCTGCTGCACGCCTGTGGCACCGGCGCCCTGGCTGGCGCCGGACTCGTCAAGGCCGTCAATCATGGCCGCCAACATGTCGAGTTCCTTGGGATAGCTGTGCTCTGCCTCATCGTATTTGCGTGAGATCGGGCGCAGGATGTTCATGGCCACCTGATGGGCCTGGTCGAGCAGGGGGCGAACCTTTTTGGGGGTTTCAAGATTGATCATGATTTCTCCTCTGGTCTGGTCTTTACGGGCGGCAAAGCCTCAGACCAGAACCGCTCCTTCCATCAGGCCGATTGCACGCAGATCCCGGTACCAGCGCTCCACTGGGTGTTCCTTGACAAAACCATGTCCCCCGAGAAGTTGGACTCCATCAAGACCGATGCCCATCCCCCGCTCGGAGCACAGCCTTCGGGCCAGACCAATCTCACGGGAGGCATCCTTGCCCTGGGCCACTCTGCTGGCGGCCTTGTAAGTCACCAGACGCATTCCCTCGAGTTCGATGCCAATATTGGCCACCATGAAGGCAACCGCCTGACGGTGGCTGATTGGCTCACCAAAGGCTTTGCGCTCCTGTACATACGGGATCACATAGTCCAGAACAGCCTGCGCCGTTCCCAGGGCGAGAGCGCACCAGGCCAGACGTGAGTTCTGGACACATGCCAAGTAGTCGTCTGCATCACCAAGAGCATTGTCCGTGGGGATACGAACGTCCTCGAGAATCAGCCTGGTCAGGCCGGCAGCGCGCACTCCCATTGAGGGATCAGACTCGACAGTGATACCCGCAGCAGAGGATTCCACAATGAACAGTTGCGGTTTACCATCCAGCTCGGCCCCAACAATGAATAGTTC
>CAZRKI010000010.1:19051-49281 GCA_964600765.1 uncultured Marmoricola sp.
CCTTGGTCCCGTTCAGAACGTATTCTGATCCACTTCGAGTGGCCTTGGCGGCCGGTGCCAGCGGATCGAACAAGGGAGTTGGCTCGTTCAACACCAGAGCTGCGACCGCCACATCATCACCGGTAAATGCCGGCAAATAGGTCTGTTGTTGTGCATCAGTGCCCCACAATGCCAAAGCCGTGGCCACGGCACCCGGCGCCATGGCTGCTACCGCGATTCCCATGTCTCCCCTACTGAGAGCCTCATGGACCAGAACACCAGCAACTGATGACCGTTCAGCCGCGATCCCACCGAGCTCTTCATTCACACCCAGGGTCGGGAGACCGATTTCCAGGGCAGCCTTGAGCACGTCTGGATCTGTTGCGCAGTCCTCGTTTGCCGTGGCGGCAGCGGGACGGACCAAATCATTGGCGTATTCGGTGACGACATCGACCAACATCTGCTCGTCTTCAGTTGGAGTGAGGTCAAACAACCCCTTGTCAGGAGCTGCTGAAACCCGCTTTCCCTTTACTGCCTTCCCTGCACGCGCGAAGGTGCGACCTGCAGCAGTTATGGTTCGGAAACCGGCACTGGTCACGGTAAAGACCGTGTCCTCTGCTTTCTTGCGCAGACCAAAGCGATCCAACAAATCGCTGCCGGCTACTTTTCCGACACCGAATACGAGCAAGCCAAGAGGGTCACGGCGTTGGTCCTTGCTGAGGCCATGCTGCCCCCCGGAATCCAACGGATTTTTTACAGTCTTTGAAGGCATGGGCAAAATGTAACTGTGAGTTACACCCTACCGCTAGTCATTGCACTGTAATGCCGGTCACTTTGTCTGATCGCTGCTCCATCCCGAACCCCTATGATGCGGACATGTCCTCGCAGAACCTCACGTCAAACCCAATGGTGAACCTGCCTGAGGGAGGTAGAGTCCGCCCGATCACCCGCTGGGGAGAAGAGGTTATGCATCGCCCGGCACGCCTGGTGACTGAGTACGACGATGCGTTGCTGGATCTGGTTGCTGACATGGTGGCCACTATGAGAGCCGCACAGGGAGTTGGGCTGGCCGCTTGTCAGATCGGCGTGGACCTGGCGGTATTCGTGTTCGAATGTCCTGATGCCGAGGGGATCTATCAATCAGGTGTCGTCTGCAATCCCCGCCTGGATCTCCCAGAGGGCAAACAGCGCAGGCTGGACGCGGACGATGAGGGATGCCTCTCCTTTCCCGGCGCATTTGTCACCTGTGCCCGTCCTGACTCAGCCACGGTGATCGGGGTAAACCATATGGGTGAGGCCGTTACCTTCTCTGGGACCGGACTTCTGGCCAGATGCTTGCAGCATGAGACTGACCACACGATGGGCACGGTATTTGGCGATCGCATCCCCAACCGGGCAATGAAGAAGCTTCGTAAACAGATGGAGGCTGCAGCCCCGGATTACCCACTTGGATGGCCAGCAGGCTGATCTGCGTCCATCGGACTGGATTTCAGCTACTCAGTCGCATTCGACGCAATTCATAGGCTGCAACTGCAGCAGCCGCTGCGACATTCAGGGAATCTATGCCGGGCGCCATTTGGATGTGTGCGCGAATATCCGCGGTACTACTCCAGTGCTCACTGAGCCCGTGGCCTTCAGTGCCCATGACCAGCGCAACCCGGTCCAATCCGAGGATCGCCTGATCCAGAGGCTCGGCATCCGGAGCCAGGGTCATTGCCACCGTGGTGAATCCCAGAGCACTCAGACTGGGCAGGGCATTCTGCCATTCCCTGATCCGGGTCCATGGCAGATTGAATACCGCCCCCATGCTGACCTTGATAGATCTTCGGTACAGCGGATCCGCACATCGTGGCGAGACCAGAATCGCGTCCACTCCAAGGGCTGCTGCGGACCTGAAGATAGCTCCCACATTTGTGTGATCCACGATGTCCTCACAGACGAAGACAGATCTGGCACCTGTCAGGACGTCAGCTGGAGTTGGAAGAGGCTGGCGCGTCAGCGACGCCAGCGCTCCACGATGTACATGGAAGCCGGTGACCTCTTCGGCGAGGCGATCAGTCACCAAATAGCAGGGCGCATCGGATTGATCCACCAGATCCCGTAGGCCGGGTAGCCAACGTTTGGAAAGCAGGAATGATCTCGCTTCGTACCCTGCCTCGATGGCCCGTCTGACCACCTTCTCCCCCTCCGCCAGGAAGAGACCATGCGTGCTTTCCAGCGACTGGCGCAATTGGACATCGCGCAGGGACTGGTAGTCAATCAGGCGGGCATCGGTTGGATCAGATATCTCAACGTACTCAGCCATCGATAATGCCTACCACATCACCGATGATGATGATCGCGGGCGGGCGGACCGCATTGGTAACCAGTGCGGTTGGAAGCTCAGCCAAAGTGGTGAGAATGCGGCGTTGAGATTTCAGGGATCCATCACAAATCACAGCCGTTGGGGTAGCACCTGATCGACCCGATGAGACCAACTCCTTGCTGATTGCTGGCGCGTTGTCCACCGCCATCATCAACACCAGGGTGCCCTGCATCATGGCCAGCGCCGACCAGTTGATCAGGGAGTCAGGATGATGGGGCGGTAGGTGCCCAGAGACCACTGTGAACTCATGAGTCACACCACGATGGGTAATGGGGATCCCTGCCATTGCAGGGACCGCCAATGGGCTGCTGATCCCGGGGATCACCGCGACCGGGACACCTGCCCTCACACAGGCCTGAACCTCCTCATAGCCTCTACCAAACACAAAACTGTCGCCGCCCTTGAAACGAACTACATTCTTTCCTGCGAGGGCATGCTGGACAATCAACCGATTGATCTCGGATTGCTGAGCAGATCGTCCTCTGGGCAGTTTGGCCACATCAATCAACTCCACTTCTGCTGGTAGTTCCCCCAGCAGTTGTTGAGGAGCCAGACGGTCTGCTATCACCACATCCGCCCGGGCCAATGCCTTGCGCCCAGCGACAGTGATCAGGTCAGGATCACCCGGGCCACCCCCGACCAGGGTGACACCAGCCTGGGAATCAGCCTGATCAGTGGAGATGACCCCCTCCTGGAGAGCCAGCACGATCGAGTCGCGCACCCTGGCGCTGCGTCTGGGATCCCGGTCCTCGATGGTCTCCCCCAGTACGGCGACAGAAATAGTGCCGTGTGTGCCAACAGCTGGTGTTACCGCAGTACTTCGCGTCGCATCATCGCAGCGGACACAGAAGACGCGGTTGGCTTCTGCAAGATTCAGCACTGACTCATTCACCTCAGCGGAGTCCGTGGCGGCCAACACATACCAGGCATCCCTTAGGTCCGACTCAGTGAAATCACGGGCTTCCCAGGTGATTTGTCCTGCCTGCCACCAACCCTCGATCGTTGGAGAGCATTCGGGCGCTACCACGCGCAGGTCAGCGCCGGCATTGAGCAGAGCAGGGATGCGCCGTTGCGCCACCTGACCACCCCCAACCACGACCACCCGGCGGCCTTCAAGGCGTAAGCCAACTGGATAAGTAGGAGCAGCCGTAATCATGTGAACCATTGTGAGCGGTTTGTGGGGAACCTCCATGCAAAGAACCATTCCTCGGACTAGGTTGGACGCATGACCCTGGAACGTCCCGTACACCCTGATCCATATGGCCTGTTGCCCGTTGTCGACTCCTTCGCTGTGGAGTCGATCGACATCACGGATGGACAGCCACTAAAAGCCGACCAGATTGCTGATCAGGGGAACACCTCACCCCAATTGTCCTGGAGTGGCGCGCCTGGCGAGACGCAGAGCTATGTGGTTACCTGTTTTGATCCAGACGCACCGACTCCATGTGGCTTCTGGCACTGGGCGGTGGTGGACCTCCCGCCCGATTGCCTTTCCCTGCCCAGCGGCGCTGGTGCACCGGGTTCGGAACTACCGGGTAATGCCTTCATGCTTCGCAATGACGGTGGTTCTATCGGATTCATGGGGGCTGCGCCCCCACCCAATGACCAGCCCCACCGCTATTTCTTTGTCGTACATGCAGTGTCAGCGCCAACTCTCGGCATTTCTCCCGACTCCAGCAACGCGGTTCTTTCGTTCAACCTTGCCTTCAAGACACTGGCCCGAGCCATCATTCATGGCACCTACCAGTTCTGAGTGAAGGGATTGGATTCGGGATCGTGGCACAGGTGACAGATTGGCATGAGGACATCCTGGGGTTCCCCTATCAGTCCAAGGTCATACCGCTACCCGATGATCAGGAAGGTGAGGTGGTGGCCACCCTCATTCGGCGCCAGGCCAGGTCCGGTAGTCATGCATCACGGGCCGTGTTGCATATTCATGGGTTTGCCGACTATTTCTTTCAGACCATCGCAGCTGATTTCTGGATCGAGCAGGGCTTCGATTTCTATGCCCTGGACTTGCGCAAGTACGGACGCTCACTGCTCCCGCACCAGACACCCAACTACACCACTGACCTCACTACCTATTATGCCGAACTCGACCTGGCCTGGCGTGAGATCGAAAGCCACCATCGTGAAATCGTTGTGTCCGGGCATTCCACTGGCGGATTGGTGGTCTCATTGTGGCTTGATGACAACCGGCCAACAGCCAAGGGACTGTTCCTGAACAGCCCGTGGTTGGACTTTCAGGGTGACCTGATTACCCGTCAGATCAAGATCCCGGTGGTCGAAGCACTCGGTGAATACAAACCGATGGTGGAGATCAAGCGCAAGACAACCGGCATCTACGCCAAGTCACTACATCGTGACTACTTCGGAGAGTGGGACTTCGACTTGTCCCTCAAACCGATTGGTTCATTCAAAGCCTATGCGGGCTGGATCAGGGCCATCCGAATTGGCCAGCATCGGGTGTCCCGCGGATTGGACATAGCCGCACCAGTGTTGATGATCAGTTCAACGCGATCAGGGAACCCGCCGGATAATCATCATCTGGACGCGGCAACCACGGATATCGTGCTGGACGTGGAACAGATGCGCCGCAGGGTGGGCGCGATCTCGGACCATGTCACCATTCGCCGGATACCTGGTGCCATCCATGATGTGACGCTGTCCAGTGAACCTGTGCGCACCGAGGTGTTCAGCCAGATGGCGAACTGGTTGGAGTGCGCTCTGGGCTGGTGATTCGCGGGCTCAGTCCACTATCAGCACAATGACCGCGGTCAGACCGACAAGAACTATGAATGTCCGCAATACCCAGGCTGGTAGCCGGCGTCCCACACCGGCACCAATCTGGCCTCCCAGTGCAGCGCCCAGGGCGAGAATGATGGCTACCGGCCAGTCCACGTGGGAAACGAACACAAAGATCACCGCGGCAACTGCATTCACCAACATGGCCAGTACGTTCTTGAGTGCGTTGAGCCGTTGCAGGTCGTCATTGATACCGATGCTGAGGATGGCAATCAGAAGCACCCCCTGGGCAGCGCCAAAGTACCCGCCGTAGACCCCGGTTGCGGCAACCGCAGGAGCTACCCAGTTGGTCCGAAAACCAGAAATCGACCCAGCTGAGTCCTTACTCCGCTCCCCAGCCCTGCGATTGATGGTTGGACCCGCAATCACAAGGGCACAACCCAATAAAATCAAAGCCGGAACAATGGTGTCGAAGGCCCGTGCTGGGAGCCAGAGCAGTAGGCCCGCACCCAGCGCCCCACCCAGGCAGGCGGCGACACCAAGTCGAATCATGCGTGATCCTTGGCCGCGAAGCTCGCGCCGATAACCGATAGCTCCACTCAACGAGCCTGGAACCAGGCCAATTGTGTTGGTTACGTTGGCAGTAACCGGGGGCAACCCGAACGCCAGTAGCGTGGGGAAGGTGACCAACGAACCCGATCCCACGATTGTGTTGATCATTCCCGCTGCCATCCCAGCGCTGAAGAGAGCCGAGATCTCGATCCAGCTCACTGCGGGGGTGGATCCGCCTGGGCATCATCAACGGATTCCGCCGCTGCCTGAATAGCTTTCTCCACCTCTGCAGCCGCCTGGGAAACCGAACTGTCTGATGAGGGGGCCGCATCAGGGGAGCCCATGTCAACACGGTGCCTGACACCGCCAGTGTGCTTGGGAATGCCTGCTACCTCATGCACTGATTGCCCCAGGCCTTCAAGCGCCTTGGTGAACTCTGAGGGAAGAACCCAGACCTTGTTGGCATCGCCATTGGCAATCCTGGGCATCATCTGCAAGTACTGGTAGGACAGGAGAGCCTGATCTGGTTGTCCATCATGAATGGCCTGGAAGACAGTCAGGATCGCCTGCCCCTCACCCTGGGCCTTGAGGATCGCGGATTCGCGTTCCCCCTGAGCCTGGAGAATCAGCGCTTCTCGCTCACCCTCTGCGTTCAAAATCGCGGCCTGTTTGTTGCCTTCGGCAGTCAGGATGGCCGACTGGCGCTGTCCCTCCGCGGTTAGGATGGCCGCCCGCTTGTCGCGGTCAGCCCGCATCTGCTTCTCCATGGAGTCCTTGATCGAGGGAGGTGGGTCGATCCCCTTGATCTCGACTCGTCCCACCCGAATACCCCACCTACCGGTCGCTTCATCCAGCACTCCGGACAACCCCCGATTGATCTCCTCACGCGAGGTTAGTGTCTGTTCCAGATCCATTCCGCCAACAATGTTCCGCAGCGTGGTCATGGTTAGTTGCTCAACCGCTGAGATGTAGTTGGCGATCTCGTAGGTTGCGGCAACCGGATCGGTCACCTGGAAGTAGATGACTGTGTCTATGGAGACCACCAGGTTGTCCTCGGTGATTACCGGCTGCGGAGGAAACGAGACGACCTGTTCACGCATGTCAATGACATAACGAACCTTGTCCACGAACGGGACCACCATGTTGAGGCCCGGATTGAGGGTGCTTCTGTACTTGCCGAAGCGCTCCACGATCCCAGCCCTGGCCTGCGGGATGATCCGAACTGTTTTGGCCAGGACCACCACCGCAAAGGCAAGCAGCATCACCAAAGTGATCAATACGGCTAGTGTCACTTTTCCAGGCTCCTAACTATTTGGTTCTGGTTTTGAATCGGGTATGGCCACCCGGGCAGTCGCCCCGGTAATCGCCACGATGATGACTTTTTGTCCAGCTGGGATGATCGAGTCATCAGCAGGTAGGGCGGTCCATTCATCACCGCCGATTTTTACCCTCCCGGGTTGAACCGAAGTCATCGGTTCCAGCACGAAGCCTTCCTGGCCGACCAATCCCAGGGCACCGGAAGTCAGGTCCTCTCCGCGGTGCAGTCGTTTCACCATCGTGGGCCTGATCAAAAACAGCATTAATACTGAAGTGATGATCGCAGCCACAACCTGGACGGCAATATTGTCGGTGACAAGAGCAACCAAAAGCCCACCGGTGGCGCCGAAGGACAGCATCAAGAAGACCAGGTCCAGACTGAACATTTCCAGGAGCACCAGTAGGACAGCCACTGAAAGCCAGACTGTCCATTGGTGATCCATCATCCACTGTCCGATCTCCATAGTCTGAAACTCTACCCATGTCACCAGATCTGGTACCGGGCTCCCACTTCACTTGTCATACGTGTCTTCTGATCCGGCGCCGAGCCGAATAGCGTCCAGCTTCCTTCCTGAGCACGAAAGGCATCCCAAAGGTGTTGGCCAGATTTGCCTCAGTCATCGTTTCAGCCATGGGTCCAGCGGCAACAACCCGTCCACCGCGCAACATGAGAATGTGCGTGAAATCCGGGGGAATCTCCTCCACATGATGTGAAACCAGGATCATTGCTGGTGCATAGACATCACTGGCCAGTGCACTCAGTGTCATGACCAGGTCCTCCCGACCTCCCAGGTCCAGACCTGCATTGGGCTCATCAAGGATCAGCAACTCCGGATCGGACATCAACGCCCGGGCGATCTGCACCCGTTTGCGTTCGCCTTCGCTGAGGGTTCCGAAAGTGCGCTGTAGCAGATGGCCCGCACCAACCTCATGTAGCAGGGCAGCCGCTCGTTCATGGTCGACCCGATCGTAGGTCTCACGCCAGCGACCCACCACGCCGTACGCCGCGGAGACCACCACATCACCTACTGATTCACTTCGTGGGATCCGCTCAGCCACCGCAGCCGAGGTCCACCCGATTCGGGGGCGCAACTCGAATACGTCAATGCTGCCCATGGCTTCACCCAGCAGCGTGGCCCGTCCGGACGTGGGATGCTGCTGGGCAGAACAAACCTGCACCAGGGTCGTTTTGCCAGCACCATTTGGTCCGATGACAACCCATCTCTCATCAGCACACACCCGCCAATCGACGCGGTCGAGCAGGGTGGCGGTGCCCTTCTTCATGGTCACGCCAGCTAGATCAACTACTACTTCCACGAATCCCCTAGAACATTCGGAGCCCAGCAAAGATGTGCTCTGCAAACCTACACTCGTCAGGCTGCTCCTGTATCCCAGATAGGCTCACCGAGTGCCTGATATTGCCTCACCCAAAAGCATTCTGATCACCCTTGCTGGACGCGACCGACCCGGTATCACCAATCTGGTGTTTTCAATCCTCTCCAGGTTTGAGGTTGAATTGCTGGATCTTGAGCAGATCCTGATTCGGGGGAGGCTGGTTCTTGCGGCCCTGATCAGCGCGCCGGCGGACCGGGTAGGTCTGGAAAATGAGCTGTCTGCAGCAGCAACCGAATTGCAACTGTCCCTGGATTTTGGGAATGGACACAGTGACCAAGCCGTGGAGCCAGGGGGGCGCAATTACGTAACGGTTCTTGGTTCACCTTTGACAGCCAGGGCAATGTCCACAATCACTGGTTGCATTTTTGCCTCCGGCGCGAACATCGAACGGATCGACCGGATAGCCAGCTACCCCATTACTGCTATTCAGCTTGATGTGTCCGGGGTGGCCACAGAGCAGTTGCGCACTTTGCTGGCGCCAGAAGCCCATGCCCATGGAATCGATATCGCAGTTCAGAGTGCGAGCCTGATGAGACGAGCCCTGAGGTTAATCGTGATGGATGTGGACAGCACCCTTGTTCAGGGTGAGGTTATTGAAATGCTGGCGGCACACGCTGGCAAGGAAGCCGAGGTCGCAAGGGTGACCGAGGCGGCCATGAGGGGCGAATTGGACTTCACCAGCAGCCTGATGGAACGGGTTTCTCATCTTGCAGGACTCGACGAGTCCGTATTTGACCACGTCTATCGGGATCTGCAACTGACCCCGGGTGCCCGCACCACGATTCGGGTACTCAAGCGACTTGGCTATCGATTTGCCATGGTCTCTGGCGGATTCACCCAGATAACCGAGAAACTCGCTGCTGACCTCGGGATTGATTACCAACTGGCCAACACCCTTGAGGTCGTTGACGGCAGGCTGACCGGTCGGGTATCCGGCCCCGTTGTCGATCGTGCTGCCAAGGCCGCTGCACTACGCCACTTTGCCGATCAGGCCGGTATCCCGGAACAGGCGACGATTGCCATTGGAGACGGGGCCAATGATCTTGACATGCTCAACGCCGCCGGCCTGGGGATTGCCTTCAACGCCAAACCAATCGTCCAACAAGCAGCCGACACTGCAGTGAATACGCCATATTTCGATGCGGTCCTCTACCTACTCGGAATCACTCGTGAGGAGATTGAGGCAGATGACGCAGCTCGCGGATTGCAGACGCCGGCGCCCCCGATTGACTCCTGACCAATGCCATCGGGCCGCTTCAACCGGCAAATCCGCCCACGTAAACGGCCGTTGCAGTTCCTGATGAGCCAACACCACTGGCCACGTGGCAGAACTGGTCCCAATCCGTTACTTCCGCAACCACCACACCTGCAGGCGGCATTCCACAGACCACCTCACTGATCTCCGCGGAGTCGTTCTGAACGATCAACAGATTGGCAAGTTGGGTAACCACTGGATTGTGCCCCACGTAAAGGATCGAGTCAGCGGTCCCGGATATTTCATGCAATGCGTCAAGAGAGCACTGCAAATCACCATTGAGAAGTCGATCGTCAAAGACAACACCCAGGGCTGGTTGGAAACCACCAGCAACCAACTCCCAGGTGGTTTGGGTCCGAACCGCAGGTGATACCAATGCCAAATCCGGGAGCAGGTTCTGCTGCCGCAGCCATCGTCCCACGTCCTCAGCGCCAGCGACGCCGCGACTGGTCAACCGACGCTGCCGGTCATCGAGACTGAAGGACTCAGCTTCGGCGTGACGCAGCAGAATGAGCCTCCTGGTGTCTGGGCCCATCAGTTCAGAACTCAGTCATCCTCCAGACGGAAGCCGATCTTCATGCCGACCTGGAAATGTTCTACTCCCCCATCCTTGACCTGACCACGGATCTGGGTGACCTCAAACCAATCCAGGTGACGCAACGTCCTGGCGGCCCGTTCAACTCCATTTCTGATTGCCTGGTCAACCCCATCTGGGGAGGTGCCAACGATTTCGGTGACTCGGTAGGTTCGACTGGACATGAGGCCTCCTTGTTGGTGTGCAAGGGACAGCATGCCACCTGTCGTCCCAACCGCTAACGACGTAGGCTGAAGATGTGGCTTTGAAGATCAGCACTAAGTCCCATTCGGACCCCGGGGAGGCAATCCGGATCACAACTGCCGGTGTGAGTCCCGGTGTTGACTTTGACCGTCGCAAGCGACGCTACATAGTCTCCATGGGTTTCCGGACGCTCTGTTTCATCCTCGCCGTGATCGTTGGGCCGGGTTGGCTGTGCTGGACGTTAATTGGAGCCTCACTCGTACTCCCCTACCTGGCTGTGGTGATGGCAAATGCAGTCACCCCACCTGAGAAGACTGCTGAGCTGCCCGGCCAGACACCGTACGGACGCGAGATCTCATGAATGAGATGCCATGCTCAGCCAAAGGGTGTGAGAATCCAGCGGTTATCGAACTACGGTGGAACAATCCAAAATTGCACAAGCCACGGCGGCGCAAGGTTTGGTTGGCCTGTGCCGAACACCGTGACTCACTGGGAGAATTTCTCGGTGCCCGAAACTTTCTCAGGGAAATCGTTCCCGTGGGTACCCCAATGCCCGAAGGGGCAGATGATCGTTGATCAACCCCCAATTGCTGACATGCTGCGATCCGGCTGCAGAAATCTGACGTCATTGATCCCATGACCTGGTTGCTTGCCGTGGACCGCCTGAACCCACAGTCGGGCCAATTCCTGGTCGTTGGCACCAGCACGCATTGGGCTGCGCAGGTCTGATTCGGTCCGGGCGAACAAGCAATTCCGGATCTGCCCATCAGCAGTGAGTCGGACGCGATCGCAATCTCCACAAAAGGGCCTGGTTACCGATGCGATCACCCCTACCCGACCCTGTCCCCCATTTACCACATAGGTCTGGGCTGGCGCACTTCCCCGGGGTTCTGGCGCCGGGGTGATTTCGAATGATGTGTGCAGTGAATCCAGGATCTCGGCGCCGGTCACCATCAAATCCTTTGACCAGGAATGCTGGGCATCCAGTGGCATCTGTTCCACGAACCTGAGTTCCAGATCTCGGTCAAGACACCAGCGCAGGAGTTCCGGTGCCTGATCATCATTGATTCCCCGAATCAGAACCGCATTCACCTTGATGGGCGTGATCCCACTGGCAATAGCCGCGTCGATTCCAGCGATGACGTCGTCCAGTCGGTCCCGGTGGGTAAGTTTGTAGAAGTCATCAGGTCGGATGGAGTCCATGCTGATGTTGATCCGGTTCAACCCGGCTGACACCAGGTCACCGATGACGTACTGCAGGCCCAGCCCATTGGTGGTCAGTGATACCTCCGGGGTGGGTTCGAGGGTCTGGGTACGCCCCACCAGGTCCACCAGGCCACGACGAAGCAATGGCTCCCCGCCGGTGAACCGGATCTCTCTAATGCCCAGGTCTGTGACTCCGATTCGGATCAACCGGAAAACCTCATCGTCGCTGAGGATCTGATCGCTTGGCTGCCACTCCAACCCCTCTGGAGGCATGCAGTACTCACAGCGGAGGTTGCACCTGTCGGTCAGGGAGACCCTGAGGTCTTTGGCCACCCGACCATAGGAATCAAGAAGTTCTTGCACCTGTCCAGCATAGGCACTCCCGGGGCACGACTTGTCGGAGCCGTTTACCCTCGGATGGTGTCCTTCCTGTTCAGCAGACGTTGGTTGATCTTCTTTGTTGCTGTTGGCCTCCTCGCCTATCTGGCCTGGTTGCTCGGTCAATGGCAGTTCCATCGGTTGGACGAACGTCGCCAGAACAACCACACCGTGGCGCAGAACCTGCACGCCCTCCCAGTTCCGATCAGTGATTTGATGCAGGTTAAGTCACAACCCCTCACCAGTGATGAGTGGCGACAGGTGACCGTGCATGGCACCTGGGATGATCCCAACACCATAGTGTTGAAGTACCAGACCCGTGATGCAGGTGCCGGGGTTGACGTAGTCACCCCACTGATCACCGAATCCGGGACTGGAGTACTGGTGAACCGGGGCTGGATGAGCACCGATAACACCGGTGGCACCAGGCCCAGAACTCCTCAAACAACACCAGGTGAAGTAACGGTCACGGGATGGGTGCGCCGGGATGCGACCGGTTCCGCCACCCGTGTTTCCGACATGTCCACCAGAGCTATCTCAAGCGAACAGATCAGCAAGGAACTGGACTATCCGATGTACCGGGGTTTCCTGGATCTCAAGGAACAGGCACCATCCCCGATCAAGCCCCTGACCCCAGTTGAATTGCCCGATGACACGAGTGAGGGACCGCACTTCTTCTACGGATTGCAGTGGTGGTTCTTTGGTTTTCTGGCCGTGGCTGGGTTCCTGTACCTGGTTTATGACGAATGGTCTCTTCGCCGGAAGGGGAGTAAAACCCAGGCTGCAGAGCTTGATCTCCCCGAGCACCCGTGAGGCTCAGGGTATGGGCAGCATGCCACCATCCACAGGCAAACCCACTCCGGTGATGTAAGAGGCGGCTGGGCTGAGTAGAAATGCTGCCGCCCGGCCGAATTCCTCTGGGGTGCCGTATCGCCCCAGCGGAATCTGGGCAATCGCCCGGTTGCGTGCCGCCGTCGCATCACCACTTGCCTCGTCCAGGGATCTCACGCGATCGGTGTCGATTCGGCCCGGTAGCAGTGCATTGACTCTGATCCCACTGGGCCCGAGTTCGTCCGCCATGGTTTTGGCCACCATTGCCAATCCCGCTCGCAGTCCGTTGCTGACTGCCATCATCGGCAACGGTGAACGAGCAGAGGAGGAGAGCACAAACACGATGCTGCCTCCGGGTGAAAGATTGGCCGCAACCTCACGAGCGATCCGGATGGACCCGAGAAAGACGGTTTCGAAGCTATTGCGCCAGGCCACGTCGCTGGTCTCGAGAACAGACCCCATGGATGGGCCACCAACAGAGATAAGAATTCCATCGATACCACCAAAGTGCTTCTGACATTGATGCACCAAGGCAATGCCGGCATCTGGGCTGGAATTATCGATGCAAAGACTCGCCACGTCTGGCCCCAGGCTGGCCTCCCGATCGGCGAGGGTTTCCCTGGTGCGACCTGAGATCAGAACCCTGGCCCGTTCAGCGACCAATACCTTCGTCGTAGCCAGGCCAAGACCACTGGACCCTCCGGTAACGATGAACGAGCGCCCCTGCAATCCGAGATCCATACTCCGCAGCCTATGCCCTACTTCCAGAATCCTGTTGGCGTGGCAGAGGCGTCAGATACGAATTGGGTCTGGTACAGATCGGCATAGGCGCCCCGCGCCGCCAACAACTGTTCATGGGTGCCTCTTTCCACGATCCGCCCGTCGTCGACCACCAGGATCTGGTCGGCTCGTCGAACCGTGGACAATCGATGCGCAATAACTATTGAGGTTCGGCCGCGAAGTGCCAGATCGAGGGCCTGCTGCACGGCATACTCAGACTCAGAATCCAGGTGAGCCGTGGCTTCATCCAGGACAACAATTGGCGGCGCCTTCAGCAGCAATCTGGCAATGGCCAATCGTTGGCGTTCCCCACCTGAGAGTCGATATCCCCGGTCACCGACCACTGTGTCCAGGCCATTTGGCATCTGTTCCACCAACTTGTTGATCTGCGCCGCCCCGAGTGCGTCCCAGATTTCCTGGTCTGTGGCCTCAGGCCTGGCATAGTGCAAATTGGCCCGAATGGAGTCGTGGAACAAATGCGCGTCCTGAGTCACATAACCAACTGTTTGTTCCAGTGACTCCAACTGGACATCGCGAACATCGCGACGATCACCTGGTGGTCCAACCAGAACTGCGCCAGAATCCACGTCGTAGAGTCTGGCGACCAAATGCGTAATGGTGGTCTTGCCAGCACCGGAAGGGCCCACCAGAGCCACCATCTCCCCGGCATTGACTGTAAAATCCAGGCCTTTGATGACTTCGCTACCGTCGGGAAGCTCCTCCCGGGAGACTGATTCAAGGCTTTCCAGCCTGATTTCCTGGGCACCTGGATATCCGAAATGAACTGCACGGAATTCAACGCTTGAACTGCCTACCGGAAGCGGCTCGGCGTTGGGTTTGTCGGAAATTGTTTGTGGAAGGTCCAGAACCTCAAAGATTCTGTCGAAACTCACCAGAGCCGTCATCACGTCTACTCGCACGTTTGACAACCCCTGCAACGGACCCAGCAATCTGAGCAGCAGAGTGGCCAATGCGGTCAGGGTGCCGATGGTGATCGCATTCTGGATGGCCAGATAACCCCCCAATCCGTACACCAGCGCAGTGGCCAGTGCTGGAATCATCATCATCGCCGCCATGAAGACCCGGGTAATGAGGGCAATCCTGATTCCCAGGTCACGGACCTCCCCCGCTCTGGCGGCGTAAGCAGCATCCTCGTCCTCTCGCCGACCGAATAGCTTCAGCAGCAGAGCTCCGCTCACGTTGAATCGTTCGGTCATCATGTTGCCCATCTGGGCATTTGCATCCATCTGTTTGCGGGCAACTCCACTGATTCGCCGACCAACCCACTTGGACGCAACCCAGAGGAGTGGAAAGAGAGCCAGACAGGCAACAGTTTCCTGCCAACTCAGCGCCAGCATCGCAACCCCAACCACAAGCACGCTTACGGCATTGGACAGCGTGTTGGACAAGGTAGAGGTAAAAGCTCGTTGGGCGCCGATCACGTCGTTGTTCAACCTGGACACCAGAGCACCGGTCTGGGTCCTGGTGAAAAAGGCCATTGGCATCCGTTGGATATGCCCGAACACCCGCTTCCGCAGATCAAAAATAAGTCCCTCACCAATATGGGCCGAGAGATAGCCAATGGTGACTCCGAGGATGGCGTCGAAAACCGACACCAATGCCATCAAAACTGCCAGCCAGATGACGATGGACAAATTGGGGTGCAGGATTCCGTCATCAATCAAATGCCGGACCAATAATGGGTTTACGATCACCAGCATTGCATCGATTGCCACAAAAATGAGAAATGCCGTGATGACCCTACGGTGAGGCCTGGCAAAGCCGAGGATTCGGAGCAGTGTCTTCTTGGTCAGCTTCTGGTCCTTGACGCTTGGGTCGCGCCGCAGGGATTGCAAAAGTGCTCCGGGATGCATTCCACTCAACGTCAGAATCCTCACAATCAGTCGTCCCCTTGAACCAGATGGGACGGACGAGTATTCCCCGGCTCAGGCGAGGGCCACCAGATCGGCGTATTCATCACTCCAGAGGTCCTCGACACCGTCTGGGAGGATCAATACCCGATCTGGTTCCAGGGCTTTCACTGCGCCTTCATCGTGGGTTACCAGGATAATTGCTCCCTGGTACTGCCGGATTGAGTTGAGTACCTCTTCACGTGAAGCCGGATCGAGGTTGTTTGTTGGCTCATCCAGCAACAACACGTTGGCACTGGAAACCACCAGGGCAGCCAACGCGAGTCGGGTCTTCTCCCCACCGGAAAGGACTCCAGCGGGTTTGTTCGCATCGTCACCAGAAAACAGGAAGGAACCCAGAACTGAGCGAGCCTCAGTATCAGTGAGAAACGGAGCGGAGGACTGCAGGTTCTCCAGAACCGTGATCCCGGTATCGAGGGTTTCGTGCTCCTGGGCGTAGTAACCCAGTTTCAATCCATGACCGGGATTCACCTGCCCGGTGTCGGGCTGGTCAACCCCTGCCAGAATCCGCAGCAGGGTTGTCTTCCCAGCTCCATTCAGGCCAAGGATGACTACTCGACTTCCCTTGTCGATGGCCAAATCAACATCTGTGAAAACCTCCAGGGAGCCATATGACTTGGAAAGTTCACTAGCGGTGAGTGGGGTCCTCCCGCAGGGCGCAGGGGCAGGGAACTTGATCCTGGCCACGCGGTCACTCTGCCGCTCCGTCTCGATCCCGGATACTAATTTCTCGGCACGTTTGAGCATTGACTGAGCAGCCTGCGCCTTTGATGCCTTGGCCCGCATCCGATTCGCCTGATCAGTTAACGACTTCGCCTTGCTTTCCGCATTGGCTCGTTCTCGACGGCGACGCTTCTCATCGGTCTCACGTTGTTGCAGGTACGCCTTCCAGCCCATGTTATAGCTGTCGATCACGGCTCTGTTGGCATCAAGGTGCAGCACCTTGTTGACGCATGCCTCCAGTAACTCCACATCGTGACTGATCACCACCAAGCCTCCATTGAAGTTCCTCAGGAACTCCCGCAACCAGACAATGGAGTCGGCATCGAGGTGGTTTGTGGGCTCATCAAGCAGCAGGATTTCGGCTCCGGAGAACAGAATCCGGGCTAATTCCACGCGCCTACGTTGACCTCCGGAGAGAGTGCCCAGTGGCTGGTGCAGCAGTCGTTGCTCGATGTTCAATGAAGAAGCGATCGTGGCCGCGTCCGACTCTGCGGCGTAACCACCAGCCGCCAGCAACTGGGTCTCTGCGCGGCTGTATCGTTCCATCGCAGCCTCGCGCAGGGCGACATTGTCACTGGCCATTTCAAGTTCTGCGTTTCGCATCCGGTTGAGGATCCGGTCCAATCCACGGGCCGAGAGAATGCGGTCCAGAGAACTGATAGTGGGATCACCCGTGCGCGGGTCCTGGGGCAGGTGTCCGATTTCGCTGGTGCTGGTAACGCTTCCTGATGCAGGCAGTGACTCCCCCGCCAGAATCCTGGTCAGGGTCGTCTTACCGGCTCCATTGCGACCGACCAGGCCAATCCGGTCCCCATTGCCGACCCTGAAGTTGACCTTTTCCATCAGTAGGCGTGCCCCTGCCCTTACCTCGAGGTCAGTAACGGTGATCAAAGTGCTCCTTGGTGATGTCTCTGGGCCGCATGGTGGCAATCGCCTATCCTACGAAACAGCCGATTAAGGAGCAGATCAACATGCGATTCAACCCGAGTGCCCGGGCAGATCAATCCCAGATTGACAATCGAGAAGGGCTGGGAGGCATGAGCGGAGGAGGTAGTCGCTTACCGATCCCTCTTCCCGGTGGCACTGGCGGTCGCATCACAGGAGGAACCGTCGTGGTTCTGGTGCTCTATCTCATCCTCAGTACCTGCATGGGCGGTGGGCCGCTTGACCCAACTGGGACAACCGGAACCAACCAGACCCAACAACCAACCCAGCATGCCCAGGGCCAGGCCTGCACCGGTAAGCAGGCTGAACAGGATCAGGGCTGTCAGATCGATCTGTTCACGACTTCCATCCAGGACTACTGGAAAAAGGAGTTCCCAGCCCAAACGGGGAGCAGTTACGAGACCATCCAGACGGTCCGATTCAGTGGCGTCACCAACTCGGCCTGCGGTACCGCACAATCTGAAATGGGGCCCTTCTACTGCCCAAATGACATGCGCGTCTACCTGGACACCACTTTCTTTGACCAGATGCTCACCGGACAGCTCGGGGCAGAAGGCGGTCCCTTCTCAATCGGGTACGTGGTAGCGCATGAGTATGGTCACCATATTGAGAATCTGTTGGGCGTTCTGGGGCAGATCCGCACCCAGCAGGGACCAAACAGTGACGGCGTCCGGGTGGAGTTGATGGCAGACTGCCTCGCCGGAGCCTGGGCTGCGAATGCCACTGACACCCTGGACGCCCAGGGACAACCAATCATTACTGAGATCACCCAGGATGATGTCAGACGCGCTATTGATGCCGCTCAGGCTGTTGGAGATGACCGGATCCAGAAACGTTCATCTGGTCGGGTGAATCCAGAGGCCTGGACGCATGGATCCGCAGAACAACGGATGCGTTGGTTCACAAAGGGAATGCAGAAAGGGAGCATCAAAGCCTGCAATACCTTTGCTCGTGGTGTTGATCTCTCAAATCCCTGATGCCATCAGGGCGACAGATTCTGGGTGTCAGCCAGCAGTCTCTCAATTTGCGGTAGATGCCGCTGCAGGGCGCGTAAGTGGGGAGCCACACTGGGATGTTTCTGGATAGCGGCAAGTGACATACCAGTACGAACTGCCTGTCGCAGTGCCTGATTCGCCTTTGTAATCGCGGTGTACACCAGCATGGTCCTGGCTGCCAGGGTGATGCTTGCACGCTCCGGATGCGTGCCAATGAAAACGTCAATCAACACCTCAAAGTCCTCGCGGGCCGAAAGTGCCCAATAGCCCAGATCAAGCCCTACCGGACCAACCCCGAAGCACTGCCAGTCAATGGTGATCACATCGTTTCCACTTGGGGTCAGGAAGTTCCTGGGGGTCGGATCTCCATGAAGGCGCCCCTGTGGGCCGCGATCAATAGCTTCAAGAATTCGTTCCCTGCGCTGCCACAGATCGGCACACAGATCGGCAATGGACGTGTGTGACATGCCATCCCAGCCGCCATGACGCTCAACCATGTTCAGGCGAGTGGCAAGTAGAGAGTTGCAATACCAGGGCGCGGGGGTGAATTCAGCCAGAGCAAAACGTCCAAGTGCAGCCGCAACCTGGAGGTTGGTGGGTGGTGGACCCAACACCATTTCCGAATGGATCGTGACCCCAAGATCATCCTCCTCAATCAGATGGAAACCAACTGGGCGCAGACCGGGGCCGTCAACCAGCCAGGGATTGGCCGCAACCTCGGCTTCTCGACGCCAGTACCCCACATGCTCCCGTCCCCAATCATTCTCTCCGGGCCGGATCCTCTTTATGATCCGGCCCTGATGGGTCCAGATGCCCTCGGTAGTTGGTCCATGAGTACCGGTGATCGGTATCCACGACGGATCCGGCTGCCAGGCCATCAGTGACCTCGGGTGACATCTTTGATGTTCAGTTCCAGGGCACAAGCGGACTGAATTGCGGTCCCCAGAAGATCCCTGGAAGCTCCGGTATGGGGCAACCGACGGGAATCCAGCTGTGTGTTGAGTCCAGCCAATCTGATCGTCTCTTCAACAGCGAGCCGATCACCACCGGTGACCAGGAATGGAGCACCGGCCAACAAGGTCCTGGCACTCGTTGCGGCGGACTTGTAGGTTTCCTGGGCCTGGTTCTCCCGGCGCCGGGCGAATCGTTGTTGGCTCTGACCTCCGGCCTTGCTTCGTCCCTGCACCCAGCGTTTGGAGATCTTGTGAGCCCCCGGCTCGGGACCAGCCATTCGGGCCATCACATAACCAGCTCGGCGGACCAGCAGTAGTCCCCAGTCAGTGGGTGGGGTGGCAGCGGCCATAAATGCATTCACCTGCGCAGGCCCCTGATACCGGAGGTCAAAGGGCAAACGAGCGGTGAATGCCGATCCATCCGATGCCAATCCATACAACTGATCTTCTGCCCGGAGACTCACGGTGCCGTGCTGACTCTCGAAGTTGCTCACCCATCTGGTCAACCGCGCAGGAGGCAACAACAGCTTCATGTCAGAAGGTTAGCCAGCCCGGGAGCTCAGACGTTGTACCCCAGCGCTCTTAGCTGCTCGCGACCGTCGTCAGTGATCTTGTCCGGTCCCCACGGTGGCATCCAGACCCAGTTGATCAGCGCTTCACCAACCAGACCTTCAAGAGCTGAATAGGTCTGATCCTCAATTACATCGGTGAGTGGGCAGGCCGCAGACGTAAGGGTCATATCCAGGACCACGTCTGAACCATCCACATGGACGTCATATACGAGTCCCAGATCAACCACATTGATCCCCAACTCAGGATCGACCACATCCTTCATTGCCTCGATGACGTCATCACGGTCCACCGCTGAATCCGCAGTGCCCACCGCTGTCTCCAGATCAGGCAGATCGCTGTGATCTGGTGTTGGTGCTGCTTGTGACATCAGGAACCTCCGATTGCTTGTGCACTTGCGTCTTTCAATGCCATCCAGGCCAGTAACGCGCATTTGATCCGGGCGGGGAAGCGGGAGACACCCACAAAGGCAATGCCGTCCTCAAGGACATCCTCATCGGGTTCGCAACGTCCCTTACTCTGCATCATCTCCAGGAAAGCCTGGTGTTTCAGATCAGCATCAGTGAGGGACTTTCCGATCACCAGATCAGTGAGCACGGAAGCCGAGGCCTGGCTGATTGAACAACCCTCTGCGTGGTAGGACACATCCTCGATAACATCACCAGCCAAGTGCACCCGAAGTGTGATCTCATCCCCACAGGTTGGATTCACATGATGCACTTCCGCCTCGAACGGCTCACGTAGTCCCTTGTTGTGTGGGTCCCGATAGTGATCCAGGATGATCTCCTGGTAAAGCGAATCCAGATCCATCACGACACCTTGAAGTATTTCTTGGTGAACTCAAGGCCATCGATCAGAGCGTCAATCTCAGCAGCAGTGGTGTAGAGATAGGACGAGGCCCGGGTAGATGCCTGCACGCCGAAGCGTTTGTGAGCAGGCTTGGCGCAATGGTGTCCAGCACGCACAGCAATTCCCTTGCTGTCCAGAAGCTGGGCTACGTCATGTGGGTGCACGCCAGCCAATTCAAAAGAAACCGCGCCGCCACGTTTGCTCGGATCAAGAGGCCCAAGTATCGAAATCCCCGAAACTGAAGCCAATCCCTCCAACAAGTATCCGGTAATCGCCTGTTCGTGAGAATGAATCCGATCGAGTCCGATCTCATTGAGATAGTCAACAGCCGCCCCAAGACCAATGGCCTGGGTAATGGGTGGTGTGCCAGCCTCGAACTTGTGTGGGATCGGGGCCCAGGTGGACTGCTCCATGGACACAGTGGCGATCATCTCGCCGCCACCCAGGAAGGGTGGCAACTCCTCAAGGAGCTCGGCTCTACCCCATAGCACCCCGATGCCCGTCGGTCCGGTGACCTTGTGTCCAGTGAAGGCGAGGAAATCAACTCCGGTTTGCTGTACATCAATCGGTATCTGAGGAGCAGCCTGAGAAGCGTCAACCACCACCACGGCACCCACCTCGTGAGCACGACGGGCTATCTCAGCGATTGGGTTTATGGTGCCCAGCATGTTCGAAACCCAGGTGAGCGCGACCACCTTGGTGTTTGGGGTGAACAACTCGTCGATCCGCGATAGGTCCAGTTGACCATCATCAGTCAGGCCAAACCACTTGAGCTCCGCACCGTTCCGTGCCGTAGCCAATTGCCAGGGAACGATATTTGAGTGGTGCTCCATTTCGGTGATCACCACTCGATCGCCGGCATTCAACCGAACCGTATTCGCCACCAGATTGAGCGCTTCCGAGGCATTCTTGGTGAAGATGATCTCGCGATCGCTGACAGCATTCAGAAATCGGGCAACCTTGGTTCGAGCCCCCTCAAAGGCCTCTGTGGACTCGTGTCCCAGACGATGCATTGCCCGGGCGATATTGGCGTTGTGCTGCTCCACATGATCAACCATGGTGTCAATCACGATCTGCGGCTTGTGTGAGGTGTTGGCGCTATCCAGGTAGACCAGTGGTGCCCCATCAGCAAAGGTTCTGGTGAGGATGGGGAAATCCTTGCGGATTACCTCAAGGTCACTGAGGACACCTTCAAGTTCAGACACTGGCGTTGACAAACCGGTCATAGCCATTGGCTTCCAACTCATCTGCCAACTCGGGACCACCTTGTTCGGCAACCCGGCCATCGACAAATACATGGACGAAGTCAGGCTTGATGTAGCGCAGGATCCGGGTGTAATGGGTGATCAGTAGAACACCCTTGTCACCGTTCTCCTTGAACCTGTTGACTCCCTCAGACACGATCCGGAGGGCATCGATGTCCAGGCCAGAGTCGGTTTCATCGAGAATGGCCACCTTGGGGTTCAACAATTCCAACTGGACGATCTCATGGCGCTTCTTCTCGCCACCTGAGAATCCCTCATTGACATTGCGGGTTGCAAAGGCAGCATCCATCTGGACGCGTCCCATGGCGGCGTTGACATCCTTGACCCAGGTGCGCAGTTTGGGAGCCGCACCATCCACTGCAGTCTTGGCGGTGCGTAAGAAGTTGGATACCGACACTCCGGGGACTTCCACTGGATACTGCATGGCCAGGAAAACGCCAGCCCGGGCGCGCTCATCAACGCTCATGGCCAGCACGTCAACACCGTCCAGGGTCACCGAGCCGCTGGTGATCTGGTACTTCGGGTGTCCGGCGATCGAGTAGGCCAGAGTGGACTTGCCAGATCCGTTCGGCCCCATGATTGCGTGTGTCTCACCGCTGTTGATGCTGAGGTTGACCCCCTTGAGGATCTCCTTTGCGCCATCCTCGGTGTCAACGGATACATGTAGGTCCTTGATGACCAGGGTGCTCATTGTTCTCCTTGTTGTTGAAAGTCAGTTGTTCAGCTGGGACGGATTTGGTTCAGCGTGCGGGTGGTGTCCACGAAGACCTCACCCGCCCGGATCTCCAGAGGAAAGGTCGATACCGGCTCAGTGGCTGGCAGATTCAGTGCTTTTCCGGTGCGCAGGTCGAAACAGGAGCCGTGCAGGTAGCACTCGATGCGACCGTCGTACACCTCTCCCTCGCTGAGTGGCACCGCCTGATGGGAGCAGAGGTCCTGAAGCGCAAAGAGCTCATCGCCGTCGCGGGCGATTGCCACGTCGTACTCCCCGACCCTGATGGCCAGGGCTTCGTCCTCGGGCACTTCAGCAATCGCACACGCTCTGATGAAGCTCATGCCAGGGCCGCCTGTCCCACCACGTTTCGGGCCAACTCGGACTCAACGGTTTTGGCCAGCTCGTCTTCTAACTCGGGAACACCGATTCGACGAAGGAGATCGTGGAAGAAGCCATGTACTACCAGGCGACGGGCTTCGGTTTCATCGATGCCACGGGAACGCAGGTAGAACAACTGCTCATCATCAAAGCGACCAGTGGCCGAGGCATGCCCCGCCCCCTCGATCTCGCCGGTTTCAATCTCCAGGTTGGGCACTGAATCCGCTTGACATCCATCGGTGAGAACCAGGTTGCGATTCTCCTCGTAGGTTTCGATACCTTCGGCCACTTTTCGGATCAGCACATTTCCGATCCAAACAGTGTGGGCGTCCTGCCCCTGAAGAGCACCCTTGTACAGGACATGTGACTTGGTCCTGGGAGCCGTGTGATCAACGAACAACCTATGCTCGATGTGTTGGCCAGTATCGGCAAAGTACAAACCAAGAGCCTCAACCGAGCCACCGGGGCCGGCGTATTCCGCTGTGAAGTCGTGCCTGATCACATCCCCGCCAAAGCTGACCGCGACATGACGCAGGGTGGCGTCCCGCCCAACCCTGGCGAACTGCCCAGAATGATGCACAGAATCATCGGACCAGTCCTGGACCGTGACCACCGAGAGCTGGGCACCATCCTCGACCAGGATCTCAACGTTGTCTGCATAAACAGCCGAACCAGTGAACCGGATCACCACCACGCTTTTACTGAATCTACCGGCCCTGATAACCAAATGCCCAGCTGATGCCTGGTCCAGGTTGTTTCCAGTTACCGAGATCTGGGTAATGCCCTGAGGCTCAGCCTCATCAGGGATCTCCACCACAGTCACCTGCCTGGCGGCTTCCCAGGCCCGCGCGCTGACCCGATCATGGGGCAGATACCCGGAGGCCACATCGAGTTGGGCACGGGAATCAAGGGTGTGAGTACGCACTCCTTCAGCAGCCTGGATGGAGGTCTCGACTCCAGCCCCATCCAGGGGCGAGTCAGCATGCAACCCGCGCAGTCTGTTCAACGGGGTGAACCGCCAGATCTCCTCGCGTCCCGAGGGGATCTCGAAGAAGTCAGGGTCAAAGGAACCATCCGGATGCAGGTGCGACTCCACGTCGTCCCCGGAATGATTCATCTCCAGTGCGGAGCGGACCGAATCAACGCTGGTGGTCACCCAACAGCTCCTTCCATTTGCAGTTCAATCAGACGGTTGAGCTCGAGGGCATACTCCATGGGCAACTCTTTGGCGATCGGCTCCACGAAACCGCGGACGATCATGGCCATTGCCTCCTCCTCAGCCATGCCACGAGACATGAGGTAGAAGAGTTGGTCCTCGCTGACCTTGGAGACACTTGCCTCGTGGCCCATGGAGACGTCATCCTCACGAATATCCACATAGGGATAGGTGTCAGAGCGGCTGATCTGGTCGACCAGCAGCGCATCGCAAAGGACGTTGCTTCTGGAACCGTGCGCGCCCTCATTGATCTGAATCAGTCCCCGATATGAGGTGCGGCCTCCCCCCCTGGCCACTGACTTGCTCAGGATGCTTGAGGATGTGTTGGGTGCCGCATGAACCATCTTCGCACCGGCATCCTGGTGTTGTCCCTCACCGGCAAAGGCAATTGAAAGGGTCTCACCCTTGGCATGTTCGCCCATGAGGTAGACGGCCGGGTACTTCATCGTCACCTTGGAACCGATGTTGCCGTCCACCCACTCCATGGTGGCGCCGGCCTCGCACATGGCCCGCTTGGTCACCAGGTTGTAGACATTGTTCGACCAGTTCTGGATGGTGGTGTAACGACACCGCCCACCCTTTTTGATGATGATTTCGACTACTGCTGAATGCAGCGAATCCGAGCTGTAGATGGGAGCGGTACACCCTTCAACGTAGTGCACATAGGCCCCCTCATCGACGATGATCAGGGTGCGTTCAAACTGGCCCATATTCTCGGTGTTGATCCGGAAGTACGCCTGCAGCGGGATGTCAACATGGACCCCCTTGGGCACGTAGATGAAGGACCCACCGGACCAAACTGAAGTGTTCAGGGCGGCAAACTTGTTGTCACCGACCGGGATGACGGTGCCGAAGTACTCCCGGAACAACTCCTCGTGCTCCTTCAGAGCAGTATCGGTGTCGACGAAGATGACACCCTGCTCCTCCAGGTCCTCACGGATCTGGTGGTACACCACCTCGGATTCGTACTGCGCAGCCACACCAGCAACCAATCGTTGCTTCTCAGCCTCAGGAATGCCCAATCGGTCATAGGTGTTCTTGATGTCTTCAGGAAGGTCTTCCCAGGTTTGCGCCTGCTTTTCGGTCGAGCGAACGAAATACTTGATGTTGTCAAAATCGATTGTGGAGAGATCAGCTCCCCAGGTGGGCATCGGCTTCTTTCCGAAAAGCTTCAGGCCCCGAAGCCGCAGATCACGCATCCAATCGGGTTCGCCCTTCTTCGCAGAAATGTCCAGAACGACGGCTTCGTTCAGACCACGCTGCGCAGTTTCTCCTGCTTCGTCGCTGTCGTGCCAGCCGAACTCATATCGCCCGATGCCTTCCAGTTCTGGGTTCAACTCATCGATGGTGGTCATTGGTTCTCCTTCGGTTTCAGGCTCAGGGCAAGGTCCGGTTCTGGTATGCAGGTCGTGCACACCCCATCTCCGTGGGCGATCGTGGCCAGGCGCTGCACATGACTGCCCAGTACCGTGCTGATCGCCTCAGTTTCGGCTTCACAAAGTTGGGGAAATTCGTGGGCAACATGAGAGACCGGGCAGTGTTGCTGACACAATTGCTCACCAATTGGCAGTGATCTGACCGTGGCTGCGTATCCCTCGTTGGTGAACAAGGCAGCCAATACCTCTGCTGCGGACAAATCAGGGTTCTCCGCTGCTAGTGGTGCGAAATTGTCCCTGATAAAGGCCACCCGGCGCTCTGCAAATGCACGGACCGCCTCGTCACCGCCGGTTTCGCGCAAGAAGCGCAGTGCCTGGACGGCAAGGTCGTCATATGCCTGATCAAACAAGTCCCGTCCAGACTCAGTAAGGGCGAACTCTTTGGCTGGTCGCCCTCTACCTCGTGCAGTGTGGACACGTGGTTCCTGGGATTGAACATGTCCTTCCTGCAGAAGCACATCAAGATGTCGCCTTACCGCTGCCGGGGTGAGGGTCAGGCGTTCGCCGAGCGCCGCAGCGGTGGAGGGGCCATTCTCCAGAATAGACCTCACCACGCGTTCGCGCGTGGGTCCGTCATGGAGGTCCTCTATTTCCACAACACAAGTGTGCCCTTATTCAATATCTGGTTTCAAATAAGGGTAACCTTAGTTAGTCGGGGTCATGAAAGTTTGCCGGCCAGGTCTGCCTAGACTGAGCCTGTGACCACACCACCGGCCGTCGAAATCGACGGGTTGGTGATGAAATACGGCACCAAAGTGGCCGTAGACCAACTCAGTCTCTCGATCAGCGCCAACACGATCACCGCCGTACTTGGGCCGAATGGCGCCGGCAAAACCACCACTCTGGAGACCTGCGAGGGATATCGCAAGCCACACTCCGGCCGGGTGCGGGTGCTCGGACTGGATCCAAGTCGACAGAGGCGGGAGTTGCTCCCCAGAATTGGGGTGATGCTCCAGAACGGCGGCGCCTGGTCAGGCGTGCGGGCCATCGAGATGTTGACCTACCTGAGCAAGCTTTATGCCAATCCCCTCTCGGTCGATATGTTGGTCGAACGTTTGGGATTGGAAAGCGCCGGACGAACTCCGTATCGGCGTCTGTCCGGAGGGCAGCAACAAAGACTGGGGCTGGCGATGGCCCTGATTGGTCGTCCTGAACTGGTCTTCGTTGACGAACCCACCGCTGGCATGGATCCAGCGGTCAGGCGCAGTACCTGGGAGTTGCTCTCCGAGTTGAAGCAGGATGGCGTGACCGTCGTATTGACCACCCATTACCTTGACGAGGCCCACACCCTTGCGGATCAGATCCACATCATCGACCGGGGAAAAGTGATTGCAAGTGGCTCCCCCGACGAATTGACCCGGTCCGGATCAACCCAGATCAGATTGGTCGTCAAGTACCCACTGCCATCGGATGCACCCATTATGTTGCAGCGCGAGTTGGGCCCTGAAACAGAGATCCATAAGCTGAATGAGGTTACTCTGCTGTTGACCGGTCACGCTGACTCAAGCACCCTGGCCAAGGTCTCCAGATGGTGTGAGGACCATCAAGTCCTTCCGGACTCGCTGGTGCTCGGACAACGCAATCTCGAGGATGTTTTCCTGGAGCTCACAGGCAGGGAGCTGACCCCGTGACCGGCACCTTCACCCCCGCTCCCGGAGCAGCATCGTTGCCCAAACAGGTGGGGGCACATGCTCTCATGGAGGCAAGACTGTTGCTCCGCAATGGAGAGCAACTCCTGTTGTCCATGGTGATTCCGATCCTGGCCCTGGTGGTGGGCGTCATCAGTTCAGATCGGCTCGGTCTCGAGTTCAGCCACAGCGGAGTGGATACCTTCACGCCAGGTGTGATGGCTCTGGCGGTCATGTCGACCTCTTTTGCTTCCCTGGCTATTGCGACTGGCTTTGAACGCCGCTACGGCGTGATCAAGTGGCTCGGCGCCTCCCCGCTCCCCCGGCACGGACTTTTATTGGGAAAGGTCTCGGCTCTGCTGATAGTTCAGTGCTTTCAGTTGACGATCATTAGCCTGGTTGCCTGGCTGCTTGGATGGCATCCACAGCCCGGATTCCTACCGTTTCTGGCCGGAATATGCCTGGGTACCGCGGCTTTCGCGGCTCTGGGGATGTTCATAGCTGGCCTGTTGCGCGCTGAGGCAACTCTGGCACTGGCCAACTTGATCTATCTGCTCCTGATGGCTGGTGGGGCGATCGTCCTACCAGCCTCGGCCTACGGCAGCTTTGCCCGAGTCACTCCCCTACTGCCCAGTGGTGCACTTGGTGACACCCTGCGGGAGGCCCTTCAGTCTGGAAGTTGGAACCTGCAAGGGTTACTGGTATTGGCCGGGTGGGCAGCCCTTGGCGCAGTTGCAACGGCAAGGACTTTCAAATGGGACTGAATCTCGGCACTGATGCCTGGCTACGCCGATCCGCCTGGCTTTCTATTCTTGGCAATGGATTGTTGGTCGTAACCGGAGGGGCCGTGCGGCTCACCGGTTCCGGCCTGGGTTGCCCAACCTGGCCACATTGCAATCCGGGCTCCTTTACCCCACACGACGCCCTGAGCTATCACTCAGCGATTGAATTCGGCAACCGCCTGCTTACCTTTGCCCTGGCTGCAATCGCGATCCTCACCTTCGTTGCTGCCTGGCAGTCCGGTCGAAAGGTGCTACGCCAACTGGCGCTGATTCTGGGGCTTGCCATTCCAATTCAGGCTGTGATCGGTGGCATCACGGTGTTGACCGATCTAAATCCGTGGTTGGTTGCTCTGCACTTGTTGGCATCCATGGCACTCGTTTCCCTGGGAGTCGTGTTTCTGGACCAGGTGAACAACCCGGCCCGGGCTGTTGGGGGGAGATATTCTGTGCTGGCCTGGGCGGTATATCTAAGTGGCTGGGCAGTTCTCTACATTGGAACCGTGGTCACCGGCGCCGGCCCACACGCTGGATCCGCGGACGTTCCGCGAAACGGGCTTGATCCCCTGCAATGGTCTCAATTGCACGCTGACTTCGTATTCCTGCATATCGGGTTGACCCTTGGAATGCTTCTCGCGCTTCGGGCAGGCAATTCCTCATCTGCTCAACTGCGCGCCGTGTCGGTGCTGATTGTTGTCCAGCTGGGACAGGGATTGGTGGGCTACACGCAGTACTTCACCGGATTGCCAATCATCCTGGTAGGCATGCACATGTTCGGCGCTGCCTTGCTGACTGGGGCGATGACCTGGGTGCTGGTGAATGTACGCCGCGCACCGGCCGGGTCACCTGCTCAGTAGTGGATCAAGTGCGACGGCAACAAAGAGCAGCGATAGATAAAGATTCGACCAGTGGAAGAGACGCATGGGCTTGACCACCGATAGTTCATCGCTGCGCCGAGCCCTCAACCACATCAAATGGGCCTCGACCAGGAACCCGGCACCAAGTACCACTGCTGCTACTGGATAGATCAGACCTGTCTCAGCAACCGGCCAGAGAATCAGTGAGGTCGCCACCATGACCCACGAGTACGCCACGATCTGGTTGGCCACTCCACGTGCGTCCCTGAGCACTGGGAGCATTGGTACTGCCACACTGGCGTAATCCTCCCGATACCGAAGAGCCAACGCCCAGGTGTGTGGCGGTGTCCAGAAGAAGACCACCGCGAACAGGATGAGTGGCGCCCAGTCGATCCGATTTGTTACCGCTGTCCAACCGATCAAAGTTGGAAAACAGCCGGCAATTCCGCCCCATACGATGTTTTGTGCCGTACGACGCTTCAAGACCATGGTGTAGACGAACAGGTAGAACGCGCTTGCCGTGAGAGCCAGGATCGACGAAAGCCAATTGACGAAGAACCCCAGAATCAGTGTGGAGAGCACCATCAGGGTCAGGCCGAAGACCAGTGCCGCCCGTGGGCTGACAATGTGCCGGGGCAGGGCCCGGCGTCGGGTGCGGCGCATTTGCTCGTCGATGTCACGGTCGTAGACACAATTGAGCGCATTCGCGCTACCGGCCGATAGGGTCCCGCCAAGGACTGTTGCGATCACCAGGCCCAGGGGTGGCACTCCTCGTTGGGCGAAGAACATAACCGGAACCGTGGTCAACAACAGCAGTTCGATGACCCTGGGCTTGGTAAGCCCGACATAGGCAGCGATAACGTCTCTCAGGGTCGCCTCAGCACTCGCCTGTGCAGTGGCTCCACTGGAGCTTGGGTCTGTCACTGATACCTCTGATTCGACCGCTGACAACTCGGCTCGCCTTCTGATCGCCATGGGAGTACGCCCAACTGAGCAACTTTGGCAGTCTAACCCTTGGGAGGGTTCGTAGCGTTCCCGGCTGCCGACTAGTCTTGAATCCAGTAGTAACCCGATGAGAGGAAATGCCACGTGACCACCACCCCGCCGTTGGATTGGGACAAGATCGACGACAGAGCCGTCGACACCATCCGGGCGCTGGCCATGGATGCCGTGCAGAAGGTGGGCAATGGTCACCCTGGGACTGCAATGAGCCTGGCCCCAGTGGCTTATTTGCTGTTCCAGAAAGTCATGCGACACGACCCAACCGACCCACAGTGGTTGGCCCGGGATCGCTTCATTCTCAGTTGTGGGCACTCAAGCCTCACCCTGTATTCGCAGCTGTTCGCCGGTGGCTTCGGCCTGGAACTGAGCGATATCGAAGCCCTGCGCACCTGGGGCAGCCTTACTCC
>CAZRKI010000011.1:0-2499 GCA_964600765.1 uncultured Marmoricola sp.
CCGGCCGCTAGGGTCAGGCGCATGTTCGCTGTATACGCCCAGTCCTTCGACCCAAACGATCCGCTGCAGGGACTGGTGGTGGGCGAAAGACCCACGCCAGAGGTGCCTGCTGGTTGGACCACCGTCAATGTGAAGGCTGCCTCCCTGAACCACCATGACATCTGGTCTCTTCGTGGGGTGGGATTGCGTCAGGAAGCGCTTCCGATGATCCTGGGTTGTGACGCAGCCGGAGTTGATGCAGACGGCAACGAGGTCGTCGTACACGCGGTGGTCAACGACCCCAGTTGGAGCGGTGACCAGACCCTGGACCCACGCCGTTCGATCCTCAGCGAGCGATATCAGGGCACCTTCGCTGACCAGGTGATGGTGCCCCGGGCCAATGTGATCCCCAAGCCGGCCTCGTTGTCCTTTGAGGAGGCAGCCTGTCTGCCAACCGCATGGTTGACGGCGTACCGGATGTTGTTCACCCGGGGGCAACTCAAGGCGGGTGACACCGTCCTGGTGCAGGGCGTGGGTGGGGGCGTGGCCACTGCCTGCATCACCCTGGCCCGGGCAGCCGGGCTGCGGGTGCTGGCCACCAGTCGCGATGCGGCCAGGGCTGAGCGGGCCCGGGAGTTGGGGGCTCATGAAGTCCTTGAATCCGGTGCCCGGCTCCCGGTCAAGGTCGATGCGGTCATGGAAACCGTCGGCAAAGCGACCTGGGGTCATTCGATCAGGGCGCTGCGACCCGGAGGGGCCATCGTGATCTCAGGTACGACGTCGGGTGCGGACCTGACGGATGCGGAACTGACCCGGATCTTCTTCCTGCAGTTGCGGGTGATTGGCTCCACGATGGGCACCACCAGTGAACTCGCCTCAATGATCAACCTGCTTGATGCCACTGGCGCCCGACCGTTGATTGACCGGGTGCTGCCCATGGAGGAGGCCGCTGCCGGTTTCGCAGCGATGAACTCAGGAGAGGTCTTCGGCAAGATCGTCTTCACCCGATGAGACACCTGGTCACCGGTGCCGGCTCGGGGATCGGAGCGGCCATCGCCGATTTGTTGCAACACCGCGGGGATGAACTGGTGTTGTTGGCCCGATCCCAGAGGCGAGCTGCTGATCTCCAGCAGCGATACCCGGGAGCGGACTGTCTGGTGGCGGACCTGAACCAACCAGAACAGTGTGCGGGGGTGGCGATTCCGGACCGACTGGACTCAGTCATTCATGCTGCTGGGGTGGTGGATCTGGGCCCCATCGCGAGCGCGCGGTTGGACGTCGTACAGGAGCAGGTGCAGGTGAACCTGGTGTCGCCGGTGCTGCTCACCCAGGCCTGTTTGCCTGCGCTTCGGGCAGCCAGGGGCACGGTGGTGTTCATCAATTCCACTGCTGGCCTGACTGCAAATCCGGGTTGGGGTGCCTATGCAGCGTCCAAATTCGGCTTGCGAGCAGTAGCGGATACGCTGCGGGCAGAGGAACAACCAAATGGCGTTCGGGTGACCACGGTTTTCCCGGGGCGCACCGCTACCCCAATGCAGGAGCAGGTGCACGCGATGGAGGGGCGTACCTATGACTCCTCGGCCTGGATGCAACCAGAAACGGTGGCGGCCCGGGTGATCGATGCGATCGATCTACCGCCTGATGCGGTCATGGCCGAGGTGGTACTCCGCCCCAGTTAGGGATCAGCCGAAGCTCATCTGGAAGTTTCGCATTCGGGCTGAGGCATAGGGACGTTTGTCGTGAAGCCAACCCAGAGGACCATCGGGCGCGAACTGCCACGAGCCGATCGCGGGCATGGTCTTCGCGGACCCGGTCAGGTCGGCCTGCACCAGCTCACCTGAGTCACGAGTTTGTTGGGTTTGCCCCTTGAAGGGCACCCGCGGGATCACGCCAGCCGCGTCGTGGAAGAAGCAACTCGCAATCGAGCGGCCGTCGACCGAGGCACTGGCTCGCAACCGGGTGCTGATCGGATTGGTGCGCACCTCGAAGCTGAAATCGCACAAGTGCTTGGGGATGGCCCACAACTCCCGGCCGCCCTGCATCGAGGCCTCGGAATCAACCCAGATGTCGGTGATATTTGCGAACTTCCGGTCAACCAGTCGGCCCACCAGGAGTTCGTGATAGGTCAGCGGGCTGGGCTCGTCGTACCGGACCATCATCACGCCGTACATGCCCTTGGGGCGTTCGGGATGGTCACCTTCCTTGACCCGGAAGACTGAGATCCAACTCTCGCCGTACATCTGCCATGGTGCTGGGGGATACATCATCGGGCGCCTCCACTGCGACCAGTACTGCATTCGGTGTGCGCCGATCCTAGCCCCACCCATCGCCGAGGCGGCAGTACTTAACACGCCGAGGCGGCAGTAGTTAACACGCCCCGGGGTGTCGCGATCTCTGAGAACCAGAATCGGTAACCCCATCAAAAGCCATGAAAATGGGGCGTATGACCCAGCTCTCTGGCGGTTTCAAACAACTTACTCAGGTTTGGGCAAGGTGAATTAGTGCCGCCTCGGCGTGTTA
>CAZRKI010000011.1:2599-48241 GCA_964600765.1 uncultured Marmoricola sp.
TAGTGCCGCCTCGGCGTGTTATTTTCTGCCGCCTCGGCGAGGAAAGGTGTAGTTGGCTATTCGTCGTCCTCGTCGTCGAGGCGGGCCAGCCAGGTGGCCAGGCGCTCTACGGCGGTCTCGAACTCCGGGTGGGCGTCGGTGAACTCCAGCAATCGGTCAGCCAACCAGGCCAGGGTCACCTCTTCGTCTCCACGTCGGGCGGCCAATTCCTCCAGTCCTCGATCAGTGAAGTACATGGCTCAGGCTCCCGGGTTGGCGCTGGCGAATGCCTGATCCAGGAGGTCCTTTTGCTCCTGGACATGTCGGGAATGCTGCCCCACTGACGGGGAGGAGGACTCCGGTCGGGCAATAACTTCAACCCGACGGCCCAGGTTGGGCAACAAGTTGACCCGGAAGTGTGGAGCCGGGCCCATGTTCAATGGCTCATCCTGAACCCAACGCACCGTGCTCAGATTTGGATAGCGGCTGAGCTCGGCCCGGATTTCCTCCATCGGGCGGGGATACAGCTGCTCGATGCGGGCGATCGCGGTGGTGAAGCCCTCCTTCTGCCGCTTGGCGCGCTCCACCATCAAATCCCAGGTGATCCGACCACTGCACAGCAGGAGGGTATCGACCTGTTCGGGAACCACATCTTGGTCTCCGATCACCCGTTGGAATGAACCGCTGGTGAAGTCGCCGGGTTGAGAGGCGGCCTCCTTGCGCTTGAGCATCGACTTGGGAGTGAAGATCACCAGAGGTCGGTGCTCATCGTCAAGGGTGTGCTTGCGCAGCAGATGGAAGTGGTTGGCCGGAGTGGATGGCTGGGCAACCACCATCGCTTCATCGGCAGCCACGGTCAGGAAGCGCTCAATGCGCGCAGAGGAATGATCCGGTCCCTGGCCCTCATAGCCATGAGGCAACAGCAGTACGACGCCAGAGGTCTGGCCCCACTTGGTGGCAGAGGAGGAAATGAACTCATCGATCACGGTCTGGGCGCCGTTGACGAAGTCACCGAACTGCGCTTCCCAGAGGGTCAGTGCATCCGGACGGGCCACTGAGTAGCCGTACTCGAAACCGAGGGCGGCGTACTCCGAGAGTAGTGAGTCATAGACATAGAAGCTGGCCTGGTCATCGCTCAGATTGGCCAGGGGAGTCCACTCATCGGCGTTCTTGCGGTCGATCAGGGTGGCGAAGCGTTGGGCGAAGGTGCCGCGACGGGAGTCCTGACCGGCGAGCCGTACTGGGCGCCCCTCCATCAGCAGGGAGCCGAAGGCCAGGATCTCGCCGGTTCCCCAATCGATCGGCCCCTGGGTGATCGCTGCCGAGCGCCGTTGGAGTTGCGGTAGCACCTTGGGGTGCACGGTGAAGCCCTCAGGTACGGAGACGTAGGCATCCGCGATCCGCTTCAGGGTCTCCATTGGTACGGCGGTCTGGTACTCCTCCCGAATCTTGGAGGGGTAGTCCGGCACGGTCGTCCAGTGCTCTGGGGCTGAGGTGGCCTCGCGGACTTCGGTGAACACCCGCTCAAGTTGCTGCTGGTAGTCCTTGAGTGCCTGCTCCGCTTCTTCCATGGTGATGTCACCACGACCGATCAGTGACTCGGTGTAGAGCTTGCGCACCGAGCGCTTCTTCTCGATCAGGTCATACATCAGCGGCTGGGTGTAGGAGGGGTCATCACCCTCGTTATGGCCCCGGCGTCGATAGCAGACCAGATCGATCACGACGTCCTTTTTGAAGGCCTGGCGGAACTCAAAGGCCAGTCGGGCCACCCGGATGCAGGCCTCTGGGTCATCACCGTTGACGTGGAAGATCGGCGCCTGAACCATCCGGGCCACATCGGTGCAGTACAGCGAGGACCTGGAGTTGGCCGGGGAGGTGGTGAACCCGACCTGGTTGTTGACGATCACATGGATGGTGCCACCGGTGCGATAGCCGCGCAGTTGGGAGAGGTTCAGGGTCTCAGCAACCACGCCCTGGCCGGCGAAGGCAGCATCGCCGTGCACCAGCAGCGGCAGCACCGGGAACTCAGTGCCCCGGTTGAGTACGTCCTGCTTGGCGCGGGCAATGCCCTCGAGTACTGGGTCAACCGCTTCCAGGTGGGATGGATTCGCTGCCACCGAGACCTTGATCTGGTCCCCCTTGAGGGCATGGAAAACACCATCGGCCCCGAGGTGGTACTTCACGTCACCAGAGCCCTGGATGGTCCGGGGATCAATATTGCCCTCGAACTCCTGGAAGATCTGGGAGTAGGACTTGCCCACGATATTGGCCAGCACGTTGAGCCGGCCGCGGTGGGCCATCCCGATGGCCACCTCATCGAGTCCGGCCTCCGCGGCGGCGTCACACAGTTCGTCAAGTACGGCGACCGTGGTCTCCCCGCCTTCCAGGCTGAACCGCTTCTGGCCGACGAACTTGGTCTGTAGGAAGGTCTCGAAGGCCTCGGCCTGATTGAGCTTGAGCAGGATTCGCATCTGCTCCTCGCGCGGCGGTTTCACCAACGGTTGTTCTACTCGCTCCTGGATCCAGCGACGTTGCTCGGGATCCTGGATGTGCATGTACTCGATGCCGATGGTGCGGCAGTATGAATCGCGAAGAATTCCCAGGATCGAGCGCATCTTCATGAACCGGCGCTCACCCCCGAAGGATCCAGTTGCGAATTCGCGATCCAGGTCCCAGAGGGTCAATCCGTGGGACTCCACCTCAAGGTCGGGGTGGCTGCGCTGCTTGTACTCCAATGGGTCGGTGTCGGCCATCATGTGCCCGCGCACCCGGTAGGCGTGGATCAGTTCCAGGATCCGGGCCTGCTTGGAGATCTCATCATCATGGGAGGTGGAGATGTCAGCCGACCAGCGGATCGGCTCATAGGGGATCCGCAGCGAGGTGAAGATGCCGTCATAGAAGTCATCGGCTCCCAGCAGGAGCGCGTGGATCCGCTTGAGGTATTCACCTGACTGGGCACCCTGGATCACGCGGTGGTCGTAGGTAGAGGTGAGCGTCATGATCTTGCTGATCGCGTTGCGGGTGATGGTGTCCTCTGAGGCGCCCTGGAAGGCTGGCGGGTATTCCATCGACCCGACGCCGATGATGGCGCCCTGGCCCTTCATTAGTCGGGGGACTGAGTGGTTGGTGCCGATCGTGCCCGGGTTGGTGAGGCTGATCGTCGTACCCTGGAAGTCGGTGACGGCGAGCTTGCCGCCGCGGGCCTTGCGGATCAGATCCTCATAGGCGGTCCAGAATTGGGCAAAATCCATCCGCTCAGCGGCCTTGATGCTGGGCACCAGCAACTGGCGGGTGCCATCAGGCCTGGGCAGATCGATGGCCAGGCCGAGGTTGATGTGGGCTGGCTGGATCAGGTTTGGCTTGCCGTCGATGGTGTCGAAGCCGACATTCATCTCAGGCATCTCCTTGAGGGCCTGCACCATGGCATAGCCGATCAAGTGGGTGAAGCTGACCTTGCCGCCGCGGGCCCGGGCGAGGTGGTTGTTGATCACCACGCGGTTGTCCCACAGCAGTTTCACCGGCACCGAACGCACGCTGGTCGCGGTTGGCACGGTCAGGCTGGCGTCCATGTTGGCTGCAGTACGGGCAGGGGCGCCGCGCAACACGGTGAAGGTGGGCTCGTCCGAAGGGGGCGCCTCCATCTTCACCTCAGGATCCCGCCCCTGAGCAGAAGCGGCCGGCTTGGTCGTCTCTGGACCAGCAGCCGGAGCTGCTGGCTTGACTGGCGCAGCGGCCGGGGCGGGCGCTGCCGCCGGGGTTGCCGTTGGTGTCGGCGGGGGAGCGGGTGCGGGAGTTGCAGCCGCCTGGGAGGGAGTGCTGGCTGGGCTGGGATTTCCCTCGAAGAAATCCCACCAAACCTTGTCGACGCTATTGCGGTCCTTTTCGTAGCGTTCGCGCATCTCGTCGACCAGCCATTCATTGGCTCCGAACGCTGCCAGCTGGTTGTCATCCGGGGTTTCGGACACGACCTGTTTTCGCCTCTTCCACAAGCGGGGGTGGGTACTCCGCACAAGGCTAGTCCCCTTGTGCGCTGAAACGCACAAATGGCGACCAGAATTCTTGTTCCCAGGACGTGAGATTGCTGACGTTCACCTGGATTCCGGTCGATTGTTGATAGTCCTGACCAGTTCCCGGACGCGGGCTGAGCCAATCAACTGCTCCAGGAGCACCTCCTGACCTGACGAGTCCGTCAGTGGCAATCGCCAGTTCGGGTACTCCGCACTGGTGCCCGGTTGGTTGATCGGACGTACGTCGCCAACCAGGTCAGCCACTGCCACCCCCTGCAACAGGGACGGGGTGGCGCGCAGCCACTGATGCAGCGCGAGAACGAGTTCGTCGGTGCTCGCTCCCTCCTGGCACAGCCCGCGGTCGGTTAGCGCGCGGCGTACTTGGTCAAGGGTGTGCTGTTCGGCTGTCAGTTCCTGCTCCACGGAGCGGGTCAGCAGGCCGAGCTCATCGCGGATGCGTACCTGGATCAGGTCGAGATAGCCCGCCGTTGGGGGCAGGTCGTGGGTGGTCACGCTGCTCAGGCACAACTGGCGGTAGTCCTCCGGTGGCAGGGGCTGGCCATCGTGCCATTCGAACCACACGACGGAGGTGCCCAGGATGCCGCGCTCGGCCAGGTGCGCCCGCGCACTGGGCTCTACCACACCGAGGTCCTCACCAATCACGATCACGCCGGCTCGATGGGCTTCCAGCAGCAGGATCCCGACCAATGCCTCATGGTCGTAGTACACATAGGTGCCCTGGTCTGGAGTGGAGTCCGATGGGATCCACCACAACCGAAACAGGCCGATGATGTGGTCAATCCGCAGGGCGCCGCAGTTGTGCAGCGCTGCCCGGACCAGGTCCCGGTACGGCGCGTAGCCCAACTCCGCGAGCCGGCCCGGATGCCAGGGGGGCTGGTGCCAGTTCTGGCCCAACTGGTTGAACTGATCTGGTGGTGCCCCCACGTGGACAGAGGTGGCCAGGCAATCCTGCATCGACCAGGCATCAGCGCCACTGGGGTGTACTCCCACGGCGAGGTCATTGATCAGGCCGATCCGCATCCCGGAGGCCAGTGCAGCGCTCTGGACGTTTTCGTGTTGTTGTCGGGTCAGCCACTGCAACCAGCAATGGAAGTCGATCCGATCGGAGTGGCGCTCGCGGAACCCGGCCAGACCCGGAGACCCCGGGGTGCTGAGGTCCGATCCCTCTGATTGCGCCAGCAGTCCCTGCTCATCCAGCACGTTCCAGGTGGCGAAGTCGAGCAGTGCCTCACCGGACCGTTCACAAAAGGCCCGGAAATCGGGATCCTGGCCAGCCCCGGTGGAGCCGAAGATCTCAGCCAACACCCGCTCCTTGGCTGCCCAGACCCGGTCCCGATCCAGGGTCTGTTCGGGAGAGGGCAACTGCGCTGCGTTTCGGGCCGCCTCTTTCGCTTCGTCGGGTACGGCGTCGTACCCGGGGACTCGCTCGACGTCGAGGTAGATCGGATTGGTGAACAACCTGGAGGTGGGTAGGTATGGCGAGGGTTCCATTGGAGCCCGCAGCGAGCCCGCGTGGATCGGGTTGACCAGGTAGAAGTCAGCGCCTTCGCCTCCGGCCCAGGCCATGATCCCGGCCAGGTCAGTGAAGTCCCCCAGGCCCCAGGAGTGGGTCGAACGGACCTGATAGATCTGCTCCATCAGGCCCCAAACCGGTTGCTCCAACCAGTCGGGCAGGTCCAGTCGTTGCGGGGTGACGATCAAAGTGGCTTCCGCGGCGGGAGTTCCATCAATGGTGGCGATTGCCCGGTGCCAACCCAGTGGCAGGTCACCAGGCAACTCAAAGGTTGCCTCCCCAATCAATTGGCCAGCCAACTCGCGGGGATCAACCCAGTTTTCGATCTGGGCGATACTGCGGCGACTCCCATCCTCAAGGCGCAACTCCAGGCCCGCCTCCCGACCATGCGGCAGATGTACGGCGACCCAGGGCGTCCAGCCGGCACGGGTCACGATGGTTGGGGGCAGGGTGTCCTGCCAGTGACGTTGATCTGCCATCTGGATGGAGTTGGCGACTTCAGCATCGGTGGCAGCAGGGACTCCCAGCGCTTGCAGGACCGAAATCAGGGTTGTCGGCTGGATCTCGGTGTGCTGTCCCTGCCAGTCCCAGAAGTCGGTCGCAACGGAGTACCTGCTGGCGAGTTCGCGCAGGGCGGCGACGTCCATCGGTGGTCCTTTTCTGCTGGCCTTCTGCTTTGCCCAGTTTGGCCCCTGTCGATAAATCAGGCGGCCGCTTTCGACATGTTCGGGTCGGGCAGGTAACGTCTACCCCCGCACCCCGAGCCCCTGTAGCTCAGGGGATAGAGCACCGCCCTCCGGAGGCGGGAGCGCAGGTTCGAATCCTGCCAGGGGCGCCAACGACAACGCACCCCAGGTAATGCCCGGATCCACGCAGGTGGGTTCGGGTACTTTGCTTTGGTGGTCAAGTCCGCCACCAGGAGCAACATGATGAAACCACCCACTCTTGCGGTAACCGGATCCACCGGACACATCGGCGGTCTCGTTGCCGGCCACCTTGCTGCTGCGGGTGTGGCCCAGCGGCTGCTGGCTCGCAATCCCGAGCGGACTCCGGAGTTGGCGGATGCCGTAGCGGTTCCCTGCAACTACGAGAACACCGAGGAGTCCCGTGCCGCTCTGGCCGGTGTCGATCTGCTGTTCATGGTGTCCGGTGCCGAGAACGCCGATCGGCTGAACCAGCATCGCGGCTTCATCGACGCCGCGGTGGCTGCCGGGGTCGGCCACATCGTCTATCTGTCGTTCTTTGGTGCAGCACCGGATGCGACCTTCACCCTGGCCCAGGACCACTGGGCCACCGAACAGTACATCCGTGCCTCCGGGCATGGGTTCACTTTTCTGCGCGACAACCTGTACACCGACTTCTTCCCCAGCATGGTTGGGGAGGATGGGGTGATCCGTGGTCCGGCCGGTGCCGGCCGGGTTGCCTGCGTCACCCGGGCGGACGTGGCCCGGGTAGCAGCCACGGTGCTCCATGACCCTGCCGAGCACATTGGGAACACCTACGACCTCACCGGACCCGAGGCGCTCACTCTGGCTGAGATCGCCCGGACCATCTCTGAGGTCACCGGACGTAGCGTTACCTACCATGACGAAACCATCGCGGAGGCCTATGAATCACGGCTGGCCTGGGAAGTGCCGCAGTGGCAGTACGACGCCTGGGTGTCCACCTACACTGCGATTGCCGCTGGGGAACTCATTCCGGTTAGTGACGCAGTACGACGCATCACCGGCCGCCCGGCCGAGAGCCTCAGCGACTTCCTCAGGAATCTGAGGCAGACACCTTCATCCGGTAGCCGATGAACGACGCGATCAACAGCGCGACTCCGGCGATCAACACTCCACCGACCACGCCCAAAGACCCGTCGGTCCAATCGGTGATCGCCTCGGGAACCACCAGAGTGATCCCGATGACCGCACCAGCGACTAAGGGCCAGGCGACCCTGGCGAGGTAGAGCCCCACGAAGAGGGCAACCATGGCCACGGTGAGTAGGTAGCCGAACCAGGTGTGGCTGCCTTCGATGACCGGGAACTGGGCGCCGAACAGGGCAGTGGTCACACCCAGGGTTCGTCCGATCATGTCCTCGCGGAGCCAACCGCGTTCGGCGAGGGCCAGCCAGATCAGGCCCAATAACACCATCAGGCTGCCCAGGACATAGCCCTGATTTTGATCTGAGGTGATGGCGACCAGGAAGCTGATGGCGCCACCAAGGATGGCCACCTGGCCGAAGGCCGATGGTGCCAGCAGATAAACCACTGCCGCGGCAACTGCGAGTACCGCTGAACCAGCCACCACTGGCCAGGAGATATCACCGAACTCGACCTGCACCAGGGTGTCGACCCAACGGCCTACCGTTAGCCCACCACCGAGTGCTGCCGAGGTGAGTAGGGTGCTGGTCAGACGACGCCGGATGTCGTCATTGGGGCTTGGGTGACCCGCGAATGCGGCCACTGAGCCAGCAGCACCCAGAATCACAGTGACGATGCCGAGAGCCAGGATCTGTTCGAAATCGCTGAGATTCTCCCATTCCTGCATCAACAACAAGAAGATCGCGGCCACCACCAGAGCGGCACCCAGGTAGGCGACGATCTCAATGAGTTTTGGCATCCCGGCTGGACGGGCTGCATGTGGCTCCACCAGGGCAGTTCGTACCGATGCTTCTGCAGCGGGCCGCTGGTCATCCGTGATCAGGCCATCGTTGATGAGTGCAGTGACGATCCGGCTGGTTGGTTCAGTGCCCATGGCTCAAGTGTGGCAGAGCAATAGCAGGCCAGGTGTGGGAGTGGCACGTGTTGTCCGTCTCAGTCATTTTCGTGACCCGCGCGTCTGCTCGGTAGCATCTACGGGTGACTCCAACCCAATTGTCTGATGCGATCCTGAGCGCGCTCAACTCCCTGGTCTCAGCCGGGGAACTAGAGCTGCCCCAACTGCCTGCTCAGGTGACCGTGGAGCGACCCCGAAACCCAGAGCACGGCGACTATGCCACCAATGTGGCGTTGCAGTTGGCCAAGCCCGCCGGGCTCAACCCCCGGGAGCTGGCCACGCGGTTGGCAACCGCTCTGCAGGGAACTGATGGGATTGCTGGCGTTGATATTGCTGGCCCGGGATTCCTGAATATCACCGTCGCAGCCGATGCCCAGGGCAAAGTTGCCGATGACATCGTGGCTGCTGGGGCGGCGTACGGACAAACCGGCGAACTTGCCGGAACCCGGATCAATGTCGAGTTCATCTCTGCCAACCCGACCGGACCTCTTCATCTGGGTCACACCCGTTGGGCAGTGGTCGGGGATGCGTTGGCCCGGGTGTTGACCAAGGCGGGTGCTGAGGTGACCCGGGAGTTCTATATCAACGACCGCGGCAACCAGATGGACCTGTTTGGCGCCTCCCTGGAGGCGGCTGCTCTCGGCCAGTCGATCCCCGAGGGTGGCTACCAGGGGGAGTACATCAAGGAACTTGCGTCACAGGTTTCCCAAGTGCACTTGGGAATCATGGAGCTCCCCGAGCCCGATCGGATGATCGCCTTCCGGGAGGCTGGTTATGAGCTGCAGCTGGCCCAGCAGAGGGAGCAACTGGAGAACTTCAACACTCATTTTGATGTCTGGTTCTCTGAGCGCAGCCTCCAGGACCAGGTCGCCACGACCCTGGAGAATCTGCGCGGCCAGGGGCATCTCTTCGATGCCGATGGCGCCCTGTGGATGCGGACAACCGACGCCGGCGATGACAAGGACCGGGTACTGATCCGCTCCAACGGCGAGTTGACCTATTTCGCTTCCGACACGGCGTACTACCTGAACAAGCGCGAACGCGGTTTCGAGATCTGTATCTATCTGTTGGGGGCCGATCATCATGGTTACGTCGGGCGCCTCAAGGCGATGGCAGCCTGTGCTGGTGATGATCCGGAAACCAATGTCGAGGTTTTGATCGGACAGTTGGTCAAGATCCTGCAGAACGGCCAGGAGCTCAAGCTCTCCAAGAGGGCCGGGACGATCGTCAGTTTGCAGGATCTGGTCGATCTGATCGGAGTGGATGCGCTGCGCTACACGCTGGCCCGGTATCCGGCTGACTCGCCGCTAACCCTTGACGTGGCCGAGATGACCAAGCAGGCCAGCGAGAACCCGGTGTTTTATGTGCAGTACGCCCATGCCCGGTTGGCCAGCATCCTGCGCAATGCCAGCGATCTCGGATTGCAACCGGAGTCGCATCCTGAACTCCTCACCCATGAACGTGAGGGGGATCTGCTGCGGGCCCTGGCTGAGTTTCCCAGAGTGGTCGCCTCGGCAGCGCAGTTGCGTGAACCGCACCGGATCGCCCGCTACCTGGAGGACACCGCATCGAGCTTCCATAAGTTCTACGACGCCTGTCGGGTGCTGCCAATGGGGGATGAGGAAGCCAGTACGACACATCTGGCCCGGCTGCAGTTGATTGCCGCCACCCGGGTCGTTTTCGCCAACGGCCTTGACCTGCTCGGCGTATCAGCTCCGGAGCGGATGTGATGACAGGCGTGGTTGGGGCCGGGCGCGGCGTTGGTGGCGGCGTACCTGAGGCGACCTTGCGTCATACGTTTGGTGGGAAAACCCCCGAACGTCATACGAATTGTGGCCCCCAGGCCACAATTCGTATGACGTCCCACCGCATCAGCACGTTTCGTATGACGCAAGGCCGCAAGTACGACGCGGCGCGCCCAGCCAAGCGACCCACTGCTTTTGATCAGGTACCGGCGCAATCGCAGGGAGGCCCGTGATGATTCGCGCACATGAAGCTGGCTGGGCGCATGCAGTTGCCTCGGCCAGTGGGCCGGTTTGGCTGCCCTATCCCGAGGACGTCAATGCGCTGCTGCCGCAGTTGTGGTCACAGACCGCTGAAAAGGTGGCGGGTGTCCTGCAGATTGGTGGCATCCCGGTCACCGACCTGGTGGCTGAGCATGGCTCACCCACCTTCGTGCTCGATGAGCAGGATTTCCGGGCCCGAGCGAAGGCCTTCAACACCGCGTTTGCCGACTTCGATGTCTACTACGCCGGCAAGGCCTTCCTGTGCACGACGATCGCCCGCTGGGTGGCAGAGGAGGGTCTCTGCCTGGACGTTTGCTCAGGTGGGGAACTGGCGGTGGCTGAGCGAGCCGGGTTCCCCATGGAGCGGGTCGGCTTCCATGGCAACAACAAGACCCTGGCCGAGCTCGAGCAGGCGGTAGAGCTGGGCGTGGGTCGGATCATCGTGGATTCATTCAGCGAGATCGACCGATTGGCGCAGATTGCACATGCGCTGGGACGCACGGCCCGGGTGCTGATCCGGGTAACCGCCGGAGTGGAGGCGCACACTCACGAATACATCGCCACTGCCCGCGAGGACCAGAAGTTCGGTTTCTCCATCGCCACTGGAGCTGCCCTGGAAGCGGCCCGTGAGGTGCAGGGCAGGGAGTCCCTGGAGTTGCGGGGGTTGCACAGCCACATCGGTTCCCAGATCTTCGACACCATGGGGTTTGAGGTTGCCGCGAGGAAGGTGTTGTCCTTGCATGCCCAGATCCGTGGCGAGTTGGGCGTGGAGATGCCCGAACTCGATCTGGGTGGCGGTTTCGGGATCTCCTACACCAGCCAGGACGACCCCCGAACTCCAGCCGAGTTGGCCACGCAGTTGTCCCAGATCGTGGCCGAGGAGTGCTCCCATCACGACCTGACCGTCCCGCACCTTTCCATCGAGCCCGGCCGGGCCATCGTCGGCCCTTCGATGTGCACGGTCTACACGGTTGGCACGGTCAAGCCGGTGGAACTCGATGGTGGTGAGGTGCGCACCTACGTGTCGGTGGATGGCGGGATGAGCGACAACATCCGCACTGCTCTGTACGGCGCGGACTACTCCGCGACCCTGGCCAATCGGGCTGGTGCGGAGAAGCCGATGGTCACCCGGGTGGTGGGCAAGCACTGTGAATCCGGTGACATCGTGGTGATGGATGAGTACATCTCCAGTGATGTGCAACCCGGTGACCTGATTGCCGTGCCTGGCACTGGTGCCTACTGTCGCTCCATGGCCAGCAACTACAACCACGCCCTGCGGCCGCCTGTGGTGGCAGTACGCGATGGGTCGAGCCGGGTCATCGTCCGCCGGGAGACGCTCGATGACCTTTTGGCCACCGACATCGCGCTCGACCCAACCGTGGGATCATGATCACATGCCATCCAACAACTTGACCTCTGGGCGTGGACCACTACGAGTGGCCATGCTCGGGTGTGGTGTCGTCGGTACCCAGGTGGCCCGGCTGATCATTGAGCAGGCAGCTGACCTGGCCCAACGGGTGGGTGCTCCAGTCGAACTGGTTGGCATCGCCGTACGTCGGCTCACTCTCGCGCGGGATGGCCACCTGCCTGCGGAGTTGTTCACCGATGACGCCGAGGGTCTGGTGACCCGAGGAGACATCGATGTGGTGATCGAGGTCATCGGCGGCATCGAACCGGCCCGAACCCTGATTCTGACTGCCCTGGAGCACGGCGCCAGTGTGGTCACGGCCAACAAGGCGCTCTTGGCCGAGGACGGGGCCACCTTGTTTGCGGCTGCTGAACAGGCCGGTCGCGACCTGTACTACGAGGCCTCGGTGGCCGGTGCAATCCCGATCCTGCGGCCATTGCGTGAGTCCCTTGCCGGAGACCGGGTCACCCGGGTGCTCGGCATCGTCAACGGAACCACCAACTTCATCCTCGACAAGATGGACTCCACCGGTGCCGGTTTCACGGATGCATTGGAGGAGGCCCAGCAACTCGGCTACGCAGAGGCGGATCCAACTGCTGATGTGGAGGGATTCGATGCGGCCGCCAAGGCGGCGATCCTGGCCAGCCTGGCCTTCCACACCAGGGTTACGGCCAGTGACGTCCATCGCGAGGGTATCGCTGATGTCAGCGCCAGTGATGTGGCCAGCGCCCGGGAAATGGGTGCGGTGGTGAAGTTGTTGGCTATCTGCGCGTTGGAGGAAACCCCCGATGGGCTGGCGGTTTCAGCACGAGTACACCCGGCGATGATCCCCAGGAGCCATCCGTTGGCCAGCGTCCGGGAGGCCTACAACGCAGTCTTCGTGGAAAGCGAAGCAGCCGGCCAGTTGATGTTCTACGGACCTGGGGCGGGTGGGAATCCCACCGCCAGTGCAATCATGGGCGACCTGGTCACTGTGGCCCGCAACCGCTTGGCTGATGTCCGCGGTGCGGGTGAGTCTGCGTACGCCGCCCTCCCGGTGCTGCCGATGGGACAGACCCAGACCCGCTACCACGTCCAGATCGATGTGGACGACAAGGCTGGGGTGCTGGCCACGATCGCTCAGGCCTTCGCCGAGCACAATGTCTCGATCCAGACCGTGCGCCAGGAAGGCCGCGGTGATGATGCCCAGTTGGTGGTGGTCTCCCACCGGGCCAGTGATGCTGATCTATCAGCCACGGTCGCAGCCCTCCAGGAGATGCCGAATGTTCGCCAAGTGTCCTCGGTGATGCGTGTTGAAGGAGAGTCCGAATGAACCAGCAGTCACGACAGTGGCGCGGCGTGATCGAGGAGTTTCGTGATCGTCTGGACATCCCGGAGGGCACCCCGACCATCACCCTCGGTGAGGGCGGCACCCCGATGGTCTCCAGTGCGTGGTTGTCGGAGGTGACCGGTGGCCAGGTCTGGTTGAAGGTCGAGGGTGACAATCCCACCGGTTCCTTCAAGGATCGCGGGATGACGGTCGCACTCTCGGTGGCGGTGGGGCAGGGGGCAGAGGCGGTGGTCTGTGCTTCCACCGGCAACACCTCGGCCTCGATGGCGGCCTACGCCGCTCGCGCCCGGATCAAACCACTGGTGCTGGTGCCCCAGGGCAAGATCGCTGCCGGGAAGCTCGCCCAGGCGATCGTGCATGGTGCCCAGGTGATCATGGTTCGCGGCAACTTCGATGACTGCCTGCGGATGAGCCGGGAGTTGGCTGACAAATACCCGGTGGCCCTGGTGAACTCGGTGAACCCGATGCGGCTGCAGGGGCAGAAGACCGGTTCCTTTGAGATCGTTGACTTCTTCGGCGATGCACCCGACGTACACGTCCTGCCAACCGGAAATGCCGGCAACATCTCGGCGTACTGGATGGGTTATGAGGAGTCCCTGGCCAGCGGTGAATCGACCAGGCTCCCGGTGATGAGGGGCTGGCAGGCTGAGGGGGCAGCACCTCTGGTGCAGGGATCCCCGATCCCGGACCCGGAGACCGTGGCTTCTGCGATCCGGATCGGCAACCCGGCTTCCTGGGACCTGGCCATGGCTGCGGCTGACAAGAGTGGTGGCAAGTTCCGATCTGTGACTGACGATGAAATCCTCACCGCACAGCGCGAACTTGCTTGTACTGAAGGGGTTTTCGTCGAGCCAGCGTCTGCTGCAGGTGTCGCTGGGCTGCTCCTGGAGGCAGCTGAGGGAGTTCGTTACGACGGTCAGCAAATCGTGGTGACTGTGACCGGGCATGGACTCAAGGACATCGATACTGCCTTGTCCACCTTCACCGAGGTCGTCGACAACGTCGTGGATGCCGATGCGGACGCTGCTGCCCGAGCGGCTGGCCTCGCCTGAAATGACCCCTCAGTTCAGCAAAGATCCGGTCAGGACCCGGGTCCCTGCCACGAGTGCGAACCTGGGTCCCGGTTACGACTGTCTGGGCATCAGCCTGGACATCGAGGACTCCCTGATCGCCCAGGTGTTGCCAACGGGCCTTGAGGTAACGGTGCATGGCGAGGGTGCCGATGGGGTTTCCCTGGATGAGAGCCACCTGGTGATCAGGGCGATGAGAAAGGCATTTGAGGTCCTTGGTGGCCAGCCCACGGGGCTTCGGCTGACCTGTCACAACCAGATCCCACATGGTCGTGGCCTGGGCTCATCCTCGGCTGCCATTGTGGGCGGGCTATTGCTCGCCCGATCTCTGGTTCAGGGCGGTGAGCAGTTGTTCCCAACCCAGATGATGTTGGAACTGGCGACCGAGATGGAGGGCCATCCCGACAATGTGGCACCGGCGATCCTGGGTGGCTTCGTGGTTAGTGGGCAATCCGCAGATCGGGTCTGGGCGACCAATGCCCGGCTGACTGCTGAGGTTGACGCAGTGGTGTTCATCCCCGATTCGGAAGCCTCGACGCACAGCACCCGGGCGTTGCTGCCAACCACGATTGATCACGCAGACGCATCGGCAAACACCGGCAGGGCAGCGTTGTTGATGGTTGCCCTGGCCGGGCAACCAGCCCATCTGCTACAGGCAACAGAGGATTTCCTGCACCAGGAGTACCGCGCCACAGCCATGCCCGAGTCGCACGAACTGGTGGGAGAATTGCGCGCCCGTGGTCACGCCGCAGTGATCAGTGGTGCCGGTCCGACGGTGCTGTGCTTCAACATTTCTGGGGATGAGGGCGCAGCCCAGATCAGTGCCCTGGCTCCCAACGGCTGGCGGGTACGACGCGTCGTACTAGGTGGACCCGGAGGGCGCGTGCTATCGTAGGGATGGCGTGCTGGGCGCAATCCGCCCGACCTGGTTAGTTCAGGAAACGCAAATCCCTCGATCGGTTCTGAAATCGAGACGGCTACATATTTTGTGCGCATCGATAAGGACCGGAAGAGTATTCACACCAACAACGCACCGTGGACCATGTGCCGCGGTCATACAGATGGGGAAGGCCCCGTATGAGTGAAACCATCGAAACTGCTCCCGCTGCATCAGCAAGCGCAGGCACGCCTGATTCAAATGGCGCCCGCAAGTCTGGTGGCGGTTTGTCCGGTAAGTTGCTGCCGGAGTTGAAGCAGATCGCTGGCGATTTGGGCATCAAGACTTCAGGCCTGAAGAAATCCGACCTGGTCGCGGCCATCCGGACCGCGCAGTCAGGTGGATCAGCAAAAACCGAGAAGAAGCCGGATTCAGCGACCGGGGCCAACCGCGAGGGTGGCAACACGGATCAGTCCGCAAACCAGCAGAAGCCGGAAGCAGCCAAGGACCGCTCCGGGGGCGGTGAGGGCCAGAACCAGGGCAACCAGGATCAGAACAAGTCCAACCAGATCAAGTCTGATCAGAACAAGTCCGATCAGGGCAACCGTGGCCAGGGCAACCGGGACCAGGAGCGCCAGCAGAAGTCGCAGAACCAGGGCGATCAGCAGAACAAGCAACAGGACCGTCAGGGCGGTCAGGACAACCGCAATCGCAATGACGATCAGGGCGGAAACCGACGCAACCGCAATCGACGCCGGGGCCGTGACCGCCAGGGCGGTGGCGGTGGCCAGCGCGGCAATCGCAATGAGCCGGATCTGCAGATCCTTGAGGACGATGTACTCACGCCATGCGCCGGCATCCTGGACCTGATGGACAACTACGCCTTTGTGCGCACCAGCGGATACCTGCCCGGCAGCGAGGACGTCTACGTCTCAATGTCGATGGCGCGTAAATACGGCTTGCGTCGTGGCGATGCGATCACTGGTCAGGTGCGTCAGCCCCGTGAGGGCGAGCGCAAGGAGAAGTTCAATCCGCTGGTGCGCATTGACTCGGTCAATGGTGCAGATCCGGAGTCAGCGAAGTCCCGGGTGGAGTTCAACAAGCTGACCCCGTTGTACCCCTCTGAGCGGCTGCGTCTGGAGACCACGGCCACCAACATGATCGGGCGGGTGATCGACATCGCGGCTCCGATCGGCAAGGGTCAACGCGGCCTGATCGTCTCTCCGGCCAAGGCTGGCAAGACCATGATCATGCAGTCCATCGCCAACTCGATCACCACCAACAATCCCGAGGTCCACCTGATGGTGGTCCTGGTTGATGAGCGCCCTGAAGAAGTCACCGACTTCCAGCGATCGGTCAAGGGTGAGGTCATTTCCTCCACCTTCGATCGTCCAGCCAGCGATCACACGATCGTTGCGGAGTTGGCCATCGAGCGTGCCAAGCGACTGGTGGAGCTTGGTCACGACGTCGTCGTACTTCTCGATGGCATCACCCGTTTGGGCCGTGCCTACAACCTGGCGGCACCAGCAAGTGGTCGAATCCTCTCCGGTGGTGTGGATTCCGCTGCCCTCTATCCGCCCAAGCGATTCTTCGGTGCCGCCCGCAATATCGAGGACGGCGGCTCACTGACTATTTTGGCAACCGCTTTGATTGAGAGCGGCTCCAAGATGGATGAGGTGATCTTCGAGGAGTTCAAGGGGACCGGAAACATGGAGATCCGGTTGCGCCGTGATTTCGCCGACAAGCGGATTTTCCCGGCCATCGATGCGGTTCAGTCCGGCACTCGCCGTGAGGAACTGCTGATGAACAAGGACGAACTCCAGATCATCTGGAAGTTGCGCCGGGTGTTGTCTGCGCTTGATGGTCAGCAGGCCCTGGAGTTGTTGTTGGAGCGGTTGAAGAAGTCCCAGAACAACCTCGAGTTCCTGATGCAGGTGCAGAAGACCACCCCCACCATCGGTGGCAAGGACGACTGATTCAGCCAGGAAATTCGCCGGACTAGACCCCTTTGGGTCACACGCCGGACCTTGCATGGCTATGCTGGACCCACCAGCGTGATTTGCAACACGCAGACTGCTTTGGAGGGATTTCTAAATGGCTCGGATCGTCATCGCGGACGACGACGCTGATATCCGCGAACTCGTGGTGTTCAAGCTGCGTCATGGTGGACACGAAGTAGTCCCGGTTGGTGATGGTGCCGCCGCGGTTGAGGCCTGTACCACCGACAAGCCCGACCTGGTGATCCTCGACGTGATGATGCCCGGGATGAGTGGACTGGACGCTGCCAAGGCTCTTCGGGCCAACAGCGTGATGGACGACCTGCCGATCATCATGTTGACCGCACGAGCCCAGGAATCCGACATCGAGCAGGGCCTGGCCGCAGGTGCTGATGACTACATCGTCAAGCCATTCAGCCCCCGCGAGCTTGCCTCCCGGGTTTCTGCAGTCCTGGCCCGCGGTCGGAGCTGAGCACCTCGGGCTAGCCCGATTGGCGTTGGGTTGCCATCAGGTGGCAAACTAATCTGTCGGGCTACCGGTTCACGGCGCGTGAGCACACGATGTCGACCCGGGAGCGATAACCGAGAGGAAACCATGAAGAAAGACATCCACCCCGAGTACGTGGAAACCCAGGTCAGCTGCACCTGTGGCAACACCTTCACCACCCGTAGCACCAAAACTGAGGGCACCATTCGCTCCGAGGTCTGCTCGAACTGCCACCCCTTCTACACCGGCAAGCAGAAGATCCTCGACACCGGCGGTCGGGTGGCCCGTTTCGAAGCGCGTTACAAGAAGGCTGCCAAGAAGTAGCCCAAACCACGAAGTACCCTGCTTTCGGCGCCGGTCCTCGATTCGGGGGCCGGCGTCCTTTATTGGGCAACTGCCAATGGCAGTGCAGATTGATGAAGATCTGGAGCGGATTTGTTCGAGAGCGCAGCCTCATTGCTTGCGGAGCACAAGGAGTTGGAGCAGAAGCTGGCCGACCCCTCGGTGCATGCAGATCCCACCCTGGCCCGCCGTCTGGGCCAGCGTTACGCCGAACTCACTGCAATCGCCAAAGCCCATGCAGAGTGGGAGCAGTTGGTTGATGATCTGACTGCAGCCAGGGAGTTGGCCCAGGAGGATGCGGCCTTTGCTGAAGAAGCCACCCAACTTGGCGAACAGGTAGTCGAGGCTGAGGACCGACTCCGCACCCTGTTGATCCCGCGTGATCCCAACGATGGCAAGGATGTGTTGTTGGAGATCAAGTCCGGTGAGGGTGGTGAGGAGTCCGCTCTGTTTGCCGGGGATCTGCTTCGGATGTACACCAGATACGCCGAGGGTCAGGGATGGTCCATGCAGGTTCTTGACGCCACCGAATCCGACCTGGGTGGTTACAAGTCAGTGACGGTAGCGGTGAAGGCCAAGGGAACCCCCGAGCCCGGCATGGCGCCGTACGCCTTGTTGAAGTACGAGGGTGGAGTGCATCGGGTCCAGCGGGTTCCCGTCACCGAGAGCCAGGGCCGGGTGCACACTTCAGCAGCCGGTGTCCTGGTGTTGCCCGAGGCCGAGCAGGTCGACGTGCAGATCGAGGAGAAGGACCTGCGCATCGACGTATTCCGGTCCTCTGGTCCGGGCGGTCAGTCGGTCAACACCACCGATTCTGCGGTACGGATCACTCACCTGCCCACCGGGATCGTGGTCAGTTGCCAGAACGAGAAGTCGCAACTGCAGAACCGGGAACAGGCCCTGCGGATCCTGCGGGCCCGCCTCCTGGCCGCAGCGGAGGAAGAGGCAAATGCGGAAGCCTCTGATGCGCGGCGCTCCCAGGTGCGCACCGTGGATCGCTCTGAGCGGATCCGTACCTACAACTTCCCGGAGAATCGGATCTCTGATCACCGCACCGGATACAAGTCCTACGACCTGGATCGGGTGCTCGACGGCGCCCTGCAACCAGTGATCGATTCGTGCGTGAGCACCGACACCGAGGCCCGCCTGGCCGCCCTGGCCGATGAGTGAAGTACGCCGACTGCTCACCGAGGCGGCCACAATCCTGAGTGCCGCTGGGGTCCCAGCACCGGAGTACGACGCGCGCGTCCTGCTGGCCCACACCCTGGGCGTTGAGTTGGGCCGACTTTCCCTGGTCGAGGAGGTGTCTGCGAATGTGCGAGAGCGATTTACCGAACTCGTGGAGCAACGGGCGCAGCGGATTCCGTTGCAGCACCTCACCGGCGTGGCCCACTTCCGCACGATCAGTGTCGCGGTCGGTCCAGGGGTCTTCACCCCGCGGCCGGAAACAGAACTGCTCGCTGGATGGGCGATTGAGCGGGCCCGGGATCTGCCGGCACCGGTGGTGGTGGACCTGTGCACTGGATCCGGGGTGATCGCCAAAGCGATCGCAGTCGAGGTGCCAAACGCACAGATCCATGCGGTTGAACTGGATCCGGACGCCCTGATCTGGGCCCAACGCAACCTATTCGGCACCGGTGTTGATCTGAGCCAGGCGGACCTGGCCCATGCGCTCCCGGAGTTGGCTGGAGGGGTGGACGTGGTGGTGTGCAATCCGCCCTATGTGCCACTGACCGCATTTGACGGAGTTGACCGTGAAGCCCGTGAGCATGACCCCGCTCTGGCCCTGTTCTCCGGTGAGGACGGGCTGGAAGCCATGCGCGCTCTTGAGCGCAGAGCCCGGCACCTGCTGCGCCCCGGGGGCTGGGTGGGTGCGGAACATGCCGATGTACAAGGAGAGTCAGCTCCCGCCATGTTTTCTGGTTCCGGGCACTGGGAGCAGGTGCGGGATCATCGCGACCTGGCAGGTCGCGCACGTTTTGTCACCGCACGGCTGGCACGATGAGCCTGTGAGCCAGCACTTCGATGTGACCAACCCCGAGAACGATGGGGACGCTGTGATTGCGGCCACCAATGCAATCCGCGATGGCGACCTGGTGGTCCTGCCCACCGACACCGTCTATGGGATTGGTTGCGATGCCTTCAGCCCCCAGGCAGTGGAGAAGTTGCTGGCTGCCAAGGGGCGGGGTCGTCAGATGCCGCCACCGGTGTTGGTGTCATCAGCGGTGACCCTGGAGGCACTTGGTGACCAACTGCCACCCTGGGTGCTGGAACTCACCCGGGAATTCTGGCCGGGGCCGCTGACCGTCGTCGTACACCAACAGGCATCCCTGCACTGGGACCTGGGAGATGCCATGGGAACTGTCGCGGTGCGGATGCCTGACCACGACTTCACCCTGGGTCTGCTGGGGCGGGTGGGACCGATGGCGGTGTCCTCTGCCAATGTCTCTGGGCAACCTGCCGCCACCAGTGCAACCCGGGCAGAGGAAATGCTGGGGGATAAGGTCGCGGTCTACCTGGACGCAGGGGAGTCAGCTGGCGAACTGGCATCCACGATCCTGGACTGCACCTCGCAGAAACCGCACATCCTGCGACAGGGTGGACTGCCCTTTGCCGAGTTGCGACACTGGTTGGAACAGCACGGAGTGGACACGGAGCAGCTGCCCGCAGATGCGTGAGTACCTTCTGATCTTCCTGATCGCTGCGGTGGTCAGCTATTTGCTGTGCGTCTTTGCCCGCGAATTGGCATCCAGGTTGGGTGCAGTGGCACGAGTGCGCGATCGCGACGTGCATTCGATCCCGATTCCCTATTTTGGTGGCGTGGCCATGCTCGGCGGATTGGGTGCTGGCGTTCTCCTGGGTCATCATCTGCCCTTCCTCAGCAATGCCCAGGAAACCGTTTTTCACGATGCCGGCACCGTCCTCATTGCAGGTGCGATGATTTGTCTGGTTGGGGTCATCGATGACCTGATCGAGTTGGATGCCCTGACCAAGCTTGGTGGCCAGATTGTGGCAGCGGCATTCATGGTGCTCAATGGCGTGCAGTTCTCTTCCCTGAGTCTGCCCTGGGTGGGCCAGTTTGTGCTGGATCCCACCCAAGCGGTGCTACTGACCATGTTGATGGTGGTGGGCACTGTCAATGCGGTGAACTTCGTCGATGGCCTCGATGGCCTGGCCGCTGGAGTAGTGCTGATCGGAGCGGTTGCCTTTTTCTTGTTCGCCTACCGGTTGGCCTCGATCAATGGCGAGACCCTGGCGCTGACCCCGGCACTGTTGTGCGCGGCAATGGGCGGAGCCTGTGCTGGCTTTCTGCCGCACAATTTCTTTCCGGCCCGGATCTTCATGGGCGATTCGGGCTCGATGCTGCTGGGCCTGGTGCTCTCTGGGTCTGCGCTCACCCTGACCGGGCAGTTCTCAGTGGTGCAGGTGTCCAGCGGCACCAGCGGTTTGCCATTGCTGGCGACCCTGATCCCGATCCTGTTGCCCGCTGCAATCCTGGTGGTGCCGCTCTCCGACCTGGTGCTGGCCGTCGTACGACGCACCAGGCGCGGGCTGCCCTTCTACCACCCCGACAAGGAGCATCTGCACCATCGGCTTCTGGAGATTGGACACTCCCAACGCAGGGCGGTACTGATCATCTGGTTGTGGTCGGGCCTGATTGCTTTTGGGGCGGTGGTGTTGAGCCTTTATTCGGGCTGGATGGTCTGGGGCGTAGTACTCCTGGTCTTTGTGATCAATGTCGCGCTGACCTTCCTGTTGCCTCGTCTGGAGTCCTCAGCATTGGATGGGCCACCTGAATTCGAACCGGATTCCCAATCCACGCTCACCTCGGACGGGCCCCAGCAGGAGCGCTCGATTTCCTAGCCAAGCTGACTTTGTGCTAGTTTTCACAAGCTTCCCCAGACCAAGATTTCCGTTCGACAACAAGGCCGCCAGGATGACGACCAGTACCAGCGCAACACCGCTCAGTGGGCGGGTGGATGCCGCGGTGCAGGTGTGTACCCGGGCCATGGGGACCTCCTTCCTGGTGACCCTCATGGTTACTGCGCTGATGGCTCTACTGGGCTGGGTGCTCACCGGTCCGTCGGCCGCAGGTTCAGCAGGCGTGGCCGGGCTGATTCTGCTTCTGGTTTTTGGTCCGGGCCTCCCGGTGATCATCATCGTGAGTCGGGTCAGCCCAGCTGCGACCCTGCTGGTCGCCATGATGACCTATGTGCTGCAGATGGTGGTGCTGGTGGTGATCATGCAGCGCCTGGCCGCTTCAGACTGGTTGGCCGGGCAACTGGATCCGGTCTGGTTGGGAGCCACCCTGATGGTGATCGCCCTGGGCTGCACAGTGGCCCTGATCACAGTCTCCCTGCGGGCCCGGATCCCGGCATTCACCCAGCCTTCGCCGTTGTCTCCAGTAGCTCCCCCAACGGGAGCATCCCAGTCCGGGACCGGGGGTACAGCATGAGCTTGATGGGCTGCTATTGTGCGCAATGCAATGCGGAAGGACTCGAGCCCGCCACCGGCAGGCGACCCCTGGGTCGTGGTCAGTCATCTGATCGCCGGCGTAGCCCTTTACGGGTTCCTGGGTTGGTTACTCGATCAGTGGCTCGGGACCACATTCATCGTAGGTATCGGGATCGTCCTCGGTGCTGCGCTGGGCAGCTATCTGACCATCGTCCGGGTGACCCGGGCGCAGAGCAGGAAGTCTGACCAGATGACTGACAAGCAAGAAGAACGACAGGAGAAGCAGTGAGCGGGTTGGCATCGCTGATCGCCCGGGGTGAGGGATTCACCCCGCCGGGTCCGGGTGACTTTAATCTGCCCCCCATCGGATCCGGTGAGGCGTGGGAATTCTTCGGCCAGCCAATGTTCTGGGGCGTCACCAAGCCGATGGTGGGTGCGCTACTGGCCACCGTCCTGGTGATCGTCTTCTTCCGGGCTGCCACTGCCAAGAAGGCCATGGTGCCCGGCAAATTGCAGTTCATCGGGGAGAGCAGCTACAACTTCGTGCGCAATACTCTGGGCCGCGATGTGATCGGCAGCCATGACTTCCTGCGCTTTGTTCCGGTGCTCTGCGCCTTCTTCTTCTTCATCGTCGTCAACAACTACTTCGGGGTCATCCCCTTCCTGCAGTTCCCAACCATGTCCCGCATCGGCTATCCGATGGGTCTGGCGTTGATCGCCTGGTTGGTCTACAACGGTGCTGGCATCAAGAAGCATGGCCTCTTTGGTTACCTCAAACTGCAAACCGTGCCCAGCGGCGTACCAGCAGCGATGTTGATCCTGCTGATTCCCCTGGAGTTCCTCTCCAACATCATCGTGCGGCCGATCACGCTGATGCTGCGTTTGTTTGCAAACATGTTTGCCGGCCACCTGCTGTTGCTGCTCTTCGCTCTCGGTGGTGAATTCCTGCTCCTGCACGGGCACGGTTTGATTGCCAAGCCCGGTGGTGTGGTTGCGCTGATCATGTTCTTCGTGATCTCCGCGCTGGAGCTGTTGGTGCACTTCCTGCAGGCGTTCATCTTCACGATTCTGACTGCTCTTTATATCTCCAGTGCCGTCGCCGACGAACACTGATCCTGACCCCACAACTTCATAACGCAATAACAAAAACCCGAAAGGATCCATCGTGGAACTCATCCACTTCGCCCTCAACCTGATCGCGCTTGCTGTTTCCGGCAACATGAACATGGTCGGCTACGGTCTGGCTGCAATCGGCCCCGGTGTCGGTATTGGTCTGATCTTCGCCGCCTACATCCAGGGCACCGCGCGTCAGCCCGAGGCTCAGGGACGTCTCCAGGTGATCGCGTTCATTGGCTTCGCTCTTGCTGAAGCACTCGCGATTATCGGCATCGGTCTCGCCTTCGCACTCTGATCCACTACTGACGAAGGATCGATCACATGTACGTAGTACCTCTGTCGGAGAAGCTCAATCCGCTGATCCCACACCCCGTCGAGATCATTCTCGCGGTGGTGTTCTTCGGGGTGCTCTACTTCGCGTTCAAGAAGTGGTTCGTGCCCGCGTTCGAAGAGATTCACGCCGAGCGGACTGCTGCTATTGAAGGTGGCTTGCAGGCAGCTGAGACCAAGCAGGCAGCAGCTGATGAGAAGTTGGCCCAGCTTGAGCAGCAGTTGTCCGAGGCACGTCATGAAGCAGCCCGGATCCGTGATGAGGCCCGCGCGCAGGGTGATGCCATTGTTGCTGAGATGCGTGAGCAGGCCCAGGCCGAAGCTGCACGCATCGTCGAGCACGGCAAGGCCCAGATTGAGGCTGAGCGCCAGCAGGCGGTCACGTCTCTGCGGGCCGAGGTGGGCTCTTTGGCCACCTCGCTTGCCGGTCGCATTGTCGGGGAGAGCCTTGATGATGATGAGCGTTCGGCTCGCGTGGTAGACCGCTTCCTGGCCGATCTGGAAGCACATACCAACTCGGCTGGATCAGGAGCGCAGAACTGATGTCATTTCGAGGCGCGTCAGCTGATGCATTCGCGGCATTGAGCAATCAGCTCGATGCTGTGGATGCGGATGCACTGGCAGCAGTCGCTGATGACCTGTTCGGCGTGGCCGCAGTACTCCGCAATGAGCCAGGTCTGCGCCGAGCAGCCACCGACGTCAGCACTGAAGCCGGGGCCAAGAGCCAGTTGGTTTCGGGAATCCTCGAGGGCAAGGTCAGTGGCCAGGCCCTGGAGATCGTGGCGGCGGCAGCAGCTCGTCGGTGGACGCTGACCAGGGACCTTGCTGATGCCCTTGAACAGTTGGGTGTCGTTGGCCTCGCCAAGTCAGCAGGTCAGGGCGATCGGCTGGCAACCGAACTCTTTGAGGTCGGTCAGCTGATCGAGCAGAATGATGACCTGCGTGCTGCCCTGTCTGACCCGGTTCGTTCGGCATCGGACAAGGCCTCCCTGTTGCGTGGATTGTTGGAGGGCAAGGCATTGCCCGCAACGATCCGGCTGGCAGAACAGGGCGCGTCAGGTAGCTATCGCACGGTCACTGCTGCACTGGATGCCTACCAAAAGGTGGCAGCTGCGGTTCAGGGTGAGGGAGTGGCCAAGGTGCGTGTCGCCAGGGCCCTGAGCGAATCCGAACAAGGCAGGTTGGCGGCGGCCCTGCAGGCCCAGTACGGCACGAACATCCATCTCGACGTGATCGTGGAGCCAGCACTGCTTGGCGGCATGCGGGTCGAGATCGGTGATGACGTCATCGATGGCACGGTCTCATCGCGTCTGGAAGATGCACACAGAAAACTCGTCGGCTGAGCCGACACCAATCAGGCAGAACTTTTCAAGGAAGTAGAGAGTAGGGATCAGGAAATGACGGAGCTTTCGATCCGCCCGGAGGAGATCCGGGACGCGCTCCAGCGCTTTGTGGCTGACTACAAGCCCGAAGCCGCCAGCAAGGAAGAAGTCGGCACCGTTGCTGAGGCTGGCGACGGCATCGCCCGTGTCTCCGGCCTGCCCTCGGCCATGGCCAACGAACTCCTGGAGTTCGAGGACGGCACCCTGGGTATTGCCCTCAACCTGGACACCCGCGAAATCGGCGTGGTTATCCTGGGCGACTTCGAGGGCATCGAGGAAGGCCAGACTGTACGCCGTACCGGCCAGATCCTTTCGGTGCCGGTGGGTGATGCCTTCATGGGCCGAGTGGTTGACCCCCTGGGCAAGCCCATCGATGGACTCGGTGAGATCGAGGCCGCTGGCCGTCGTGCTCTGGAACTTCAGGCCCCCACGGTGATGCAGCGCAAGTCGGTGCATGAGCCGCTGGCCACCGGCATCAAGGCCATCGACGCGATGACCCCCGTTGGGCGTGGACAGCGTCAGTTGATCATTGGTGACCGCGCCACCGGCAAGACCACCATCGCGATCGACACGATCATCAACCAGAAGCAGAACTGGGAATCCGGTGACCCGGACAAGCAGGTGCGCTGCATCTATGTCGCAATCGGCCAGAAGGGCTCGACCATCGCAGCAGTGCGTGGCGCCCTGGAAGAGGCTGGTGCCCTGGAGTACACCACCATCGTGGCTGCTCCCGCATCAGACAGCGCTGGCTTCAAGTACCTGGCTCCCTACACCGGTTCGGCCATCGGCCAGCACTGGATGTATGACGGCAAGCACGTCCTGATCGTGTTTGATGACCTGACCAAGCAGGCTGAGGCCTACCGCGCGGTGTCGCTGTTGCTGCGTCGCCCACCGGGCCGCGAGGCCTACCCCGGCGACGTCTTCTACCTGCACAGCCGGTTGCTGGAGCGTTGCGCCAAACTCTCCGATGACATGGGTCACGGCTCGATGACCGGCCTGCCGATCATCGAGACCAAGGCCAACGACGTCTCTGCCTACATCCCGACCAACGTGATCTCGATCACCGATGGCCAGATCTTCCTTCAGTCCGACCTGTTTGCGGCCAACCAGCGCCCCGCAATTGACGTGGGTGTTTCGGTTTCGCGTGTGGGTGGTTCTGCGATGACCAAGGCAATGAAGGCAGTCACCGGTTCGTTGAAGGTTGACCTGGCCCAGTTCCGGGCCATGGAGGCCTTCGCCATGTTCGCCTCCGATCTGGATGCTGCCTCCCGGCAGCAGTTGGATCGCGGTTCGCGCCTGATGGCCCTGCTCAAGCAGCCGGCGTACTCGCCGTACCCGCTTGAGGAAATGGTCTGCTCACTGTGGCTGGGCACTACCGGTCGCCTGGATCGGGTGCCCACTGAGGACGTTCTGCGCTTTGAACACGAGTTTCTTGACTACCTGCGCCTTTCCCATGCCGGCATCCTGGCGGGCATTCGGGAGACCGAGAAGTTCGAGGATGAGGCTGGTCTCGAAGCGGCCTATGACTCCTTCCTGAACCAGTTCGAAACCTCCGATGGGCAGTCGATCAAGCCGGGCACCGAGGCCAAGGCTGAGGCGCTTGAGGACGACGAGGTCGAGCAGGAGCAGATCAAGATCCAGAAGCGGGGCTGATCTGACTTGTTCGTCCACCACAAGATCGAAGAGGAGGTGAGTAGCCATGGCAGCTTCACTGCGTGAGTACCGGGCCCGGATCAAGTCGACTGAGTCGACCAAGAAGATCACCCGCGCCATGGAGCTCATCGCTGCCTCGCGGATCATCAAGGCGCAGCAGCGGGCCCAGGCCGCTGCACCATATGCGCGCGAGTTGACCCGGGCAGTGTCAGCGGTAGCCACCTACTCAAATGTTGACCATGCGCTGATCACCGAACCGGAGAAGTCCAGCCATGCCACGATCCTGCTGGTCGCCAGCGACCGTGGCCTGGCCGGTGCCTACTCCTCCAGCGTGATCAAGGAAGCTGAACGGCTCATCGAGCGGCTTCGTGAAGAGGGCAAGGAAGAGATCAGCCTCTACGTCTCCGGGCGCAAGGCTGAGTCCTACTTCAAGTTCCGCAATCGTGCAGTCGTGAAGACCTGGGCGGGTCATTCTGATCAGCCCAACTTCGAGGTGGCCCGCGAGATCGCCAACACCCTGATCGAGGCCTTCGTGGCTCAGGAGGGGGAGCACGAGCACGCCACCCATGAGGTGCACGTGGTCTACACCCGGTTCAAGTCGATGCTGGTGCAGGAGCCAGTCGCGCTGCGACTGCTGCCCCTTGAGGTGGTGGAGGATGAAACGCCACCCAGCCCAGAAGACGTACTCCCGTTGTATGAGTTCGAGCCCTCAGCTGCTGAGGTACTCGACTCACTACTGCCCAAGTACGTCCAGAGTCGCGTCTTCTTCGCCCTGCTTCAGGCGGCCGCTTCGGAGTTGGCTGCCCGTCAGAAGGCGATGAAGTCCGCGACCGACAATGCCGAAGAGCTCATCAAGAAGTACACCCGTATCGCCAACCAGGCCCGCCAGGCTGGCATCACCCAAGAAATCAGCGAAATCGTGGGTGGCGTGAACGCGCTTGCCGACGCCACCGCAGCCAGCGAATAAGTGAGTGAGAGACATGACTGCCACTGTTGAGGAAAGCACCCAGAACAAGGCCGGTGGCACCGGCCGTATCGCCCGGGTGATCGGCCCGGTCGTGGACGTGGAGTTCCCGACCGACGCCATGCCCGACATCTACAACAAGCTTGAGGTTGACCTCGAACTGGAGGGCGAGAGCAAGGTTCTCTCCCTCGAGGTTGCCCAGCACATCGGTGACGGCATGGCCCGCGCCATCTCCCTGCAGCCCACCGACGGACTCGTTCGTGGCGCCCAGGTGCGTGACACCGGCGGCCCCATCAGCGTCCCGGTTGGCGACATCACCAAGGGTCACGTGTTCAACGCCCTGGGTGAGTGCCTGAACCTCGAAGAGGGGGAGAAGTTCGAGGTCAATGAGCGATGGGGGATCCACCGCAAGGCTCCCGCCTTCGACCAACTGGAGTCCAAGACCCAGATGTTCGAGACCGGGATCAAGGTGATCGACCTGCTCACCCCATACGTGCAGGGCGGCAAGATCGGCCTGTTCGGTGGCGCTGGTGTGGGCAAGACTGTGCTCATCCAGGAGATGATCGCCCGTGTCGCCAAGGACCACGGTGGTGTGTCCGTGTTCGCCGGAGTGGGCGAACGTACCCGTGAGGGCAACGACCTGATCGTCGAAATGGAAGAAGCCGGCGTTATCGGCCAGACCGCGCTGGTCTTCGGTCAGATGGACGAACCGCCGGGCACTCGCTTGCGCGTGGCCCTGTCCGCGCTGACCATGGCGGAGTACTTCCGCGATGTTCAGAACCAGGACGTGCTGCTGTTCATCGACAACATCTTCCGCTTCACCCAGGCTGGTTCTGAGGTCTCCACCCTGCTGGGCCGGATGCCTTCAGCCGTGGGCTACCAGCCCAACCTGGCTGACGAGATGGGTGTGTTGCAGGAGCGGATCACCTCCACGCGTGGCCACTCGATCACCTCGATGCAGGCGATCTACGTGCCAGCTGATGACTACACCGATCCGGCTCCGGCGACCACCTTCGCGCACCTGGATGCCACCACGGAGTTGTCGCGTGAGATCGCCTCGCTGGGTATCTACCCGGCCGTGGATCCACTGACCTCAACCTCGCGAATCCTGGATCCGCAGTACATCGGTAAGGAGCACTACGAGTGCGCCATCCGGATCAAGCAGATCCTGCAGCGCAACAAGGAACTCCAGGACATCATCGCGATTCTTGGTGTGGATGAACTTTCCGAAGAGGACAAGATCATCGTCTCCCGCGCCCGCCGGATCCAGCGCTTCCTGAGCCAGAACACCTATGTTGCCAAGCAGTTCACCGGCATCGAGGGCTCCACCGTTCCGGTGAAGGACACCATCGAGGCCTTCAACAAGATCGCTGACGGTGAGTACGACCACGTGGCCGAGCAGGCCTTCTTCATGTGCGGCGGTCTGGATGACGTCGAGAAGAAGTGGAAGGAAATCCAGGAGCAGACGGGCCAGGCCTGATGAGCGACGACGTACTCAGTGTCGAGCTGGTCGCAGCCGACCGCTTGGTCTGGTCAGGTCAGGCGCAGCGGGTGATCGCCCGTACCACCGAGGGTGATGTTGGCGTGATGCCCAATCACGCTCCGATGCTCTCGATCCTGGTCGACGGTGTGGTTGATGTGTTGACCACCGATGACGAAACCTGGGTTGCTGCTGTTGACTCGGGATTCATCTCGGTTGCCAACAACCGGGTTTCGATCCTTTCGGACAATGCCGAGATGGCCCACGACATCGACCTGGAGCAGGCTCGTCAGGAACTGGCGCGGGCTCAGGAGGCCGGCGGTAGTGACGATGAGGCCGAGGCTGCCGTGCGGCGCGCCGAGGCCCGGATCCGGGCTGCGGAGAAGGCCAGGTAACACGACTGAACCCGACGGCCGGTCAACTTGTCATCGTCGATTTGCATGGTGACTTTGTTGGCTGGCCGTTTGGTCTTTATGCTGGCAGCTAATCGATTTGGAAGTTAGGGCACGGATGGAAGCAGTTTTCGAGTGGCTCTTCGGATCCGCTGGTGTGCTGTTGCTTCTGGTCCTGCTCTTTGGTGTCTACCTGATCCTGCGCCGGCGGATCATATCCCGCAATGGTGGCACCTTTGAACTGGCGCTGCGTAGAGCCAATTCGCCAGCAGAGCATGGGTGGCGCCTTGGGATGGGGCGCTATCACCATGGAGCCCTGGAATGGTTTCCGGTCTTCTCGCCAGATCCACGGCCCAAGCGCAGCTGGGCTCGCAACACCCTGACCATTCAGGGACAGCGGGACCCTCAGGGGCAAGAACTGGCCGCCCTCTTTTCAGGCAATGTAATCGTGACCTGCAACTCTGCAGAAGGCGAGATCGAGTTGGCGATGGGTTCCAGTTCATTGACCGGTTTCGCATCCTGGCTTGAGGCCGGCCCCCCCGGCTCGAGGCGGCACTAGTTAACATGCCGAGGCGGCAGTAGTTAACACGCAATCCAGGTCATCCAGTGACGGAGCCCGGCTCGGAACCATTCCCAAAGCCGCAACTTGGCAGACCCGGCTGGCAGTGCAGTCCATCTGAACGTCTTAGTACATATTTGGAGTGTTAATTAGTGCCGCCTCGGCAGGTGATTTTGTGCCGCCTCGGCGTGTTAACCAGTGCCGCCTCGGTAGAGGTCGGCAGGGGTCGGCAGGCCTCGGCAGGGGGAGCGGGAGGGGAGATCAGGAGCGATCGCCGCCGGGTACCCAGAGGATGTCGCCCTGTTCGCGATTGGCATACCGGGCCAGGATGAACAACAGGTCGGAGAGGCGGTTCAGGTACTTGATCGACAGGTCGTTCATCGTCTCTGCATGCTCGGCGTGTGCGGCCCAGGCCGCCCGCTCCGCCCGGCGACAGATGACCCGGGCCAGGTGCAACTGAGCGGCAGCAGGGGTGCCACCATTCAGGATGAATGAGCGCAGTTTCTCCAGAGGTTCGTTGTACTTGTCACACCATCCCTCCAGGCGGTCGATGTAGTCCTGCTCGACGCGTAGTTGCGGGTACTCCGGGTTCTGTACGACGGGCGTGGCCAGGTCAGCGCCAACGTCAAAGAGGTCGTTCTGGATGTGCACCAGGACCTTGACCACATCTTCGTCCAACTGAGTGGTGGCCACTACGACGCCAACCGCTGCGTTGGTCTCATCGACGGTGGCATAGGCCTCCAACCGGGGATCGTTCTTGTGGGTTTCGCTCATGTCGCCCAGTCGGGTGCGGCCACCGTCGCCGGTGCGGGTATAGATGCGGGTGAGATTGACCATGAGCGGCAGCCTACTGACATCGGCCTGGTGAAATCACCACTACAGTCAGCAGGGTGAGCAGTTTTCGGGTGGTTTCCCAGGGCCCCTTCACCAACCCGCTGGCCGGCACGGTCACAGTGGGCGGGGCGAAAAACTCCGCGCTGAAGTTGATGGCCGCAACCCTGTTGGCCCCGGGGCGGTCCACAATCCACAATGTCCCGGATATCCTCGATGTCTCGGTGATGGGCCAATTGCTGACCCAACTGGGCTGCACGATCAGCACCACTGATTCCTCAGTTGAAGTGCAACCCGGTGCCTCCCGGACCCAGAGCATCACCATCGACGTCCCCGAGCAAATTGGGTACGAGGCTCCCTATGAGTTGGTGCGCAGGTTGCGCGCCTCCATCAGCGTCCTGGGCCCGTTGGTGGCTCGTTGTCATCAGGCCAGTGTGGCCCTGCCCGGTGGCGATGCCATTGGCAGTCGGGGCCTGGACATGCATATGGAAGGCCTTGAGGACCTTGGCGCCCAATGCCACATCGAACACGGGCAGGTGATTGCCCGGGCAGATCAAGGCCTGACCGGTGCCCATCTGCGTCTCGACTTCCCCTCGGTGGGGGCTACCGAGAACCTGCTGATGGCTGCGGTCCTGGCCAGGGGACACACCATCATCGACAACGTGGCCCGGGAACCTGAGATCACCGATCTGGGCCAGATGTTGGTGTCGATGGGAGCCAGGATTGAGGGCTTGTCCACCTCAACCCTGCAGATCGAGGGGGTGCCGAGCCTGAAACCGGTATCCCACACCACCGTTCCGGACCGGATCGTGGCTGGCACCTGGGCCTTTGCGGTGGCCCTGGCCGGTGGCAGCATCCAGATCTCTGGTGGTCGGGCCGAACACCTTGAGGTTCCGTTGGACAAGTTGGCCCGGGCTGGAGCCCAGATCAGTACTGACCCTGGTGGCTTCTCTGTGTCGCTGACCAGTCGTCCCCGAGCCTTTGATGTCTCAACCCTTCCCTACCCGGGTTTTCCCACCGACCTGCAGCCCTTTGCGATGGCTCTGGCTGCGGTTTGTGAGGGTACGGCGATGATCACCGAGAACGTCTTCGAGGCCCGATTCATGTTCGCCCAGGAACTGGCCCGTCTGGGGGCTGATGTGCGTACCGACGGCCACCATGCGGTGATCCGGGGCGGACCGGCTCTTTCGGGGGCCCCAGTTGAGGCGCACGACATCCGAGCCGGAGCGGCCCTGGTGCTGGCTGGACTCGCGGCCGTGGGGGAGACAACGGTCAGCGAGTCCCACCACATCGATCGCGGTTACCCGGCCTTTGCTGAGCAGTTGCGGGCGATCGGCGCCGACGTACGCCGGGTCTGATCGCGACCGATGCGGTATACATCTCAGTGCCCAACTCTCGCGTTGACGGCCTTGCCCAACTAGAGTCATTACCCATGAGTAGCCCCAATGAATCGGCTCCGGCCAACCAGCCCGTTGAGAAGGACCGTCCCTGGGTGATGCGCACCTACGCCGGTCACTCCTCCGCGGTTGAGTCGAACAAGCTCTACCGGACCAATCTGGCCAAGGGACAAACCGGCCTCTCGGTGGCTTTTGACCTGCCCACCCAGACCGGGTATGACCCTGATTCGGACCTGGCCCGCGGCGAGGTGGGCAAGGTTGGGGTGCCGATTCCGCACCTGGGTGAGATGAGGCGGTTGTTTGCCGACATCCCACTGACCCAGATGAACACCTCCATGACCATCAATGCCACCGCAATGTGGTTGCTGGCGCTCTACCAGGTGGCTGCTGAGGAGCAGAACCCCGAATTATCTCCGACGGAGGTGGCCCATCAACTTGCCGGCACCACCCAGAACGACATCATCAAGGAGTACCTATCCCGCGGAACCTATGTCTTCCCTCCGGAGCACTCCCTGCGGCTGATCGCTGATGTGATCTCCTACACCGTCAATGAGATCCCGAAATGGAATCCGATCAACATCTGCAGCTATCACCTGCAGGAAGCCGGGGCCACTCCGGTGCAGGAGCTGGCCTATGCGCTGTGTACGGCAATCTCGGTCCTGGACGCCGTTAAGGATTCCGGCCAGGTCAGTGAGGACGATTTCGCCAAGGTGGTCGGGCGGATCTCCTTCTTCGTGAACTCCGGGGTCCGCTTCATTGAGGAGGTCTGCAAGATGCGGGCCTTCGTGGAGTTGTGGGATGAAATCACCCGCGAACGCTATGGCGTGACCGATCCGAAGATGCGTCGCTTCCGTTACGGCGTACAGGTGAACTCCCTGGGACTGACCGAGGCCCAGCCAGAAAACAACGTACAGCGGATCGTGCTGGAGATGCTGGGGGTGACCCTGTCCAAGGATGCTCGCGCCCGCGCGGTGCAATTGCCCGCCTGGAACGAAGCCCTGGGCCTGCCGCGGCCGTGGGATCAGCAGTGGTCATTGCGGTTGCAACAAGTGCTTGCCTTTGAGTCAGACCTGCTGGAGTACGACGACATCTTCGCCGGCTCGCACGTGATCGAGGCAAAGGTGGCCGATCTGGTCACCCAGGCCCGGGCCGAGATGGATCGGGTCCAGGGCATGGGCGGCGCTATTGCCGCAGTTGAATCCGGCTACATGAAACAGGCCCTGGTTTCATCTCATGCTGCCCGCCGGGCGCGGATCGAGAGCGGGCAGGACATCGTGGTCGGGGTCAACAAGTTCCAGACCACGGAGCCCTCGCCGCTGACCTCTGACCTGGATGCAGCGATCCAGGTGGCTGACCCCCGTGCTGAGGAGGCGGCGATCGCCAGCGTGCGGGAATGGAAGGCGCAGCGCGATCAGACTGCTGTGGACCAGGCGCTACGGCAGTTGGCAGAGGATGCCAAGACCGAGAAAAACCTGATGAAGGCGACCCTGGCTGCGGCTCGGGCTGGTGCCACCACCGGGGAATGGGCCGGAACACTGCGCCAGGTCTTTGGTGAGTTCCGCGCACCCACCGGGGTTGCAGGCGCAGTGGGAGCTGGTGAGGCAGGTGCCGAATTGAGCGCCGTACGTGAACGGGTCAGGGCCACGAGTGCGGAACTGGGCGGCCGGCTCAGGCTACTGGTTGGCAAGCCCGGACTGGATGGCCACTCAAATGGTGCTGAACAGGTGGCCGTGCGTGCCCGCGACGTGGGCTTCGAGGTGATCTATCAGGGGATCAGATTGACCCCAGAGCAGATCGTGGCGGCAGCGGTCGCTGAGGACGTGCACTGTGTTGGTCTCTCGATCCTTTCTGGTTCCCACATGGAATTGGTGCCAGAGGTACTGAACTTGATGAAGGAGGCCGGCATTGATGATGTGCCGGTCATCGTGGGTGGCATCATCCCGGTCAGCGATGCCGAGCAGTTGCGCCAGCTTGGGGTGGCCGAGGTATTCACCCCCAAGGACTTCAGCCTCACTGAGGTAATGGACCACATCGTCACCGCCATCCGGAAGGCCAACGAACTGGACTGAACAACCACCGAGTCCGGGTCCTGACAATCTGCTGCGCACTCCGGCCGGTGGCCCTAGTGTGGGTCACGTCGGATGAGGGGCCGTAAGAGGATCTGGGTGGATGACTGAACACGAGCGCACTGAGGGGACTTCCGGTGCGGGAGCTTCGATCTTCCGTGACTTGTTGGAGTTTGCCCCTGACGGACTGGTCATCGTCAATGCGCAGGGCCGGATCGTGCTGGTCAATGCGATGGCCGAGCGGATGTTTGGTTACCAGCGCTCTGACCTACTGGGTGAACCAGTAGAGGTCCTGCTGCCGGATCGCCTGGCCGGTATGCACAGTGCCTTCCGGGCTGGTTACCAGGCCAATCCCGAGCCCAGGGCAGTGGGCCAACGAAATCCCCTGTGGGGCCGGCGTCAGGATGGTGCCGAGTTCCCAGTCGAGATCTCCCTGTCGCCATTGCAGACCGATGACGGACTGGTGGTGTCGGCATATATCCGCGATGTCACCGATCGATTGACAGCTCAGGCGGAGGCGGATCGGGTCAAGGAGGAGTTCTTCGCCACGGTCTCCCACGAACTACGTACGCCGCTGACCTCGATGATCGGCTACGGCGAGTTGATGCAGGACCTGGAGAACCTGAGCGAGCAGGGGGAGCGATTCTTGTCAATCATCCTGCGCAGCGCGGAGCGGGAACTGCGCCTGGTCGAGGACCTGCTCACGCTGGTCTCGACCGAGGGTGCTGAGTTGGCGATCAATCCCTCCCGGATAGATCTGGTGTCCGTGGTTCGTGATGCGGTGGGACTAATTGAACCCCGCTGTGAGGAACAAGGCCTGTCCCTGAGCCTGGAACTCCCCAACACTCCGGTGATGATTCTGGGCGATGTGGATCGGTTGGGTCAGGCGTTGGGCACTTTGCTGGCCAATGCGGTCAAGTTCTCCCGACCGGAGAGTTCCCTGCAGGTACAACTGCGCATCGCTGGCAGCCAGGCGCATATTGATGTGATCGATCACGCCCCGACGGTGGCGGGAACCTCGCCGGGACAGAGTTTTGACACCCAGGAGGATGCCGGAGCCACCTATGAGCACCGGATCCGGGGCGTGGGGATCGGATTGACCATCACCCTGGCCATCATGGATGCCCACAAGGGCAGCATTGAGGTGCTCAGCGATGATGAGGACAGTTCGGTATTCCGGGTGATCCTGCCGTTGTCCTGAACCCGGATGGGGCTCAGAACAAGCGACTCTCGGCGTCATCAACGCCGCGCAGGGCGTCGTAGTCCACAGTCACACAGGTAATGCCCCGATCCTCTGCGAGCACCCGGGCCTGGGGCTTGATCAGTTGGGCGGCGAAGATGCCACTGACTGGCTTCAGCAACGGATCCCGATTCAACAACTCCAGGTAGCGGGTGAGTTGCTCCACGCCGTCGATCTCCCCGCGGCGCTTGATCTCCACAGCCACCGATTTCCCGTCGGAGTCCTTGCACATCAGGTCCACCGGGCCGATGGCGGTGGGGAACTCCCGTCGAACCAGGGTCAAACCAGGCGCCAGGGAGTGGGGTTGTTCGGCCAGGAGTTCCTGTAGATGCTTCTCCACGCCGTCCTTCTGCAGGCCTGGGTCGATGCCGAGGTCGTGACTTGAGTCGTGGATGGTTTCCTCGATCAGGATCCGCAGGGTGTCATCTGATTTGGGGGAACTAACCGTCCACTCCAGGTGACCATCATCGGTCGTGCTTTCCCGCAGGGTGCAGGGCGGAGACATCCAATTCAGCGGTTTGTAGGAACCGCCATCAGCGTGTACCAGTACTGATCCGTCTGCCTTGAGCATCAGCACCCGGGTGGCCATGGGTAGGTGCGCGGTGAGTCGACCGGCATAGTCAACCTGGCAACGGGCCACAACGAGTCTCACCCGAGGGAATCTACACGTCCGCAGTCGGTCATCTTGGAGAGTGGTCGGGGTCACTGACTCGTCAGTAACTTACGTGGCATGATTCCGCCATGATCGACAACCCCATCAGCCAGAAGTTGCTGCTCCCATACCTCAATCACGCGGTCTCAATGCTCGAATCCGGCTATGCCACCCGCGCCGACATCGATGCCGCCATGCGCTATGGCTGTGGCTACCCGGCCGGCCCACTGGAGATGCTGGACCAGATCGGGGCCAGCCGGGTCAACGACCTGCTTGCGGAACGCTTTGCCCAGAGTGGGGACAACCTGCACCAGCCCACTGCACTGTTGGGCAAACTGGCCGCCGGTGAGGATGCTGGCTCTGGTGATACGGGCAATGCGGCTGCTCCGCAGTTCCGACGCCCAATCAACACTGTGGGTGTGGTCGGTACCGGCACCATGGCCACCGGCATCGTTGAGGTCTTCGCCAAGGCTGGTTACCCGGTGACCTATGTGGGTCGGGGAGAGGACAAGGTTGCCGGTGTGCGCGCCAGCATCGAAAAGTCACTGGCCAAGGCGGTCGAACGCGGCAAGTTGGATGAAGCCGGACGCGACGCCGTACTGGCCAACCTGACTGGGGCCACCAGTCGGGAGGCTCTTGGTGACGTCGACATCGTGGTTGAGGCGATTGCTGAGGATCTGGAAATCAAGAAGCAGCTGTTTGCTGACCTTGATCGGATCTGCAAGCCGGGCGCAATCCTGGCCACCACCACCTCGTCACTGCCGATCACCGTTTGCGCCGAGAGCACCAGTCGGCCAGCGGACGTGATTGGGATGCACTTCTTCAACCCTGCGCCCATCATGAAACTGGTCGAGGTGGTCACCACCGAACAGACCAGTGCGGATGTGGATGAGACCGTCAAGGCCCTTTGTGACAAGACCGGCAAGGTGGCGGTTTCCTGTGGCGACCGAGCCGGGTTCATCGTCAACTGCCTGCTCTTCCCCTACCTGAACGATGCGGTCAGGATGGTTGATGCTGGTGAGGCATCCATTGATGAGATCGACGCGGCCATCAAGGAGAACGTGAAACTGCCGATGGGGCCATTCGCGTTGCTGGACGTGGTCGGCAATGACGTTTCCCTGGCCATCCAGAAGGAGTTGTACTCCGAGTTCGGCCATGCCGGGTTCGCTCCCGCTGCAGGCCTGGAGAAGGTAGTGGCAGCCGGCCATCTGGGTCGCAAGACCAAGCAGGGTTTCCACGACTACAACTGAACTGGCCACAGCCAACCAGACGGCTGGTCCAAACTGATGGCCATGATTCGTGCCAACTCGGTGTTACCCGCGAGACGGGAGCCAGTTGAGTTGCAGACCACTGATGGGCTCAGGCTCATCGGGGAACTTGCCCTTCCCCTGGACCGTGAGCCCACTGCCACCCTGTTGTGTCTGCATCCATTGCCCACACATGGCGGGATGATGGACAGCCAAGTCTTCCGCAAGGCGGCCTACCGGCTGCCAGCGTTGGCCGGGGTCGCCGTACTCAGGTTCAACACGAGAGGGACCCGTAGTGCTCAGGGGCAGAGCGAGGGCACCTTTGATCGGGGTGTTGGTGAACGCTTTGACGTGATGGCGGCCCTGGAGTACGTCGACTTCACCGAGCTGCCGAATATCTGGCTGGTTGGGTGGTCGTTTGGTACTGACCTGGCGCTGATGCATGGGCTGGATCCAGTGGTGACGGGCGCAATCCTGCTCTCCCCGCCGCTGCGCTTCTCCGCTCCGGAGGACCTGACCAGATGGAGTGAGTCGGGCAAGCCGGTGACCGCGCTGATCCCAGAGCACGATGACTATCTGCAACCGGAGCAGGCGAGGGTGGCCTTTGCTCCGCTGCGACAGGCCGAGGTGGTCGCCGTACCTGGTGCCAAACATCTATGGGTTGGGGATGCCGAACGCGTACTTGATGAGATCATCAAGCGGGTGGCTCCTGAGGTGGAAACGCCGCTACCACGTGAGTGGGCAGGGCCGATGGAGTACGCCGACAACAGCATCTACAACGCCGCCAACTGGCCGGGGTAACCAGACCTCAACTGCGAATTGCGCTGGCCGGGATCTCTCCATGGTGGTGTATGGGCAGTCGCACCGTGAAGGTGGTGCCCTGACCGAGCCTGGACTCGACGCTGACCTCGCCGCCGTGTTGTTGGGCGATCCGTGAGGTGATGTAGAGGCCCAACCCGGTGCCGGGGATCTGGTTTTCATAGGCATTGTGAGCCCTGAAGAACCTACTGAACAGTTGCTCCTGGTCCTCCCTGGGAATCCCAATCCCGGTGTCAGTGACCCTGATCATCAGGTCATCATTCTGGGTGCTGATGGACAGGTTGACCCGTTCGCCCTTGTGGGAGAATTTGGCCGCATTGCTGAGCAGATTGCTGATCATCCGGAAGACGTGGTTGAAGTCGGCATCCAACCGGAGTTCTTCATCAAAGGGCGCTACCTGCAAGGTGACCTCGGCCCGCTGGTAGATGGGCATGATCCCATCAATCACGGCATCAATCAGACTGGTGAGCGAGAAGTTGGTCAGGTTGAGCGAGATGGTGGTGTCCTCGATATGGGAAACCGTCAATAGGTCATCAACCAGTCTCATCAGTCGGCGACTGCTGCGTTCGATCGAGTCGAGCATCCGGCGTTGATCCGGGTTGAGTTCGCCGGGCACCTTGTCCAGGAGCACCTCGGTGTAACCAATAATGCTGGCAATTGGCGTGCGCAGTTCGTGGCTGACCGTGGATACCAACTCGGTTTTGAGCTGGTCGACATGGGCCAGTCGTTCACTGGCGTGCTGCTCGGTTTTCAGGGCTTTGCGCAGCGCGTTCTCGGTGCTGACCCGTTCGGTGACGTCATCTGCCGTGGTCAGGAATTCAAGGATCTCCCCATTGCCGCCCCTGATCGGGGTGGTAGTGGTGGCCAATACCCTGGTGGTGCCATCGCGGTGCACCATTGGGGTGACGCTGGTGATTGGCTCATTTGGGTTCTTCTCCAACAACTTGCGCACCAGATCGGCGTAGTTGTTGTGCACGGTGAGTCCATGACGCGCCATGATTTCAGAGCGTTGCTCCAGCGGGATCAGGTTCGCCTCGCCGCGTTGGACTTCCTGCAGCCCGAATCCCAGGATCCGGGTGGCTCCGGGGCTGAACCTGGTGACCCGACCCTCCTGGTCCATGGTGACGATCATGATTCCGGTTGCGGACTCGACCACCCGTTGTAGGCGCTTCTTCTCATCGGTGGCCTGTTGGGTGGTACGTCGCAGCACGGCCACGATCGCCGACAGCGGGATGGCCCCGGACAGGATCACCAGGACGAAGGTGTTGGAAAGCACCAGCATGTCAGTAGTTGGGATCGGCTTGCCGAAGCCAATATTTGAAAAGACCCCGTGCTCCCCGACGATGTACAGGGTCGAGACCATGCTGAATGCGGCAGTGACCCCCATCATCTGGGTGTATGACGAGCGCAATGCCATCCAGATGATCAAGGGCATCAACAACAACGCCAGGGTTGGGGTTGAGATCGGGATCAGCAGGAGCAACAGCACTGCTGCAGCCAGGGCGACCTGGGTCAGGAACACCCACCTGGAGCTTGGTCGGGCCACGGTTCCCGGGAAATAGAAGGGCAGGGTCTCCAGACTGGCCACCGCACGGGACAGCGCGATGGTGATCGCCGAAACGTGCGCTCGGTCAACCTCAAGCGCGGTGAAGATCGCCCAGGACATCACCAGGGTGCCCAGACTCATGAATGCGATGCTGGCCAGGAAGCGGATCAGGGCCTGGCTGGAGCCGCCCAGGGCGTCCTCGCCGGCCCACCTGTGAAGGAGCAGATAACCGATGGGCAACTCCACCATCGACATGGCCGTGAACAGGAACACCACCTTGGGGTGCTCACCCAGGAACGGGGAGAGCGCGAACCCAATCACATAGAACGAACCCGCGATCAGCCAGCGGTACTGCAGTGGCGTGATGAACATGGCTCCAATGGGCAGAGCCGTGATCGCGTAGAAAATGCCGTAGGTGGTGGGATCATCACCGAAGTGGCCAAAGCTCAGCCACATCAGCCCGACCCACAGGGCATAGGCGGCCACCAGTCTCGCCTTCGGGAAGGTGAGTGGTGACATCCCCGTTACCTCATCAATGCTGGTCCTGGCGTCTGACCACGATCTCCTTGGTCAACAGCAACACAGCAGCTGCTGTCGGGATTGCCAGAAGTGCCCCTACAACACCTAGCAGACTAGCGCCCAGGAGCGCTGCAATCACGGTGACGACTCCTGGGATGTCAACTGCCCTAGACATCACTCTTGGATAGATCAGATAGTTCTCGATCTGCTGGTAGGCGATATAGAAGATCACGCAGGCAATTCCGGGGCCCATGCCCTGGGTGAAGGCGATCGCGCTGACCACTACTGCACCAATGGTGGCGCCAATCAGCGGAATGATGTCCAGCAGCGCCACGATCAGGGCAAGTGCCAGGGCATACTCGCCCATCCCGATGATGAACAAGAAGACCAAGGTACTGATCCCGGCGCACGAGGCAATCACGAAGGCCCCGCTCACGTAACCGCCCACACCGCGCAGGATCTGGTCGGAGAGTTGCGCCGTACGCTCCCGGCGGCTGGCCGGAGCCAGGCTGTAGGCCGCCCGCTTGGCCGCAGGTAGAGAGGCCAGGAAATAGATCGTCATCACGAAGACCACGAAGGCATTGCCCAGGAAGCCGAGGACTGCCTTGCCAACCCCGATCACCCCACCGAAGAGCCGCTCGGACAGATGGGCACCGGTCAGGTACTTCTCCAGTTTGGTGATCACGTCGTACTCGTCGTTGAGTTCCTTGATCCACTGATTGTTCTGCAAAGTGGCGAACCATTCCGGAGCCCTGGAGATCAGCAGACTGATCTGCTCACTGACGACCGGGACGATGGCCACTCCGAAGAGCAGGATGCCCAATAGCGCAGTCAGGGACACCAGGACTACTGCGATGGGGCGACGAATCCCCTTGCGCATGAACCATTCCACTGATGGATTGAGGCCCGCTGCCAGGAACACGCTGATCACCACCAGCACCAGAACGGCTGCTGCTTTGGTAATCACCATCCCCAAGAACAGGGCGAACAAGGCGCCCATGGTGACGAAGAATCCGAAACTGAATGGGGACCTGGTGGAGAACGGCTGCCCGATCGCCGATTTGGCCTGGGTGGGATGGGTGTCAGCATCCTCCGGAGTTTCTTTGGGGGCTGCTTCGGATTGATCCTGCTGTTTCATCAACTGCTACTCCTGAGGCGGGGTGGGCTGGTTGGTTCCGCCCTCGCCACCGCCGAAACCAGCGATCACATCGCGAAGTTGTCCGAACTGGGCAGTGATGGCATCGCGACGCCGGGTCATTTCCTCGACCTCGCGCTTGATGGCTTCCAGGGCTCGCTCCTGCTCGGCGTGTCCTGCATTGCGAGCCGCCTCGGCCTGGGCCCGGGCAGCGGCGATCACGCTGCTGGCTTCCTGTTTGGCGTTTTCGATGATCTGCTTGGCCTCGGTTGCGGTGCGCTCATGGTGGGCAGTTGCCGCCTCAGTGGCCTCCTTGGCCCGCTTCTCAGCGGCAGTGGCTCGTTCTTCTGCCTCCTCGATCAGACGCTTTGACTCAGCGGTGGCCTGGGCATGATGTTCTGTTGCCTCACGAGTCAACCGTTCCTTCTCCACCGCGAGGGTGCGCCTGGCCTCCTGTACCTCACGATCGGCAGCGGCCCGCATTTGCTCAGTCTCACGCTCGACGGTGGTGCGTGCGGCAGCAGTGTCCTGCTCGGCTGCCAATCGGAGTTGGTCTGCCTCACGACGGGCGCTGGCCAACAGGTCCTCGGCCTCTGCTTTGATCCGGTTGCGCATCTGTTCATGCTCGGTGGCATTGCGGGCCCGGGATTCCTCAGCCTCACGAAGCGCGCCGGCTCGTTGTTGCTGGGTCTCGCTCTCAGCCCGGGCTCGTGCTGTGGCTGCTTCACGATTGGCGGATTCAACGATCCGGGCTGCTTCAGCCCTGGCCTGGGTGACCACTGCGGCTGCCTGCTCCTCAGCCATCCGGAGCAATTCGCTGGCGCGGTCGCCCAACCCGCTGTAGGTGGGTGCTTCCTGCTCCTCGAGTTGCTTGCGCAACTGGTCTTGTTCCTCGGTGGCTTTCTGGAGGCGTCGATGGGCTTCTTCCAAGGTGGCCAGGAGGCCGGCCCGATCAGCGGCGAGGGCGCGCAGGTGTGCATCAACTGCTGCCGGGTCATAGCCACGGCGTACCTGGGGAAGGAAGGGAGCCTTGGGCGCGGTCGGTACGGCGTCACCCATGGTCGCGGTGGAACCAACTGGCGTGGGATCAGGAATTGGAGGAGGAGTTACCGCAGCGGGAGGATTGGCCGGAGCAGTTGGCTGCTTCTCCTCAGGTTGAGCCGTTGGTTGAGCAGGCGGCGCGGCCGGTGGGCGCTGGATCACCTGGGTCGGCTCATGATCGGCATCGATGGGCTCTTCGTCGAAGATCGACAATCCTTCGTTGGCCATCAGACATCCTTAGCTGGGTAGGAGTAGTTGTACCTGCCCAGTGTGGCCGATGGGATTGGAGAATCCCAACCAACCCCCCGGCTGGGCAGGTGACAACGGCTGCTCAGTGGGGGATCAGACTCCGCGGAAGGCGTTGATCTGATTGATGTGCTTTGCCCGCAACTCCTCGTTTCGCACGCCGAGACCCTCCTCGGGAGCCAGACAGAGCACGCCCACCTTGCCCTGATGGGCGTTGCGATGTACGTCCAGTGCAGCCTGGCCAACCTCAGCCAGGGGATAGGTCTGCGACAGGGTGGGGTGGATCCTGCCCTTGCTGACCAGGCGGTTTGCCTCCCAGGACTCCCGGTAGTTGGCGAAGTGGGAACCCACGATCCGCTTGAGATTCATCCACAGGTATCGGTTGTCGTACTGATGCATATAGCCGCTTGTCGAGGCGCAGGTGACGATGGTGCCACCCTTGCGGGCAGCGAAAACGGAGGCGCCAAAGGTCTCCTTGCCGGGATGCTCGAAGACGATGTCCACGTCTTCGCCGCCGGTCAGGTCACGGATGTCCTTGCCGAAGCGGCGCCACTCCTTTGGGTCCTGGGTGTTCTCGTCCTTCCAGAACTTGTAGCCGGCCTCGGAGCGGTTGATGATCAACTCAGCACCCATCCTGCGGCAGATCTCGGCCTTGTCCTCACTGGAGACCACGCAGACCGGGGTGGCGCCACCATTGACGGCGTACTGCGTGGCGAAGCCACCCAGACCACCAGAGGCGCCCCAGATCAGGACGTTGTCGCCCTGCTTCATGCCAGCGCCATTGCGGCTGACGAGCTGGCGGTAGGCAGTTGAATTGACCAGACCGGGTGAGGCGGCTTCCTCCCAGGTCAGATGGTCAGGTTTGGGCATCAACTGGTTGGACTTGACCAGCGCCAGTTCGGCCAGGCCGCCGAAGTTGGTCTCGAAGCCCCAGATGCGCTGTTCTGGGTCAAGCATGGTGTCGTTGTGGCCATCGGGGCTTTCCAACTCCACGGATAGACAATGGGCCACGACCTCATCTCCCGGCTTCCAACTGTGCACTCCAGCACCGGTCTTGAGCACCACGCCGGCCAGGTCGGAGCCAACGATGTGGTAGGGCAGGTCGTGGCGCTTGGCCAGCGGTGAGATGCGACCGTAGCGCTCCAGGAAGCCGAAGGTCGGGAGTGGTTCGAAGATCGAGGTCCACACGGTGTTGTAGTTGATCGCGCTTGCCATCACGGCCACAATCGCCTCACCCGGACCCAGCTCGGGTAGAGCCACATCCTCGACATGCAGTGACTTGCGGGGATCCTTGTCCCGAGAGTCCAGACCCTCGAACATGTCCACCTCGTCCTTGTGGACGGTCGCGGCCCGGTAACTGCTGGGCAGTTGGAGGTTGGCGAAGTCTTCGGCCGAGGTGTTGCCAGCCAGGATGGCGTTGAGGATCTCCTGCACGGGTGTCCCTTTTCGTCAGTTGGGTGAAAGTTCTGCTCGTTGACCAGGGCCAGCGCTGCTGCTCAGCGAAAGCCTGTAGAGGAAGATACCCGCCAGTAACCAACCTGGGTAGCCCCTGTGACGCATCCCCCAAATTTGCCGAGGCGGCAGTACTTAACACGCCGAGGCGGCAGTACTTAACACGGCTGTGGGCGCATTGCCTCGACCAGATCGCCAGCTTTCGCCCCATTTGGTACGACGTTGCGCGGCGTACGCGGGAAAGATGGCGCGACATCTCGCGTTAATTACTGCCGCCTCGGCGGGTGAACTACTGCCGCCTCGGCATCTGTTAAGTACTGCCACCTCGGCGGGTTTGAGAGCAGCGAGATCAGTGCGGGGTGGCGGCGGGTTCGACGAGCTCGACCAGTACGCCGCCGGCGTCCTTGGGGTGGATGAAGTTGATCCGGGAGTTGGCCGTGCCCCGCTTGGGTTCCGGATAGAGCAGTCGTACGCCGCGCTCGCGCAGGATGGCGCAGACCTGATCCACATCACTGACCCGATAGGCCATCTGCTGCATGCCCGGGCCGGAGCGATCCAGGAACTTCGCGATCGTCGACTCCTCATTGAGCGGGGCCAGCAGCTGGATACAGGACTCGGAGTCGCCCACGCGGACCATCGCCTCGCGCACGCCCTGCTCCTCATTCACCTCTTCATGCTCCACCCGCATGCCGTAGGTCTCGGTGTAGAACTTCTTGGCCACATCCAGGTCCGGCACGGCGATGCCGACGTGATCGATGCAGAGGAACAAGTGCTCGGGGATCTCAACGCTCATGGCAGCATCGTTTCATATCCCCAAACAGTGTGACCCGTGCCTCAGCACACCCCCTCCACAAAGAGGTTACTGGAGGGTAAGGTCACCCTCATCGGTCTTTGCTGACCGTCGTCTAATCCCTGGAGGAACCCAATGTCGCAGGCCAAGTCCGTCATCGTCGCCGGTGCTCGTACCCCAATCGGGCGTCTTTCCGGTGGCCTCAAGTCCTTCTCAGCCGCCGATCTTGGCGGTGTCGCGATCAAGGGCGCACTGGAGAAGGCCGGTGTCTCCGGTGACCAGGTCGAGTACGTCATCATGGGCCAGGTCATCCAGGCCGGCGCCGGGCAGATCACTTCGCGCCAGGCTGCGGTCAAGGGTGGCATTCCGATGAATGTCCCCGCGATCACCATCAACAAGGTCTGCCTTTCGGGCATCAATGCGATCGCCATGGCCGATCAGTTGATCCGCGCTGGTGAGCACGACGTGATCGTGGCCGGTGGCATGGAGTCGATGACCAACGCCCCGCACCTGCTGCCCAAGTCCCGTGAGGG
>CAZRKI010000012.1:0-44872 GCA_964600765.1 uncultured Marmoricola sp.
TTCCAATGCCGTTACCCACATGCGCACCATTGGCGGCGAGATCCGCCGCCTGACCAGCCTGTCGGCTGATGAGTTGTACGTCGCCGCCAAGGAACTGCAGGCGCCGTACGAGCTGGTCCGTGAGGTAGCGGAGGCCGGCAAGCTGCCCGTCGTACTCTTCACTGCCGGAGGGATTGCCACCCCAGCCGATGCCGCGATGATGATGCAGCTCGGGGCCGAGGGCGTTTTCGTGGGGTCGGGCATCTTCAAGTCCGGTAATCCAGAGCAGCGGGCTGCAGCCATCGTCAAGGCAACCACCTTCTATGACGACCCCGACGTGGTTGCCAAGGTGTCCCGTGGTCTGGGTGAAGCGATGGTTGGCATCAACGTCGAGGAGATCCCGCAACCGCACCGGCTCGCCGAGCGCGGCTGGTGAGGGTCGGCGTTCTCGCCGTTCAGGGCGCGGTGCGGGAGCATCGCAATCTGTTGACCTCGCTGGGAGTGGAAACACTCGCCGTACGACGTCCCAGCGAACTCGAACAGTGTGATGCTCTGGTGCTGCCCGGTGGGGAGAGCACCACGATGATCAAACTGCTCGACATCTTCGAGTTGACCGATCCGCTCAAGGATCAGATCGCTGCCGGGTTGCCCGTCCTGGGCACCTGTGCCGGGATGATCCTGCTAGCCGATCGGATCCTGGACGGCACCAGCGATCAGACCACGATCGGTGGTCTTGATGTCACCGTACGTCGCAATGCCTTTGGCCGACAGGTCGACTCCTTTGAGGAGGACATTGACTTCAAAGGGCTCTCAGACCCGGTGCACGCGGTGTTCATCAGGGCGCCCTGGATCGAAGAAGCCGGACCCGGCGTGGAGATTCTGGCGCGGGCCGCAGGTAGGATCGTCGCGGTCCGCGAAGGCAGGCGGATGGCGACCTCCTTCCACCCAGAAGTGGGCAGTGACGGACGCATCCACCAGTTGTTCCTGGAAATGAGCAAGAAGTCGTGAGAGAGGTGGCGTAATGGCTGGACACTCCAAGTGGGCAACCACCAAGCACAAGAAAGCTGTGATCGACGCCAAGCGCGGCAAGATGTTCGCCAAGCTGATCAAGAACATCGAGGTGGCGGCCCGGATGGGTGGGGGTGACCCAGCTGGTAACCCAACGCTTTATGACGCCATCCAAAAGGCCAAGAAGTCCTCGGTTCCAAATGACAACATTGATCGGGCGGTCAAGCGCGGTTCCGGTGCTGAGGCCGGCGGTGCTGAGTACCAAACCATCATGTACGAGGGCTATGGCCCAAGCGGTGTGGCGATGTTGATCGAGTGCCTCACTGATAACAAGAACCGCGCCGCGATGGAGGTCCGCACCGCCATGTCCCGTAATGGTGGCAACCTGGCTGACCCCGGTTCAGTGGCATATCTGTTCAACCGCAAGGGTGTGGTGATCGTCCCCAGGACCCAGGCGCAGGGAGAGGTCGCCGAGGACGCCGTTCTCGAGGCCACTCTCGATGCCGGTGCTGAGGAGATCAGCGACCTGGGGGAGTCCTTTGAGGTGGTGAGCGAGGCCGGTGACCTGGTTGCCGTACGCACCGCATTGCAGGACGCGGGGCTGGATTACGACTCTGCAGATGCCTCCTTCCTGCCCTCGATGCAGGTTGAGTTGGACAAGGATGGAGCTGGCAAGGTCTTCCGGTTGATCGAGGCCCTTGAGGATCTGGATGACGTGCAAAACGTTTTCGCCAATTTCGATGTCTCCGACGAGATCATGGCGGAGTTGGACTGAGCTGAATCGAGACTCAAGGGCAGCTTCGCCTGGTCACTGAGCGTGTCGATACCCACGCAGGCGCTGTCGACGCCTAGGGTTACGAACACATGTTCGTTTCCGGAGGAGTGGGATGCGCGTCCTGGGTATCGATCCCGGCCTGACCCGTTGCGGTGTGGGCGTGGTGGAGGGGAGCGTTGGTCGACCATTGACCATGGTCGACGTCGGAGTGATCCGAACCGACCCCCAGTTGCGTTTGGAAGCCCGATTGCTGCTGATCGAGGAGGGCATCTCGGCCTGGTGTGATCGGGTCCAGCCAGATGCGATCAGCGTTGAGCGGGTGTTCAGTCAGCACAATGTGCGTACCGTCATGGGGACGGCCCAGGCCAGCGGCATCGCCCTGCTATTGGCGGCCAAGCGGGGGATCCCGGTTGCAGTACACACCCCCAGCGAGGTGAAGGCTGCCGTTACCGGTTCCGGACGTGCGGACAAACAACAGGTCGGGGCCATGGTCACCCGGCTCCTGCGCCTGGACTCCCCGCCAAAGCCAGCGGATGCCGCCGATGCGCTGGCCCTGGCCATCTGCCACATCTGGCGTGGGGCAGCTCAGGACAGATTGCAAACAGCTCTGGAACAGCAGCGGATCAGGCAAGGAGCCAACTCATGATTGCCTTTGTCAGAGGCGAAGTAGCCGCAGTGAATCTCACCTCAACGGTGCTGGATGTGGGTGGAGTCGGCCTCGAGATGCACTGCACTCCAGCGACGCTGGCCCAATTGCGAGTCGGTCGAACTGCCACCCTGCCCACCTCGATGGTGGTCCGTGAGGACTCGCTGTCATTGTTCGGATTTGCTGACGAGGACGAGAAGCAGACCTTCGAACTCCTTCAGACCGCCAGCGGGGTGGGTCCGAAGCTGGCCCAGGCCATGTTGGCGGTTCATCCCCCAGATGTACTGCGTGCAGCGATCGGCAGCGAGGACGTGAAGGCATTGACGGCCATCCCCGGAATTGGTCAGAAGGGGGCCCAGCGAATCATTCTCGAACTGAAGGACCGGATCGGGCCGGTGCTGGCCAAGGCATCCACTGAATCAGTCCCTGCCCCTGCCCAGTGGCGAACGCAGGTCACCGAGGGGTTGGTTGGGCTGGGCTGGTCAGCAAAGGATGCCGAGCGAGCCTGCGCTGCGGTGGCCGATCAGGCCGAACAGCTGCCGACCCCTGATGTGGCCGCGTTGCTCCGGGCAGCGCTGCAAAGCCTGAGCAGGTCGTGAGCATGGATACCCCCGAACTGGACGCCCACGAGGCTTCCTACCTGGCCAATCGGGCACTGGTCGAAGGGCAGGCCACCGATGAGGATGTGGTGGTCGAACAGGCGTTGCGGCCACGTTCCCTGAACGAGGTGATCGGACAGGAGCGGGTTCGCGAACAGCTCGCCCTGCTCCTCGACGCCGCCCGGGCTCGCGGACGGGTGCCAGATCACGTGTTGCTCTCCGGTCCGCCTGGCCTGGGCAAAACCACCCTGGCCATGATCATCGCCGCTGAGATGGGGTCCCCGCTGCGGCTCACCAGCGGTCCAGCAATCACCCACGCGGGGGACCTGGCGGCAATCCTGTCCGGCCTGAATGAGGGTGATGTGCTCTTCGTCGACGAGATCCACCGGATGTCGCGTCCTGCGGAGGAGATGCTCTACGTCGCCATGGAGGACTTCAGGGTGGATGTGGTGATCGGAAAGGGGCCCGGAGCCACCGCAATTCCACTTGAGTTGCCACCGTTCACCCTGGTTGGTGCCACCACCCGGGCGGGGTTATTGCCCAGCCCGCTTCGTGACCGGTTCGGTTTCACGGCCCATCTTGAGTTCTATGAGCCAGTTGACCTGGACCAGATCGTACGCCGCTCTGCGCGCCTTCTGGACGTCGAAGTGGCTACCGCTGGCTCCCTGGAGATTGCCCGTCGTTCGCGTGGCACACCGCGCATCGCCAACCGATTGCTACGACGGGTGCGCGACTATGCCCAGGTGCGGGCAAATGGCGTGGTGACCCAGGACATCGCCCATGCTGCCCTGCAACTGTTTGAGGTGGATCCAATCGGCCTGGACCGTTTGGACCGGGCGGTCCTGACCGCGCTGTGTCAGAGATTCGGTGGGGGGCCAGTTGGATTGAACACTCTCGCGGTGGCTGTTGGAGAGGAACGCGAGACGGTCGAGGAAGTGGCTGAACCATTCCTGGTCCGTAACGGATTCATGGCCCGAACCCCCAAGGGGCGGATCGCCACCCCAGCAGCCTGGCGACACCTTGATCTCACAGTTCCCGCAGAAAGCCCGGCAACGTTGGCAGGAGACGGTAGCCTCTTCACCGATGCGGAAGTGCCAGGTGCGCAACCGCCAATAATTGAAGATTGAGTCGGCCGCTACACTGGCGCGTCGATGTCACCTGTGGTGACGCAGATCATTTCCTCTCAACACGGAGCCTGCATTGGACAGCGCCTTGCAGTACCTGGTGATCCTGATTGCCCTGGTGGGCTTCTGGGCCATCGTGATCAGGCCTACCCGCAAACGGCAACGAGAGACCCAGTTGGTCCAGTCCGAACTCGCAATTGGCGACCGGGTGCTCATGACAGCGGGAGTATTCGGCACCATTCGCGGGATCGAAGGGAACCGGATCCGGATCGAGATTGCGCCGGGAACCGTGATCGAGGCCATGCGTCAGGTAGTCCTGGAGAAGGAACAACCAGCATCGTCGGCAAACCCACCAGAACAGCAAATCGACTCCAACACCGAGGACCAAGGGAGATAAAGCGCAGTGGCAGCTAGGAAGCAGCGGCCGGGGAGGACCCTGGCCATCTTGGGCTTAGGCGTCGTGATCCTCTACATCCTTGCCTACGTCGCAGGTACGGTCGGCCTGCCCAGTGACAACAATCCCTGGAAACCCCGCCTGGGTCTGGACCTTGAGGGTGGCACCCGGATCACGCTGACAGCGGTTGGTGACAGCAAGGACATCACCCCGGCCAAGCTTCGTCAGGCGGCCAGCATCGTGGAATCCCGGGCCAACGGCAGCGGTGTTTCTGAGGCCTCGGTGTCCACCCAGGGCAATCGCAATATCGTGGTGGAGATCCCTGGCAAGAACGCCCAGAACCTGGTCGATTCAGTAAAGCGCACCGCACAGTTGCGCTTCCGCCTGGTCGCCGGGCAACCCCAGCCCGGCAATGTGAAGCCATCCGCGTCACCGAGTCCCTCGATCCAACCCGGATCCGTGGTCACCGAAAAGCCAGCCGCCGGGAACAAGAAATCGTCCACTGCCGAGCCAACTGCATCACCCAACCCGCGGCCAGCCCCTGCCTTTGCCCTGAATGGGGTCAAGCAGGATGACCCGACTCCCTCATCGGCTCCGGTCTCACCCAGCCCGGTCCAGGTGGACCCAGCACAGGTGACCCCGCAGCTCACCGAAAAGGGAGCCGATATCACCAAGCCCCTGGAGTGGACCAAGGATCCCGGCACGGAGTGGTTGACCAAGTTCGCGGCCTTCCAGTGCCCCAGGAAAGGCACCACCGAGAAGGTCGAGGATGATCCCAACCAGCCATTGATCGCCTGCGATGACAAGGGACAGAAGTATCTGCTTTCGGTGGCGATCATCGAGGGCACTGATGTCAAGACCGCTTCCTATGGCACTCCGCAGGGAAGCACCGGTTGGGCGGTGACCCTGAAGATCCGGGCCGGTAAGCCGGCCAAGACCTTTGGCAAGTACAGCCAGGCGATGGCTGGTTCCGACGCCCTGTTTGCCCAGGTCCTGGACGGGCAGGTCATCTCTGCGGCCACCTTCATTTCTCCAATCCTGGACGGCAACGCCCAGATCACCGGGGACTTCAGCGAGGCAGAAGCCCGATCGTTGGCGAACTCACTGAAGTTCGGCGCGCTCCCATTGCAGTTCGAGAGCACAGTTGAGGTGGTTGGCGCCACCCTGGCCGGCAACCAGCTCACCGCTGGCATCTGGGCCGGTGTGATCGGTTTGATCCTGGTGATGGTCTACTGTCTGCTCTATTACCGCGGGTTGGGCATCGTGGTGATCACCTCGCTGGTCGTGGCCGGCGTGATCACCTATGCAATGGTGCTGATCCTGGCCCGTACCGCTGGCTTCACCCTGACCCTTCCCGGCATCGCCGGTCTGATCGTGGCGGTGGGTATCACCGCCGACTCCTTCATCGTGTACTTCGAGCGAATACGTGATGAGATGCGTATGGGCAAATCGATGCGGGTAGCGGTTGAGTCGGGTTGGATCAAGGCCCGAAACACCTGTATGGCTGCGGATGCGGTTTCCTTCCTGGCCGCGGTGGTGTTGTTCATCTTCGCCATCGGGGTGGTCAAGGGCTTTGCGTTCACACTGGGCCTGAGCACGGTCATCGATGTGGCCGTCTTCTTCTGGTTCACCAAGCCGATGGTCAGCCTCCTGGCTCGATTTGAGTTCTTCAACTCCGGTCACAAGTACTCCGGTCTGTCTGATGAATCCCTGGGCATTGATGCCAAGCCAGTTGCAGTTGGAGGTAATGCCTGATGGGCAAGTTCAGCCGTCTTGGAAATGACCTCTACGAGGGCAATGTCTCAATCGACTTCGTCAGTCGCCCCTGGCGTTGGTATGCCATCTCCGGCATCTTCATCCTGATGGCCTTCGCCGGTCTCTTCCTGCGTGGCCTCAACCTGGGAGTTGAGTTCCAGGGAGGAACCGAGATCAAGGTTGATGTGCCCTCGAGCATGGTCAACCAGAAGACCGTGGATGAGATTCGCTCAGCGGTCGCTGAAGCTGAGGTCAAGGGCGCCGAGAGTCCGGTGGTGAACACATCGGGTAGTTCCTCGATCCTGGTCCGAACCGAATCGCTGAGCAATGATGACGCGGTCAGGGTGGCTGAGGTTATCGGCAAGACCACCGGAGTGGACCCAAAGACCAAGATCTCCACGAATGATGTCGGGGCGAGTTGGGGCCGCCAGGTGGCTGATCGGGCCATCCAGGGCCTGATTGTCTTCGTGGTGGGCGTGATCTTGTTCATCTGGGCCTATTTCCGGGAATGGAAAGCGTCTGTGGGTGCCATCGTCGCGCTCTTCCATGACATCCTGATCACCGTAGGGATCTATGCGCTATCCGGGTTTGAGGTCACTCCGGCAACGGTTACTGGCTTCCTGACCATTCTGGGCTTCTCCCTCTATGACACCGTGGTTGTCTTCGACAAGGTGCGTGAGAACACCAAGGACATGAGGGCAAGTCGCCGATCCTATGCCGAGCTGGCCAATCTGGCGGTAAACCAAACCCTGGTGCGCTCGATCAACACCTCAATCGTGGCCCTGCTGCCAGTCGCTGCCATCCTCTATGTCGGCGTCACCACGCTGGGGTCGGGATCACTGAAGGATCTGGCGCTGGCCCTGTTCATCGGAATGGCCACCGGCGCCTATTCATCGATCTTCATTGCGCCTTCGGTTCTGGTGCAACTGAAATCCCGGGAGAAGGCGGTCACCGAAGCAGATCGTCGGGCCAAGGCCCGGGCCAAGCGTGATGCTGATCGTTACGCAAATGTCCCAGCATTCACCGAGGGGATGCCAACCAGGGAACCAGCCCTTGATGATGATCCGGAACCTGTTGAGCACCAGGCCCCCACCCGAGTGGTTCGGCCGGGTGGCGGCGTACAGGGTGCTGGACGGGAGGTCCCAGAACCCAAGCGTCCGGTTGAGGAGTCCAAGTCGGCCAACCGCAATCAACCCACCCGACAGCCAAGATCAAAGCGCAATAAGTAGGGGTTTGCTGTTTCCATGGCTGAGGTTGATCCATTCCTGGCCCAGATCCGTGACATCGCGGACTTCCCAAAGCCAGGGGTGGTGTTCAAGGACATCACCCCATTGCTGGCTGATCGTGACGGACTACAGGCCTGTGTGACGGACCTGGCCAGTGCTGGGCGTGACGCAGACGGCCAGGTCGTGGTTGACAAGGTGATGGGGCTGGAGGCCCGGGGCTTCATTCTTGGTGCTGCGGTGGCGCTTGCCCTGGGAGTGGGGTTCATCCCGGGCCGCAAACAGGGCAAGTTGCCTCATGACACCCATGCGATTGACTACGACCTGGAGTACGGCCAGGAGACTCTCGAACTGCATGTTGATGCGATCAGACCCGGGGAGCAAGTCCTGATCATTGACGATGTGCTGGCCACGGGGGGTACCGCGCGAGCGGCCATTGAGTTGGTGCAGCGTTGTGGCGGGGTGGTGCATGCACTCTCAGTGTTGATGGAGCTCACCTTCCTGAATGGTCGCGCGGCAATCGGCGACATCCCACTGAGGGTTGCGCACAAAGTTTCCTGAGAGCCTCCTAGACTGGGGTGATTACCCAGTATCCGTGTGGGTGCTGACCAATTCCGGCAGGAGGCGACATGGCTGATGAGCAGGTAACCAGCCAGGAACCCGCGCCTGATGCTGCCAACGACCCGAGTGAACCCCACGCTGTCGAGAGGGGTGTTACCAGCAGCGGTCGGGGGATGCGGGCCCGATTGGCCCGGATCGGCACCGGTAGGAGCCAGGCCAATCCAGAACTGGAACCCTTGTTCCGTGTAGTCCGGGCAAACCACCCCCGAGCAGATCTGGCTCTGCTGGAGCGGGCCTACAACACCGCTGAGAAGTTCCACCGAGGACAACGACGCAAGAGTGGTGACCCCTACATAACGCACCCATTGGCGGTGGCCACCATCCTGGCTGACATCGGCATGACCGAGCCCACCCTGGTCGCCGCGTTGCTTCATGACACGGTCGAGGACACGCCGTACAAGCTGGATGAGCTCAGGCGCGACTTTGGCGATGAGGTGGCGCTCCTGGTCGATGGGGTGACCAAGCTCGACAAGGTCAAGTACGGCGATTCCGCTCAGGCCGAAACCATCCGCAAGATGGTGGTGGCCATGTCCCGGGACGTTCGGGTCCTGGTCATCAAGCTGGCTGACCGTCTGCACAACATGCGCACCCTGCGCTATGTCCGGCGGGAGTCCCAGGAGCGCAAGTCCCGGGAAACCCTGGAGATCTATGCGCCGCTGGCCCACCGAATGGGCATGAACACCATCAAGTGGGAGCTTGAGGATCTGGCCTTCGCAACCCTTCATCCCAAGGTGTACGACGAGATCGTGCGCCTGGTTGCCGAGCGGGCTCCCATGCGTGAGCACTTTCTCAGCGAGGTGATCGAACAGGTTGAGGAGGACATGCGCTCGGCGAAGGTGAAGGCCTCGATTACCGGGCGTCCCAAGCACTACTACTCGATCTACCAGAAGATGATCCACGGTGGGCGTGAGTTCAGTGACATCTACGACCTGGTGGGCATCCGGATCCTGGTGGACAGCGATAAGGACTGCTATGCAGCGCTGGGCGTGCTGCACAATCGCTGGAACCCTCTACCCGGCAGGTTCAAGGACTATGTCGCGATGCCAAAGCTCAACATGTACCAATCCCTGCACACCACCGTGATTGGGCCATCGGGCAAACCGGTTGAGATGCAGATCCGCACCTTCGCCATGCATCGGCGCGCAGAGTACGGCGTGGCCGCACACTGGAAGTACAAAGAGGATTCCCGCAAGCCCGAAGAACCCAGCGCCAGCAAACCGGACTATGAGTTGTTGTGGATCAGACAGCTCATGGATTGGCAGGAGGAGGTCAGCGACTCCGAGGAATTCCTGGACTCATTGCGCTTTGAGGTGGGCAGCCCACAGGTGTACGTCTTCACCCCACGCGGTGATGTGAAGGGACTGCCAGTGGGGTCCACCCCGGTGGATTTCGCCTATTCGGTGCACACAGAAGTGGGACACCACACCATCGGGGCCAGGGTTAACGGGCGCCTGGTGCCACTGGAGTCGGCTCTTGAGAATGGCGACGTGGTTGAGGTATTCACCTCGAAGTCGCCCAATGCCGGCCCCAGCAGAGACTGGCTGAACTTTGCCAAGTCGCCCCGGACGCGCAGCAAGATCCGGCAGTGGTTCACCAAGGAGCGCCGTGAGGAGGCAATCGAGCAGGGCCGCGATGCCATTGCCAAGCAGATGCGCAAAGAGGGCGTGGCGATCAAGCGGGTGATGACCCATGAGGCCCTGACCCAGGTGGCCCAGGACCTGCGGATACCTGACATCACGGCACTCTATGCCGCCGTCGGTGAGGGCAATCTTGGGGCCAAGACGGTCGTCCGCAAGGTGATTGAGGTTTCTGGGGGTGCGCTGGGGACCGCAGAGGACCTCGCCGAAGCGGTTACGATCACCCGTCCCAGGCGTGGTTCAGGCAAGGCAACCTCGGCCAATCCCGGGGTGATCGTCAAGGGTGAGGCTGATCTTCTGGTCAAGCTCGCCAAGTGCTGTACGCCGGTGCCTGGCGATGAGATCCTGGGGTTCATCACCCGGGGTGATGGGGTTTCCATCCATCGCCGTGACTGCACCAATGCCAAGGATCTGGAGTCAAAGCCGGAGCGGTTGATTGATGTCGAGTGGGCGCCAACCACTCAGGCCACCTTCCTGGTCCAAATCATGGTGGAGGCCCTGGACCGGTCCCGGTTGCTTTCTGACATCACCCTGGCCCTGGCCGATCAGCATGTGAACATCCTCTCGGCCTCGATGAGCACCGGGAACGACCGGATCGCGCGCAGCAAGTTCGTCTTTGAGATGGGCGATCCAAAGCATTTGGGTGCGGTGCTGAAGTCAGTGCGGCAGGTTGATTCGGTCTTCGATGCCTACCGGGTCACCAACTGAAAGACTGATTCGGCAACTGGTTTCGGTGTCGTGCTGAGTACAACTAGCCGGTGAAGTCCGAGGCGGCCTTTCGGGCCATCTCCAGGAATGCCTCCCGGTTGGCCAGGTCAGCCTCCAACTTCTTGACCCGCTGATCATTCCCCTGGTCACGCGCTTGATCCAGGTCGGTACGGATCTGGGCGATGGCAGCCTCGAGTTGGCCGATCATGTTGTCTGCACGAGCTGACTTCTCCGGGTCGGTCCGCTTCCAATTCTCAGCCTCGACGGATCGGATCTCCTGCTCGATCCGGCGCATCCGGCCCTCAAGGGTTTTGATCTGGTCACGCGGCACCTTGCCGATTGCCTCCCAACGATCAGCAATCCCGCGGAAGGCCTTCTTGGCGGCGTCCAGGTCAGTGATCGGCAGGATCGCCTCTGCTTCTTCGAGGAGCTTGAGTTTCTGCTCGGCATTGCCCTGGAATTCCTTGTCCAGCTCAGCGTTTGCGGCATCGCGGGCACCGAAGAAGGTGTCCTGAGCTCCACGGAAGCGGGCCCAGAGTTCGGCTTCCTGGTCACGGGTGGCGCCACCAGCGGACTTCCACTCCTGCATCAGCGCACGGAACCGGGCTGCAGTCGGGCCCCAATCCGTGGAAGTGGCCAGGGATTCGGCCTCCTTGGCCAATCGCTCCTTGACCACCGCTGCGGATTGCCGCTGCTCGTTCAGTTCCGTGAAATGCGCTTTGCGGGCCTTGGTGTAGGTCGTTCTGGCTGAGGAGAAGCGATGCCAGAGTTCGTCATCGCTGGCCCGCTCGATCCGGGGCAGTGCCTTCCACTCATCAAGCAGGTCCCGAAGTCGATTGACCCCATTGCGCCAATCACGGCTCTGGGCGAGTTGCTCGGCCTCAGCCACGATCTGCTGTTTGCGCACCCGGCTTTCCTCCACCTTGCGCGCCCGCTCATCGCGGCGCTGCTGACGTTGCAGCCCGATCAGCGGGCCGAGCGCGTCCAGACGTGCAGTCAAGCCGTGCAGGTCTCCAACGGATCGGGATTCCCGGACCTCGGTGGTCAACCGGTTCACTGACTCACGGGCCTGGTCGGGGGACAGGGCACCTGATCGGATCCGGCTCTCCAACAACTGCACCTCGAAGGCCAGATTCTCGAACCTCCTGGTGAAAAAGGCCAGCGCCTCATCAGCGGTGCCCTCTGGGTAGGAGCCAACTGCCCGTTCCCCGGTTGCCTCTTTCACATAGACCGTGCCGTCGTCAGCAACGCGCCCCCATTCGGATTCTGCGCTGCTTGCTGAGGGGTTGTCACTTGAAGAGGTCACGTGGTGCTCCTGATAACCATTCGACGCCGGGAGGCGACTTGCAGAACACATCGTACGCATCCCGCGGGCAAGGTGTTGACAACCCGGCGGGTTCACAGGTGTCGCTGCCGAAATGACGGAACCCGGTGGCAAGTAGGCTAGGGGAGTCCACTTTCCTCTGTCAGGAGTACAGCGCGTGCTGATTGCCGGTTTCCCAGCGGGTCCCTGGGGCACGAATTGTTATGTGGTGGCGACTGAACCAGGCGCGGAGTGCGTCATCATCGACCCGGGAAAGGACTCCACGAAGGGTGTCGACCAGGTCGTGAGAGAAAACAGCCTGAAGCCAGTAGCAGTGCTGGTCACCCATGGGCATATCGATCATATGTGGAGCGTGGCGCCGGTAGCGGGCACCTATGACGCCACCGCCTGGATCCACCCGAATGATCGACATCTGCTGGCCAATCCGCTCAGCGGAATGAGCAGGGAAACCGAACAAATGCTGCTTGGTGGCAACTACTCCTTCGCCGAACCTGATCGGGTGGCGGAGCTGAGTGATCGACAAGCCATTGAGTTGGCCGGTCTGCAGTTCGTGGTGGACCACACGCCGGGCCATACGGAGGGATCGGTGACCTTCCGGACGCCCTTTGCCGAACAGGACATTTCCCAGATCATGTTCTCCGGTGATCTGCTCTTCCAGGGTTCGATCGGGCGTACTGACCTGCCCGGCGGTGATCATGTAAAGATGCTGCGGAGTCTGCGGGAGAAGGTGCTGACCCTGCCCGATGACATCGTCGTACTCCCGGGTCATGGAGAACAGACCAGCATTGGCCGGGAGCGGGCGACGAACCCATTCCTGCTGGATCTGATCGACGACCAGGGCGAACCCACTGCACCTGTAACCCGAGGTTTGTGAGATGAATACCAAGCTGAGCGCTCCGAAGGGAGTGCCCGAGTATCTGCCGCCCGAATCTGCTGATTGGTTGGCGATCCGGGAGGGGCTTTCCCGTCCGGCGATCCTGGCCGGCTATGGCTATATCGAACTCCCCGTCTTCGAGGACACCGCTTTGTTCGTTCGGGGCGTCGGGGAGTCCACAGATGTGGTTTCCAAGGAGATGTACACCTTCACTGATCGCGGTGGCCGCTCCCTGACCCTGCGCCCGGAGGGGACCGCGGGGGTGATGCGCAGCGTGATTGAGCATGGGCTGGATCGTGGCCAGTTGCCGGTGAAGCTCTGGTACGCCGGACAGTGCTTCCGGGCCGAGCGTCCCCAGGCGGGTCGCTACCGCCAATTCCACCAGTTCGGGATCGAGGCGATTGGTTCTGATGATCCGGCCGTGGACGCCGAGGTGATCACCATCGCCGAGGATGGCTACCGGTCCCTGGGACTGGCCGGGCACCGGATCGACCTCACCTCCCTGGGGTGCCACCAGTGCCGACCTGCCTATCGGGAATTGTTGATCACCTTCCTCAGCGGGCTTGACCTTGATGAGGCCACGACTGAGCGAGCCCGGATCAACCCACTGCGCGTGCTTGATGACAAGCGCGAGTCAGTCCAGGCCCAGTTGGTGACGGCGCCATTGATGGCCGACCATCTGTGTGCAGACTGCGCCGAGCACTTCGCCACGGTCCGTGGGCTGCTGGATGAGTACGGGGTCACCTACACCCTGGCGCCGCGACTGGTTCGGGGTCTGGATTACTACACCCGAACCACCTTCGAGTTCGTGCATCCCGGGCTGGGGGCCCAGTCCGGGATTGGGGGCGGTGGTCGCTACGACGGTTTGATGAGCGATCTTGGTGGTCAGGACCTGTCCGGGATCGGTTTCGGTCTGGGCCTGGATCGAACCCTGCTGGCCGCTCGCGCTGAGGGGCTCAACCTGGCACCCGCTTCCCGATTGGACTGCTTCGTGGTGCCTTTGGGTGAGGTCGGCAACAATGCCGCGCTGCTTGCGACCAGGCTGCGGCGGGCCGGGATTCGCACCGATCTGGCATTCGGGGGACGAGGCCTGAAGGGTGCCATGAAGGCGGCCGACCGCTCTGGTGCTCCGTGGGTACTCATCCTCGGTGGCAGCGAGATCGAGGCCGGGGTCTGCCAACTCAAGTCAATGCACAGCGGGGCTCAGGAAACCATCCCGCTCACCGAAATCGAAACCGTACTCAAGGAGAAACTCGCGTGATACGCACTCATGACGCCGGCAGCCTGCGTCCGGACCACATCGGGCAGACCGTGACCCTGGCTGGCTGGGTGGCCAGAAGGCGGGACCACGGTGGGGTTGCCTTCATCGACCTGCGTGAGGCATCCGGGGTCTGTCAGGTGGTGATCCGCGAGGACCAGGCCGAACGGTTGCGCAATGAATACTGCATCAAGGTGGAGGGCCGGGTGGAGCGACGCCCGGAGGGCAATGCCAACCCCAATATCGGTTCCGGGGAGATCGAGGTGATCGCCGACACCATTGAGATCCTCAGTGAGGCGGCGGTCCTGCCTTTCCCCATCGATGATCACCTGGAGGTGGGAGAGGAGGCGCGACTTCGGCACCGTTACCTTGACCTGCGACGTACCGAACCGGCAGCGGCAATCAGGTTGCGCAGCGAGGTCAGCAAGGCAGCCCGCCAGGTGCTCGACCAGCACGGATTCGTGGAGATTGAGACCCCGACCCTGACCAGGTCCACCCCAGAAGGTGCCCGCGATTTCCTGGTGCCAGCCCGATTGCGCCCGGGGAGTTGGTATGCCCTGCCGCAGAGCCCGCAGTTGTTCAAGCAATTGCTGATGGTGGCCGGCATGGAGCGCTACTACCAGATCGCGCGTTGCTATCGGGATGAGGATTTCCGTGCCGATCGACAGCCGGAGTTCACCCAACTCGACCTGGAAATGAGCTTTGTTGATCAGGACGACGTGATCGCGCTGACCGAGGAAATCCTGGTGGCCCTGTGGCGCCTGATCGGTCATGAACTGAGCACCCCGATCCCGAGGATGAGCTATGCCGAGGCGATGCGGCGGTTCGGCAGTGACAAGCCCGATCTGCGAATGGGGCAGGAACTGGTTGAGTGCACCGAATTCTTCTCCGAGACCACTTTCAGGGTCTTCCAGGCCCCATATGTTGGGGCAGTGGTGATGCCCGGTGGAGCCAGCCAGCCCAGGCGCCAGTTGGATGCCTGGCAGGAGTGGGCCAAGCAGCGTGGAGCCAAGGGCCTTGCCTATGTGCTGGTCCAGGAGGATGGCTCTCTGACCGGCCCGGTGGCCAAGAACCTAACCGACAGCGAAATCGCGGGACTGGCAGATCACGTTGGGGCGAACCCCGGTGACTGCATTTTCTTTGCGGCTGGACCGGTGAAATCCAGTCGCGCTCTGTTGGGCGCAGCCAGGTTGGAGATTGGTCGTCGTTGCGATTTGATCGATGAGGATGCCTGGGCATTCGTCTGGGTGGTTGATGCACCCCTGTTTGAGCCGGCTGATGATGCCACGGCAGCAGGAGACGTTGCTGTGGGCAGTGGAGCCTGGACCGCAGTTCATCACGCTTTCACCTCACCGCAGGATGTGGACCAGATCGAGACTGATCCGGGCAATGCGCTGGCCTGGGCCTACGACATCGTCTGCAATGGCAACGAACTGGGAGGTGGCTCGATCAGAATCCACAACCAGGACGTGCAGAAGCGGGTATTCAAGGTGATGGGCATTGATGAGCAGGAGGCCGAGGAAAAATTCGGGTTCCTGCTGGAGGCTTTTGCCTATGGGCCACCACCGCATGGCGGTCTGGCCCTCGGCTGGGACCGGATCTGCGCGCTGCTCAGTCGGGCCGACTCCATCCGCGAGGTGATCGCTTTCCCCAAGAGTGGCGGTGGCTATGACCCATTGACCGCAGCGCCAGCCCCGATCACGCCGGAGCAACGTCGTGAGGCAGGGGTGGACGCCAAGCCGGAGCCAACCCAGAAATCTGCAGACCAGTAGTCCAGCCCGGTAGTCGACGGGATGGCCAGGTGGATCGGAGGGCGATCAGATGACCGATGGTCTCTTTGATCTGCCCGGAGCTGTTTCTGGTCGTTCAGGTGGTGGCAGTCTGGTGGGAAATGAACACGCCTCGGCGCCGCTCGCCGTACGGATGCGACCGCGCAACCTGGATGAGTTGGTCGGGCAGCAGCACCTATTGCAACCCGGCTCCCCATTGCGGCGGTTGATCGAGGGTGACCAACCGATGTCCCTTTTGTTGTGGGGTCCACCCGGCACCGGCAAAACCACCATCGCGGCAATCGTCTCCAGCCAGACCGACCGGGTCTTCGTGGAGATCTCTGCGGTTGCTGCTGGGGTAACAGAGGTGCGCTCGGCGATCGATTCAGCCCGCAGGCTGTTGGCTGCCACTGGCCAGGAAACGGTGCTTTTCGTCGACGAGGTGCACCGATTCACCAAGGCCCAACAGGATGCCTTGCTCCCCGGTGTGGAGAATCGCTGGGTGACGCTGGTTGCGGCCACCACCGAGAACCCGTTCTTCTCGGTCATCTCGCCCCTGCTCAGTCGCTCTCTGTTGCTGACCCTGGAGCCGCTGACCGAGGAGGATATCCGGTTGGTGGTTGAGCAGGCATTGGCTGATGAACGTGGGCTGGGTGGGAAGTTTGCCCTGGAGGATGAGGCCCTTACCCAGTTGCTCCGACTGGCCGGAGGGGATGCTCGCCGGGCGCTGACCTACCTGGAGGCCGCATCCGGAGCTGCGCATTCGCTGGGCGCCGGGTCGGTTGATGCTGAGATGTTGGCCCAGGCTGTGGACCGAGCCGCAGTGCGCTACGACCGGGCCGGGGACCAGCACTATGACGTGATCAGTGCCTTCATCAAGTCAATCCGTGGGTCTGATGCAGATGCAGCCATTCATTACCTGGCTCGAATGATCGAAGCGGGCGAGGACCCCCGCTTCATTGCCCGACGGTTGGTGATTCTGGCCAGTGAGGACATCGGTCTGGCTGCACCAGAAGCCCTGCAAACCGCTGTGGCTGCGGCTCAGGCGGTTCAGTTGATCGGTCTGCCAGAAGCCAGGCTGAACCTCGCCCAGGCCACGATTGCCCTTGCCCTGGCCCCCAAGTCAAATGCAGTGATCAAGGCCATTGATGCTGCCAGCGCGGACATCCGCCAGGGCAGAATCGGTCCAGTACCCGCCCACCTGCGCGATGCGCATTATTCCGGGGCCAGTCAGCTGGGCCATGGCGAGGAGTACAAGTACAGCCACGACGAGCCCTTCGGGATTGCAGCTCAGCAATACGCACCCGACGAGGTGCTGAACGCCAGGTACTTCCAACCGACAAGCTTCGGTGCCGAAGCAGAGGTAAAGCAGCGCTGGGAGCGCATCCGTCGACTGATCAGGGGCAGGTAGGGTGCTGGGGTCATGACTTTGCTCAATTACGTACTGATCACGATCGCATTGGTAGCGGTGCTGCTTGCCACGGTCACCTGGTGGTTGACCAGGCGTCGGATGCGTGAATTGCTGGTTGCCCAAACCCGCCAGATTGAGATGCTGCGTGGTGAACTGACCGGCCTGGCGCATCGGCTCGAACAAGCCGAATCTGTAACCGAGCAGATTGATGAAGCAGTGCTGATCACCAGGATTGGTGAGGGGACCCCCGAGGTGGAGGTTCCGGATCGGATCGTGCTGAGCGCCACCCTGGGCGAGCCGATCGTGAAATCCGCTGCGTTTTTTCACGGCCTACGACGTGCCCTGGCACCCGAGACTCGCAACCGGATCCGATTTGAGATGAAGCGTGAGGTCCGCCGGGCCCGAAAGCAACGCCGCCAGGACATGAAGGATGCCTACCGGCAACTCCGGCGCGAGAACCTGGCAGAGAGCAGAACCGCATGAGGCGCACCGTTTGGTTTGTGGCCGGAGCCGGAGTGGGCGCCTGGGGCATGCTCAGGGCCAGACGCGTTGCCGAGGTATTCACCCCAGAAGGCATGGCCGACCGGATAGCAGGACTACGCCTGGGGGCGGGGTTGTTTGCCGAGGAGGTCCGTCAAGGGGCGGCAGCGAAGGAGAGTGAACTGCGCGAGCGGCTCGAACTGCGCACGGAGAGCACTCCTGTTCTAGAGTCGGTCCGTCAACTTCCACTCCAGATTGAGGAACACCACTGATGGACACCGCGGAGATCCGCCGCCGTTTCGTTGAACATTTTGTCCGGGCAGACCACACCTCAGTGCCCTCGGCGTCACTGATCCTGGATGATCCGACCCTGCTCTTTGTGAACGCCGGAATGGTGCCCTTCAAGCCTTATTTCCTGGGACAGGAGACGTCTCCCTTCCAGCGTGCGGTCAGCGTCCAGAAGTGTGTGCGCACCCTGGACATCGAGGAAGTTGGCAAGACCACGAGACATGGCACCTTCTTCCAGATGTGCGGGAACTTCTCCTTTGGGGACTACTTCAAAAAGGGAGCCATCGAGCATGCCTGGTCATTGATCACCGGCGATCAGCAGTCCGGAGGCTATGGCTTTGATGGGGATCGGATCTGGGTCACCGTGCTGGAGGGTGATCAGGAGACGATTGGATTCTGGCAGGAAGTGGCCGGGTTGCCACGCGAGCGCATCCAGGAACGCGGCCTTCTGGACAACTACTGGCACATGGGCGTGCCCGGCCCGGGTGGCCCCTGCAGTGAGATTTATTTTGATCGGGGTCCGGAGTATGGGCCAGACGGCGGTCCGGTGGTCGATGAGGATCGATTCCTGGAGATCTGGAACCTGGTCTTCATGCAGGAGTCGCTCAGCGAGGTCCGGCGCAAGGATGATTTTGATGTATCCGGACCGTTGCCCCAGCAGAACATTGACACTGGGATGGGCCTGGAGCGGGTTGCCTACCTGATGCAGGGCAAGGACAACCTGTACGAGATCGATGAGGTCTTCCCGGTCATCCAGCGAGCAGAGGAACTGACCGGGCGCCGCTATGGCGCAGATCCGGCTGCTGACGTCCGGTTCCGGGTGATCGCCGACCACGTGCGCAGCGGATTGATGCTGATGGGAGATGGTGTCACCCCCGGCAACGAGGGTCGTGGGTACGTCCTCCGACGCCTGCTTCGCCGAGCCGTGCGGTCAATGAGATTGCTGGGATATGAGGATCCCGCCCTTCGAGAACTCCTACCGGTGTCTGTTGACCGGATGCAACTTGGCTACCCCGAGTTGGCCACCGATTTCGACCGAATCAAGAATGTCGCCTTCGCGGAGGAGGATGCCTTCCGTAAGACCCTGCAGGCCGGTACCCAGATTTTCGACCTGGCCGCGACCGAGGTGAAGCAGGCCAAGCAGAGTGTGCTTCCCGGGGCTCAGGCCTTCGCATTGCACGATACCTATGGTTTTCCGATTGACCTCACCCTGGAGATGGCTGCTGAGCAGGGCCTTCAGGTGGATGAGGAGGGCTTCCGTCGCCTGATGTCGGAACAACGGGAGAGGGCAAAGGCTGATGCCCGCGCCAAGAAGGGCGGTCACACTGACACCGGGATCTACCGGGAGCTGTTGGACGCAACCGGCCCGACTGAATGGTTGGCCTATTCGACCCTGGACACTGAATCCAGCGTTCTGGTCCTGTTTGCCCAGGGGAATTCGGTCCCGGCCCTGCAGGCTGGTGAGGTCGGTGAATTGGTGCTGGATCGGACCCCCTTCTATGCCGAATCCGGTGGTCAGATTGCTGACGCCGGGATCATTGAGACCGACTCGGCCCGACTGGAGGTACTCGATGTACAGCGTCCGATCCGCGGGCTGGTGGTGCATCAGGTGCGGGTCCTTGAGGGCGAGGTGCGCACTGGTGTCAAGTCCCGGGCCAGTGTTGATCCGGAGTGGCGACTGGGGGCCTGCCAGGCGCATTCTGGTACCCACGTGGTGCATGCCGCCCTGCGTGAGGTACTCGGCCCCACTGCCCTGCAGTCAGGCTCCTACAACCGGCCCGGGTACCTGCGCCTGGACTATGGCTGGACCAAGGCGCTGAGCAAGGACCAGATCAGTGCGGTTGAGGCGGCTGCCAATGCCGCCCTGCGTGAGGACCTGGAGGTCACTGCCAACTACATGACCCTCCCGGAGGCCAAGGATTGGGGTGCCCTGGCGTTGTTCGGGGAAACCTATGACAACTCGGCTGTGCGAGTGATCCAGATCGGCGGTCCCTGGTCCCGGGAGTTGTGTGGTGGCACGCATGTGCAGCGGTCCTCACAAATCGGCACCGTGGTGCTCACCTCGGAGTCCTCGGTTGGCTCGGGCAATCGGAGGGTTGAGGCCCTGGTTGGTCTGGAGGGATTTGGCTACCTGGCCCGGGAGCGTGACCTGGTCGCCGAACTCACCACGATGCTCAAGGTGCAACCCGACCAACTGCATGGCCGGGTCCAGGAAATGGTGGAGCGACTGCGCACCACTGAGAAGGAACTGGAGCGAATTCGCCTTGAGCAACTGCTCGCCAACACCTCTCGGATCCTTGAGCAGACAGAGGATCTTGATGGGATCTCCTTCATTGGATATCTCGCCTCAGGTGCTGCCGGTGGTGACGTTCGCAGTCTCGCGCTGGACCTGCGCGGCAAACTACCGAGCGAAAGACCCGCGGTGGCGGCCGTGATCGGTGATGGGGGAGGCCGGGCTTCCGTGGTCGTGGCCCTCAATGCTTCGGCCCAGGATTCAGGTCTGTCTGCCAATGATTTGGTGCGGGTTGCCTCCACGACTCTGGGCGGCAAGGGCGGCGGCAAGACCGATGTGGCCCAGGGGGGCGGAAGTGATGTGGCCCGGGCGACGGAGGCCCTCGCTGCGATTCGATCATCCATCACCAGAAACTGATCTCTGATGTCAACGCCTGTTGGGGTGAGACTGGGCATAGATCCCGGGGACGCGCGGATTGGGGTCGCTGCCAGTGATCCAGAAGGCATTCTGGCCACTCCGGTGGAGACCGTTGCGCGCGGAAAGGGAGATCTGGATCGGTTGGTGGAACTGGCTGCAGAACTGGGAGCCGTGGTGGCCTACGTGGGACTACCCAGGTCCCTATCTGGTGGTGAGGGACCTGCTGCGATGCGGGTGCGCGGATTCGCAACTGAACTGGCTGACTGCCTGGGGATTCCGGTTCGACTCTGTGATGAGCGGATGACCACTGTGACTGCGGAAACGCAGTTGCGTGGAATGGGTCGTAAGGGGGCCCGCCGCAGAGCCGTTGTGGACCAGGCAGCAGCCGTGGTCATTCTTGATGGTGCCCTGAACCGGGAGCGAGCCACCGGCGAACGGGCAGGCGAATTGGTGTTGGCAACCAGTGGGGATGGGGAATGATGAGCGAGGGCAACCAGGACGAGCGGCGCATCCTTTCCGACCCGGTGCCGGGAGCCCGGGCTGCGGGTGGTCGCCGTAGGACCAGAGCAAAGCGACGGGCTGGGTGTGTTCCGATCCTGATGGCGGGATTCCTGGGCCTGATCATCCTGGCGGTCGCGGGCTTCTATGCCTGGGATCGGGTTGGTGGGGTGCTGGGCTTCGCTCCCGACTACTCCGGTCCGGGGACCGGTCAGGTGTCTTTCGAGGTCCACCAGGGTGATTCACTCACGGCAATTGGCAACAACCTGGTTGAAGCAGGAGTGGTGAAGAGCACCGATGCTTTCGTCAAGGCGGCCAGGGGGAATGAGAAGGCGACCGGGATTCAGGTTGGTTTCTATCAGCTCAAGCGTGAAATGAAGGCGGCGGCTGCCCTCGAAGTGCTGGTTGATCATCAGAATCTGATCAAGAGTCGGGTCCTGGTCAAGGAGGGCATGCGGGTCAGGGACATCCTGGCCACGATCGTGGAGGAGAGCGACATCGATGCCAGGGACCTCGATGCTGCGCTGGAGAACCCGACTGTTCTTGGGCTGCCTCCGGAGGCAAATGGCAATCCTGAGGGCTGGTTGTTCCCAGCGACCTACGATGTCACCCCGGGAATGACCGCCACCAAACTCCTTTCGCAAATGATCGCCAAGACGGTTTCCACCCTGGACTCCCTTGACGTCGCCAACCGGGCCCGGTCCAAGGGGCTGACGGTCGATGAGGTCCTCACCGTGGCCAGCATCGCCCAGTTGGAGGCCAATCGCAGTGAGGACTACCCAAAGGTGACCAGGGTCGTCTACAACCGGCTCGATGCCGGGATGCCGCTTCAGTTGGATTCCACGGTTTCCTATCTGACCGGACGCAAGGGAGATGTTTGGACCACGGCTGCCGAACGGCAGTCCGACAGCCTCTACAACACCTACAAGCACACCGGGCTACCCCCTGGACCGATCGGATCTCCTGGCCGGGAAACCATCGAAGCCGCCCTGAATCCGGCTTCGGGTGATTGGCTCTACTTCGTGGTTGATTACGAATCCAACCAGGTCTTGTTCACTGCCGATTACAGCGAGCATCTGAAGAATGTGGCGCGCACCAAGGAGTACTGCCGCAAGAGCGACCAGTGCTAGGTGTCGAGAGGATGCGGTGTGCAGTCCTCGGTTCGCCGATCGCTCATTCCCTGTCGCCAGCACTTCACCGGGCGGCATACCGGTCCCTGGGGCTGGACTGGACATATGAGGCCATCGAGGTCGATTCGGCAAGCCTGACCGGTTTCGTTGAGGGGCTGGGAGAACAGTGGCGTGGCCTGTCGCTGACCATGCCACTGAAGCGAACCGTGTTGCCACTTCTCACCGAACAGGACCTCTGGGTAAGTCGATCCGGCGCCGCCAACACCGTGATTCTGGAGGGTGATCAACGCAGGGGGTTCAATACCGACATTCCAGGTGCAAAGGCAGCCCTTGAAGAGCGCTCAGTGCACCCCAATGTGGTGACCATCATCGGGGCCGGAGCGACGGCAGCGTCGGTTGGGCTGGCGGTGGTTGAACTCGGGGCCCGGCAGATCCGAATCGCGGCCCGGAACCCGGCAACGGCTGCTGAGACTGTGGCCCAGGTCAGTGCTCATCCTGCCGCCCCTGAAGTCAATCTGATCGGCCTGGAACAGGAACTGTCTGCTGACCTCCTGGTTTCCACCATTCCGGCAGCAGCGCAGGCCACCCTGAGACTTGGTGAGGTCGCCGCGATCTTCGAGGTCGTGTATGACCCCTGGCCCACGCCGCTGGCCCAGGAGGCCACCAAGCGTGGCAGCCTCCTGATCGATGGCCTGGATCTGCTCGCCCATCAGGCGGTGGGCCAGGTGCGGCTGATGACTGGCGCTGAGGTGGGAGTCGAAGTACTTCGTGGAGCCGGGCGCCAGGCGCTCGCGTCAAGGCAGTGATTGCCCTGATGACTGGTGCGGCTGGCACGATCCTGATGGAGGGCACCGTGTGGAGCATGGTGCTCGGTGGGGCAGTCGGGGCGTTCAGCGGATTCGGTGTACCCGGACTGATCCGACGTGTCCCCGAACCTACCCCTGAGCCAGCAGAAACCAGCGATTCGGACATCGGTGCGGAGTCCACGGTCCTCACCAAGCCGCTGTACGCAGGGATTGCTGGCCTTCCCGGACTTGGGTTGAGCTGCAGCGCTGTGGCGACCGTGGTTGGCGTGCTGATCGGTTGGCGTCTCGGATTGGGGTGGCCGCTGGTTGCCTGGTTGGTGTTCCTTCCCCTGGCCCTGGCCCTGGGATTGATTGACGCTCGAACCAGATTGTTGCCCAGTTATCTGATCAAACCCGGTTACGTAGTCCTGGTTCCGCTGATCCTGCTGCCCTCGTTGGTGAGTCAGGATTGGACTTCGTTGAAACGGACCGCAATGTCCTGGGCAATCTATGGCGGGGTCTTCTTCCTGCTGTGGCTCATCCATCCAAGGGGTATGGGCTACGGAGACGTCCGGTTGTCCGGGCTGATTGGGCTGCTGGTCGGGGTGGTTGGCTGGGCAGAGCTGATCGTCACCTTTTATGCCACCTTCCTGCTGGGACCGATCCTGATGCTGGCCCTCACCGGATTCGCGGTACGCCGCAAGCAAGTCCCCTTTGGCCCCTTCATGCTGTTGGGGGCCCTGGTTGGCTTGACCTGTGGGCGCTGGGTGCTGACCACACTGGTCTTCTGAGAGACTTGGCCCATGCTTCGATGGCTAACCGCAGGGGAATCACACGGCCCCTCCCTGACTGCAATCCTGGAAGGCCTGCCCGCGCATGTCCGGGTCAACTCATCCGACATTCGTGATGCCCTTGCCCGACGCCGGTTGGGTTACGGCCGCGGGGCCCGGATGAAGTTTGAACAGGACGAGGTGTCGATCACCGGAGGTATCCGCCACGGTGAGACGCTGGGTGGTCCGGTGGCCATCATTGTGGGTAATACCGAATGGCCCAAGTGGGAAAAGGTGATGTCGGCTGATCCGGTCCCGGATGCCGAACTTGCTGGACTGGGGCGCAACGAGTCCCTGACCCGGCCACGGCCTGGTCACGCGGATCTGGTTGGGATGCAGAAGTATGCCTTCGATGAGGCTCGTCCCATCCTGGAGCGGGCTTCGGCCAGGGAGACCGCAGCCCGGGTGGCTCTGGGGGCAGTGGCCCGCGCATTTCTGGAACAGGTGGGGGAGATCCGGATCTCCTCGCACGTAATCGAGCTTGGCGGGGTCCGGATCCCAGCGGGACTGGTGCCCACTTTCGGTGACACCGAGCGACTGGATCAGGATCCGGTGCGCTGTCTGGACCCGGAGACCTCGACGGCGATGGTGGCCCGGATCGATCAGGCGCACAAGGACGGCGACACCCTGGGTGGCGTGGTTGAGGTCGTTGTTGAGGGACTTCCGCCCGGTCTGGGATCCCATGTCCACTGGGATCGGCGCCTGGATGCTCGCCTGGCCGGTGCTCTGATGGGCATCCAGGCAATCAAGGGCGTAGAGGTTGGGGATGGCTTTGAGTTGGCCGCTACTCCCGGTTCGTTGGCGCACGATGAAATTGAGACCCGCGACGGTGAGTTGCGTCGTACGTCCGATCGGGCCGGAGGCACTGAGGGCGGTATGTCCAATGGAGAAGTACTCCGGGTGCGAGCCGCCATGAAGCCCATCGCCACCGTCCCGCGGGCACTGCGTACCGTGGACGTCGCTACTGGCGAAGCGGCGGTGGCCCACCATCAACGTTCAGATGTCTGCGCGGTACCAGCTGCCGGGATCGTCGCCGAGGCGATGGTGGCTCTGGTGATTGCTGATGCCATGGTGGAGAAGTTCGGTGGTGACTCCGTCCGGGAAACCCGGCGCAACCTGAATAACTACCTGGGCACGCTGAGGTTTCGGTGAGCCAACCGATACTGGTGCTCATCGGCACGATGGGCGCTGGCAAGACGACTGTTGGCCGAAAATTGGCCCAACGCCTGGGCGTCGGATTTCGGGACACCGATCATGACGTTGAGGAAACCGCCGGCCGGTCGGTGTCGGACATCTTCGTGGATTCTGGTGAGGCGGCCTTTCGGGAACTGGAGTCAGCCGCCGTGTCGCGGGCCCTGGCCGACCATGATGGCGTGCTCGCCCTGGGTGGTGGAGCGGTGCTGGATCCAGCCACTCAACAGCTCCTCAAGGGGCACCGGGTTCTCTTTCTCAAGGTCGGGATCAGTGATGCCGCCGCGCGGGTTGGCCTGGGGGTCTCCCGGCCGATGCTGTTGGGCAATGTGCGTGGTCGGGTCAGGCAACTGATCGAGGAACGCACCCCAATCTATGAGTCCGTGGCCACGATGGTGCTGGACACCTCCGGGCTGGATCCCGATCAGGTGGTTGAGCTTGCGCTGCAGATGGTGAAGGGTGGAGACCATGAGTGATCTGACCCGGCTTCCGGTGCTGGCTCAATCCCCCTATGACGTGGTGGTGGGCCACCATATTCTCGATCAGGTGCCCCGGATGCTGGGGGAGACCCAGCGAGTGGCGATCTGTCACACCAGTGAGCTGGTCCATGTTGCCGAACAGATCCGGGACCTCCTCAATGACAGCGAGGTGACGCTGATCGAATTGCCAGATGGGGAGGCCGCCAAGGAGGCCTCGGTAGCGGTTCGGGCCTGGAACACTTTGGGCGAAGCGGGTTTCACCAGATCTGATGCGGTGGTCACGGTGGGTGGCGGAGCCACCACCGACATGGGCGGCTTCATCGCGGCCACCTGGTTGCGTGGGGTGCGCGTCGTACACGTGCCAACCAGCCTGCTGGCCATGGTCGATGCTGCCGTTGGTGGCAAGACCGGCATGAACACCGAAACCGGCAAGAACCTGGTCGGCGCCTTCCACGAGCCAGCTGGCGTGGTCGTCGATCTCGATCTGTTGCAGACATTGCCCCGGTTGGAGTTGGTGGCCGGCCTCGGTGAGGTGATCAAGTGCGGTTTCATCGCCGATCCGATCATCCTCGACCTGGTGGCCAACCACCCGGTGGAGGCTCTGGACCCGCGCTCCCGGGTGCTGCGTGAACTCGTCGAACGTGCCATCCGGGTCAAGATCGACGTGGTGGTCGATGATCTCAAGGAAACCGGCGGTAGCGGCGGCCATCCGGGGCGTGAAGCCCTGAACTATGGGCACACCATGGCCCATGCCATCGAAACCAATACCGGCTATCAGGTGCGCCATGGAGAGGCTGTTGCCATGGGCATGGTCTATGTCGCCGAACTGGCCCGGCAGGCCGGTCACCTCGACGACGACACCGCAGCCATGCACCGGCGATTGCTCGGTCTGGTGGGGTTGCCCACGAGTTTCGATCGGGTGCCCTTCGAGCCCTTGTTGGCAACCATGCGGGTCGACAAGAAGGCTCGCGGCAACAGTGTGCGCTTCGTGATCCTTGACGAACTGGCCAAGCCGGTGGTGCTCACTGATCCAGCTGAGGACGCCATGCGGGCCGCCTATGAACATCTGACCACTGCCGCACCGCGAAGTGGAGGCTGACTTGCGCCGAGTGTTGGTCCTCAACGGACCCAATCTGGGCCGTCTCGGTCGCCGACAACCCGAGATCTATGGCCACACCACACACGATGAACTGATCACCAAGTGCCAGGACTGGGGCCGCGCCCTGGGGCTCGACGTCGAGGTGCTCCAGACCAACCATGAGGGCGTGCTTCTCAATGCGCTCAATCAGGCAGCAGATGACGCGACGCCGGTGATCCTCAATGGCGGAGCCTGGTCGCACTACTCCTATGCCCTGTATGACGCTTGTGCCCAGCTCACCGCTCCGCTGGTGGAGGTGCACCTCAGCGATCCCAAGCAGCGACCTGAGGAGTTCCGGCACACTTCGGTGATCACCCCGCACGCGGCGGCTGAATTCGTCGGCGCCGGCGTGGATGGCTATCGCTTGGCGCTGGAGTTCATCGCCGCTGCCTGATCAGATGCTTGCGGGAGCCTGCTCGACAGTGGAGGTTTCCTTATCTTGGCTGGTTGATCGAGTTCTTCGTCCGGAATTGATCAGCCGATCCTTGAGCCTTAGCGACGGAGTCTCGATCAGGTGCCAGGAGAACCAGGCCAGGATGGCGCTGATCAAACTCACCAGCAGCAGGTTGACTGCCATTCGGGTGGGTCCCAACGCCCAAACCAGGGTTTGTTGTACTGGGAAGGCCCACAGATAGATGCCGTAGGACAGGTCCCCGAAGCGGGCGGCGCGTCTGATCACCGGGGTGCTGGCCAACCCAGCGGTCAACACGAAGTACGGCACGAATACCCAGCCTACCCAGGAGATCGAGAGCGGCAGTATGGCTACCAGGGCAAGTTGAGCCAGGAGCGCAAGTACCGCACAATCGGTGCGGAAGAACCCGGGATGTCTCTCATGAAGCGCATGCAGGATTGCTCCGGCTGCGAAGAAAGTCCACAACTCGGCAGCGTCGGAAAGTCGGGTGCCATAGATGATGGGTGAGGTGACTGGATTTGAGTGAGCCAACAACAGGGTCAGCCCCACGACGCCCAGCAGAACCACCACCCGCAGTCGCGTGTGCCGAAAGCAGAGCACCGGGACCGCCAGATAACAGAAGAACTCGACCGGAAGTGTCCACAGGGAACCATTGACTGCAATCGGGTAGGGGTTCTGGACGAATACCCCTGGCAAAGCCGAGTTGAACAGTAGCCAGATATTGCTGAGATATCGGACGGCGCCGTCACTTGCGAAATATTGGCGCCAACTCAGCTCGGACAGCAGTGGCCCAATCAGGAAGGCGGATAGCAGTACCACTCCGGCGAGGGCCGGGAAGATCCGTAGGCAACGGGCCGTGAAATATGGTTTGAGTTTGCGACGCCGGGTCCAACTGGCGGAGATCAGGTAGCCACTGATGCAGAAGAACACGATGACACCAAGATGATGTGCGCCATAACCCAGGAGTACTGGCAGGCCAGTCTGGCGTCCGGTGAGGGGAAAGGCATGGCCGAGGATGACCAGCCCCGCACCGAGAAGTCTCAACGCGTCAAAATTATTCGAGCGGTCCGGGGGCGAACCCAACCTTGAGGTCTGGTGGGAACTCGCCATTTGGGCGCTCTCACCCGTGGCAGTGATCATGCACTGCGCTTGTCCGCGGGATTACGGCCCAACCATTGTCGGAGCCTGGTACGTGGTCGCAGCGCCTGTTTGAGCTTGCTGTTTCGAAATGTCATCTGAATCCGCCCAGTTGACGCGAGTCCTGAGTGACCTTCGGCCCGGCCCAGCTCACCCTGGCGGAGCCTGCGAATCCGCTCCTTCAAGCGTTGGTTCTCCTGTTCCAAATCATGCAAGCGCTGGAGATCATCCCGCAGTGCCACGCATTCGCCCGCTGGTAATAACAGAGGCCTGCTGGAGATCTCCCGGATCACTGCGGACTCATTCAGTCCCCATTCGGCGGCCTTGTGGGCGGTGCGAGAGGACTCCCCCCGGACGAAGACCCGGTAGAAGGCCGTTGGGGTGCCGGTGTCTGCGACCCCCGTGAGGCTGGCTGCTCGCAGTAGTAAATCCCAGTCCTCAGTGGTGGTCAGGGATTCGTCGTAGCGCAGACCGAGATCTGTGATCACTGAGCGGGGGAAGGCATAACCATGGATTGGGGTCTGGTTCTGGAAGAGGTGTCTATACAGGAAAAATTCCTCGTCATAGGGTGCTGACGGTGAGTTCACGGCTCTGGTGACCGGTTGTCCAAGCACCTCTGCGGCAACGAAGTTCTGGACCAGTACCTGGGTGCGGGCAGTCTGTCCAGGCTTCTTTTCCACGGCCCGGGCGAATGCCTCCACCCAATTGGCCATCACCAGGTCGTCGTCATCAAGTGCCGCCAGATATCTGCCCCGGGCCTGTTCCATCCCCAGGTTCAGGGGTGAGGCTCGATTGCCGTGATCCAACAACAACAGCCGGATCCGCTCCCGGAAGTCAGGCTCCTGATCGAGGATGATTTGCTCCACCTGGATCTGTTCGGGAATGTCGGTTCGGTGGGCAATGATGATCAACTCGAAATCCTGATTGGTCTGTGCCGCCAGGCACAGTAAGGCCTCACGCAGTTCCGTGGGGCGGGCACCCTGGGTGCGCATGATCACCGACAGGAATGGACGATCCGATTCCTCAGTTGCAGGCATGGACACCTCGGGTGCCGAATGCAGGGCCCACACGAACTGGTTGACCAGGCCCCTGGGCTCAGTGTCATTACGAACTGCGCGGAGGAATGCGGACAGGGTAGTGGCATCACTGAGCGCCACGTGTTCGTCCGGGAAGCACTGGTCACTCCGGGCCATGATCACGTCGTGGTCATCAAAGACATGTAGCCCGCACTCGGCCATCAACTCGCGCAGCGAAGTCTCGCTGAACAATTGCACGTGGGTTCGGTCCAACAGGCCGGACTCGGTGTACTCCCACTGGCCGAGCAGTGCCTTGATCGTGACATCGAAGTGGGTGACATTGGGCACGCTGGTGATCGCCAGAGCGTCATGTTCCTTCAGTAGGGCGCTGATGGCCCGCAATAATGGGCGCCCATCGGCTAGGTGTTCAAGGCCATCCAGTAGGGAAATGGAGGTCAGCGGACGACCGGCAAGGATCTCCCGTAACCGATCCAGCACATCAACTGCCGTTAGGTCAACGTTGTGGACCTCAAGATCTCGCGATCTGAGATTGGCGATTTCAGCTGGATCTATCTCCACACCGACGTAGGTGACGCCATGGTCATGCATCAAGGGCTCAGCAATTGGACCAAACCCGCAGGCCAGATCAAGGTGCACGCCACCTGCTTGGGCTGGCACATGACGACGCATCAAGTCCAGGGTGTGGCCATAAGCGTTGTATGGGCCGATTTGATTGTCGTACTTGTGCTCTTTCACAGTGTGAACCTATGTTTCGCGTAAGCCCCGTTGCGGAAGGTGCCGATCCTGTGATCCGGGTCCCGGGGGGTGGGTAGGGTGCCCCGCTGCTCACGACGGCGATAGGCCTTGGCAGCGGCCTCCAGGGGGGCTGAACCGGAGTTCTCGAAGGTGTCCAGCAGTTTGGTCACGATCCTGGGTCGTGACCATTTATGGGCTAGGAACAACTGGGAAGCGGCCGAGTACCGCACCTCGGTGTTGGTAGGCTGCCACTGACCCTTGTTGCCCAGGCGCTTGTCATGGAACACCGTGGCCGCCGGTTGGATGACATTGAGATAACCAGCCTCGCGGATCCGCCAGGAAAAGTCGACATCCTCGCAGTACATGAAGAAGGTCTCACCATCCATGCCACCGAGCTCCTCCCATAGCTCGCGCCTGACCATCGCGAAGGCCCCTGAGGACCAATCCGTGGCGCCGGAACCGAGTTGGTACTCCTTTGGGTGCTCTATCGGAAGCTGCTTTGCCTCGGCCATCCCAATCCTTGGGTCAGTAAACGCGGCCTGCAGGTGCCAGACTGCTCGTGGCTCGACCACGATGTCCGGATTGGCCACCACAATGAATTCGCAATCCCCAAGCTGCTCTACGATGCGATTGTGACCATTGGAAAAGCCCAGGTTCTTGTTGAAGAAGTCATAACCAACGATGTTCAGATGACTGAATGACTCCCTAAGTTGGGAGAGCCCGGCAGCATTGAGTTGAGGTTCGGTCGAGGCATCACCGATGGCGATGCTCAGGGGTTCGCCACGCTCCTCGGTCAGCCCGATACGGGAGGAATTGTCCAGGGCACGCAGGGTGCGCTCCACTACCTGGAATGGGGTGTTGAACAACAGGATCGAGATCCCGATCCGAGGTCTGGACTCGTTGGTCGTCGGTGGGGTCACTGCCTACCTCAATGGTTCTCCGCGGCTGGTGGATCCGCTCATAGTAGGTGAGTGAATCCGGCCTACCAAATCCAAACCACCGATTGCTGGGAGCATTTGCTGGCCTGCGCCACTAATGCCTTAATCGGTGGGTAGCGCGCGTTCGGTGTCCTTGCGATAGGTGGCTGGATTGCCAGCCCAGACCTGACCATCGGGGATGTCCTTGGTAACCACAGAGCCGGCACCGATGATGCAATTGCGACCGATCTTCTTATGGGGCAGGACTGTGGCGTTTAGCCCGATCCGGGAGTAGTCGCCGATTTCGGCAAGTCCACCGACCACCGCATTGGGCGCCAGGTGCACTCCTTTGCCGATCTGCACATCATGAGCGACATAGCAACCGGACAATAGCAGTGTGTTTTCACCCACAACGGTTTCTCGAACACAACCGGCATGCACCCGGGCGAACTCCCGAATCACAACACCCGACTTGATCACCGCGGGGAAGGTGCTTTCCTTACCCAGCCATTCGCCAGGAGCGCCGACGACAGCCATGGAACTGACCTGTGCCGCAGCGTCAATTTGGGCTGAGCGCCCTTCCACGTCGTCGAAGGCGAGTTCGTCGGACAATGTCACTCCTTGGCTGATGGTCGTTCGATGCTATCGTCAGGCAGATTTCGAGAGGATCCGCAGGTGACTAATAATCTGATCCCCGCAGCCAAACCAATCGTCGGAGACGAGGAGCGCGCTGCCGTAGACGCCGTACTCGCCTCTGGAATGTTGGCCCAGGGCCCCGAAGTAGCTGCCTTCGAGCAGGAGTTCTCCGCTGAGTTGCTTGGTGGTCGCGAATGCGTCGCAGTCAATTCGGGTACTTCTGGTCTGCATCTGGGCCTGCTGGCGGCCGGCATCGGCGCCGGCGATGAAGTGATCGTGCCCTCCTTCACCTTTGCGGCCACTGCCAATGCGGTTGCGCTGACCGGCGCCACCCCGGTGTTCGCCGACATTGACCCGGTGACCTTCTGCCTGGACCCGGATTCGGTCCGTGGGTTGATCACCGATCGCACCAAGGCGATCATGCCGGTGCACCTCTACGGGCACCCGGCAGACATGGATGCCCTGGGGGCTCTCGCCACCGAGCACGGACTACAACTCTTCGAGGACGCAGCCCAGGCTCATGGAGCCACTTGGAAGGGCGCCCAGGTCGGCACCTTCGGCACCTTCGCGATGTTCAGCCTCTATCCGACCAAGAACATGACTTCGGGCGAGGGCGGCATGGTCTCGGCCTCAGGTCCCGACGTGGTGCGGGCGCTGCGACTGCTCCGCAACCAGGGCATGCTGGCCCAATATGCCAATGAGGTGATTGGCTTCAACGCTCGGATGACCGATGTGCACGCTGCGATCGGCAGAGTGCAGTTGCGCAAGCTGGCGGGCTGGACCGAACAGCGCAAACGCAATGCGGAGTTTCTGTCCGCCAATCTGTCCGGTGTCGGGGTGCCCCAGATCGTTGACGGCGCGACCCATGTCTTCCACCAGTACACCATCCGGATCGAGGGTGGCACGGCCGTACGAGACCAGTTTGCGGCCGCCCTGCGCGAGGAATTCCAGGTCGGCTGTGGCGTCTACTATCCGACGCCCTGCCACCGACTGCAGTCCTTGAAACACTTTGAACTGCGAGCCGACCTGCCCGCCACCGAACAAGCCGCAGCTGAGGTCTTGTCGCTGCCGGTGCATCCCAGCCTTGAGCAGTCTGACCTGGAGCGGATCGTGACAGCAGTGAACACTCTTGCCGGAGCCCGCTGAATGGCTCGGATAGTTGTCGTGGGCGGCGGCATCGTCGGCCTGGCAACTGCGCGTGAGTTGGCTCTACGAGGTGATGAAGTCGTGGTCGTGGAGAAGGAATCCACGGTGGCGGCCCACCAGACCGGACGCAACTCCGGAGTGGTTCATGCTGGGCTCTACTACACCCCCGGCTCCCTCAAGGCCAAGCTGGCAGTGACCGGAGCGGCTTCAATGCTGGAGTTCGCCAGAGCCCGAGAGGTGCCGCACGAGGTTTGTGGGAAGTTGATCGTGGCCACGCATCCCCGTGATCTGCCCAGGCTCGAAGAGCTGGAGCGACGTGCGGGGGAGAACGGGGTTCCCGTACGACGAGTCACCCAGGCTCAGGCACGCGAGATCGAACCACACATCACCTGCTTGGCGGCTCTGCACGTGCCCTCCACAGCCATCATCGATTATCGGGCCGTTTGTGACCGGTTGGCGGCAGACCTGGTTGCTGCTGGCGGTGAGCTACGGCTCGGAGTGAATGTCACTGGCGCGGTTGAGGATGACAGCGGAGTCACCGTCTCGATCTCGGGCGAAAACCTGCGTGCCGACGCCCTGATCGCCTGCGGTGGCCTGCACGCGGATCAACTGGCCACGGCCTGTGGCGTTGAACCCAGGGCTCGCATCGTGCCCTTCCGCGGAGAGTATTTCGAGCTCGAACCCGCCAAGGCGGCCCTGATCAAGGGACTGATCTATCCGGTTCCTGACCCACGGTTCCCATTCCTCGGGGTGCATTTGACCAAGATGATCGGCGGGGGAGCACATGTCGGACCCAATGCCGTGCCGGCATTCCAGCGCGAGGGCTACCGCCGCAGCGACATTGACTTCGCCGAGATCCGTTCGCTGCTCGCTTGGCGGGGCAGTTGGAACCTGGCCCGCCGCAACGCGGTTTCGGGGATTCGCGAGCTCAGTCGTTCCCTGTCCAGACGATCGGTGGCCAAGTGCGCCGCTGCGATGCTTCCGGGCGTCAAGGCTGCTGACCTCTCGCCTTCGCCATCCGGGGTGCGAGCGCAGGCGGTGACCAGCAATGGCGATCTGGTTGATGACTTCCTGGTGCAGAGTTCTGGACGCCAGGTGCATGTTCTCAATGCCCCCTCACCGGCGGCCACGGCGTCACTGGAAATCGCCAAGCAGTTGGTCGGTGATCTGGACCGAGTGTTGCACCGATGACCACGATGGGTCACGCAGTCGATAGACTCGCTGCCGTCCCAACTATCACCTGAACGGCTGTTTGCGTGCGCATCGTTGTTGTCAATAACTTCTTTCCACCACGAGCAGGTGGAAGCTCGCATCTCGCTGACTCACTGGCCCGTGGTTATGCCCGGGCTGGCCATGAAGTTCTGGTGGTGACCGCTGCCTATCAGGATGCCCCCCAGGAGGAAGTGCTCCCTGAAGGCGTCCGAGTGGTCCGGCTACCCGCTTGCATGATCCCGGAGAGCAAACTCGCGGTCAGTTTCGATATTTCCTTCGCCACCCGACCATCTCTGAAGAAGCGCTTGGCGAAGTTGCTTGATGCCTTCAAGCCGGATGTGATTCATCAGCACGGGCAATTCTTTGATCTGACCTGGGCCACGGGCCGATATGCCCGCGAGCGGGGCATCCCCACTTTGTTGAGCATTCACACCCGCTTGGAAAATCCCTCAGCCAGATATGGCAAGGTCTTTGCCGCCCTAGACCGCTATGTGGTGCTACCCAGGTTGCGCCACTATCGACCACGCTTGGTGGTGATGGATGCCCACATGCACGACTACATCAGCCGACGTTATGCAGGGGCCTATCGAGATCTGGTCGACATTCCCGTAGGGGTGGATCCCGCCTGGATCCAAGGCGGCAACCGCGAACGAGGTCGCGACCGGCTCGGGCTTTCCGACCAACCCCTGATAATGTCAATCGGCCACGTCATCCCGCAGCGCAACCGGTTGGCGGTGGTCGAGGCCTTGCCAGAGGTGTTGGCCGCTCACCCCGAAACGAAACTGGTGGTGGCTGGCCGGGTCTATTACGACCCATTCCTCAAGAGGGCCGAGGAATTGGGAGTCTCCGATGCGGTGGTCTCGCTGGGTGCCGTACCCAAGAGCGACATCCCCGACCTGATGGCTGCAGGTGATGTCGAATGCCATGAGCAGGGAGATGGTTTGGGCACCGCCACGCTGGAAGCCATGGCAGCGGGCACCCCCGTTGTCGGGTGGGGCCGGCTCGACAATTTTCCAGGGGTTCCTCTCTATGACGGCAAGGACATCTACCTGGCCAAGCCAGGTGACGTACGAGGTCTGGCTGAGCGTCTGATCCGGGCCTTGGCCGATCGCGAGAGAGCTGCGGAGGTGGGCCAGCGTGGTCAACAGATCGTGGCCGAGCGCTTTGCCCTGCAACAGGTGATTGACCAACACCTGGTTTGCCTTGACGACTTGATCAGACACGGGGTCACCACCAATCCGGAGCAGGGAGGACAGCGGTGAGCGAGCAGGCCAGGAATGTCCCGTTGGGACAACCCACGGTTGGTGAAGAGGAATTGCAGGCGGTCGCCGAGGTGTTCGCCTCCGGGTGGCTCTCCGGCGCTGGTCCGGCATGTGCTGCCTTTGAGGATGAGTTCGCTGCCATCACCTCGGCCAAGCACGCCCTGGCCACCACGAACTGCGGTTCAGCCCTGCACCTGGCGCTGCAGGTCCTGGGCGCCGGGCCGGGCGATGAGGTGATCGTCTCCGACTACACCTTCCCGGCCACTTCGCATGCGGTTGCCTGGACTGGCGCCACCCCGATTTTCGCTGATGTGCGACCAGACACGGGAAATATCAACACTGACCTGGTCAGTTCCCTGATCACTCCCCGCACGGTGGGCATCATTGCTGTGGATCTGGTCGGACAGCCGGCTGATTTCGCCGCGCTACGCCGCATTGCCGACAAGTCCGGGCTCTGGCTGGTTGAGGATGCCGCCTGCTCATCCGGGGCGACCTATCAGGGAAGACCAGCCGGTTCCATTGGTGCAGACCTGGCGGCTTTCAGCTTCCACGGGCGCAAGGGCATCACCTCCGGAGAGGGAGGGGCCCTGGTTGGCGACGATGATGCGCTCATGGACCGAGCCAGAAGGCTGCACACCTATGGCATCGCGCCCGCGTTGTCCCGCGAAGCCAGCGCCAAACTGGCTGTTCCTGAGTTTGACGAGTTGGGCTACAACTATCGGATGTCCGAGGTCCAAGCTGCGATCATGCGGGTGCAGTTGAGGCGCCTCAACGATCTGGTCGCCGCCCGCACCGCTGCCGCCGATCACTATGCCGAGCATCTGGTCGGCATTGAGGGCATTTCACTCCCGATCGTGGCTCCCGACCGGACCCATTCCTGGCAGTCCTATCTGATCAAGGTGGATGAACCCCTCGACCGCGACACTTTCGCGATGGAGTTGAGGGCCCGCGGAGTCGGCTGCAATTTCGGCACCTACGCCGCGCACCTGCAGCCGGTCTACGCAGCCCAACAGGAGTGCCCCGTGTCAGCCCATTTGTTTGCCAGACACCTGGCCATCCCCATGCATGCCAATCTCACCGAAGACGACCTCAATCACGTCGTCGCCTCGGTGCGAGCCGCCGCCGCACAAGCCACGAACTGAAAGAGGAGCAAGCACAAATGTCTGAAACCGTATTCTTCACCGGCGGAGCCGGCTTCATCGGGATGCACGTCGTACCCATGCTGTTGGAGAAGGGCTACCAGGTCCGGATCTACGACAACATGTTTCGTGGCGACCGCCAACGCATCGAGGAATTGGCCAAGACCAGTGACGTGGAGCTCATCGATCATGACGTGCGTTACGGGGCCTCGGTCTATTCGGCGATGAAGGGCTGCTCCAAGGTGATTCACGCGGCTGCCCTTTCGATCAACAAGAGCCAGGCCGACCCTGATGAGTCGATGGACGTCAACCTGATCGGCAGCCAGAATGTCTTCTCCGCAGCAGCCGATCTCGGTGTCAAGCGTTTGGTCTTCTGCTCGACTGCTTCGGTGTATGGCGACCCGGAGCGGTTGCCGATGCACGAGGACGACAAGCTCAACCCATTGACGCCATATTGCATCTCCAAGCGCGCCAGCGAGGATCTGCTCGGCTTCTATCAGCGCCGAGCTGGGCTTTCCTGGGTGGCGCTGCGGTTCTTCAATGTCTACGGACCGGGCCAGAAGACCGAGGCCTACTACACCTCGGTGATCAACCACTTCGTGAAGCGGGTCCAAAACGGTGAACCACCGGTCATCGATGGTCGCGGTGAGCAGTCGATGGACTTCATCCACGTACACGACATCGCTCGTGCGGTGGTGCTGGCTCTCGACAGCGAGAAGGACAATGTCCCGGTGAATATCGGCACCGGCATCGACACCTCCATCGCGGAGTTGGCCCGCATCCTGATCGAAGCATCCGGTTCAGATGTCGAACCCATCTTCAATCCTCGTGACGTGCTGGTCAGCCGACGAGCCGCCGACATCAGTCGGGCCCGTGAGGTACTGGGATTCGAACCCACCATCAATGTGCGTGATGGCATGACCGACCTGATCAAGACCGCCCAGATTGGCTGAGGCGGTCCAGTGACGCAGCCTGCACGACCAGGGGCGCTTCCAGCGAATCCCTGGAATGAGCATGCGTGGGTCGTGGGTGATCCCGAGATCGGTGAAGGCACTTGGATTGGGGCCTTCACCGTCTTGGACGGATCTGGGGGATTACGGATTGGAGCCGGCTGCGACATCTCGTCCGGTGTCCAGATCTACACCCACTCCAGTGCCAAGCGCTGTGTCAGTGGCCGCGCCTATGACCAGGTGGATCGGGAGCCCGTTGTGATCGGCGACCGGGTCTTCATTGGTGCCGGTGCTGTGATCAACATGGGCGTCACGATCGGGGATTCGGCTGTGGTCGGTGCCGGAGCGGTGGTCACCAAGGACGTGCCTGCACGAGCCATCGTCGGGGGAGTGCCGGCCCGGATCATCGGTGAGGTTGATCTGAGCGATCCCCGCGATCCGCAGTTTGTGCGGGAGTCGTCCAACAACTGACCCTGCCAGGGGCCAGTTGGCGGTGACCAACTGGTCAGGCTCTGGCCGTGGCCAGCACATCTTCGACGATGTGGTGGGCTGGCAGCATCCCAGCCCGTTCCCGAGCGGCGTCGGCCTCTCCCTCGATCAAAGTGACGAAGTGGCTGAGCTGGGTGACCAGTGGCTCATTGCCGAAGACCTCGGGCACCTCGATCTCGGTGTGCTGACGGAAACCGACGCCGTGATCGAAGATCTCCTCAAAAGCCCGGTGGCGATATGACGTCACGCTGCGCTGGATCAGATCGATCTCGACCAGTCGATCCAATTCCTGGACCCGCATGGTGCGCACCTTGCGCTGACTGATCCGGCTCGCCGAAACGGTGGCCACCTGACCGGCAGCAAAGCGCAGCGAGCACTCGACGACGTCTTCGGCTTCGGGCAGCGACTCTGGGTGGTAGTTGCCGACCATCGAGGTGATCTTTCCGGGAGCCTGGTTGTCGAAGAGTTGGATGACCAGATCGACGTCATGGACCAAGAGATCCCAACCCACGCCGGTCTTGATCCGCGAGGCATAGGGGGAGTGGCGTTCGGCGCGCACCCACTGCGGGGCTTCGATCATGTTGCGAGCCACCATGAAGGCGGGGTTGAAACGCTCCAGCAAGCCGCACATCAAGGGCACGTCCTGCTTCTCGGCCTGATCGACGAGGGTCTTGGTCTGCTCGTATGACGGGCACAGCGGCTTCTCCACCAGCAGCGGCACCGAACTTCCGATCACCTGTGAGGCGACCTCGAAGTGGTATTCGGTCGGGGTGGCGATCACGATCGCGTCGTAGGCATTTGGGTCGTCCAACTGCGGTGCCCAACTCGCGCCATACTGTCCGGCGACGGTCTGCCCGGTTTGCTCGTCCGGATCGACAACGGCGGCCAAGCGAGTGCGTGGATGCTGGGCAATCACCCGGGCATGGTTGCGGCCCATCGAGCCGACACCGATCAGACAGAGGTTGAGTTCAGCATTGTTGCCCATGGATTCCACTTCTCTTGAGAGCGTCATACAGCGCCCCGATGTTATCGCCCCGGAAGGGCTCACCAACAATCCAGCAGGACCAGCATTGGGTCAGAGGCAGCGCTGGGCGCTATCATCTGCTGTCCCCATTTGACCGAACCGACCGACAAAGGTGCGCAGCGTGGCAACAACCAATGACCTGAAGAACGGCATGGTACTCAACCTGGATGGCCAGCTCTGGCAGGTCATCTGGTTTCAGCATCACAAGCCGGGCAAGGGCGGCGCGGTGGTGCGCAGCAAGCTGAAGAATATCGAGTCCGGCAAGACTGTTGACAAGACCTTCAATGCCGACGTGAAGGTCGAGGTGGCCAACGTCGACAAGCGCACCATGCAATATCTCTACAACGACGGCACTTCCTACATCTTCATGGACACCGGCACCTATGACCAGTTGGAAGTCGCCCCGGAGATCGTGGGAGATGCCAAGAACTTCATTCTGGAAAACCAGGAGGCGATCGTCGCCACCAACGAGGGACGGGTGCTCTACATCGAGTTGCCCGCCAGCGTCGAGCTCGAGGTGCAGTACACCGAACCAGGTCTGCAGGGCGACCGTTCGACAGGCGGCACCAAGCCAGCGACCCTGGAGACCGGCCACCAGATCAATGTCCCGCTCTTCATCGTCACCGGTGAGAAGATCAAGGTCGACACCCGCGACTCCTCCTATCTGGGACGCGTCAACTCTTGAGTGCTCGCCGCAAGGCTCGCAAGCGGGCCGTTGACCTGATCTACGCCGCGGAGATGCGAGGCGTTCCAGTGGCTGATCTGCTGGAACAACAAAGGTCCGAAACCCCGATCAATCCCTACACCGTGACGCTGATCGACGGTGTGACCGGCCATCGCGACCGGATTGACGAGATCCTCAGCTCATTCGCCAGGGGCTGGACCCTGGACCGGATGCCGGCAGTCGATCGCAATGTCCTGAGGGTCGCGGTCTATGAGTTGATCTTCACCGAGGACGTGCCCGATGCAGTGGCCATCACCGAGGCCATGGAATTGGTGGGAGACCTCTCCACAGATGAATCTCCCGCCTTCGTCAACGGCTTGCTGGCTGCGGTGGCTCGGGACCGGAAGCGCTTGATGTCGCAACCCTCGGATCAGACCGGAGCCGACTCCGAAGGGCAAAACGACAACTGATACGGTGAGCTCGTTCGACATCCTTTAACTAGCCGTCCTGTGAGGCGGAGAAGGAGGTCCATCGCCGGTGGCAACCCACCCCGAGCCTCAAGGTGCTGACTCGTCCTCGAGCGGCCGTTCTGTTCTTGACGCAGACGCGATTTCCCGCGCGCTGACCCGTATTTCCCATGAGATCCTGGAGCACAACAAGGGCTCCGAAGGGCTGATCCTGCTCGGGATCCCCACCCGTGGGGTCCAGTTGGCCCATCGCATTGCCGAACGGATCGCCAAGGTCGAAGGCACCCAGGTGCCAGTCGGCACGCTCGACATCACCATGTATCGCGACGATCTGCGCGACAATCCCACGCGAAATCCCCATCGCACCGAGATCCCCAGTGAGGGCATCGACGGCAAAACCGTGGTGTTGGTCGATGACGTGCTCTATTCGGGGCGGACCATCCGGGCGGCCCTGGATGCCCTCAATGACATCGGGCGCCCCGAAGCGGTGCGTTTGGCTGTCCTGGTCGACCGTGGCCATCGTCAGTTGCCAATCAGAGCCGACCACGTTGGCAAAAATCTCCCCAGTGCGCGTTCGGAACGAGTATTGGTCCGCCTGGCCGAGGTGGACGACCAGGATGAGGTGCGGATTTCATGAAGAAGCATCTGTTGTCGATCGCTGACCTGGAGCTGGACGACGTGGCCGAGCTCTTCGCCACAGCCGCCCAGATGCACGACGTACAGGGTCGTTCGGTCAAGAAACTGCCCGCGCTGCGAGGGCGTACGGTGATCAACCTCTTCTTCGAGGACTCCACCCGCACCCGGTCCTCCTTTGAGATTGCCGGCAAGTGGCTCTCCGCAGACACGATCAATATCACCGGCAAGGGCTCCTCGGCTTCGAAGGGGGAGAGCCTGCGCGACACGGTGTTGACCATCTGCGCCATGGGCGTGGACGCCCTGGTGATGCGCCACGGAGCCAGTGGTGCCGCCAAGCAGGTGAGCGAATGGACTGATGCCGTGGTGATCAATGCCGGCGACGGCACCCACGAACACCCCAGCCAGGCACTCCTGGACGCCTACACCCTGAGTCGACACCTGGGCTCCCTGGAGGACCGGCATGTTGTCATCGTCGGAGACCTGACCCACTCTCGAGTCTTCCGATCGAATGTTTTGCTGCTCCGGAAGCTCAATGCCAGAGTGACCGTGGTCGCGCCACCGACCCTGATGCCTGCCGGCATCTCGTCATGGGCGAGAGCTGACGGATTCGCACTCTCACACGATCTTGATGAGGTCCTTCCAAATGCCGACGCGATGATGATGTTGCGGGTGCAGAAGGAACGAATGAGCGGTGGCTATTTCCCGAGCGCCCGCGAATACACCGTCGGTTACGGCCTGACCCGCGACCGCCTGGGCCTGCTCGGCCCGGACGTGCCGATCTGCCATCCCGGTCCGATGAATCGCGGACTCGAGATCGCCGCCGATGCCGCAGACGCGGCCCAGTCGGTGATCCTCGAACAGGTCAGTGCCGGAGTTGCCGTCAGGATGGCGATTCTCTACCACCAACTCGCCGGCGAGGGGAATGAAGAGTGAACGACGTCCTGCACATCAGCGGAGCGCGCATCCTGGGTGAGGCTGCGGCGGACATCCTGGTGGAGTCCGGACGAATCACCCAGATCGGCAAGGTCTCGGCTCCGGCGGGATCCCGACGCCTGGAGGCTGAAGGCCTGGTGGCTCTGCCGGGTCTGGTTGATCTGCACACCCATCTGCGCGAACCCGGCCGTGAGGATGCCGAAACCATCACCACCGGTTCTCGAGCCGCGGCCCGGGGTGGCTTCACCGCGGTCCTGGCGATGGCCAACACCAACCCGGTGACCGACACTGCCGAAGCAGCCGAGCGGATCCTTGACCTGGGGCGAGCTGCCGGGCTGGTCGAGGTGCAACCCGTCGGCGCCGTCACCAAGGGCCTGGCCGGACAAGAACTCGCTGAGCTCGGGCTGATGGCCCGCAGTCGCGCCCGGGTGCGGGTGTTCTCCGATGATGGCAAGTGCGTCCACGACGCCCGAGTGATGCGTCGGGCCCTGGAATACATCCGTGCTTTCGACGGAGTCATCTCCCAGCATTCTCAGGATCCAACGCTGGCCGACGGCACCGCCTGTTGTCATGAGGGTGAGATCTCGGGGCGTCTGGGCCTGCCCGGTTGGCCGGCCATCGCCGAAGAGGTGATCGTCGCCCGCGACGTGATGCTGGCTCGTCATACGGGATCTCGAGTGCACGTGGCTCACGTGTCCACCGCGGGATCGGTGGAAGTACTCCGCTGGGCAAAGGCGCAGGGCATCAGGGTCACCGCAGAAGTAACCCCGCATCACCTGGCCCTGACCACGGATCTGGTTGCCGGCTATGACCCGACCTTCAAGGTGAATCCACCGCTGCGACCGGTTGAGGACACCATGGCCCTGCGTGAGGCCCTGGCGGACGGCACCATCGACATCGTCGCCACCGATCATGCTCCGCATGCCCGACACGACAAGGAGCATGCGTTCGTGGATGCGGCCTTTGGGATGTTGGGTCTGGAAACGGCGCTGTCGGTGATCAGCGATCTGATGGTGGCCACCGGACAGATGACCTGGCGTGACGTGGCTCGCGCAATGTCGACCAAACCTGCCCAAATCGCCGGTCTTGATGGCCAGGGGGCCGATCTCGTGGTCGGTGCCCCAGCGCACATCACCCTGATCGATCCGGAAGCCACCCTGGTGGTGGATCGCGCGGATTCCCTGTCACTGAGTCGCAACAACCCCTGGCACGGACACAGCCTGCAGGGCGCCGTGGCCGCCACCGTGTTTTCTGGTCGCCCAACATATCTGGATGGAGCTATTTGTGAGTGAAGCCATTTTGGTCCTGGAGGACGGGAGGACCTTCCGCGGGGAATCCTATGGCGCAGAGGGGGAAACTTTCGGTGAGGCGGTTTTCTCCACCGGCATGACTGGCTATCAGGAGACGCTCACCGATCCGTCATATCACCGGCAGGTGGTGGTGATGACCGCTCCGCACATTGGCAACACCGGCCTCAACGAAGAAGATCCAGAATCGAGCCGGATCTGGGTCAGTGGCTATGTCGTGCGTGACCCGGCCCGGGTGTCCTCCAACTGGCGCTCCACCCACACCCTTGATGTTGCGCTGCGGGATCAGGGTGTCGTCGGGATCAGTGGCATCGACACTCGCGCCCTGACTCGACACCTGCGTGAGCGCGGGGCCATGAGAGTTGGCATCTCATCGGTGGAAGCCAATCCCGAGGCCTTGTTGGAGCGGGTCCGAGCCAGTGCCGAGATGGCCGGTGCGCAACTCTCTGGTGAGGTGTCGACCGCGCAGGCCTATGTCGTGCCTGCGAGCGGCACAAAGCGCTTCACCGTGGTGGCTCTTGACCTCGGGATCAAGGCCAACACCCCGCGGATGATGGCCGAGCGCGGCATCGAGGTGCACGTGCTGCCCGCAACCGCCACCTTTGCTGAAGTGATGGCCCACGAACCCGATGGACTGTTCTTCTCAAATGGTCCGGGCGATCCGGCGGCCACGACCGGCCAGATCGAGCTGCTGCAACAAGCACTGCAGGCCGGGCTGCCCTATTTCGGGATCTGCTTCGGCAATCAGTTGTTCGGCCGAGCTCTCGGGTTCGACACCTACAAACTCAAATATGGTCACCGCGGCATAAACCAGCCGGTCAAGGACCGCACCACCGGCAGGGTGGAGGTCACTGCGCACAACCACGGTTTCGCGGTCGCGGCGCCACTGGACACCTCCACCACGACGGCGTACGGCGATGTGAGCGTCAGCCATGTCTGCCTCAACGACGATGTGGTTGAAGGCCTTGAGCTTCGTGAGGGAGATCGACTCAAGGCTTTCTCGGTGCAATATCACCCCGAAGCCGCTGCCGGACCTCATGACGCCGCATATCTCTTCGATCGCTTCTGCGATCTCATGTCAGCCCACCAACTGGTGCAGAAAGAAGCCTGATCCATGCCCAAGCGCACAGACATCAAATCGGTCATGGTGATCGGCAGCGGACCGATCGTGATCGGTCAGGCTTGCGAGTTCGACTATTCGGGCACCCAGGCCTGTCGGGTCCTCAAGGAAGAGGGCATCCGGGTGATCCTGGTCAACTCCAATCCGGCCACGATCATGACTGATCCGGAGTTCGCCGATGCCACCTATGTCGAGCCGATCACCCCTGAGTTCGTGGAGAAGGTGATCGCCAAGGAGCGTCCCGATGCGCTCCTGGCGACCCTGGGCGGCCAAACTGCGTTGAACACCGCCATCTCGCTGGCCGAGGCAGGAGTCCTGGAGAAGTACGACGTCGAGTTGATCGGGGCGTCCATCGAGGCCATCCACCGGGGTGAGAACCGGGAATCGTTCAAGAAGATCGTCGAAAAGCTCGGGGGAGAGGTGGCCCGCAGCATCATCTGCAATGCCGCCGATGCGCCGAGCGGCACTCCCAAGTCCGAACTGGAAGCGATCGCGCTGGAACGAGCCATGTCAGCGGCTGACCAGTTGGGCTACCCAGTGGTGGTGCGACCGTCCTTCACCATGGGTGGATCTGGTTCGGGGATGGCCTACAACGAGCAGGATCTGCGACGCATTGCCGGCTCGGGCTTTCAAGCCAGTCCGACGACGGAGGTGCTCCTGGAGGAGTCCATTCTCGGCTGGAAGGAATACGAACTCGAGGTCATGCGCGATCAGGCCGACAATGTCGTGATCGTGTGCTCGATTGAGAATCTCGATCCGATGGGAGTCCACACCGGCGACTCAATCACGGTGGCTCCCGCGATGACGCTGACCGACCGCGAATACCAATACCTGCGTGATCTCTCCATCGGGATCATCCGTGAGGTGGGAGTCGACACGGGCGGCTGCAATATCCAGTTCGCAGTCAACCCGGCAGATGGTCGCGTTGTGGTGATCGAGATGAACCCCCGGGTTTCGCGTAGCAGCGCGCTGGCCTCCAAGGCCACCGGTTTCCCGATCGCGAAGATCGCGGCCAAGGTGGCTGTTGGCTACACCCTCGATGAGATCCCCAACGACATCACTGCAGAGACTCCCG
>CAZRKI010000012.1:44882-46215 GCA_964600765.1 uncultured Marmoricola sp.
ACCCTGGATTACGTGGTGGTCAAGGTGCCGCGCTTTGCCTTTGAGAAGTTCCCGACGGCAGATCCGACTCTGACCACGCACATGAAATCGGTGGGCGAGGCAATGGCGATCGGACGCAACTTCACCGAAGCTCTGCAAAAGGCTCTGCGCAGTCTGGAGCACAAGTCCGCTCCCTTCGACTGGTCTCACCAGTTCATCGAGTTGAGCAAGGATGAGTTGCTGGCCGAGATCAGGACTCCCCACGACGGTCGATTGCGCAAGGTGATGGATGCCATCCGCGCGGAAGCCACCCTGGCGGAGATCCATGACGCCACCGGCATCGATCCGTGGTTCGTTGACCAACTGATGTTGATCAACGAGATTGCCCAGGAGGTCATCGGTGCTGCTGAGTTGACCCCGGCGCTGCTGCGGCGGGCCAAGAGGCACGGCTTCTCCGACGCTCAACTCGGTCGGATGCGCAACATGGATGAGGCCGTCGTACGCGGACTGAGACATGCTCTCGGAGTGCGCCCGGTGTTCAAGACCGTGGACACCTGTGCTGCTGAGTTTGCCGCAACCACCCCCTATCACTACTCCGCCTATGACGAGGAGACCGAGGTCGCGCCCCGCCAGCGGGAAGCGGTGATCATTCTCGGTTCCGGGCCCAATCGCATCGGTCAGGGCATCGAATTCGACTATTCGTGTGTGCATGCCTCGCTGGCCCTGAGTGAGGCCGGCTATGACACGGTGATGGTCAACTGCAATCCGGAGACAGTGTCCACCGACTACGACACCTCAGATCGCCTCTATTTCGAACCATTGACTCTGGAAGACGTCCTGGAGGTCGTTCATGCCGAGCAGCAGGCGGGTCCGATCGCGGGGGTGATCTGCCAACTGGGCGGCCAGACGCCACTCGGACTGGCTCAGGGATTGGCCGATGCCGGGGTCAAGATCGTCGGCACCTCGCCCCAGGCGATCAACCTGGCCGAGGAGCGCGGTGCCTTCGGCCGGGTGCTGGCCGAGGCCGGCCTGGTGGCTCCCAAGCACGGTATGGCGGTGTCCTTCGAGGAGGCCCGGGAGATCGCCGCCACGATCGGCTATCCGGTCCTGGTGCGCCCCTCCTATGTCCTTGGCGGGCGCGGCATGCAGATCGTGTATGACGACCAGGCGCTGGCCGACTACATCGCCCAGGCCACCGAGATTAGTCCCGACCGGCCGGTGCTGGTCGACCGTTTTGTGGACGACGCGGTCGAGATCGATGTGGATGCCCTCTACGACGGCACCGATCCCTACCTCGGCGGGATCATGGAGCACATCGAGGAAGCCGGCATTCACTCCGGGGACTCATCATGTG
>CAZRKI010000013.1:0-21153 GCA_964600765.1 uncultured Marmoricola sp.
GGGAACAGCGCATAGGACTGGAAGACCGTGTTCACCGGGCGCTCATAGGGACGGGACCCGGTCAGGTCGGTATCCCCGATCAGCACCCGACCGGTGGTCGGTTGTTCCAATCCGGCCACCATCCGCAAAGTGGTGGTCTTGCCACAACCGGACGGACCGAGCAGCGCAAAGAAGGTGCCCCTTGGCACCTCCAGGGAGAGGTCATCAACGGCAGTGAAGTCGGTGAACTCCTTGGTCACATTCTCCAGGCGCAGGTTGCCTTTTGCATCACGAAAACCAGCCATCTTCAGTTACCCATCACTCGTGAGGACCACATGTCAGAAAACTCAGTCTCCTCATCCGGCGTGAGCACCCGGAAGCCCTGAATATTGGCGTCCTTGATGTACTGCGCCGTTGGGAAGATCAATGGACTCTTGGCCAACTCCGGATCGATCTTCATCATCTCTTCCTGGGCACCCTGAACTGGACAGACATAGTTGACGTACGCCGCCACCTGCGCAGCAATCGCCGGCTCGTAGTAGAAATCGATCATCTTCTGCGCATTGCTGCGGTGCTGGGAGGTGATCGGCACCATCAGGTTGTCGCTCCACAGGGTGCCGCCTGACTCCGGAATCACGAACTCCCAGTTGGGGTCACCGGTATCCGCAGCCAGGATGAAGATGTCACCACTCCAGGTGATCCCGGCCCACGCATTTCCCGAAGTGAGGTCCTCCATATAGGAGTTGCCCTTCACCTTGCGAATGTATCCCTGCTTGATCTTCTCCTCGATGAAGGCAACTGCCTTCTCGAACTCCTTCTTGCCCCAGTCACTGGAGATGTCGACACCCTGGGACTGCATCACCAGACCGATCGTGTCGCGGAACTCCGAAAGCACCGTGATCTTGCCCTTGAGGTCATCAGTCCACAGGTCATCCAGGGACTTCAGTTCCCGACCGACCTTCTTGCGGTTGTAGCCAATGCCGGCGAAACCGCTCTGCCAGGTGATCGACTCATTGCGACCCGGGTCGAAGGAGACCATCCGCAGTGGATCCAGCATGTTCTGGACCACATGGGGCATCATGATCAGTTGCACCGGTTGACACAGCCGATCCCGAATCACCCGGGAGGCCATCCAGTCAGTGAACACGAACAGGTCCTGGTCAATGCTCTGGCCAGCACGCAACTGGGGCGCGATCTTGGCGTAATACTGGTCGTTGTCCTCGATGTCCTCTGAGTACGTGACCTTGATCCCGGTGCGCTTGTGGAACTCATCCAGAGTTGGGTGCGACTTGGTCTTCTCGTCATAGTCAAGGTAGGCAGTCCAGTTGGCCCAGTTGACGATCTTCTGGGTCTCAGAAAGGTCCTTGGGGAGCTTCAGGTTGTTGACTCCCCCGGCTGGTGGTTTGGGTGGCGCACAACCAGCAGCACCCAGGCCGGCAGCACCGGCTACACCCGCACCAATACCGAAACGCATCAGGTTGCGGCGACTGAATGGGGCATTCTGAACGGCGTCGACCAGCGCAGCGACCTGCGGATCAGCTGGGCGTCGATTGCGACGAGTTGGAGACATGCACGACCTCATCCCTAGAAGTTGAGCCCACTGCCAAGGCAGTGTTCTGGCTCACATTAGGGGCCCAAATACCGACTTGCACAGTATTTCCGGGAGTCCGCGACCCAAAAGTTATCTACCCAGAGGTAGCGGTTGGTTCAGCGGCTACGACGGGCAGTACCGAACATGCCGCGCACGATCTCGCGCGCAGCAGTACGCATCACCTGCCGGAAGGCGGTTGATTGCACCACCTGTTCCACCACGGATTTCTCCGCCTTTGCCGACGTCCTGGACTTGGGCTTCGGCGCCTCCTGTTGAGCCTGTTCGGCTCCGGCCTCAAGCCGCTTGGCAAGTAGCTCACGCGCCGATTCCCGATCAACTGTGGTGGCGTACTTGGGATTGAGCGCTGAGGCCGCCACGGTTTGGTTCATCGCCTCGGGATTGGCCGTACCCATCAGTGACTGCGGAGCCCGCAACTGGGTCCAGGCCACTGGGGTGGGGGCACCGCGCTCATTCATCACGGTCACGATCGCCTCCCCAATGCCCAGGGACAGGATCACCTGACCCAGATCGGCGTAGGAACCAACCGGATAGGTGTTCACCGTCTGTTTCAGCGCCTTGGCATCGTTTGGGGTGGCGGCCCGAAGTTGATGTTGAACCCGGGAACCCAACTGAGCGAGCACATCGGCAGGTACGTCGGTGGGTGATTGGGTCACGAAGAAGACACCCACCCCCTTGGATCTGATCAGACGCACCGTCTGCGCAATCGCCTCCAGGAAAGCCTTCGAGGCGTCCCGGAAGAGCAAGTGGGCTTCATCGAAGAAGAAGACCAACTTGGGTTTGTCCAGATCACCCACCTCTGGGAGATCATGGAAGAGGTCTGCCAGCAGCCACATCAAGAAGGTGGAGAACACCGCGGGACGATCCTGGAGGTTGGGTAGCTCGATAAGGGAGATCAGACCTTTCCCGTCGGGAGTCACCCGGAGGAAATCCATGGTGTCGAACTCCGGCTCGCCAAAGAAGGCATCGGCTCCCTGATCCGCAAAGGCAATCAGCTCGCGCAGGATCACCCCGGCGGTAGCTGAAGAAAGCCCTCCCAGACCCTTGAGGTCCGCCTTGCCCTGATCAGAGACCAGATGATTCACCACGGCTCGAAGATCGGCCAGATCCAGTAGCGGCAATCCGACCTTGTCGGCGTAATGGAAGATGAGTCCCAGGGATGACTCCTGGGTGTCATTGAGCCCCAGGACCTTCGATAGCAGGATGGGCCCAAACGCGCTCATCGTCACCCGGAGTGGGATCCCAACTCCCTGACCGCCGATCGCAAAGTACTCAACCGGAAACCCCTGGGCTACCCAGTCCTGGCCGATCGATGTTGCTCGTTCGCTGATCCTGCTGTTTGGTTCACCAGGAACCGAAAGACCGGAGAGATCGCCCTTGATATCAGCCGCGAACACCGGCACCCCCTGGGCGGAAAGCTGCTCGGCCAGCAACTGCAGGGTCTTGGTCTTACCCGTCCCGGTGGCACCGGCTACCAGGCCATGTCGATTGAGCATCGCCAACGGGATCCTGATGTGGTGGCCCGTGAGTTCGGCGGCATCGGTCATCAGACCGCCCAACTCCAATACGGCCCCCTCGAAGGCATACCCAGCGGCAATGGATTCAGCGGACATGGGCTGATCAGTCATGCGGGAAGCCTATTCCGATGCGACCTCCTGGCACCTCAGTGGGGACTGAGTTCATATAGTGGGGCTGTGATCTTCAAAGGGGTGGGCAACGAGCGTCCCTATCCTGAGCATGAGTTGACCCCTCGGGATTGGGCCGCGTTGCCGCCACGCCCAGTGCGCCTTGATGAGTTGATCACCACCAAGGACACCCTCAAGCTGGACACTCTGCTCGATGAGGACTCCACCTTCTTCGGCGATCTCTTTGCCCATGTGGTCCAGTGGCAGGGCGAGCTCTACCTTGAGGATGGCCTGCACCGAGCACTCAGAGCCGCTCTACAGCAACGACAGGTGTTGCACGCCCGGGTCCACGTGGCTGGTTGACCATGGAACGTCCAACCACCAAGGCCACCGTCCTTACCCTTGCTGGCGCCGGGGTCGTCTTCATCATCATGGCGTTTTGGGGGATCAACGCCGCTACCGCGCCGATGGCTGGCAACCAAACCGACTCAACCTCGACCAGCCAGTGCAGTGACGCCGAAAAGACGATCCAGACCCACGTAAACCGCAAGGACGTGACGGTCAGTGTGTACAACGCCAGCAAGCGCACCGGCCTGGCCTCTGAAGTGTTGAACCGGTTGGAACGAAACGGTTTTCGGCCAGGTGCGGTTGGAAATGCGCCAGAGGGATTGTCGGCTGACATCGCCGTGGTTTACGCCAAGGACACCACTTCCACGTCAGCCAAACTCGTTGCGCTCGCTTTCGGACCAGACACCCAGATCCTGACCCAGGAGGTGGACCTGGGTCCGGGTATCAATATCGTGGTCGGCGACCAGTTCCAGCGATTGGATCAGAGCGCTCCCCACAAACTCGAACTCCCTGAGCCAATCATCACCTGCGTCAAGGTCGACTAGAGCCGGCTGGCTGAGCCCAACCATCTGCCCAGGCGCCCCCCACGGCTTACCTCATTGAGTCTCTCCTCGGTTTGCTCCCTGGACTTTCGGGGAGTCACCACCAGGACGTCGTCACCTCGTTTGAGGACAGTACGCAACTCCGGCACGATGGTGACCCCATCGCGCACGATCAGAGATACCGAGGCTCCCTTGGGCAGGCGCAGTTCCCCGACCTCGACGCCATGCATCAAGGACTCCTCGGTGACGTTCACCTGCAAAAGATCCGCAGCGATCCGTTCAAGTGGCGCGGCCTCGACATCGAGGTCCCGGGGTTCATAGGGGCGGCTGACTCTCAGCGCCTTGGCCAGAGGTGGCAATGCTGGGGCAGTCACGAGTGTGGCCACCACCACCAGCACAAAGACGATGTCGAACAACTCCTTGGCCTTCGGGACTTCCATTGCCAAGGGAATGGAGGCCAGCACGATTGGTACCGCACCGCGCAGCCCGGCCATCGAGATGAACGTCTGTTCCCGCAGGTTCATTGGCTGGGCAACTGAGGACACCAGGACCGAGAGTGGCCGGGCCACGAAAGTGACCACGACTGCCAGGACCAGGGCAAAAACGATCTCATGGGGGCGGATCAGGGATGGGGTCACCAACAGGCCCAGCATCACGAACAGTCCGATCTGGGCTATCCAGGCAATCCCCTCAGCAAAGGATCGGGTTGCAGTTCGGTGCGGCAGTTCGGAATTCCCCAGAATCAAGCCAGCCACGAATACCGCCGCGAAACCAGATGCGATCTGGGCGCCTGCTGAATAGGCCAGGGCGCACAAAGTGAGTACGGCGATCGGGTACAGGCCAGAACTCGGCAGTGCGATGTGGCTGAGCAACCAACTGCCGGCAAAACCCACTGCCAGGCCGATCAGCACGCCCACAGCCAATTCCCAGACCATTTCGGCGGCAAAGGCAGCCGGACTACTGGCATGCTCAGCACTGATCAGGGTCACCAACACCACGGCAGGAGCGTCGTTGAATCCTGACTCGGCTTCAAGCACTGAGTTCAACCGCCGGATCACCGGGACGCGACGCAGTACTGAAAAGACCGCTGCCGCATCGGTGGAGGAGATGATGGCACCCAGCAACAGTGACAATTGCCAGTTCATCCCCAGCAGGTAATGGGCAGCAAGTGCCACGATGCACACGCTCACCGAGATGCCAATGGTGGCCAGGGCAAAGCCCATCCGAAGGACGGGTCGGATCTCCTTCCAATTGGTGGTCAGTCCACCCTCGGCCAGGATGATCGCCAGCGCGGTCATGCCCAACGCAGCGGCGATGTTTGGATCCGAAAACTCGATGCCCAGGCCGTTACTACCCAGGAGCACACCGATCAGCAGGTAGATCAGCAGGCTGGGGAAACCCATCCCCACAGCCGCCCGAACTGCAAGCACCGCCACCAGTACAACCGCAGCCCCTGCCAGCAGGATGTTGTTCATGCTCTCCAGATCGAGCGTCACGAAACACCTCAGCAGGTCGGGGTGGCCCAATAATAACGAGTGGCCAAGTCGCCAGCGGCGCCACCTGTCCAAGCCAGCCAGGGCCAAACTAGAACTCGTTCTAACCCCTCGCATAGGATCTGCGCCATGACTACTGAACTGCCCGAGGTCATTTCCGCAGCCGAGGTCACCGACTGGACCGATGAGGTCGATGTCGTCGTGATCGGATTTGGCATCTCAGGTGGCGCGGCTGCGCTCGAAGCAGCCCGCGCCGGCGCCAGGGTGATCCTGCTGGAACGTGCCGCGGAGTACGGCGGCACCAGCGCGATGGCGGGTGGACACTTCTACATGGGAGGTGGCACTGCGGTCCAGGCGGCTGTCGGTGTCGAGGATTCCGCTGAGGAAATGGAGAAATACCTCACCGCCCAGTCAGTCGACCCGGATCCGGAGAAGATCCACGCCTTCGCCAGCGATAGCGTCGAGCACTTCAACTGGATCGAAGCCCTCGGGATGCAGTTCGAACGGTCCCTTTACACCGAGAAGGCGGTCATCCAGCCCGGCACCGAGGGGCTGATGTACACCGGAAATGAGAAGGTCTGGCCCTTCATCAACCAGGCCAAGCCAGCCCCGCGCGGACACAAGGTCCCCAAGCCCGGCGACACCGGCGGCGGCAAGATCGTGCTAGATGCGATGAATGACCAGCTACAGCAGACTGATGCGGATATCCGCTATGAAACCGGGGCCACCAATCTGATCACCGACGGTGACGCCGTGGTCGGCGTCAGGTGGCGCCGGTACGACGAGAAGGGCTCGATCCGCGCGAAAGCAGTGGTGATCGCCGCAGGCGGCTACGTCGGCAACGACCAGATGGTCGCGGCGTACACCCCGCAGCTGGGCAAGAAACTCTACCCACTCGCCTCCACTTATGACGACGGTCTGGGGTTGCGCTTGGGCAGGTCCGTGGGCGCGGAGTGGCGCTTCATGGATGAGGCCTTCATCTCAGCTCCCTTCTATCCGCCCAGCAAACTGGTGACCGGCATCGTGGTCAACAAGGCGGGTGAGCGAATCGTGGCCGAGGACAGCTACCACGCTCGCACTTCGGCCTTTGTGATGGAACAGCCCGACCAGGCTGCCTACCTGATCATCGATTCAGAGCATATGGAGCGACAGGACTTCCGCCTGTGCCCATTCATCGATGGCTGGGAAACCATGGAGGAGATGGAGTCTGATCTGGGCATCCCAGAGGGCAACCTGGTCGCCACCCTCACGGCGTACAACGAGAATGCCGCCAAGAAGGAGGACCCGGACTTCCACAAGCACCCGGACTGGTTGGAGCCACAGGACGTGGGCCCCTGGGGCGCCTACGATCTGACTCTGGGCAAGGCTCTTTACGCCGGGTTCACCCTCGGGGGAATGCGAGTGACCCTGGATGGTCAGGTGCAGCGCGAGGATCGTTCGGTGATCCCCGGCCTGTACGCCGCCGGCGCCTGCGCGGTGAATATCGTCCAGGACGGCAAGGGTTACTCCTCAGGCACCCAGTTGGCTGAGGGCTCCTACTTCGGCCGGCGTTGCGGTCGCCACGCGGCTGCGCGGTAAACCTCTGGGCTCAGGTCGTTCCCCGGAGCGATCGAGCCACAGTTCGTGGGAATCGGTTGTCCCTTGAATCGGGCATCCAACCAGGCGATGGCTTCCTGCGCCCAGAACGGCAGCGTGCCCAGGTGGCTCATTGCGAACTCGCGATAGAGCACCTTGGTGCCAGCAGCGCAGTACTGCCTGGCCAGGGTGCGCACATCGCCGGCAATCATCACCCCATCTCCCGGCCCCAGGTCAGGCGCATTCTCACCCGAGGTGCCCTCCAACCAACCCGCGATTCCCTGACCAATCATGATCGGCACGGTTGGCGTGGGCGCCTGGGCCAGATTGATCTTGTTCGCTGATTCAATGAAGGGCCACACCGAGCTGGGGTTGGCATAGCGCTTCCTGACCAGCTTCTGCCAGGTGAGCCCCGGGTAGGAGAACCAGGCATCGGTGAAATCAGCATCCTGGAGTTTGCGCTGCAGTCGGCGTCCGTAGCGGCTCAGATATGGATCCAGGTTCACGTCGTAGGCTCTGGCAATACCAATCAACGCCAACGGGATGACCGCAGACCAGCCCAGGCTCCCACCGACATAGCGCAGGTTGTGCGCCGGATCCACCAACAGCCCACCCTGGGCCACACCAACGATGCGGGCATTCACCTCAGGCGCGTACGACGGCGCCAGGGCTGCTGCCCAGGAAGTTGCAATCGCCCCGCCGGAGTAGCCAACCAGCCCAAATCTGGCATCCGGATCCAGGCCCACCAGCGGGGAGTTCTGCGCTGCTCGGATCGCATCCAGGGTCAGATACCCATAGAGCGGACCAGCACCGAACGCAGGGTTCTGACCCTCAACGTCAGGCACGATCACCACGTGACCATTGCCCAGTGAACTACCGAAGAAGACATCCTCCACCTTGCCCAGGATCCCGGCCCCGGTGTCCTGCTTCTGCCCAGTCAGGGTTCGCGACGGACCATCCTCTGGGTTAAGCGAGTCATATGCCGAGCCGTAGACCAGCGCCTTGGTGCGGTCATGGTTCCCGGCTGGAACCAGCACCGTGGTCACCTCAGCAGCTGGGCGCCCCTGCGCATCGGTGGTCCGGAACAACAGTTGGATCGCCAACCCCTGGGTGGGAATGCCCATGAAGTGATAGTTGCGCACCCGAGACTTCAGGATGTCCCCAGGTTGCGCGGCAGCGAGTTTGGCCTTGTTTGAAAAGGAGTAGAAGCGATCCGTTGGCACCGCCCGGGCAGTGGGTACCAACACCAACAGCGAGCCCAACAGGACACCTATCAGAGCCAGAACCTGCAGTTGCCAGCGTCGGTTTGCACTAGTCACTGATCCTCCACTGCCTGGGGTCGACTGGTCGCCCGGGTGGGCCACTACTTCCTGCACCCTAGGATTCAGGGCATGGGTGATCAAGCCTCTCGCCTCAAAGTCGCCAGTCGGGCCAATGTGCCTCCGTTTCATGTGATGGACCTACTGGCTGCAGCCTCGGCTCGACAGCATTCCCACGGCGACCTGATGAACCTGGTGGCTGGCCAGCCCTCGACCGGAGCTCCCCGAGCCGTTAAAGATGAGGCCAAGCGGCTACTTGAGGAGGATCTTCTGGGGTACACCGTGGCAACTGGAGTCCTGCCGCTGCGGGAGGCAATCGTCGAGCACCATCGGCAGACCAGCGGTATCGATGTCGATGCCTCGGATGTGGTGGTTACCACTGGCTCCAGTGGCGGTTTCCTACTGGCTTTCCTCAGCGCCTTTGAGGCCGGCGACCGGGTGGTGATGGCCAACCCCGGCTACCCCTGCTATCGAAACGTGTTGCGAGCCCTGGGTTGTGAGGTCGTGGAGATCCAGTGCACCGCAGAGACCCGATTCCAGCCAACCCTGGCCCAACTGCAGGCGTTGACTGGCCCCATCAACGGAGTCCTGATCGCCTCCCCCGCGAACCCCACCGGCACCATGATCGCGCCCGATGAGTTGGCCCGGATCGCGGCCTGGTGCACTGAGAACGGTGTTCGGTTGATCAGTGATGAGATCTACCACGGGATCAGTTACGGCCCATCCACCTCCAGCAGCTGGGTGACCTCACGTTCGGGCATCGTCTTTGGCTCCTTCTCCAAGTACTTCTGCATGACCGGCTGGCGTCTGGGTTGGATGTTGGTGCCTGAGGACCTACGCCGGGCAGTCGACGTACTAACTGGGAACTTCACCATCTGCCCTCCCGCACTGAGTCAGTACGCCGCCATCGCTGCCTTCACACCCCAGGCTCGCGCCGAGTTGGACGGGCATGTGGACCGCTATGCCGCCAACCGCGCCCTGCTGCTCGATGGATTGAACCGATTGGGACTAACCAGGCTGGCTCCGGCAGATGGCGCCTTCTATGTCTATGCAGACATCAGCGAGTTGACCACTGACTCATATGCGTGGTGTCAGCGATTGCTCGCAGACACCGGGGTAGCGATCGCTCCGGGCATCGACTTCGACACCGTTCGCGGGAATGAGTTCATCCGGATGTCCTTTGCGGGCACCAGGGCCGAGATCGAAACCGGTCTGGAGCGACTGGGAGCCTGGTTGTGATCGCCAGGTAACTCAGGGAGCAGGAGCCAGCGTGGCACCCGGCGTTGGACCCACCGAGGGAGCAACTGGATTGGCCGGGGCTGGCGCTTGAGCAGTGGGAACCACCAACTGGCCCTGTGGTGTCAGGGAGGTGAAGCAATAACCCCGCTTGGCCGCCTTTTTAACGATGATCGGGACTGCCCGGATTGAGAGCAGGGACCTGGACAATCCATCGTGTTGCAGCACGATATTTGGGGTATTTGGCCGCAACTGGGCCAGCACCCGGGCAGCGATCTCGCGAGGTCCGCCGCCCCGCCAGTCATTTGAATCAGCTGTCCACATCACATGGGCAAGTCCCAGCGAACGAGCCTGTTTACGGATCCGCTTGTTGGTCAGTCCGTACGGCGGTCGCATCAACATCGTGGGTCCGGCCTGGGCCCGGGCGAGAGCCCGGTTGGTGCTGCGCAACTCCCACAGCACCCGTTTGGGGGACACGCTGAGCAGATTTGCATGGTCCCAGGTGTGACTGCCGATCCCGAAGCCACCATCGCGTACCAAATCAACCACCCGGCGGTGACCATCAATCCTTGAGCCCACCATGAAGAAGGTGGCGGGTATCTGCAGTTGATGCAGTAATCGGACCAATTGAGGGGTGAAGATCGATGGCCCATCATCAAAGGTCAGGGCCACATATCCCCGACGACAATCCGAAACCAGAGCGACCTGGGGCACCCTCTGGGTGTCGGGCAGAGCGGAAGGTAGCTCCACCTGGGGCGGGACCGTAGTCGGGGCCGGATTTGGCGCCACCTTTGCCCCGACAACCTGAACCTCTGCGGCTGTGACCCGGTCTGGGGAGAGCACCGCCACGAACAACACCTGCAACAGGAGAAGAGAGGTCAACAGGAGCACATTGTGCGTGGTCCGTGATGCCAGTTTCTCCGAGAGCATGAGCAGTATCATCCCACCTCGGTCAACCGAACTGATTCACCCCCGATGTGGATGTGACCAATCACTCTCATCTACGGATCAGGTGCTGCGATGGGCGGTGGCCAGCTGCCTTACGGACGGCCGCCTTGCGTGCCCTGGCCTTCCCCCTGACCTTTCCTTTTCGCGGCTTCTTGACCCTTTTGGCCTTCTTGGCCCTGGTGGTGGTCGAGTGCGGAACGGTCCGGTTCACCTGAGGATCGGGGTTGGTGGCGGTGCTTCCGGGAACCCGGGGTGCAATCGGGATGTCATCGGGAGTCGGGCTCGGATCTGGAGTAGGGGTCGGTTCCGGGTCCGGGGTTGGTTCCGGGTCCGGGGTCGGGGTTGGTTCCGGGGTTGGTTCGGGGTCCGGGGTCGGTTCCGGATCCGGAATCCCACCGAAGGCCGCGGCATTGCTCATTGTGGTGAAGGTGTGCGTGGCCTGAGCCACCCGACCCGCTGAATCAGTCACCCGGACCCTGATCGTGTGTGAACCAGTGGCAAACGAACGAGTCAACGCTGCTGTGGAACTGGTGGTTTCGTAGGAGCCGTTTCCATCCAGGTCATAGTCATAGGTGGGTACCCCCTCAACCCGACTGGCGCCTGCGGAGATCAGGGTCGGCATCCCGTTCACGGACACATTTGCACTGAGTGCAGCAATCGGCGCACCGGAGTGCGCGTTCCCAGTACTGTTCCGGGCCGCCAGGATCATGTCCTTGAGGGGCACCGCTGCGCCGGCAGCATCAAATGGATTGATCAGGTACATGATGTGTGCCAACCAGTTCGTGCCCGAAGTGGTGTGGTCGCAGATGATGTCCCCGGCGATGCACATCGAAACCGAGTTGGCCGGACGGTTGGTGTAGTACTTGCTCAACGGCGTGTAGTTACCGGTAAACATTGCCGACACCACACCGGTGCCACTGGCTCCATCACCAGTGTTCCCCGGTTTGCTGGCCATCTGGAATGGGTCACCCATCAAGTAGAGGGAGGCCACCCGATTGGGCGCCTCCGCAAACGCCCAGCGGGCCACCATCGCGCCCTGGGAGTAGCCGACCAGGATCCACTTGGTCGGCGCGCAGTTGGCGGGCTGCTCAGCCTGGAAGCTGTCCATCCGATTTATCGCAGCGGCGCCCCCATCCACCGCCGAACTCCAGAACTGTGAACCGGGTTGGGTGGCTGCGGTGAACCCGCCACTATCCAGGCCCGCAGCCCGGTAGCCATCGGTATCAGTCAGACCCACGATTGGCACAGATTTCAGGACCGGGTCGGAGCCGTAGTGCCAGGTCAGTCCCCAGAGCAGCCGGGTCAGGATGGCACCCTCAAAGCCATTTGAAACCGTGGTGGGGCTGTAGCTGGTGGCACCGATTGAGTTCTCGCTGGATCCACGCATGGCCATCACTGCAACCGGGACACAACCAGAGGACGCCGAGGCAGTACTGGGGATGGCGATGGACAGGGCTGCGGCCATCAGGGCAGTTACTGTTGCGGTACTGAGCAGTTTGCGGAGAGAAAACACCTGCAGTTGTCCGATCAATCAGCCGAGAGGATGGTTACTTGTTCCCCTCTATTAGGCCACAAATTAGTGACAAGTTGGCATTATTCGGACATTTAGGTAGAAAAACTATGAAAGGGGGCTCGTATTTCGATGCATCCCAAGGATGAAACCCGTCTTGACCTCCTGGATCCGGCCTTCCAATCCGATCCGTACGCCACCTACACCAACCTGCGGGCACAGGGCCCGGTCGTGTCTGCTCCACCCGGTCGGGGCCACCAGGGCTATTACGCACTGACCCACTTCGCCGACATCTGGGAGGCGGTCCGAGCCCCCGAGGTCTTCTCCTCAGCCTCGGGCCTGACTTTCTTCCCAGATGAAATCGGTCAACTGGGCCTGCCGCCCACGATCGTGATGCTGGATCCGCCGCGACACACGCAATTGCGTGGGCTGATCGGACGCGGCTTCACCCCCAGACGGGTGGCTGCGCTGGAGGACGAGATCCGGGCCTACGCACGTTCACTGCTTGACGGGATCAATGACCTGCACCGGGACTACGCCACCCGGATTCCCACATTTGTGGTGGCCCGACTGCTGGACATTCCCAAAGCTGACTGGGGCCTGCTGGATCCCTGGGTCTCGGCCCTGACTCGAGTGCAGAATGCCGGCTTCGATCCCGGGGTACTGGGTGCCGACACTGCGGTGACCGAGATGTTCAGCTACTTCGGCGACCTGATCACCCAGCGGCGTACCCGACCGGGGGACGACCTGATCAGCGCTCTGATCGAGGCTGAGCTTGACGGTGACCGATTGAGCGACTGGGACATCATGGGCTTTTGCTTCGTGATGGTGGCTGGCGGAAACGACACCACCGGGGCCCTGATCAGCCACGCCATCTGCCTGCTCCAGGACAACCCCGCACAACGAGCCGAACTGCTCGGGGATCTCTCCCTGCTACGCACCGCCGTACCGGAGTTCCTACGGCTGGAATCATCAGTGCAGGCTCTGGGCCGCACCACAACCAGGGACGTGGAGATCCATGGGCACCAGATCCCGCAGGGAGCCCGGGTGATGATGCTCTATGGGTGCGCGAATCGGGATGAGACCGAGTTCGGCCAGACCGCAGCGGAGTTGGACATCCGGCGCGAGCCGGCACGGATGCTGGCTTTCTCCAGCGGACCGCACTTCTGCATTGGCAGCCACCTGGCCAAGCTGCAGGCCCGAGTTGCCCTGGAGGAGTTGCTCACCCGCTATCCCGCGGTGCGGGCTGACGTCGTACATGGGCAGCGACACCTGTCCCCCTTCACCCGGGGCTGGACCACCCTGCCCGCCCTCCTCGACTAACCGCCGAGGCGGCAGTAATTAACATGCCGAGGCGGCAGTAATTAACACGTGCTTGCGTCATGCGTTTCGTGCAGTACCCCCGGGACGTCATACGAATTGAGGGCTATAGGCCACAATTCGTATGACGTCCCGGGGCATCATCACGGTTCGTATGACGCAAGCAAGAGTTTCGGCGTGTTAATTACTGCCGCCTCGGCATGTTAATTACTGCCGCCTCGGGGTGTTAATTACTGCCGCCTCGGCGAGGGGTTGGTTATTTGCGGGAGAGGAAGGCGAGCATGGCCTCCCGGGCGGCATCGGAGCCGAACAGGCGGACGCTCTGGGACACCACCTGGTCGGCGTACTGATCAAGGTGGGCCAACAGATCGGTGTTGAGCAGCGCCTTGGTCTCGGCCAGGCCCTGCGGGTGGGCCGCCCCCAGCTCCTCCAGTACGACGCGCAGCGCGCCAGCGAGCTCGGCTGCGGGCACGACTCTGGTCACCAGACCCATCGCGGCGGCCTCGCTGGCAGTGAAGGTGCGGCCGGAGAGAAACACATCGGCCGCCGCGCGCGAGGTCAGTCGCGGCAGCAACGACAGCGAGATCACTGCCGGGGCCAACCCCAACCTGGACTCGGTGAACGCGAAGGTCACCTCCTCAGCACAAAGCACCAGGTCGCAGGAACCGACCAGGCCCAGGCCACCGGCACGGACCGGCCCGGCCAGCAGGCAGACATAGGGCTTGGCGGACCCGATGATCCGGCGCTGCATCTCCACCAGCGCCTGAGCACCTTCCTCCATGGCGCCCTCGGCAGCCTCGGACAGATCGGCGCCGGAGCAGAAGACCCGCTCCGATGACCTCAGTACGACGACCCGGGCAGCCGGGTCCTGCTCCACTGACTCGATCGCGGCCATCAGTTCGGTGACCAATTGCCGGGACAGGGCGTTTCGGTTGGCCGGGGAGTCGAGCGTGATGGTGCCGACTCCCTCGGCAACCTCCAGATGGACCAACTCAGTCATCAGTACGACTTCGGCAGGCCGAGGGTGTGCATGCCCACGAAGTTGAGGATCATTTCCCGACTGACCGGTGCGATCCGACCCACACGCGCGGCCATCATCACGTTGGCCACGGCGTACTCCTTGGTCATGCCCATCCCGCCATGGGACTGTACGGCGACATCCGCGGCGTGGCAGGCCGCCTCCGCGGCTGCGTACTTGGCCATGTTCGCGGCCTCCCCGGCGCCCATGTCATCACCAGCGTCGTACAAAGCAGCGGCCTTCTGGGTCATCAACCGGGCCATCTCGACCTCGATCCTGACCTCGGCCAGGGGGTGCGCGATCGCCTGGTGGGTGCCGATCGGCGCCCCGAAGACCTCCCGCTGCTTGACATAGGAAACCGTCCGCTCCAGGGCGAAGCGACCCAGCCCGGTGGAGAACGAGGCGGCCATGATCCGCTCGGGATTCAGACCCGCGAAGAGTTGGATCAACCCGGCATCCTCATCACCCACCAGCGCATCGGCGGGCAACCGGACGTCGTCGATGAAGACCTGGAACTGGAGTTCCGGAGCACCAAACTCCATCGGGATATGGGTGTAACTGAAGCCCTTGGCATCGGTGGGCACCACGAATAGACAGGGCTTGAGTTTTCCGGTCTTTGCATCCTCGGTGCGGCTGACCACCAGCACGTTCTCGGCCTCATCGACCCCGGAGATGAAGATCTTCTGACCCTTGAGGATCCACTCATCCCCATCCCGGCGGGCGGTGGTGGTGATGTTGTGGGAGTTGGTACCCGCATCCGGCTCGGTGATCGCGAAAGCCATGGTGGCGGTGCCATCACAGATGCCGGGCAGCCACCTGCGCTTTTGCTCCTCGGTGCCAAATCGGGCGATCACGCTGCCGCAGATAGCCGGGGAAACCACCATCAACAACAGCGGACACCCAGCCGCAGCCAGTTCCTCACAAACTGCGGCGACATCACCAATGCCGCCGCCACCGCCGCCGTACTCCTCGGGCAGGTTGACCCCGAGATAACCGGCCTTGCCGATCGCATGCCACAACTCGGTGGTCTTCTCCCCGGCCTCGATCTTCCGGGCGATGTACTCACGCCCGTAGTTGCTGGCCAGTTTGGCAACCTCCTGGCGCAGCGCCAAGCGCTCCTCGGACTCGGTAAAGGCATTGCTGGTCATGCTGGTTCTCCTTCATCAATGACGGCGAGGACCTCGCCGGCTGCTACTTGGGTGCCGACGCTGACTGGCAGCGCGCTGACCGTTCCATCCGTGGGGGCCTTGATAGCGTGCTGCATCTTCATCGCCTCAAGTACGACGATCACCTCACCCGCGCGGGTGGACTCGCCTGCCTGCTTGGCCACCTCGATCACCGAACCCGGCATCGGAGCCAGCAGCGATCCCGCGGCCACCTGATCGGCCGGATCCACGAACCTGGGTACGACGCCAAAACTCAACGATCCGTCGGGTCCGTCGACGTGGACCCGATCATCGGCGATGGTGACCGCGAAGGTCTGGGCCAGCCCGTCCGTGACCAGGGCGACCCGGTCGGAGCCAGCCCGGGTCACGGTCACATCGGCAACCAGTTGGTAGCCCTCCCGACCGCCGTACCAACCAACCACGATCGGTTCGTCGCTGCCCTGGGGCAGCAGTTCGGTGCGCTGGGGTTGGGAGGTGACATTGCGCCAGGCCACCGGGATCGCCTGCTGCACCTGTCGCTGCTCCCGGGCTGCTTCAGCCAGGGCCACGGTCGCGGCGCAGGCAGCCAGGTTGGGGTCGCTGGTCCGCCCCGGCATGGGTTCGGCCAACAGGGCCGTGGTCATGGTGGCGGCGGTGAACTCAGGATGCTCCAGGGCTGCGGCCACCTGCTCGCGATTGGTGATCAACCCATGGATCCGGGCTTTCCGCAGGGCTGCGGTCAGTCGCCGGATCGCCTGGTCGCGGGTGGGAGCCCACACGATCACCTTGGCCAGCATGGCGTCATAGAAGGTGGACACCGTGTCCCCGGAGGCGTATCCAGCATCCACCCGGACCCCATCAGTGGGCCCGAAGCTGGCCGCCCCGTCGAACTCAAAGGTGTCCAGACGACCGGACTGGGGTTGGTAGTCCTGACTGGGGTCCTCGGCGTACAACCGGGCCTCGATCGCATGCCCCTGGGGCTCTGGGGTGCTCGGCAGTAGTTCGGTCAGGCTCCGTCCCTCAGCCACCCCGATCTGCAGGGCCACCAGGTCCACCCCGAAAACCAACTCGGTGACCGGGTGCTCGACCTGGAGCCGGGTGTTCATCTCCAGGAAGTAGAAGGAGTCCTTGGTGGCGTCGTAGAGCAACTCCACGGTGCCAGCCCCGACATAGCCACAACTGCGGGCCGCTGCGGCTGCGGCGACATGCATCTGTTCCCGGGTTGCAGCGCTGATGCTGGGCGCGGGTGCTTCCTCGATCACCTTCTGGTGACGGCGTTGCAGTGAGCAATCCCGGGTGCCGAAGACCTGCACCCCACCATGTTGATCGGCCACGAGTTGCACCTCGACATGGCGCGACTGCTCGACGTAGGGCTCAACGAAGACGGTGCCATCCCCAAAGGCACTCTCGGCCTCGCTGGTGGCCCGGTCCATCTCGGCGGCCAACTCAGCCAACTCCCGTACGACGCGCATCCCCCGGCCACCGCCACCAGCACTGGCCTTGATCAACAGTGGCAGATCAGCAGCGGTGGGTTCACCGGACAGCTCCAGGGTGGGCACCCCGGCTTCCTTCATCAGCCGTTTGGCCTCGATCTTGGAACCCATCTGTTCGATCGATTCGGGAGTTGGTCCGATCCAGACCAAACCGGCGGCAGCCACCTGCCGGGCGAATCCGGCGTTCTCGCTTAGGAAGCCGTAGCCGGGATGGATCGCATCGGCACCGGAGGCCAAGGCTGCCTCAATCACCAGGTCGGCCCGCAGGTAGGTGTCGGCTGGCGCGTTTCCGGGCAGCTCCACGGCGTAGTCGGCCTCCTGCACGAAGGGCAGGTTGGCATCCACGGTTGAGTGAACCGCTACCGCTTCGATCCCCAACCGGCGACAGCTGGCGAACACCCGGGAGGCGATCTCGCCGCGATTGGCGACCAGGATTCTCTGGATCAGGCTCATGTGCGGAACACCCCGAATCGTTCGGTTCCCTCAATCGGGACGTTGTTGATGACTGACAGGCTGATGCCCAGGATGGTCCGGGTGTCGCGCGGGTCGATCACGCCGTCGTCGTAGACCATTCCGGACAGGAAGAAGGGCAGGCTCTGTTCCTCGACCGCACCCTCGATGAAGGCCCGCATCTGGGCGTCGGACTCCTCGTCGTACTCCTTGCCCTTGGACTCAGCAGCGGCCCGGGCCACGATGCTGAGTACGCCGGCCAGTTGCGCTGGGCCCATGACCGCTGACTTGGCATTGGGCCAGGTGAACAGGAAGCGGGGATCGTAGGCACGACCATTCATGCCGTAGTTGCCGGCGCCATAGGAGGCTCCCATGATGATCGAGATGTGCGGTACCGCTGAGTTGCTGACCGCGTTGATCATCTGAGCGCCGAACTTGATGATTCCGCCCTGTTCGTACTCCTTACCAACCATGTAGCCGGTGGTGTTGTGCAGGAAGAGCAGCGGGGTGTTGATCTGGTTGGCCAACTGGATGAACTGGGTGGCCTTCTGGGCCTCCTCGGCGAACAGGACTCCCTGCGCGTTGGCCAGGATCCCGATCTGGTGCCCGTGGATCCGGGCCCAACCGGTGACCAGGGAGCTTCCGTAGAGGGGTTTGAACTCATCGAAAACCACACCGTTCTCCGGGCTGACCCCATCGGCGATCAGGCTGATCACGTCCCGGGGATCGAAGGGTTCCTTGAGGTCCTCGGGGATCAGGTCGAGCAATTCCTCGATGTCGCCAGCAGGTTCGGCGAAACTGCGGACGGGGGGTTTGGGGGCGACCCGATCCCGGTTCAGGCGGGCCACGATCCGGCGTCCGATCCGGATGGCATCGTGCTCGTCCTCGGCCAGATAGTCGGCCAGGCCGGAGGTGCGGGCGTGCATCTCGGCCCCACCCAGGGACTCATCATCGGAGTCCTCGCCAGTGGCCATCTTGACCAGGGGCGGGCCGCCCAGGAATACCTTGGCCGCACCCTTGACCATCACGGTGTAGTCGCTCATCCCCGGGATGTAGGCGCCTCCAGCAGTGGAGTTGCCGAAGACCAGCGCAATGGTGGGTTTCTTGGCGGCCGAGGCCCGGGTGATGTCGCGGAAGGTCTTGCCGCCCGGGATGAAGATCTCCTTTTGGGTGGGCAGGTCCGCACCACCTGACTCCACCAGAGCGATGGTGGGCAGGTTGTTCTCGGTGGCGATCTGGGCGGCCCGGAAGACCTTCTTGACCGTCCAGGGATTGGAGGCGCCGCCCTTCACGGTCGGGTCATTTGCGGTGATCATGCACTCCACCCCCTCGACCACACCGATCCCGGTGACCACCGAGGCGCCCACGGTGAAGTCCGAACCCCAACCGGCCAACGGGGACAGTTCCAGGAAGGCAGTGCCGGGATCCAGGAGCAGTTCGATCCGTTCGCGGGCCAGGAGTTTGCCCCGCTGGTGATGACGCTCGACGTATTTTTCACCCCCTCCGGCGACAGCCAGGGCGTGCTGTTCGTCGAGCTCAGCGATCTTGGCGAGCATCGTTTCGCGTCTACTCATGCGGTGTATCCCAACAATCGTGCGGCCAGGTCTGCGAGTACTTCGTCGGCGCCACCACCAATTGGCAGCAACCTGATGTCGCGGTAGTCACGCTCGACCTCGCTGCCGAGCATGTAGCCAGTGCCACCGTGCAATTGCACGGCCTGGTCCACGACATAGGAACAGGTGTTGACCGCGGTTTGCTTGGCCATGCAGGCCTCGGCGATCACCGATTCGCCAGCATCGTGGCGCCGCATCACCTCACGGGTGTAGCAGCGGGCGACCTCGATCTGGCGCCTCATCTCGATCAGCTTGGCCTGAACGACGGGTCGACTGATCAGGGGTTCGCCAAAGGTCTTGCGTTCCCTGACGTACGCCGTGGCAGTGGCCAGGGCTCGGGTGGCGACGGCGTACCCGTGTACGGCAAGCGCGATCCGCTCGACCACGAACTGCTCGGCGATCATCACGAAACCATTGCCCTCCTCCCCGACCAGGTTCGCCACCGGGACCCGGGCATCGGTGAAGGACAGCGCGGCAGTGTCCGAACAGCGCCAGCCCATCTTCTCCAGGGACCGGTCCACGGTGAACCCGGGAGTGTCCTTGTCGATGATCAGCAGCGAAACACCCCTGTGGCCCTGCCCCCCGGTGCGCACCGCGGTGGTGACGAAGTCAGCGCGGACTCCACTGGTGATGAACATCTTGGCGCCGTTGACGACATAGTGGTCACCATCGCGCACTGCGGTGGTGGTGATCCCGGCGACATCCGAGCCGCCACCTGGTTCGGTGATCCCCAGCGCGCCGATCTTCTCCCCGGCCAGGGTGGGCCGGACATAGTTGTCGATCTGCTCCGGGGTGCCGTGAGTGGCGATATGTGGCAGCGCAATCCCACTGGTGAACAGCGTGGCGCCCAGGCCCGAGGACGCGCCGGCCTCGAAGAAAGCCTCCTGCATCAGCACCACATCCAGCCCGGTGCCTCCTGAGCCGCCGACCTCCTCGGGAAAGCCGAGCCCCAGGATCCCGGCCTCCGCAGCGAGCTTGTGGAGTTCCCGGGGCACGAGTTGATCGCGCTCCCACTGGTCGAGGTGGTCAACCACATGGCGCTTGACGAACTCGCGAGTGCTGTCCTGTAACGCCCGTTGTTCGGCGGTAGTCATGCCAACTCCTCCGGCACGTCGACCAGACGTGAGCGCACCCATTCACCCAGGCCCTTGGCCTGGGGATCGAAACGAGTGGTGGCCGCGACGCCGTCCCCGAGGAGACGGCGGATCAGCACGTTGACGCCGTACAGATTGGGCAGGGAGAAGATCTCGATATCCAGGTCTGCTGCTTCCGGCACGAGTTGGCGGACCCGATCCACGGTGATGAACTCCGTCAACCAGGCCGCTCGTTCGGCCTGCTTGGCCCCGACACCGACCCAGAGGCCGATATTTGCATCGCCCCCCTTGTCCCCGGATCTGGCCTGGACGAAGCTGCCCAGTGGTTGCCGCACGGTCCGACCGCTGGTCGCCGGTGCGGTCAGCCTGGTCGGGGTTGGTTCCTGCTGGGGACCGGGTGTCGCCGGCGCAATCGTCTCCACCGAACCGTCGGGCAGATGCACTGTCTCGGTGGCCGCCGTGCGGGGAATGTACTCCGGACGGTAGATGCCGTACGGCGAGCCATTGGTCGGCGGGCTGGTCATGCTGAAGCCCGGGTAACTGGCCAGAGCCAGTTCCACGCAGGCCGAGCTGAACGCCCGCCCCACCTTGTTCGGATCCGGATCCATGGCCACCACTCGCAGTAGCGCCGAGGCACCCTGCTCGGTGTCGGCATCCGCAACCGGGTTCCCGTTCAGACTCCAGTACAGCTCTGCCGGTGGGTTGGCAGCCAGACTCTGCTCCAACTGGGCGCGCACCCAGGCGGCCTTCTCGGGGATGTTCAGCCCGGTCAGGATGAACTCCATGGCGTTGCGGAAGCCGCCCAGTTCGTTGGTGCACACCTTCAGCTGCTCGGG
>CAZRKI010000013.1:21253-45226 GCA_964600765.1 uncultured Marmoricola sp.
TGCAGGAAACCGGAGAAGTTGCCGCCACAGGCCTGGGTGCCGCACTCGATGATGTGGCCGGCGATCACGGCGCCAGCCAACTCGTCGTACGACGTGGGCATCCAGCCATGGTGATGGATCGCCGGGCCGACCACGACAGAGGCATCGGTGACCCGACCGGTCACCACAATGTCAGCACCGGCATCCAGAGCCCGGGCGATCCCAAAAGCACCCAGATAGGCATTGGCGGTGAGTGCATTTGGGAAACCGTGCTCTGCTGCCTGCGCCAGCACATCGTCACCATCGATGTAGGCGATCCGTGGGGACAGGCCCAGTTTCCCGGCAACCTGGTGAAGTTGTTCAGCCAGGCCGGCCGGGTTGAGTCCACCGGCATTACTGACGATCCGGACCCCCTTGTCCAGGGCGGTTCCCATGCAGGATTCCAGCTGTCGCAGGAAGGTTTTGGCATAGCCCAGGTTGGGGTCCTTCATCCGGTCCTTGCCCAGGATCAGCATGGTCAGCTCAGCCAGGTAGTCACCGGTCAGGTAGTCGAGTTCACCACCGGAAAGCATCTCGGCCATGGCACTGACCCGGTCGCCGTAGAAACCACTGCAGTTGCCAATGATGGCTGATTTGGTGGGCGGGTCGAACTGGTCAGACATTGAGCTTTCCTTCCTTGGGGGCGCGGCCAGAACCGGCAGGGCCAGCGAAGGCCTGGGCGATCTCCAACCACTTGGCGGCACTGGCTCCCGTGGCTACCAGGTCGGTGTCATCGCGATGGATCCGCTGGGTGACGAGCATGGCGAAATCCTGGGCAGACCCACTCACACCCTGAGGTGCATCCGTAGGACCCCACTCCCAGGTCTCACCACTGGGGGCGGTCAACACGACGTGGAAGTCCACTTCTGGCGCGGGCAGGTCGGCGCCGGCAAAGGAGTAGTCACGGGTGCGCACCCCCAGGTGACAAACATGTCGGACCCGATCCGTTGGGGCCAGCTCGACACCAAGCGCATCGGCCACGTCCAGAGCATGGGCCCAGGTCTCCATGAAGCGGGCCGTGGCCATCGAGGTGGGACTCATCGGAGGCCCGAACCAGGGCAACTGCTCCCGCGCCGGGACCGCACGGAGTACCTCAGTCAACCTGCTCCTGGCCACCTGCCAGCGTGCCAACAACTCCGCCGCCGGAACCCGTCCGGTCTCCAGGGCGGTCGCGTCCACGAAACCAGTTGGATCCGCGATCGCCTGCAGCACCAGTTGATCCCAGGCCGCTTTGTCAGTGGCTGCCGTGACCGCAGTCTCATCAGTCCAGGCCAGGTGGCCAATGGTCGTGGCGATATCCCAACCCGGAGCCGGCGTGGGGGTGCGCCACTGAGGGTCGGCAAGGGGTGCCACCAGGGCCTCCAGCCGATCCCCCTCAGCAGCGAGATCGGCGAGCACGCCTTCCAGTACGTCGTTCATCAACTCTCCTGTAACTGGGCCAGTTGGGCATCCAGGGTGGTGGCCCAGGTGTCAAGTACCCGATTGCGACGGGCACGATCGTCAGTAAGCAGATTTGCCAGCCCCAGCCCCCGGATCAGATCCAGGGTGGCCTGCACCAGCTCCCGGGAACCAGTAGCTGACTCCTCCACCCCGAGCGCCCGGACCGCGATCCGATGCGCTCCTCGACCGATCTGGGACTCCAGCTCGGCCACCGGTCCGAGCAGGTCCGGGTCGGTCCGGGCAGCCACCCACAGTTCCAGGGCAGCGGTGAAGACATCCCCGGTGTAGTGATCGGCGAACATCTCCAACAGTGCCCGGGTCCGGCGTTTGCCCCTGGGCAGGGTGGTCGCGGCCTGTTCCAATTCCGCCGCTCGGCGCTCGGAGAGGTGGGCCACCGCAGCCAGGACCAGAGCGTTCTTGGTCGGGAAGTGATGCAACTGGGCCCCGCGACTGACACCGGCCCGTTGTGAGACCAGGGTGGTCGTGGTGCCAGCCCAGCCATGGCTGATCAGGCACTCCACGGTGGCATCAAGCAGGCGTTCGCGCATCACGCGACTTCGCTCTGACTGAGTGATACGCACACTGGCCGGCACCGGGACAGCATTGCGGAGCCATCACAAACAGTCAAGACTGTTTGTTTATTTTTCTGAGTTGATTCACGAAGGCTTCGTTGGGTGTCCGGGTACATTTCTGGGCGTGACGATTCTTGATGACGCCCGACCGGGCATGAACCCCGATATCCGCCCCCAGGACGACCTCTTCGGCCATGTCAACGGCACCTGGTTGGAGACCGAGGAGATCCCCAGCGATCGCTCCAGCTGGGGTCCATTCGTGATGCTCAGTGATGAGGCCGAGCAGCAGGTGAAGGAGATCATCGAGGCCTGCGCGGCAGGGGAGATCACCGGCGCAAACGCGGTCAAGATCGGCGAGCTGTATGCGAGCTTCATGGACGAGGACCGGATCAATGCGCTGGGAGCCGAGCCCATCCAACCCCGCCTGACCCAGATCCGGGCCCTCACCGAGATCTCCCAGCTGGGCGCCTTTCTGGGTGCCTTCGAACGCGACGGTGGCGGTGGGATCTTCGGTTCCTATATCGACACCGACGACCGAAACTCAGATCGGTACATCGTCAACATCCTCCAGGGTGGGATCGGGCTGCCCGATGAGAGCTACTACCGCGAGGAGAAGTTCGCTGAGATCCGGGAGAAGTACCTCGCCTATCTGGAGCAGATGTTTGAACTGGTCGGTGAACCCGACCCAGAAGGCCAGGCGAATCGGGTCATGCAATTGGAGACCCGGCTGGCCAAGGGGCACTGGGAGCGGGCCGAGACCCGCGATGTGATCAAGACCTACAACCTGCACTCCTTCACGGAATTGCAGGCGCTGTTGCCGGCATTCAATTTCTCCGACTACATCACCGCTATTGGTGGCACCCAGGAGACCCTGGCTGAGGTGGTCGTCCGGGAGCCCTCCTACCTGACCCACCTGCAGGAGGTGCTCACCGACACTGAGCTTGCCGACTGGCAGGCCTTCCTGGCGATCCGCACGATCAGATCCGCCGCAGCCTACCTCTCCGAGCCCTTCGTGGAGGCCAACTTCGATTTCTACGGCCGCACCCTGTCCGGCACCCCAGAACTGCGCGCCCGCTGGAAACGTGGGGTGGCCTTCATCCAGGGCGCCATCGGCGAGGCGGTCGGGGAGATATACGTCGCCCGGCACTTCCCGCCGCGCTCCAAGGCGCTGATGGATGAGCTCGTGGCCAACCTGCTGGCCGCCTATCGGGTCTCGATCAGCCAGCTGGACTGGATGGGCGAGGAGACCAAACAACGGGCCTATCAGAAGCTGGATACCTTCCGTCCCAAGATCGGCTATCCGGACAAGTTCCGCGACTACTCAAAGTTGGAGGTCTCCGCTACCGACCTGATCGGCAATGTCTGGGCCACCACCGCCTTCGAGACCGACCGGGAACTCAACAAGATCGGATCCCCGGTTGATCGCGACGAATGGTTCATGCTGCCGCAGACAGTCAACGCCTACTACAACCCGGGCACCAACGAGATCTGCTTCCCGGCCGGCATCCTGCAGAAGCCCTTCTTCGACCCCGACGCTGACCCCGCAGAAAACTATGGCGGCATCGGCGCGGTGATCGGCCACGAGATCGGGCACGGCTTCGATGATCAGGGCGCGCAGTACGACGGCGCCGGCAACCTGAACGACTGGTGGACCGCAGATGACAAGGCTGCCTTCGAGGTGAAGAGCAAGGCACTGATCGAACAGTACGACGGCTTCTCCCCCCGCAACCTTCCCGGGGAACATGTCAACGGCGCCCTGACCGTCGGGGAGAATATCGGCGACCTGGGTGGGCTGACCATCGCGCACAAGGCCTATCAGATCTTCCTTGATGGAGCCGAGGCGCCCCAGCGGGATGGATTGAGTGGCTACCAGAGGTTGTTTCTGAACTGGGCCTATGCCTGGCGGACCAAGGTGCGCGATGAGCTGGCCCAGCAGTACCTGGCCACCGATCCGCACAGTCCCGCGGAGTTCCGGGCAAATATCGTGCGCAATCTGGATGAGTTCCATGACGCCTTCAACACCACAGCGGATGATGGCCTGTGGCTGGATCCAGAGGATCGAGTGCGAATCTGGTGAACGCCGCTCCCTCCCGGCTGCGCAGTCACCAATGGCTGCTGCTGGGTGCGGCCCTCCTGGCCATCATTGTCATCGCAGGTCTGGGCTACTGGACCGCTCGTTCGAACGGGACCGGATGTGCACCGGAGTTGGTTGCCAGTAGTGAGTTGCGTTCCCCATTCGACCAGGGGCCCCCATTCGCCGACACTGCTGTCCAACGGTTGTCAGTCAGCCTGGCTCCAATCGGCCCGACCGTGGCCGGGGTTGGCTATGACTATGACCGGTGGCTTAACCTGGCCGCCCTGGAGCACGACCTGGTCGCCTGGACCCGGGACAACCCCACCTGGACAATGCTTGATGGCCAGACTTTGAATCCGCGGTGGGCAGCCAGGTCACCCCGCTCCGGGATGACCTGGACGGCCTCCAGTGATCGGTTCTTTGCGATCACCGGGGGCGCCAGGATCCGGGTCAGTTCGATGCGGATCAGCGATGGTCACCCCGAATGGTGTCGGGAACTTCCCGGCGCCGGGAGGGCCCGGGATGTGGCCACCGCAGGCACTGCGGATAACGGAATCCTGATCAGCACCCCACTGGGATCCAACAGCACACTCACCCGACTAAGTGGCCGGGCCGGTCGGGTGATCTGGTCCACTCGATTGACCACACCCGCAGCCAGTGTGGTGCCCATCGGCAAGCACACCCTGGTTGTGGGCGGTCAGAACTACTCAACCGCTTTCGATCCCGAGCAGATCAGCACCAACAATCGGCCCCGGCTCCAGGGGATCAACAACGTCAACGGGCATCGGCTCTGGACCTGGCAGGCTGCCTCCGCCGGGACCATTCAAGTGCTTGGCACCACTTCCACCGAGGTCGCGGTCGCCGTGGTCTCCCCACACCGGATCCGGGTGCTGCTGATTGATCAGTACGGCGCAGAGCGGTCCTTGTTCGACCTGCCTGCCCAGGATCTGCAGGCCACCGTGCGGGGCAACTTGTTGGTGACCCGGGAGACCCAGCCCCGACACCGTCTGGTCGGGCATGACCTGGCCACTGGAGCGATCCGCTGGAAACTGCCCATCGCCCGCAACCCGCAGTTCTTTCCATATGGATACAACCTGGCCGGGGCACCAGCCCTGGGTTCGCGACACCTGCTCCTGGGAGCGACCGATGCGCTGGTCGTCCTGGATCTCCAAACCGGAAGGACCCAGCGCCATCCGCTGCCCACTGACGGCATCAACACGACTTACTGGCCCTATCAGCTGGCCCTCACCGGTGATGGCGAACTACTCGGAGTGGTCACCAATACCGCTGCTGTGGTTACGCGGGGCCAGCCCCGCGCGTGAAACCAGTACTGGGTCTGCTTGATCAACATCAAACAGGGTCGGCAGTTCAGCATCATCAAGCCTGGGAATGCTGACGCTGCACTTGGTGCCGACCCCCTCCTCCGACTCGACCATGATCGTGCCGGAATGGGCCCGCACAATGCCCTGCACGATCGGCATTCCCAGTCCGGTCCCCTGGATCTGGCGTTTGGCTGCCTCTGGGGCCCGATAGAAGGGGGTGAAGATCTGGCTGACCACCTCAGGCGACATCCCGATCCCGGAGTCCTCAACCATGAAGGTGACCAACCCAGAGACCACGCTCACCTCGATCCGAACCTGGCCACCCTGGGGTGAGAACTTGATCGCGTTGCCGATCAGGTTGATCAGAACCCGCTCGAAGTGGAAGGGATCCACCAGCACCGAGACCGGAGCTTGTGGCAACTTGATGCTGAGCTCGATATCGCTACGGTTGAGCAGGCTCTCCAGACCGCGCACGGCACCATTTACCAGGGTGGTCACATCAGCAGACTGGTACTTCAGTTCCAGATCAGCCGACTCCATCCGGGAGAAGGTCAGCAACTCCTCGATCAGGGTGATCATCCGATCGGAGTTGGCTCCCAGACGATCGATGTACTCCTCCAGCATCTCTCTGGGGGCAGCTGCTTCAAGACCATCCTGGAGCAGTTCGGCATAGCCAACAATATTGGTCATCGGGGTGCGCAGTTCGTGGCTGGCGGTGGCCACGAAGTTACCCTTGAAGGTGTCGATCTCCTCCATCTGCTTGAAAGCGCGACGTTCGTGATCCAGCGCCGCCTGCAGAGCGCGTTCAGCCTCCACCCGGTGGGTTACATCGTGCGCGGCGAACAAGTATCCGGAGAAGACCTTGTCCGAGGCGAAGATCTTGGTCATGGTCATCGACAGGCTCCGCTTGGTGCCGTCCTTGCGGGTCAACTGCCAGTCGGTGGGTTCCAGATCAGCCTTGCTCGCGATGGCCTCGACCACGCTGCGCAGGTCAGGACGACACCCCAGGTCAAGCGCTTTGGCCTCGACATCACTCTGGCAGAACAATCCTCGTGGGGAGCGTCCGGTCACCTCACCAGCCCGGTATCCCAGCAGCGCCTCTGCACCGCTGTTGAACAGCGAGATCAGGCCACGGGTGTCGACGGCGAAGATGGCGGTATTGCTGGCCGCCCGCATCACGTCGCGCAGGGTGCTGCGTTCCGCAGCGGCATCAATGGCATTCTTCAACGAAAGGTTCACGTACAGGCTCACCGGCATCGTGGCCAGGATGCAGGCGTTGACGAACAGTGCCATGAACGCAGCCGCCCAGGCCGTGTCGTAATCACCCAGGCGCAGGATGATCGGCAGCGGCCCAATCGCCATCACCGAGGTGATCGCTGAGGCGGTGCTGATGCCGGCGCAGATGCCCATCATCGGTTTCATCGCGGCCCGACCGCCACCCCAGACACACAAGGTGACCAGGCCATAGCTGATCTCTGGATACAGGCCCGGGATGTAGACCACAGCGGCGTATGCCGGGATCACCGTATAGATGGCAATCCGCTCCCAGATCGTGGCCAGCGAGGCGACCCGATAGGCCGAGGACAGTGCTGAGGAGGCCGTGGTCAGGGCAGCAAACGAGGCCAGGAAGAAGGTGACCAACCTGGGCGCCATCTGGTCATAGCCCAGGAACCAAAGGGCAGCTGCGTAGGGAATCATGCTCACGCCGATGCCGTACAACTGGCCCACGCACAACCGGGAGATGTCCGCGTCGCTCTTCAACCTGGGTGCCGGCCGGGAGCGATCCTTCCAATAGACAGCGAGAGACAACACCGCCTGGGCGAAGGAAGCCAATCCCAGGGCTGCGCTCAGCACCGGATCCAGGCCGGCCAGCCAGATCGACACCCCGGTCAGCAGCGAGAATGCAGCGGCCACGGACAGTCGTCGCTGATAACCGGCCACCAGGATGGCACCCTGGACCACGCCACCGAAGACCCAAACCGAGTCAGCGGTGTGCAGTTCAGCCACCGTGAAGTAGGCCCAGGACCCGGCCGTTGCGATGGCAACGAGAACTGCCATCAGGAACCGACGCAGGGACTTGGACACAATTCACCTCCACGGATAGTCGCGGCAATGCTTCCATGATCCCGACAGTTGACCGATTTGGTAGTGATTTCCGGCAATATTTCGCGACCAGCCCCGATGCGGCTCTGACCCGGGACTGGTTAGAGTGCGCCAATGGACTCAGCGCCACCCACCATGAGGGAACTTGCCACCGAATTGCGTGCCCACCTGGACCGGGTCCGCCAGGGCGGTTCGGCTGCCTCACGCGAACGCCACCTGGCCCGCGGCAAACTCCTGGCCCGCGACCGGATCGACCAACTCCTGGATCCCGGCAGTCCATTCCTGGAACTCAGTCCATTGGCAGCATTCGGCATGTATGCCAATGACGATGAGTACGCCGTGCCCAGTGCCAGCATTGTCACCGGCATTGGGCGGATCCAGGGCCGACTCTGCGTGATCGCGGCAAATGACGCCACCGTCAAGGGCGGCACCTATTACCCGATCACCGTCAAGAAACACCTGCGCGCCCAGGAGGTGGCCCGGGCCAACCGACTGCCGTGCATCTACCTGGTCGATTCCGGGGGGGCCTTTCTGCCGATGCAGGATGAGGTGTTCCCCGATCGGGAGCACTTCGGTCGGATCTTCTTCAACCAGGCCAACCTCTCCGCCCAGGGCATCCCCCAGATTGCTGCTGTTATGGGCTCCTGCACTGCCGGCGGCGCCTATGTGCCGGCCATGTCTGATGAAACGGTGATAGTCAGGGATCAGGGCACCATTTTTCTGGGTGGCCCCCCATTGGTTCGGGCGGCAACCGGCGAGGTGGTCACCGCTGAGGAGTTGGGCGGCGGCGAGGTTCATGCCAAGCAGTCCGGGGTGGCCGATCATCTGGCCAACGACGATGCCCATGCCCTGGCGATCATCCGTTCGATCGTGGACACCCTGCCCGAACCGGCACCGGCACCAACCACGACCTCCACCCCGGATCCGCCCCTGGATCCTGAGGGCTTGTATGACGTGGTGCCCACCGACACCCGCACGCCGTACGACGTCAGGGAGGTGATCACCCGAATCGTGGACGGTGGCCGCCTGGCCGAGTTCAAGAAACTGTATGGCCAGACCCTGGTCACCGGCTTCGCGGAGATCTGGGGACACCGGGTCGGGATCGTGGCCAACAACGGGATTCTGTTCTCCGAATCCGCCCGCAAGGGCGCCCACTTCGTGGAGTTGTGCAACCAGCGCGGGATTCCGCTGATCTTCCTGCAGAACATCACCGGCTTCATGGTCGGAAAGGAGTATGAACACAACGGCATCGCCCGCGACGGCGCCAAATTGGTCACCGCTGTGGCCTGTTCGGTGGTGCCCAAGTTCACGGTGGTGATCGGGGGATCCTTTGGCGCCGGAAACTACGGCATGTGCGGTCGGGCCTATGACCCCAGATTCATGTGGATGTGGCCAAATGCCCGGATCTCGGTCATGGGTGGCGAGCAGGCCGCCAGCGTGCTGGCCACGGTGAAGCGTGAGGGCTTCGAGGCCCGCGGAGAGGCGTGGTCCGCCGCGGATGAGGAGGCCTTCAAGGATCCCATCCGGGCCGACTACGAACGGGCCGGTTCTCCCTATTACGCCACTGCTCGACTCTGGGATGACGGCGTGATCGACCCGGGTGACACCCGCCGGGTGCTGGCCCTGGGTCTGGAGGCTGCTGCCCAGGCACCGGTACCGGAGCCCTCCTATGGCATCTTCCGGATGTGACCATGAAAACCTTGTTGATCGCCAACCGGGGCGAAATCGCGATCCGGATCGCCCGCACCGCCACCAAAATGGGCATCCGAACGATCGGGGTTTACTCCGATGCAGATCGCTCTGCTCCACATGTGGCCGCAGTCGACCAGGCAGTTCGGATCGGACCGACAACAGCCCGGGACTCCTATCTGAATATCGAGTCGGTCCTGGCCGTCGCGGTCACCACGAACGCTGATGCGATCCATCCCGGTTATGGCTTCCTCAGCGAACGCGCTGACTTCGCGCGCGCAGTCAGCGCAGCCGGGTTGACCTTCGTTGGGCCGGACGCGAGCGTGATGGAGCAACTGGGCCGTAAGGACCATGCCCGGGCGGTTGCCCTGGCGGCCGGGGTCCCCGTCGTACCGGGATTCAGCAGCGAGCAGCCACCTTCTGACGCTGACTTCCCAGTGCTGGTCAAGGCCGCCGCCGGCGGTGGCGGCAAGGGCATCAGGGTGGTCACCGACCCAATGGAACTGCCGGACGCAATCGAGGCCGCCAAACGAGAGGCCAGCAATGCCTTCGGCGATGACACGATCCTGATCGAGACCTATGTCGCCTCCGGTAGACACATCGAGGTTCAGGTTTTTGGTGACCAACACGGCAATGTGGTGCATCTTCACGAGCGGGACTGTTCTGCCCAACGGCGCCACCAAAAGGTCCTGGAGGAGGCCCCGGCTCCCCACCTTCCCCACGATGTCTGGGAATGCCTGACCAGTTCTGCCGTGGCGCTGGCCCGGGCGGTTGGATACGTCGGTGCTGGCACGGTGGAGTTCCTGGTCGATGCGAGTCGGGGTGTCGAAGGGGTCTACTTCCTGGAGATGAACACCAGGTTGCAGGTCGAACACCCGGTCACCGAGGAGGTGATCCGGGTCAACGGGGCTCGTCTGGATCTGGTTGAGCTGCAACTCCGGATCGCTACCGGGGAGCCACTGCCCTTCAGTCAGGAACAGGTGAGCGTGGTGGGCCACGCCATCGAGGCCCGGGTCTATGCCGAGGATGCCTTCGGTGGTTTCCTGCCCCAGGCTGGATTGGCCACCCAGGTCAGCTGGCCAGACCAGGTCCGGGTGGATCACGCCCTGGTCAGCGGGCAGGAGGTGACCAGCGCCTACGATCCAATGCTGGGCAAGGTGATTGCCCACGGCGCGGATCGACAACTGGCGATCAACAGCCTGGTGGTGGCATTGGATCAGACGGCCATCTTCGGATTGACCACCAATACCGGATTCCTCCGGGCCCTGGCCGCCTCAACCGCCTTCGCCAATGCTGCAATCGACACCGTGTGGCTGGACCAACACGCTGATGCCATCAGCCCACCTGATGTGCAAGTGGCCGCCAGAGCAGCTGCAGCGGCCCTACTGGCAGCCCAGGCCCAGCCCGGCGCGTTTGGCAACGCTGATGGCTGGCGCCTGAGCGGGTTGAGCGCACCGGCCCGAGTACCGATGCTGGTCGCCGGTGAACGGGAACTGGTTTCACCACATCCCGGAACCAGCCCCACCCTGATCACCAGGGATTCCCTGGAGGTGATCCTCCAGGGGCAACGATTCGCCTTCCCCACTGGCGCTGGATTGATGGACCTGGACCCGACCCTGGACGCAGATGGGATGATCAGGGCACCCATGCCCGGAACCATCCTGGCCGTTGCGGTGGCCCAGGGGGATGTGGTCCGGGCCGGACAGCGGTTGGGAATGATGGAGGCGATGAAGATGGAGTTGGTGCTCAGCGCCGATCAGGATGGTCGGGTGGGCACGGTCCATGCCACGACTGGGACGCAGGTCCCGATCGGCGCCATACTGTTCGAGATAATCCCCTCATGACCCGCCGCGCCTTTCTCCATGTGGGAACCCCCAAGAGCGGCACCAGCTATCTGCAGGATCGCTTCGTCAACAACCAGGCTCTGCTGGCCCAGCATGGCCTCACCTATCTGAGCACCCCAACCGGCGACCACTTCCATGCGGCGATTGACCTGATCCAGAAGCAATGGGCGGGCGAGTTGGAGTCCGCTCGGGGTTCCTGGGCCGCACTGGCCAGGTCTGCCCATGCGGCGCCCGGCGATGTCCTGATCAGTCATGAGGTCCTGGCAGCCGCCTCGGTTGCCCAGGTACAACAAGCCTTCGAATCACTGGCTGGCTTTGACATCCATGTGATCGTCACGGCTCGAGATCTGGCCCGTCAGGTGCCTGCGGAGTGGCAGGAGAAAATCAAGCATCGCGGCTGGGTCAGTTTCGCCGACTGGCAGCGCAGAGTGATCAATGGGCAGCGGATGCCGGCCCAGACCTGGTTCTGGAAGGTGCAGCACCTGCCCGACATTCTCGGCAGGTGGAGTGCCAATCTGACCCCCGATCAGGTCCACCTGATCCCGCTTCCGACAGCGGGTGGTGATCCGGAGGAGTTGTGGCGGCGCTTCCTCAGCGTCGTCGGCTTGCCGCAGGATGCGTCGTATGTATCCACTGAACTGGCCAATGCCTCCCTGGGTGTCGCTGAGATCCGGGTCCTGCGGCGACTGAACAACCTGCTGCACCAGGCCGGGGTGTCCAGGCGAACCTATGTGGAGAAGGTGCGCGAGCTCCTGGTTCGCGAGGTGTTCGCCAATCGGCCGCGTGGTCGCACCGCAACTGCCCCTCCCGAGATGCAGCCCTTCTTTGATGAGATCAACACCGAGTGGCGGGACTGGATCCTGGGTTCTGGAGTACACCTGGTCGGGGACCTCGAGGAATTGATGAGCCACCTGCCTGATGAACCCTGGCAGGATCCGGATCAACCCGACCCCAATGATGTTTTCGACGCAGCCCTCGAAGCCCTGGCTGCACTGGTGATCGATCTGGATCAGCAGGATGGCAGTGGTCTGGCGGCAACCCTGAACCGATTCTGGCGGAGAGGAGGCCTGTGAGCGGATACGCCGAGACCCTGCTGGCCTGGGTTGACCACCTGCGTTCAGGTGGAACCCAGAACTGGACCGACTTTGCGGCCTCCCACGGCACCAGCGCCAATGAAGTCGGGGACCACCGGCACCACGAGAGCCTACCCACCGCCACCCAACTGCGATTGTTGGAATTGCTGTTGCCACGAGTTGACCGAAAGCCCCAGTTGGTCGATCTCATCTGCGCCACTCCCGCACCGGGACGTGGGCTGGTGGATATTCCCCTCACCTGGCCGGTCGAGAGCCCCTTTGGTACCCCGGCTCACCCGCCCGAGGAGGTACCCGCGAATGAAATTCTGCGCCAGGCCATCGCCGTACTGGTGGCCCTTCTGGGGAGGAATCAACCTCCGCCACCAGCAGAGACCTCCCCAGCACCTTTTCCATTGCCCTGGCGGCAGCGATTCCAGGTGCATGGCGCGCCGATCGCGGCCGACATCGTGCGTCAGGACCTGACCAAACAGCGCCACCACGAGTCCACCCACCGGCCGATTCATCTGTTGCTGGGAAATCCACTTGAGGTGATGATGGCCGAGTCTTGGACCCAGCGGGCCCACCGCGGTGGGATCATCCGCTGGCACAGCCTGTGGCAGCAGGCGATCAAGAACGGTGGTCTGCCACGCCCGATGAACCTTGCCGCCCGGGCCCGGGAGTTGCAGGCCCAGGGCGCAGACCTGGTGATCGTGATTGGTTCAGACACCGAGGCCGCACATGCCCTTGCCGTTGATCATCTGGGCCGACGGCCAATGGTGCCAGCACCACCCGCCAACCCGGCTGGGACCGATGCGATCCGTCGTTGCAACCGATTGCTCGGCCAGACCCTGGGTGCGGACCTGCTGGACCAGTGGCGCCCCACCCTGCTTCGCCTGCTCAGCTTCCCCGACCGCGAGCCACTCGGCGTACCTGCAGATGCCCTGGACTGGGCAGTAGCGCAGGCACAAGCACAGGTGCAACAGCTCAGCGAGGGTGGTTACGCTGTGGTGGGCGACCTGGGCACGTTACTACCTGACCAGGACCCGACCATTCCCCGTAGAGTCCGCGCGGACCGGACCCTGCCCGTCGTACTTCATGGCCTGGAGCAGGCCTGGAAGGAGATGCAATGGCCAGGCGAGTGATGCTGCATGTGGGCACCCCCAAAACCGGAACCTCCTATGTGCAGGACGTCTTGTTGGCGAATCAGGACTCCCTTGCCGAGCAGGGCATCCTCTATCCGGCGGATCGCCATGACGCCCACTTCCTGGCCGCCCTGGACCTGATGCAACTGCCCTGGGGGGGCCTGGAGGAGCAGGCCGTCGGCCGCTGGGACCAACTTGCCGAACAGGTACGCCGTTGGGACGGCACCGCAATCATCAGCCACGAAATCCTGGGTACCGCATCCCGTGGTCAGGTGCGCCGCGCCCTCACCTCGTTGGGTACTGCCGAGGTCCACATCGTGTTGTCGGCCCGGGACCTCGCCCGCCAGCTACCAGCGGAGTGGCAGGAGAACGTCAAGCACCGGCGCACCCTGACCTACACCGCTTTCCTGGACCAGATCTGTGATGAGAATCGAACCGGCCAGATCGCCCAGTGGTTCTGGGGAGTCCAGGAGATCCCCGAGATCCTGGATCGCTGGGCTGGCACCATCCCACCCGATCGGGTCCATCTGATCACGGTGCCGCCTCCTGGTGGTCCCCGCGAAGAGCTCTGGAATCGCTTTGCGAACACCCTGGGCGTGGATCGAGACCTCAAGCCAAATGTGGAACGCAGCAATGTCTCCCTGGGTGTACCCGAGGTTGCCATGCTGCGACGACTCAACGAGCTCCTCAACGACAGGCTGCCCAACCATTACTTCCGCGAACTGGTCCGCGAGGGTCTGGTCCACCGCTTCCTCGCCCAGGGGTCCAGCAGTGCCCGATTGTCCCTGCCACCACAGATCCATGAGTGGACCGTCAGTCTGAGTCGGGTCTGGGTGACGGCTCTTGGCGCACAGGGCTACGACGTGGTCGGCTCTCTTGAGGACCTGGTCCCGCAACCGGCAACCGGCACCTTCACCGACCCAGACCAACCAGATGAGGCCGAGGTTGCCGGAGTTGCTGTGCGCTCCCTGGCCCACGTCCTGCAGGAGACCGTAAGGATGACCGATGAGTTGGCCCAGGTCCACCGCGACAACGCCGATCTGATGCGCCAGATCGATGAATTGCACGCGACCGCTTCCTACCGGGCCAAGGAACGATTGGTGGCCCTGGCTGCATCCAACTACCCGGCCCGAGTGGGTCTGGCCGCCTATCGACGCCTGCGCGAGAGGAACTCCCGGTCCGCGTAGCGACCTGCCTGCCAGGTCCAGTAAGCATCTGTGCTGGCGCCGAAGAAACCCCCGACCAATGGGGTCCGACGGGCGATTGTGGTGGCCAACCGTTTCCCGGCCACCCGGGTCACCAGCTCAGCTGCCACTTCATTTGCCATCACCAGGGACAGTTGCGGGTCCCCAACCGGCGCGGTGGCAATCGCCATCGGTGTGGTGGGCACCCGGGCCGCGCGCAGCAGTTCCAGAATTTTCGACTCACCCAACAAGGCCGCCAACACTGCTGTTTGCACCCGCGCGTCGTACAGGTCATAGCCCCGCAGGTGCATGATGCTCGCAACCAACCTGATCTGTAGGAAGGCCAGTCCGGTGATATTCGCCGGGATCGCCAAAGTGGCGGTGACCAATCCACCAAGATTGGTCAATAACCCCTGAGCGGCAGCCATCCGGACATGAACGTCGATGAGTTCCTTGATGGTGGCGATCTCGTCACCGTGCTGATCATTGTGGATTCGCTCTGCTACCTGGGCGGCACCCGGGACCGGGCCAATCCCACCGATGGCGGCGTCGAGGGCACGGCGTACTGCATTGGCGGTGAACTGCGGCGCCGCTGACCCGACCTGCTCGGGAGCATTGCTGGATTCACTCACCCGCCAATGGTAGTTGGCCGCCCCTGATCCCCTAGGCTCGCTGCTGTGATACCGATCGAGCCACCGGGGTGCGAATATCTGTTCCCCCGGATCGGTCGGGAATTGGATGACCTGATCGCCCTGGGTGCAGATCTGGCCCCCGGAACTCTGCTGGCTGCCTATCGCTCCGGGATCTTCCCAATGCCGATCGAGGATCCTCACGAGTTGGCCTGGTGGTCACCCAACCCGCGGGGGGTGCTGCCGGTTACCGGGATGCGAATCACCCGTTCGCTGCGTCAGTCGATCAGCAAGCACCAGATTCGGATCAACACCTGTTTTGCCGAAGTCATCGATGCCTGCGCCGATCCCGGCCGTGACGGCGGTTGGATCGATGATGAGATCAAGCAGGCTTACCTGGAGCTGCACCAACTGGGCTGGGCGCATTCGGTGGAGGCCTGGCGCGATGGCCAATTGGTCGGTGGCCTGTACGGCGTGGCCATCGGTGGGCTGTTTGCCGGCGAGTCCATGTTCCATCGCGGCCGGGATGCCTCCAAGGTGGCCCTGGCTGGCCTGGTCGCTGCTCTCAGCGATGAATACGCTGAGCAGCGACTGATCGACGTACAGTGGCAGACCGATCACCTGGCCACCCTTGGCGTGACCCAGATGCCCCGCACCGAGTACCTCGCCCGGCTCCCGAAATTACTGGCCCTGCCACTCCCCCTTGCTTTGTCGAGACGGCAGTAAATCACCTCAATCCCGGCTATTTGAGCAGCCGGGACATCCTGCGATCGGCCAGGATCCGGCCCCGGGTCTGACAGATGGGGCAGTACTGCAGGCTGGAGTCAGCAAAGGAGACCTCCGCGATTGTGGTGCCGCAAACCGGACACGGCTCACCGGCCCGGCCATGCACAGCCAGGTGGGACTTCTTCTCCCCCTTCAATTCACTGGCCGCCAGACCCGAGGATCGGCTGATGGCATCCTCGAGCACCTCCTGGATGGCCGAGTACAGGGCCTCCAGTTGCTCATCATTCAGCGAGTTGGCGGCTTTGAACGGGGACATCCGCGCCGCGTGCAGGATCTCATCCGAGTAGGCGTTACCGATGCCTGCAATGCGGGACTGTGACCGGAGTACCCCCTTGATCTGGGCAGCACCGGCCTCACTGAGGATCTCGGCCAGCTGGTCCTTCCCAAAGTCCTCCGCCAACGGATCGGGCCCCAACCCGGCTATCCCGGGCACCTCACCCGGATCCCGTACGACGTGCACCGCCAGGCCCTTGCGGGTGCCCGCCTCGGTGAGCTCAAAACCAGTCCCGTCATCAAGTACGACGCGCAGGGCCACCGGGGAACGTCGGGCCCGGCGGACCGGCCCGGGGGTCAACTCCTCCCGCCAACGGATCCAGCCCGCCCGGGCCAGATGGACAATCAGGTGCAGACCGGAAACCCTGAAATCAAGATACTTCCCGTGACGGGTGACCCCCTCAAAGAAGCCACCCTGCAGCGCCTCGAGCGGTGGGTCAAAGGTTTTCAGAGCACTGATCTCAAGCACCTCGATGCCAGTCACGGCCCGATCCTTCAGACGGCAGGTCAGGTCCTGGCAAAGGGCTTCCACTTCGGGTAGTTCCGGCACCCGCCCAGCCTAGGCAAGGAGACCGGATCGGATTGGCCCGGTGGACTACTCTGGGGCCATGCAGATCCTGACCGATCAGAGGTCCCGCCCGGTGAGCACCATTGTGGCCATCGTGGTGGCCATCCTGTCCGGTGGTTACATGCTGCCCTGGGCAATTGCTGCGGTCCGGGGCAATGCCAACGCCTGGGGGGTCTTCTGGATCAATCTTTTGCTCGGTTGGACCATCATCGGCTGGATCGTCGCCCTGGTGATGTCAATCCGGGAGCACCGAATCATCGGAGTTCGTTGACCGGGTCGTCCTGAAGTGGCGGTGCACCCAACAGTTTGGCGAACAACTCGCCGTACTGCAGTAGATGCCGGTCGCCCAGGAAGAGTTCCAGCACTCGCTCGTGGCCTGCAGCGCCCAAGCGCTCAGCCAGTTCGGAGTCGGAGAGGACTCGGGCGAGCAACTCCCCACAGGTCGCCAGGTCCGTTGGGTCAGCCAGCAACAAACCACTGACGCCGTCCTCGATCTGATCGGCGATCCCACCCACATCGCTGGCCAGCACTGGGCGCCCCTTCCACATGGCTTCGGTCACGGTCAACCCGAACCCCTCGACCAGGCTCTTCTGCACCACGACGGTGGCTGCGCGTTGGAGGGCATTGATGATGTAGGCGTTCTCGTCAATGTCGTCCATCGGCACACAAACCAGGTGAACCCGCTGCTGTGTCTCTGGGGGCAACGCCCGCCAGGCGGCCAGGCATTCAGCCAGCACCTCCGCCCCCTCAGGGTCATCGGTGACTCCAGCGGTGGCCGGGCCCACCAACAGGAGATGGACATCCTCGTGACCAGTTACGTGGTACACGAATGCGGTCATCACCCCGGCCATGTCCTTGAGCCGGTCCCAACGGCTGACTTGTAGGACATATGGGGTCCCCTCTGGCAATGGACCACCGGTGACCATCAGATCGTCATGAGTGCGCAGGGTACCGATACCACCATCGCGCCTGGGGAAATTGATCGGTGTGGAAGTGGCGGCACCGGTGGTCACACCAGCCAGCACCAGTACGTCGGTGACGGTTTGGGGATCCATCCAGATGTTCTTCACCGCAAATGGGTCAATCGAGGGTGGAACCACAAAGACCATGTCGGGATCGGCAAATGGAGGAGCGTATGTGGGTCGGGAAACCACGATCGCTTCGGCCTGCTCCACATATGGACGCAGGAAGTCCCAGGCCTGATGAGCCAGTTCGTTGGTTTCGTCCTTGCCGATATGACTGCGCCAGATCACGTGTGCGCCCAGATCACGCAACGGCTTGATCATCCCTGCGGTCTGTGGGTCATGGAGCAGGACAATGTCGCCCGGTTTGATCAATTCCACCGCAGTAGCGGTGTTTGTGGCCAGAACTGCTTCATATTGCTCTCGTTGCGCTGCCCCCAACGGGCCCCCATCCCCCGGATCACCGTGCAACATGTTGTGCAGGCGTTTGGTGATCGCGAAGAACTCCGCCTCCCCATCCAGCACCAACCAGCGGGTATCCAGTTGCAGGCCCAGGGCACCGGAAAGGATCGTCTGCAACATCTCCGCCACACCTCCGCCCTGTGCGGTGGCGTTGATATTCCAAATCGTGCGCCCAGCAAGCATCTCCCGGGCTGAAGCAGCAGCACTGAGCAATCGCTCACTGCGCTCGGGGCCGATCAATTCACCCAGCTGATCAAGGGGCAGAGGTACCACAGAGACTGGCTGCATGCCCCATTCTCACATCACCCCACATGCACCTGATCTGCGACATGCTGGGCAAATCTAGGGAATGCGCTAGATAGGTGAATAGTGTCCTCATATGGATCCAGTTCACAATCCGTACGCTCCCGGAGCCGGCCAACGGCCCCCTGAACTCGCTGGTCGGGATCGGGAACTGCACCAGTTCGAGGTGACCCTGGAACGCATCGCCGCTGGGCGCCCCGACCGAAGTATGGTTCTCAGCGGGTTGCGAGGCGTGGGCAAGACCGTACTGCTCAACTCACTGCGTTCAATGGCGATCAAGCGGGCCTGGGGAACCGGAAAACTCGAGGCCCGGCCGGAGAAATCGATCCGGATCGGACTGGCCCAGGCCGTCCATCAGTCGATCCGCGACATCTCCCACCGACACCGGGATGAGGACGCAGTTGCCCACGCACTGGGGGTGTTGAAGGCCTTTGCCCTGCGCACGGAACAAAAGGATCGCGCCACCCGGGCCTGGCAGCCACCCATCGACGTACCCGCCGTGAAGGGGCGGGCAGACTCCGGAGACCTGGAGTTGGATCTCAATGAGTTATTCACCGATGTGGCTGCCCTGGCTGGCGATCTCAACGTGGGAATCGCCCTGTTCATCGACGAAATGCAGGACATCACGGCACCGGAATTGGGGGCCCTCTGCGGCGCCTGCCACGAGATCAGCCAGCAACGAGCGCCGCTGATCGTGGTTGGTGCCGGACTGCCGCACCTTCCGGTCGCGCTGGCCGGCTCCCGCTCCTACGCTGAGCGACTCTTCCGCTATGTGAGCGTGGATCGGCTGCCTGCCGAGATGGCAGAGCGGGCCTGGTCCCTACCCGCGGCCACTGAGGAGGTCAGCTTTGAGGTAAAGGCATTGGATGAACTCTTCCGCCTCACCGACGGCTACCCATATTTCATCCAGGCCTACGGCAAGGCAACCTGGGATGCCGCCCCAACCAGCCCGATCACCTGGGCAGATGTCATCCAGGCCGCGCCCGAGGCAGAGGCCGAGCTCGCGGTGGGCTTTTTCGGCGCTCGCTACGACCGGGCCACTCCAGCCGAGCGCGAATACATGCTCGCCATGGCTGATCTGGAGGCTGGCGGGCCCATCACGACCAGCGCCATCGCCACCCACCTGGGCCGCAAACCACAGTCTCTCTCCCCGGCACGCGATGGCCTGATCAAGAAGGGATTGGTGTACTCCGCCGAACGCGGCACGGTTGCCTTCACCGTCCCGCACTTCGGGCGCTTCCTGCGCAACCAGCGCTGAGTCGGACCCGAGGTCAGAGTGGGCTGAAATTGAAGGCGGCCCCGGTACGGCGTACGACCGGGGCGCCATCAAGAAGTACGGGCTGCTGCCCTGGCGGCTTCTTGATACCAGTCAACTACTACGAGACGTCGTTGTCTAGACCTGTTGCCCAGATGTTGGTGTTTTGTAACCGAAATCTCAATCAGCAGCCGGCTGGTAGACCTCCGGGGCCAGGGAGTTCCCGGGTTTGATCCCAGCACAATTGCTTGGCGCAGGCTTGTTATTGAAGCGATCCTGCAGGTACATGAAAGCTGGATAGATCCACACCATCGCAGTGGTCACATGGCTCAGGCCCACCTCGTGGTACTCCACCTGGGCACCGGCATCGCAGTACTGACGCATCAGTTGGCGCACATCCCCAGCCACCATCACGCCATCTCCGGTGCCAATACCCGGGATCATTCCTCCGGTACCTTCCATCCAGCCCCCAGTGCCCTGCATCACCTGGATCGGGATGGTGGGAGTCGGGGCCGAGCCCAGGTTCACCTTGTTGGCCACCTCGACATACTCCGGAATCGTATTGGGATTGGCGTACTCCGGTTTGACCACGTGCTCCCACTTCAGCCACGGGTGCTCCAGAAGCACGTCGGCGATGCCGGCCACAGAGAACTTCGGAACCAGCGACTCGCCGTAGTCGCTCATGTACTGGGACATGTCGATGCCATAGGTGCGGGACAATCCCACGATGGCCATCCCGGCAACCCCGGCCCAGACCAGACTGCCGCTGATGTACTTCAGGTTGTGTGCGGGATCCACTAGTACGCCGCCAGAAGTCGCGCCGACCAGATCCTTGTTGACATCCGGTGCGTACGACGGAGCCAGGGCCGCCGCCCAGTTGGTGCCGATCGCCCCGCCGGAATAGCCGAACAGTCCCACCTTGGCATTCTTCTTCAAGCCGCCTGGCCGCAGTTTGCGCACTGCTCGGATCGAGTCCAGGGTGTTCATCCCATAGACCGGACCAACCGCGAAATCTGCCTTCTGTCCCTCGGTATCCGGCACAATCGCGATATAGCCGTGGGTGAGCAATGGAGCCAGCAGCCCGGCCTCGGCCACATTGACCAGACCGCCGAGGGTGAGATCCCCACGGATCGCCCGGGAGGGACCGTCATCGGGATTCATCGAGTCATAGAAGGACTGATAGGAGACCACGCGCTTCTTGAAGTGTTTGCCCGGTGGGATCAGCACCGAGGTGGCATTCGCGGTTGGGGTGCCCAGGGCACTGGTGCTGCGATACAGGATCTGCACCGCCCGCACCGGGGTGGGTAGACCCAGAAGGTGATACTTCGAACGCCGCACCTTGAGGATGTCACCGGGTTGGTAATCCGCCAGCGGCTTGGCCCCGTCGTAGGTGTACCAGGGATCCGGACCGGTCATCGGCCCGGCAGCTGACGCACTCTGGATGGGTACCAACAGTGACAGGACGCTGAGCGCTGCCACCAGCAATCCGATCACGACTCGGCGCAGGACGAACATCGGGACTCCCCCTCGATGGCTCACTAATCTATGACCGGGGTCACCCGGCAACCGGCCGAAGCTACCACGCGATTGGGCATGGTGGGAATAGTCAACCATCTACCCTGCTAGACCATGCCCTGTTGAGTAGCGTGGGCTCATGCGGGCATTCCTGGCTCTGATTCCGCCCCCGGAGTCGATCGCAGATCTGGACGCCTTCCTGGAGGTACGCCGCACCGCTGCGCCCCTGCGCTGGACCGATCCGGAACACTTCCATGTCACCCTGGCCTTTGCGGCCGACCTCCCCGAGAGCTCCCTGACTGATCTGGAGTTTCGACTGGCCCGATTCGCTGCCCGACACCCTGGCTTTCGTACCCGCATCCACGGCGGTGGCGCCTTTCCCAATCCGGCCACGGCACGGGTGTTATGGGCGGGCCTGGGCCTCAGCGATGCCGAGCGCCAGCGAATGGGCCGGTTCAGTCACGATCTCAGACAGGTGGCCACCAAATCCGGAATCCAGGTGTCCGGTGGGAGGTTCCGAGCCCACATCACCATCGCCAGGACCCGACCGATCGAGGCCACCAATTGGGTCCGGCTGTTGGAGGGTTACTCCGGCCCACCCTGGACGGCCGACCGGATCGCCCTGGTGCAGTCACACCTCGGCCAGGGACGTCAGGGGAGACCCCGATACGACGTACTGGCCGAGTTTGACCTCAAACCGGGTTGAGTGGGTTCTCAAACTCCCTGGTCCCGGGTCGTTCGCCCAACTTGACCACGATCACACCCGCGATCACCAGGCAGCCACCGAACAGTTGCATCGGTCCGGGAAGTTCGGCGATCAGCAACCAGGCCCAGAAGACCGCGAAGACCACCTCGGTGAGCGCCACGAACGAAGCCACCCGGGCGCCCAGGATGCGCGAAGCAATGATTCCGGTGACATAGGAGATCGCTGCCGCCACCAGGCACAGGGCCAGCACCGGTAGCCACCAGGGCACGGCGACCCCGCGATACATCACATCGGTCGTGGACATGCCCATCTCAACGATGCCGAGCAGTCCGGCGCTGATCATGGCCATCCCGCCGAGCAACAGGCCCCCAGCAGCGAGCACGATCGGTGGCAGATCGTTGTCGTGCGCAGAGATGATGAAGTACGTCGCCCCGCCCAGCATGGCAATCGTGCCCCACATCGCACCCACACCGGAGACCGAGGAACCCGCCATCAGGTCAAGCACCAGCACCAGGCCTCCGGCGGCGAGCAGCGCACCCACCCAGGTCAGTTGACTGGGTCGCTCCTTGTGCACCAACCACATCCAACCCACCACGACCACGGGTGCGGTGTACTCCATCAACAAGGCACTGCTGACCGACATGTGCTTGACCGCATTGAAATACCCGAGTTGGGCCACGGCAACTGCGACCAGCCCATAGCCAACCAGGAGGGGCCAGTTGCGAAGCAGCAGGTGCCAGCGTCCCCGGAGTGCCCGGTACGCCGGGACGGCCAGGATCAGGAAGGCGCCCAACACCCGCACCGCAACCGCACTGGCCGGGGTCCAGCCTGCCTCCAGCAGCCCTTTGGCGAGCGCTCCGGCCATGCCGAAACTACCCGCCGAGATCAATGCGACGATGAGTCCACCAGTAGGATTCGCAGATTTTCTGGGGAGAGTCACCCTGGTGGGTGCGTCAGGAGTCATCGTCGTCATGACCCCTTACGCTACGGCAACTGGGGTAAGGTGTCAAAATGGTCTTCACTCATGACGTTGAGATCGCACTGCAAGCGGCTGTTTTCCTGGCCAATACCCTGCAGGATGATGAGGCCCTGACCACGGTTGCGGCTCTGGATGAGTACTTCCACCAGTTCCAGTACACCGGCAGTCATCAACGCACCAGAGCCGAGTTGGAGCAGGTCCGGGCCCTGCGTCCGGAGATCAGCGAACTCCTGCTCGCCACGCGTGAGGCAGCCGCCGGGATGGTCAACGACATGCTGGCTCGTAACAGTGCGCTACCCCAGTTGGTTCGCCATGACGAACTCGACTGGCATCTGCATGCCATCGAGGATGACCAACCCCTTGCCTGCCGGATTGCAGTGGAGACCGCAATGGCCATGGTCGATGTAATCCGGGCTGATGAACACAGTCGGATCAGCCACTGTGCTGATGAGAGTTGTCAACGGATCGTGCTGGACCTGTCCCGAAACCGGTCGAAGATCTATTGCTCAACGACCTGTGGCAATCGCGCCGCCGCTGCGGCGTACCGGGCCCGGCAGGCTGAACTTCCCGAAAAATAACGTGATCCGCGCCACACTGACTTTCAAATCGGGGTAGCGCGGCTAGCGTACCTGCATGGCTCTCATCGAACGCACCCCATACCGCTCCCCCTGGCTCAATGAAGAGCTCGATGACCTGCGCCAGGTGGCCAAGACCTTCTTCGAAAAGGAATCCGTCCCCAATCGGGAACGCTGGGAGAAGCAACACCAGGTGGACCGGGAGTTCTGGAACAAGGCTGGTGACGCCGGCCTGTTGTGCATCTCCGTACCTGAGGAGTACGGCGGTGGTGGCGGCAACTTCGCCCACGAAGCAGTAGTGGTCGAGGAACAAGCCCATGCCATGGACGATGCATTCGGCTATTCAGTGCACAGCACGATCGTGGCGCACTACATCCTCAACTATGGCAACGAGGAGCAAAAGCAGCGCTGGCTGCCCAAACTGGCGAGCGGCGAGATGGTCGGCGCCATTGCGATGACTGAGCCCGGTGGCGGGTCTGACCTACAGGCGCTGCGCACC
>CAZRKI010000014.1:0-5157 GCA_964600765.1 uncultured Marmoricola sp.
GTGGGTTGTTCAAGATGGAGGATGATCCCCGGATCACCAAGCCGGGTAACTGGCTGCGCCGCTTCTCCATTGATGAGTTGCCTCAGTTGTTCAATGTTTTTCGTGGGGACATGAGCCTGGTCGGCCCCAGGCCACCACTTCGGCGTGAGGTTGCGCAGTACGACGATTTCGCTCGTCGTCGGCTGGCCGTGCGACCTGGCATGACTGGCCTGTGGCAGGTCTCCGGACGATCTGACCTGTCCTGGGACGAGGCCATCCGGTTGGACCTCTACTACGTCGACAACTGGTCGATGTTCCAGGACCTGGCCATCCTGATGCGCACCTTCTCTGCGGTATTCGGCAGCAAGGGTGCCTACTGAGCCGAGCCAAGCGTCGTACTGCTTGCTGCTGGCTACCAACCCGTGTGACCGCACTCACGTCGCCCTGAGTTGATTCTGCTTGCAATAGTTAGCAAACTATAGGTATGGCAAAGAAGTACAAGGTCGGCACAGCGGTTGAATCAGCCGTTGGGTCCTTGGGCGACTACCTGCGTGAGCAGAGAGTCGCTGCTGAGTTGACCTTGCGCCAACTTGCCGAACAGACAGGGGTTTCAAATCCCTATCTGAGCCAGATCGAGCGCGGATTGCGGAAGCCATCGGCTGATGTCCTCCAGCAACTCGCGAAGGCCCTGCGGATCTCTGCTGAGCAGATTTACGTACAGGCCGGGATCCTCAGCGCCGAGACTGCAGAGTCCCGGGCGGTGGAACTCGCGATTCTGGGTGATCCATCCCTGAATGAACGCCAAAAGCAAACGCTCCTGGATGTTTACCACGCCTTTCAGTCAACCTCTGAGGCGCCACCGGCCAAAAGCCAGGCCGCCACAGAGGAGGCTGAAAGTCCGAGTACCGGAGCCGCGCTGAGGGTAGAGGCTCCCCAGACCAAACCAAGCAAGACAACCAGGCGTTCGGCAAAGTCGAACCCAAACAAAGGAAAGTGATTGAAATGGCAAAGACCAGCATCAACGCTGAGACCATCAAGACCGAGTCGATCAAGTCGCTCTTCGCTGCAGCTGGTGCCGCCGAACTGGCTGTCGTGCACACCGTGAACTTCGCTGGTGAGCAGCAGACCAAGGCTGCCGCCCGTCTCGCCGAGGTCCAGGCTCAGCTCGACCCCAAGACCCTGCAGGAGACTGCCAAGGCCCGGGTTGAGGACCTGAGCAAGGACGCCAAGGGCCTCCAGGCTCGCTTCGAGGGCATCGTGGCTGACCTCCGCAAGGATGCAGCTGCTTACCCCACCACCGTTCGCTCACAGGTCGAGACCGCCGTTACCGACGGCTTCAAGGCCTACGCCGAGCTGGCCGAGCGTGGCGAGAAGCTCTACGAAGCCTTCCGCAAGGACGGTGTCAAGGCTGTCACCGCGATCCGCAAGGTTGCTGAGGATTCCGCTGAGACCCTGACCGAGTTGCAGAAGGACTCCACCGTGGCCCGTCGTGAGCGTGCCGTGGTGGCTGCGGACAAGAAGAAGACCGCTGCCAAGAAGCCTGCTGCCAAGAAGGCTCCGGCCAAGAAGGCTGCTGCTGCCAAGAAGGCTCCGGCCAAGAAGGCTGCTGCTGCCAAGGCGTGATCTCACACCCCAGAAAAGCCCCGGGAACCTACCTCCCGGGGCCTTTTTGGTTGCCCAGGTTGTCTCGTGAGGCATGATGTCCCCATGCCTTTGGACCCACAGATCGCGGCCTTTCTTGATTTCGTCAATGCGGCACCTTCGATGGCCACCATGACCCCAGCTGAGGCCCGGGCGGCGTTTCGGACCATGTGCGTCGATTTACGCAAACCCGAAACCCTCGAGCCGGTCGGATCGGTGCAGGATGCGCAGGTGGCCGGAGCTGAGGGTGATCTGGCAGCAAGGATCTATCGACCGCAGGGAGCCGGCGCCGTACCCACCCTGGCCTTGTTTCATGGCGGGGGGTTCGTGATTGGTGACCTGGATACTCACGATGCGATGGCGCGGGCAATCTGCGCCGGAGCGAATGTGTGCGTGGTTTCGGTCGACTACCGGTTGGCACCCGAGGCCACCTACCCGGCGGCGGCTCACGATGCCATTGCGGCTACCACCCACATCCGTGAGCGGCTCGATCAGTACGGCGGATCTGAGGTCCTCGCCGTTGGTGGCGACAGCGCTGGCGGCAATCTGAGCGCGGTGGCGGCCCAGCAGGTGGATGGCCTGGCCGCCCAATTCCTGATTTATCCCGCAGTCGACGTGTTGGGTGATTACCAGTCCCGTGCCGAGAACGCCGAGGGCTATTTCCTGGACATGGAGACCATGGCCTGGTTCATCAATCACTACGCCCCTGCGCTCCCTGATGAGGCCACCCTGTCCCCGATCGGGGGCAGCCTGGCTGGTTTGCCGCCAGCCGTCGTGCTGACCGCGCAATACGATCCGTTGCGCGATGAGGGGGCGTCGTACGCGGCCGCTCTCGCCGGCGCCGGCGTGCACGTCGTACACCGGGACTATCCGGGGATGATCCATGGCTTCATGGATATGGATGCCATCAGCGAAGCAGCCAAAACCGCCCGCGACGACGGCATCGCCCAGTTTGCCAACCTGATCCACCCCGCTTCCTGACCCCGCCGAGGCGGCAGTAATTAACATGCCGAGGCGGCAGTAATTAACATGCCGAGGCGGCAGTAGTTAACTTTTGGCAGGTGCTTCTGTTCGTTGCCGGATGATCTGCAGTGATGCCAAGATGCTGATGTGGACCTAAACATCAACGGGCAGACCTACGCCGCATGGGATGAAGTCCCAGAGGCGATCCGAAAGCAACTATTGACATTGCTTCCCGATGAGGACAAGAACGGTATTCCCGATCCGCTTGAGAGAATTGACAACAACGCTGACACAGCGCCTCCGACGCCACCCACAGTGATCACTTCTGGTTCGATCCTGGTCAATGGCAAGCAGATCAACTCACTTGCTGATTTACCCCAGGAAGTGATCGACAAGATCCGGGGGGCTGGTTTCGGACAGTTCATCGACTCGGTGGTGTTACCCGGTGTGCAGGTGCAGGGTGCGCCAAATCCGGGCATTGCTGCACATCAAATGGTGCTGAATGGCGAACTCGTAGATCGGGCCGGTACGGCGCCTCCTCCCGGTGGCGGGAAGGGCGCGGTGAGTTCAATCCTCAAAGCCCAACCAGGTGGGGTTGCCCGTTTGGGACTATTCGGGCTGCTCATCCTGGCGCTGCTGGTGATTGGCGCCATGTGCATCTGGGCCTACCAGTCGATGGGCGTCGTCATGGACGTTGGCGGGACCTGCGCCAGTGGTGGTCCATATGAGATTCGTCAGACCTGCCCAGAGGGCAGCAACTACATCATCGCCGCAATCCCGGTACTGATCCTGATGGCGGTACTTGGGTCCGCGGCGGCTCTGGCGCTGGGACTCCCCGAACTGGTGAGCATGACCTGGTTCCTCCTGTTCGGGATCCTTGGCTGGGGTTTCCTGGGCGCTGTGATCAACCAGGATGCGCCATCCAGCATGCTGGTAGTCGGCGTGATGTTCTGGATAATGGCTCTGCCCGGACTGGTCCTGATGTACGTGTTTGGCGCCGCCATCAATCGGGTTCGACTCCCTGCCAGCGGATCGGGACTGGCTCTGGGGGCGCCAATGCGACGTACTGCAGGATGGATGCTTGTCTATTTTTTCCTGGTTGCCGCAGGTGGGTGGCTTGGCCTGATCTCGTGGGATCGGATGGTGTGAGCAATGCGGTCCATTACCGCCACGAGATGTTAATTACTGCCTCCTCGGCGTGTTAACTAGTGCCGCCTCGGCAAGTGGCCTGCCGCCTCGGCGTGTTAATTAGTGCCGCCTCGGCAATCAGCCGGAGCGGCGGGCCTTCGCGGCTGCCTTGGCGCGGTCGTTGGCGTCCAGGTGCACCTTGCGCAACCGGACGGCGTCCGGGGTGACCTCGCAGCACTCGTCCTCGCGACAGAACTCCAGGGATTGTTCCAGGGAGAGCTTCTTCGGCGGGATCAGCTTCTCGAAGTTGTCAGCAGTTGAGGAGCGCACATTGGTTTGCTTCTTCTCCTTGGTGATGTTGACATCCATGTCATCGGCTCGTGAGTTCTCCCCGACGATCATGCCCTCATAGACCTCAGCACCCGGGTCCACGAAGAGTACGCCGCGCTCCTGCAGGTTGGTCATGGCGTACGACGTGACCGCGCCCGCGCGGTCAGCCACCAGCGACCCCTGGGAGCGGGCCCGGATCTCCCCGGCCCAGGGCTCATAGGACTCAAAGACATGGTTGGCGATACCGGTGCCCCGGGTCTCGGTCAGGAACTCGGTCCGGAACCCGATCAGGCCTCGGGCGGGCACCAGGAATTCCATCCGGACCCAGCCGCTGCCGTGGTTGGTCATCTGTTCCATCCGGCCCTTGCGCAGGGCAAGCAGTTGGGTGATCGCGCCGAGGAATTCCTCTGGGGCATCAATGGTCAGGCGCTCAACCGGCTCGTGAAGCCTGCCGTTGATCTCCTTGGTGACCACCTGTGGCTTGCCGACGGTCAGTTCATATCCCTCACGACGCATCTGTTCCACCAGGATGGCCAGGGCCAACTCCCCACGACCCTGAACCTCCCACGCGTCCGGACGGTCGGTCGGAAGTACGCGTAGGGACACATTGCCAACGAGTTCCTTGTCCAGGCGGTCCTTGACCAGTCGGGCAGTGACCTTCGTGTTCTTGGTCGGGCCCCGACCAGCAAGGGGTGAGGTATTGGTGCCAATGGTCATCGAGATCGCTGGCTCATCCACCTGAATCAGAGGCAGGGCCACCGGATTATCGGCGTCGGCGAGCGTTTCCCCGATCATGATCTCAGGGATACCCGCGATCGCGACGATTTCACCGGGACCGGCTGACTCGCCGGGTTTGCGTTCGAGCGCCTCGGTGATCAGCAGTTCGGTGACCTTGACGTTCTGCGTCGTACCATCAGCCTTCATCCAGGCCACGGTCTGGTTCTTGCGCAGGGTGCCCTGATGGATCCGCAACAGAGCCAGGCGCCCCAGGAAGGGCGAGGAGTCCAGGTTGGTCACGTGCGCCTGGAGCGGGGCTCCCTCGATGTAGGTAGGAGCCGGGATGGTCTCCAGGATGGTGCGGAACATCGGGCGTTCGCCGAGGATGGCACGGCCGAT
>CAZRKI010000014.1:5167-16732 GCA_964600765.1 uncultured Marmoricola sp.
CTCCAGGATGGTGCGGAAGAGCGGCTCAAGATCGGGTGAGTCGGGTAGACCGCCGTTCTCCGGTTGCTCGGTGCTGGCCCGTCCGGCCTTGGCGCTGGCGTACACCACCGGGAAGTCCAGGGCATCGTCTGAATGGGATTCATCCAGCAGGTCCATGAACAACTCGTAGGTTTCATCGACCACCTCATCGATGCGGGCATCGGAGCGGTCCACCTTGTTCACCACGAGTACGACGGGCATGTCGCGGTTGAGCGCCTTGCGCAGCACGAATCTGGTCTGGGGGAGCGGACCCTCAGAGGCATCGACCAGCAGCACGATCCCGTCCACCATGGACAGGCCACGCTCCACCTCGCCGCCGAAGTCGGCGTGCCCGGGGGTGTCGATGATGTTGATCGTCATGCCCTCAGGTGCTGATGGGCCGGAGTAGCGCACTGCAGTGTTCTTGGCGAGGATGGTGATGCCCTTCTCACGCTCCAGATCGCCGGAGTCCATCACCCGTTCAGCGACTCCCTCTGCCTCATGCTCAGAGAAGGCGCCGGCCTGATGAAGCATCGCATCGACCAGTGTGGTCTTGCCGTGGTCGACGTGCGCCACGATGGCAACATTGCGGAGGTCAGTGCGGGTGGTGGTGCCTGGGGCAGACATGTGTGGTCCAGTCTCTGTGTGTGGGTGATGGCGCTGGAAACGCGAGGGAGAGTCTATAAGGTGGTTGGGTGCCCGTTTTCCACGTCCTCTTTGTTTGCATCGGCAACGTGTGCAGATCACCCATGGGGGAGCGATTGCTGGCCTCCCGGCTGATCCCGGATCGGGCGGAGGTCTCCAGCGCTGGCGTGGGGGCTCTGGTGGGGCAACCGATGGACGCTGATGCCGCGGCGATGCTGGAAAAACTGGGGGGGAGTGCCGCTGATTTCCAGGCCCGACGGTTGAACAGCGAGATGGCTGGTTCTGCCGACCTGATCCTGGCCGCTACCCGCGATATTCGCGAACAGGTACTCCGGGTGGCGCCGGCAACCCTGCGGCGTACCTTCACTGTGGTCGAGTTCGCCAAGTTGATGATGTTGGTCTCTGCGGCTGACCCAAAGGGTTTGGTGCAGTCGGCGGCAACGCATCGCGCAGAGGTCGCCTCTGAGGATCTCGACATCGTGGACCCTTATCAGCGCAGCGCAGCGTTGCACCGGGTGGCGGCAACGCACATGGCAGAGGCAGTGGAGGTAATTGCCGACCGGTTCGTTGAATTCGGTCTGGCCACACCCAGGTCACAACCCGGGGGACGACACCTATGAGGATGGTTCGGTGATCAGGATGTTGCAGGGGGCTCTGGGGGTGCTGATCGGGCTCTCCCTGGCGATGGGGGTTGGTCAGCAGCCAACGGCGGGTGCGGTTCCTGACCCGGCAACACCACGCAACCGGCCCCTGGCCGGGATCAGGATTGCCCTGGACCCCGGTCACCAGTTGGGTAACTCGCGGTTTCCCCGTCAGATCAACCGCCTCGTTGATGCTGGTGGGTTCCGCAAGGCCTGCAATACCACCGGTACTGCAACCAACAGTGGCGTGCCAGAGGCCACAGTCGCCTGGCAGGTGACCCGGGCGGTCAAAAGTCGTCTCGAGGCGCTTGGCGCCGAGGTGGTCCTGAGTCGCCGGGCAAACAGTCGTCGACTCTGGGGACCCTGTGTAGATGCTCGGGGTCGATTTGCCGGCCAGCAGGGTGCCGCCGTACTGGTCAGCATCCATGCTGACGGCTCAGCAGCGGCCAACCATGGATTCCATGTGATCGCCCCCAGGGCCCGGTCGCCCTGGACCACCCGCACGGCCAAGCCCTCCCTGCGTCTGGCGACCACGATTCGGGATGCGCTGAGCCAGGGTGGGATCCCACGATCCACATACATCGGCGGTGGGTCAGCGCTGTCCATTCGTTCCGACCTGGGCACCCTGAACCGTTCCACGGTGCCGGTGGCGATGATCGAGATCGGCAACATGCGCAACTCCGCTGATGCCCGCCGGATGACCACGGTAACCGGACGCGGTCAGTACGCCGATGCGATCACCCTGGGCATTCTTCAATACCTCAGGCGTGGTTGATCCGGTGCAGTGTCCGGAAGTCATTAACAATTCCCGCTGGGGAATGTTGTGGGAATCGCTTTGGTTGGATCCAGCATGAGCCCCTCCATCGAGCGGGTGGCGATGATCAGTCTGCACACCTCGCCACTCGACCAGCCCGGCACGGGTGACGCGGGCGGGATGAATGTCTATGTCCTGGAGTTGTCCAAGCGGTTGGCGGATGTCGGTGTTCAGGTGGAGATGTTCACCAGGGCCACTTCCTCGCAGACCCCAGCTGTGGTGGAGGTCGCCGATGGAGTACGCGTACACAACGTGGTGGCTGGTCCATTTGAGGGCCTGGCCAAGAACGAACTGCCCAGCCAGTTGTGCACCTTTGCCAGGGAGGTGATGCGTGCCGAGGCGGCTCGGGAGCCTGGCTATTTCGACGTCGTACACAGCCATTACTGGCTCAGCGGACAGGTGGGCGCTCTGACCAGGGATCGCTGGGCGGTGCCGCTGGTGCACACCATGCACACGATGGCGAAGGTGAAGAACGAGGCCCTCGCCCAGGGTGATTCGCCAGAGCCGGCAGCCCGGACCATCGGCGAGGAACAGGTGGTAGCCGCCAGCGACATGTTGGTGGCCAATACCGATGCCGAATACAAGCAACTGATCAACCTATACGACGCCGACCCAACCCGGGTCGAGGTGGTGCACCCCGGCGTTGATCTGGCGGAATTTCGTCCGGTTGACAAGGAGGCGGCCCGGATCAGGTTGGGACTACCCATCACGGGCAAGGTGGTTGCCTTCATTGGTCGGATCCAACCGCTGAAGGCTCCCGACATCGTGCTCAAGGCGGCTGCCCAGTTACTGCAGCAGCGGCCCGAACTGAATGACCATCTGACGGTGGCGATCATTGGTGGACCCTCCGGCACTGGCCTGGAGAAGCCGGAACTGTTGTCGCAGTTGGCTCACTCGTTGCAGATCAGCGGCTCGGTGCGCTTCGTTCCTCCGGTCTCTCGCAGCGCCCTGGTGCAGTGGATGGCCGCAGCCGACCTGGTCTGCGTACCCTCCTACAACGAGAGTTTTGGCCTGGTGGCGGTGGAGGCCCAGGCCGTGGGGACACCCGTGGTGGCGGCCTCGGTTGGTGGCCTTCCGACTGCGGTGGCCCACAACCGGTCCGGACTGTTGATCGATGGCCATGAGGTTGCTGATTACGCCAATGCCTTTGAGCGGGTGTTGCTGGATGATGGACTGCACCAGCGTCTGTCGGCGGGTGCCCTTGAGCATGCCGCTGAGTTCGGTTGGGATCGCACGGCCAAGCAGACCCTTGGGGTCTACCAACGCGCTGCTGAAAACCTGAGGACTGATCTGTTTTGACCCCAGAACAAGCGATCGAGGCGATCGCCGAGGCGCTGCGCCACTCCGGGCTGGATTGGACCCGCACCGAGGACCGCTTCGAGATCGAGTTGCCCGGTGAGCGCAAACTGAGGACACCTTGCCGGATCACAGTGGGTCCACATGCGCTGGACATCAACGCCTTCGTGTGCCGCCGACCCGATGAGAACTTCGAGGGCACCTACCGCTGGATGCTCGAACGGAACCTGCGGATGTTTGGGCTGGCCTTCGGACTCGATCCGTTGGGTGACATTTACCTCAGTGGTCGGCTGCCGCTCATGGTCGCCACTGCTGATGAGATCGATCGGATCCTGGGCAGTGTGCTGGAGTACGCCGACTCCTCGTTCAATGTGCTCCTTGAGCTCGGCTTTGCCTCTGCCATCCGGAAGGAATGGCAATGGCGGGTGACCCGCGGTGAGTCAACTGCCAATCTGGCTGCATTCGTGGCGCCACTGGGGCTGGAGGAGTCAGCAGGCGAGGAACCCGAGCCCTCAGCTGAGGAGTAAGTGGCTCCCTCAGCTGATCCGCTCGAAGACCATGGTTGCCTGGATCCGGTCGCCGCCGCCCAGCCCCTTGCTCCCGGATGCAGCAGTGGTGATCGTGTGCAGTCGGTAGCCGTATGAGGCCTGGGTATTGAGGACTTGTTCCAGCTCGGTCAGGTTGCCGGATCCGGAGCCCCAAAGCTTCTCCTTCAGCACCACCTGAAGTACTACATACTGCCCGCCCTGTGGGCCGGGACGCGGCTGGCCACCAGCCGCGGCATCAGTCTGAATGTGCTGCACCATTCCGGAGATGCCACCTGAGGTCATGGACTGGGCCGGCTGCAACTGCTCGGTCCACTTTGTGCCATCCCACCAGCGCTGCGCACCGGAGCCATCGTCGTACCAGCCGGGTTCTGGATTACTCAACTTGTTCTACCTCTCTGGTTGTGCCCAAATCATGGGCCCGACGCTGCTGGAATAGGAGAGTCGGAAGTCTCATGAATCCAGCTTGTACCCCAGGCCCCTGACTGTGGTCAGCAGTCGGGGTTGGGTCGGGTCCTCTTCAAGTTTCGCTCGCAGCCGCTTCACATGTACGTCGAGGGTCTTGGTGTCACCAACATAGTTGCTGCCCCAGACCCGATCGATCAATTGACCCCGGGTCAGTACCCGACCCGCGTTGCGCAGGAACATTTCCAGGAGTTCGAATTCCTTCAACGGCAGGGCGATCTCGGCGCCATCGACCGTGACCAGGTGTCGCTCCACATCCATCCGGACCCGACCGGCCTCGAGATGATGCGAAACCGGCTCGGATTCGCTGCCCCTACGGAGTACGGCGCGCATCCGGGCGATCAGTTCGCGCGGCGAGTAGGGCTTGGTCACGTAGTCGTCAGCCCCGATCTCCAGGCCAACCACCTTGTCGATCTCATCATCCTTGGCAGTGACCATGATGATCGGGACACTTGAGGTTTGTCGGATCTGGCGACACACCTCGGTGCCGGACAGACCGGGCAGCATCAGGTCCAGCAGGATCAGGTCCGCACCGGCACGCTCGAACAGATCAAGAGCCTCAGGCCCGGTGGTCGCGGTGATCACCTCAAATCCGTCCTTGCGCAACAGGAATTCAAGGGCCTCGCGATAGGTTTCCTCATCCTCAACGATCAGCACCCGTGGCATCAGATCTCTCCCTCCACGGTGGAGCGATCCAACCCGGGAAGGCTCAGGGTGAAGGTGGATCCCTGACCCTCGACCGACCACACCTTGACCTGACCGCCGTGTGATGCGGCCACGTGCTTGACGATTGACAACCCCAGACCAGTGCCTCCAGTGCTTCGGGTGCGTGCCGGATCGACTCGGTAGAAGCGCTCGAATACCCGGTCGAGATCAGACTCCGGAATCCCAATCCCGTGATCGGAGACGCTGATCTCAACGGTCTGACCGCGAGTCCCTGTGGTCAGGGCCACCTTGGTCCCAGCGGGTGAGTAGGCGACTGCGTTGGCGACCAGGTTGCCAACTGCCGCGCTGAGTTGGTCCAGATTTCCGGGCACGAGGAGCCGATCCGGGCCGGACACCGAGATCTCGATGTCCTTGGCCTCAGCATCCAGATAATGCGCATCCAGGACCCTGGTGATGATCTGGTCCACATGAACCTCCTCAGGTTCCTTGACCTGGGCGTCACCCTGCAACCGGGACAGTTCGATGATCTGCTTGACCAGGGTGATCAGGCGATCACTCTCCACCTGCAACTTCTGGGCAAACCGGCGTACTGCTTCAGGGTCATCGGTGGCATCCTCGATGGCCTCAGCGAGCAGTTGCACGGCTCCCACCGGGGTCATCAGTTCGTGGGACACGTTGGCCACGAAGTCGCGTCGGACGGCTTCAACCATGATTTCCCGGGTCCGATCCTCGATCAGGACCAGCACCAATTGCTCGTTGAGGCTGATCACTCTGATGATCAGTTGTCTTGCGGGCTGGCCGATCATGGTGTGACTGAGTTCGGTACGGCGGGGTTGGCCATCGCGCCGTACCTGGTGGATCAGGTCCACCAAAACGTGTTCAGCCACCTGGTTGTCGACGATCAGGCCCAGGGAAAGCGCCGGCTTTGATGCCTGCAGGACCTGGTCGGAGGAATCGATGATCATCGCACCGCTGCGCAATGACCGCAGGGTTGTGGACAACTCTGCTGACACCATTTCGGTAGCAGGAGTCGGGTCGTTCACCGGAGCGTTGCGGGCCCGCCACCAGTTCCAGAACAGGACCATGCCAGCCCCGATTGCGGCGCCACCCAGGACCAGCAGGGTCGCCGACCAGTAGTTGTTCACGGCACCGATCGTACGGCGTGTGGTGCGGCAATCAGGCTCCAAGAGCGATTCGACGGCAACTGTTCACCCGTTGTTCACCGGGGAGGAGATCTGGTTCACCTTGGCTGCCTAGCCTCGCAGCATGCGTGATGCTTTCTCACAGAGATTGGAAACCCTCAGGTCAGAACTGGTGCGTCTGAGCGGGATGGTGCAACAGGCCACCGCTCGGGCCTCGAATGCACTACTGGAGGCTGATCTCCAGCAGGCCGAGCAGGTGGTGAATGCTGACTTTGAAGTGGATGCCCTCCGGGAGCGGATCGAGGAGGATGCCTTCCAACTGCTATCACTGCAGAACCCGGTCGCAACCGACCTGAGGACCCTGGTGGCCGCCCTGGCGATGGCGGGGGAACTGGAACGGATTGGTGACCTGGCCGTGCATGTGGCCAGGATTGCCCGGTTGCGGGCCCCGGATTCAGCGGTTCCGCAGGAGATCGCACCCACCATCCACCGGATGGCCACGGTAGCTGAACTCATGGTCGGCAGGGTGGGGCAGATTATTGCCAGCTCAGATGTCACCGGCGCAGCTGCGCTGGAGGAGATCGATCAGGAGATGGATCGGCTCCGTCGTGACTCCTTCACCGAACTGCTGGACCCAAATTGGGCCTGTGGCGTGGAACCTGCGGTCGATGTGGCGCTGTTGGGCAGGTACTACGAGCGAATCGCAGATCACGCCGTCAGCGTGGCCAGGCGGGTTGCCTACCTGGTGACTGGCGCACTGCCCCAGCTCTGAACAGGCTGGTGGGCTGGCTCAGCGACCCTGGTTGGCGACGGCGGCTGCAGCCGCAGCGGCAGCCTCTGGGTCCAGGTAGCGGCCACCCGGCACCAGGGGTCGGAAGTCGCCATCGAGTTCGTAGACCAGAGGCATCCCGGTTGGGATGTTGAGTCCGGCGATGTCCTCATCGGAGATCCCGTCAAGGTGCTTGACGATCGCTCTCAGGCTGTTGCCGTGCGCAGCGATCAGGGTGACCCGGTCAGCAGCCAGGTCGGGGATGACCGATGCCTCCCAGTAGGGAAGCAACCGCTTGATCACATCCTTGAGACATTCGGTCCGGGGGAGTTCAGCACCCAGATCTGCATAGCGCGGATCCCCCACCTGGGAGTACTGGTCGTCATCGGCGAGCGGGGGTGGCGGGGTGTCAAAGGAGCGTCGCCAGGTCATGAACTGTTCTTCGCCGTACTGGTCCAGGGTCTGCTTCTTGTCCTTGCCCTGCAACGCGCCGTAGTGGCGCTCGTTGAGACGCCAGGAGCGATGTACCGGGATCCAGTGTCGATCCGCGGCATCAAGGGCCAGGTGAGCTGTGGTGATGGCCCGGCGCTGCAGTGAGGTGTGTACGACGTCCGGCAGGATCCCGGCAGCAACCAGCTGCTCCCCACCCCGGGTGGCCTCCTGGCGACCCTTGTCGGTCAGGGCGACGTCAACCCAACCGGTGAACAGGTTCTTGGCGTTCCATTCGCTCTCACCGTGACGGAGCAGGATCAGGGTGCTCATCGATTACTCGCTGTCGGCAGCTGGGGTGCTCTGCGAGTCTGAGGGGGAGGGGCTCCCGCTCCCCGGGGTGATGTCGTTATAGGGGGGCTTGGTGGTCACCACGGGAACCTCAGCGTTCAGGGTTTCCCCGCTCTGGAAGGTGAAGGTGAGCTTGACGAAGTCACCTGCGGTGATGTCCTCACCTGAGATGGCGATCGGCTTGTCGGAGATGTTGACCAGGGTAGCTGCGGGTACCTCAATCTGAGCCTCACCGATCTCAAGCCCAGAACCGCTGATCGTGAGCAACTTGTCGGCGTTCTCCAGGGAGTTGTTGTTAAGGCTGAAGATGAGTTGCCCGGAACCGTCCTCAGCGGAGACGATCACCACGCCAAGCGCGTCGACATCCTGCCCACGGACATCGGTGCCGATGGCGGGTTGGTAGACCTTGTCTGTCTGGGCGTTCAGACCGCAGGCGGTCAGCACGGGTGCCAGGAGCAGCAGCGCGAGAAAAGCGACTAGTTGGCGCATTGACGTCATCACAACGGACCTCTTCACATGATCATCGGGCCTCAGCCCGCACCCCTTTGGGCAGACACAACTCGCGCGTAGCCTATCGGTTCAGGCGCCCAGTTGGGTGGACAGGGCTGCCCAGATCACGCCAACGGCGGCGATCGCGCCAAAACCGGCGGTCAGAATCCGCAGATTGCGCTCACCAATCGCTCGCTCAATCAGCACTGGAAGAGTGCGTAGTTCGGCTCGTTTGTCGAGGTCCAGGTCGGCCAGCGCGGTGGCAAAGTGCGCGGCCAGGCCCAGCAGTGCCGCAGAGATCAGGCTGATCACCCCCGGCTGGCTGGTACTGGGCAGGGTCAGATGGAGCGGCTCAGGGCCCAGGCCCCAGGTGGCAAAGGTCAGATAGGGCACATACAGCGCGAAGGTGAGACACCAGCCCAGGAAGGACAGCGGGCCGCTCTTCAGGGCCCGGTTGTGGACCAACCCAACCAGCAGGGTGCCGAACAGGAACAGCGCCGAGATGGCTCCGTTCTGCAAGGACGCGGGAATGCTCAGCAGCAGGACCAGGAAAAGCAGGAAACCGACCGTCCCGGGTGCAACCACTCCATCCGCCAGCGGTTTACGTGGTGCCTGAGCAGTTGCATCCAGATCCTGATCGATCAGGTCGTTGATCAGGCCCAGGGAAAGCTGGATCAGCAGTACTCCCAACCCGCTGGCCACGACTTCGCGAAAGGGGTGCCCGATCAGGGCTGCCACCACGCTGACGCCCACGCCGATGGCCAGAGCCTGGGCTGGATGAGTTGTCCAGAACAGGGCGCTCAGGGTTCGACCGATCGGGACGGAACCACCGGTTTGCTGGATCCGCTTCAGTTCGGCCTTGGTGATATTGGTGGGCATTGGAGTGGAGGCAGTCGAGCTATCTGGAATCGGACCACCAGAGGAGCGATCGCCCGGGCTGACCGTGTCGGGCTGGCCGGCGCGACGGCGTCCCCCGATCGGTTTGTTGACACCCTCCTGCCGGCGGGTTTCCGCGGGACTGGAGGGCTTTGCCCCCGAGGTTGGTGGCGAGGCCTCAGCTGGCCCTCCGGTGCCGGACCGCTCAGACATCCAGATTCCTTCCCTGGTTACCGCGCCCTTGCCGAAATTGGGCTGGTACCCACCATATCGGGCACAGGTTTTCCCGACTGTCAAGTCCCTATTTGCGGGCTGACCTGCAAAAACAGCCTCGGATCAGCAAACGATCACGTGTTAGACTGGTCACTTGAAAGGGGCCAGACACTTATGACATTTACCGTCGGCGAAACGGTCGTTTATCCAAATCACGGGGCTGCTGTCATCGAGGACATCGAGATGCGGACCATCAAGGGGGAGGAGCGTCAGTACCTCGTACTACGCATTGTGGCCCAGCAGGATCTGGTCGTGAAGGTGCCCTCGTGCAACCTGGACCTGGTCGGGGTGCGTGATGTGGTCGACAAGGATGGCCTGGACCGGGTGTTCGGCGTACTGCGCGCCGTGGTGCCCGATGAGCCCACCAACTGGTCACGCCGTTACAAGGCAAATCTGGAGAAGTTGCACTCCGGTGATGTGATGAAGGTTGCCGAGGTGGTTCGCGACCTGTGGCGCCGTGAGCGCGATCGCGGTCTCTCGGCTGGCGAGAAGCGGATGTTGGCCAAGGCCCGTCAGATCCTGGTCTCGGAGTTGGCTCTTGCGGAGAGCACCAACGAGGACAAGGCCGAGGCGCTGCTTGATGAGGTCCTGGCCAGCTGAATGCTGGTCGACTGATCCCCGCAATTGCGTGATCAGGAGCCATGTTGGGGGCTGATCCCAACAGCCGGACGTGGGTCGTTGCCTTTTGCGTTGATCCATGGTGAATCCCTCGCATTGACTGCTACCTGGGCCCTGGAGGCCGCTGCGGTGGATCCGCTGCGCCCAGGGGTCTCGGTTGCCTGGCTGGTGCAGCAGGGGGTCACCCTGGTGCTGCACGACCCGCTGTGCCCGCTGACCCCACCGGAGTTCATTTCCGAGTGCGTGTCCGAGTCCGAGTCGACAAACCAGATCCTGGTCGGGGTCAGACCGGTTACCGACACGATCAAGGTCATCCATGACGACCTGGTTGGCGCCACCCTGGATCGCGAAAAATTGTGGGCGCTGGCCAGTCCGATCGTGATTCCACCCGGGCAGTTGGCCCAGTTGCCCGAGGTGGACCTGGAATCCGTCCGGTTCCAGGACCTGCTCCCGCTGCTGCCCCAGGTTCGCTTCAGGACGGCGCCTGTCCTGGCCACCCGGGTGCACTCGGAGGTGGAGGTGCAACTGCTGGAGGCTGGTTCAGGACCAGACCCTGCGCCCGGGCCAGGTCCTCAGCCCAGGTAATTTTCAGGTTCCCCGGCGTACTGCGCACTGCGGTGATCTGGAAGTCGCCGGTGCCAAATTGTTCCAGGCAGGCAGCGGTGTCGGTGGTCTTCTGCCCCAGGCGGGCTGCTTCTCGATGGGCCTGCAGGAGTGGGGTCGCCCAGAACGCCTGAGGGGTTTGTACGGCGCCAACCGATTCGGGCAGCGGCTCCCGGTCCCGGTGGACCAGGTCCTCGGTGCGGACCACTGGGATGGCGCCCCCATGGGCCCGCGCCGATTCCAGGACCTCCTGCCAGAGGGCTCCAGTGGCCAACGGGCGGGCGCCGTCATGGATGGCCACCAGGTCGATCATTCCGGAGTCGATCTCAGTGGCCAGGGCCTGCAATGCATTCCATTCCGAATCGTGTCGCTGGGCACCACCGGCCACCAACCAGACCTCACGCTCGCCCAGATGTGGTGCCAGCAGTTCAGCCACCTGGTCGTGCTCCTCTGGTCGGGTAACCACTACTACCCGGTCAACCCCGGGGACGGTCAATGCGGTGGTGACCGAGCGCACCAGTACCGGGACGCCGGCCAGTGGCAGGAAGACCTTGTTCATCCCCGCACCAAGTCGGGAACCGGACCCGCCGGCCAGGATGACCGCGGCGACTCCCATGAATCAGGCCGGTCCAGTTGCGCCCACTGGGTCGGCAACCGCTTTCAACTCCGCAGCCACGTGGGGGCGGGTCAGCCGGATCAGTAGGCCACTGATCAGTTCGTCACGTTCCAGGGGCAGCATGTGTCCACCCTGGGGAGCCTTGATCAACTTGGCGCCCTTGATCCGTTCAGCGATCTTGTGGGCCATCCGGGGTGGGGTCAACCGGTCCTTGGTGCCGACCACCACCATGGTCGGGATGTCGTCGAGCACCTTCAGCGCCTTGAACCGGTGGTGGTGCATCAGGTCGTTGTAGAACCCGACCACCGA
>CAZRKI010000014.1:16832-30463 GCA_964600765.1 uncultured Marmoricola sp.
GAGGTATTGGTCAGCAATACCCCGACGGTGCGCTCGAAGATGTCCCGACGTTGCTCAGCCAGGGCCATGATGGTCATCCCGCCGATGGAATGACCGGCCAACACCAGCTTTCCGGTGGGCGCGAAGTTATCGATGATCTCGCCCATGTCAGTGCCCAGGTTGGCCACCGTGCAGGCAGCCCGGGGCGCTGGCTCGGAGAGCCCATGGCCGCGATGGTCCCAGGCGATGATCCGGATCCGGTGTCCGAATTCGCGCAGTAGCGCTCGTACCTGGTAGCGCCATACCTCCTGGTTGACCGTCCAACAGTGCGCCAGGACCACGGTCACCGGGGCGTCCTCGGGGCCATAAACCGACACACTGATGTCAAGGCCGTCGTGACTCAGCATGGATACCTTCCTTCCGGCTGCGGTGCAGCCTGCGTGTGGTGTTGGATCAACCAGAAACCAAAGCGTTTGCTATTGCGGCGAGTCCCTCGCCTCGACCGGTCAGGCCGAGGCCGTCGGTGGTGGTGGCTGAAATGCTGACGTCAATGCCGTGGAGGTCCCGGATCCGCTGGTTCGCCTCAGCGCGTCGGGGTCCGAATCGGGGCCGGTTGCCGATCAATTGGCAGGACACGTTGATCACCTCGAATCCAGCCTGGTCAACCCGGTGCAGCGTCTCCGCAAGGAGTTTATCGCTGGGCATCCCGGCCCACTCGGGATTGCTGCTGCCAAAGTTGCTCCCCAGGTCACCCAGATCTGCGGCTGATAGCAGGGCATCACAGATGGCGTGGAGCACCACATCGCCATCGGAGTGGCCCTCGGGCCCAACTTCCTCTTCTGGGAAAAGCAGACCCGCGATCCACATCTCGCGTCCGGCGGCCAACCGGTGTACGTCGACTCCGGTGCCGATCCGAATGCCTGCTGACTGGCTCACAAGTCCTGATCATGCCGAATGAGCACGGGTTTTGCGATCAGCGACCCCTAGAATTGGGTCAATCCGAGAGGCGGGCGTGATGAGTTTTGGACATCGACCTGGGGTGGCCCTGGTCATTGGTGGCAGTGGTGGGATCGGCCGGGCAGTGGTCGAACTGATGCAGATGCGCGGTGCTCGCGTCGTACAGACCTATCGTCAGACTCCGCTGCCGGATGGGCGCCAGTGCGATACCAATGACCCCGAGCAATGTGTGGCCCTGATGGAAAGCCTGGCCGATGAGGGCATTCACACCCTGGTCCACGCCGCTGGTCCACCAGTGCCCATGGTGCACCTATCCAGGGTGACGCCCGCCCAGATGAGTCTCCAGTTGGCCCAGGATGCCAGCTCCTTCTTCAACGTGGCCCACGCTGCGCTTCCGCTGTTGCGTCGGTCCCAGGGCAATATCGTCGCGATCACGACGGCAGCGACCAGTCGCTATCCCAAACGGGACGGTCTCTCCGCTGTGCCCAAGGCTGCGGTTGAGGAGATCGTCAGAGCCCTTGCCGTGGAGGAGGGGCGCTATGGGATTCGGGTCAACTGTGTGGGGCCGGGCATGCTGACCGATGGCATGGCCAGGCGCCTGATCGACTCTGGTGAACTGGACGGCCTGGCCCTGGATGTGACCAGGAAGAATATCCCGTTGAGCCGGTTCGGATCCGCCTATGACATCGCTGAGGCGGTGTGCTTCCTGGCATCGGATGCCGCTGGCTTCATCAGCGGCCAGAAACTGGACGTTGACGGCGGCTACGGCGTCTGAGCGCTGGTTGCTTCACCAGGCAGATTGAGCGCTGCGGGCTGGCAACGGGTGCGCCGCGTCGTGTACGACGTACACCGCGCCACTGGACTTACGCAGCCAGGCCGCCTCGAACTGGGATCGGTTGTAGACCCGCCGCACACTGGTGTTGTTTGGTGCAGCCGGGTCGTTTACCACCACTGATCCGTCTGCGGTGAAGCCCACGATCACCACCAGGTGGCCCGTGGTGGAGGAGATTGGTGCCCCGCTGAGCTGGCCGGGGCCGAAGGAGATCGACGCAGCCAGTGGAATCCCGGCGGCAATGAAGCCCTCGGCCTCACGCAGGTTGGTCAACCTGGTCACGAAGGCATCCAGACCCTGGGTGTTGGCATAGGCCATGTTGAAGGACCAGTTGCCGGTGCCGGACCAACCCACGTCGTAGGTGGCCCGGGCGACCTGGGCGACATATGGGTCGGGATAGCCCCTGGTCACCCAGGCGTACGACGCCGGGTCAGGTAGGCGGCCGTAGTAGCCCAGGATCATGGTCAGTGATGTGGGAGAGCACCAGGCAGCTCCGCCACCGCCGTACTGACGGTAGTGCCCTTGATGGATCATCTGGCTGTAGGTCGGCACCGCCAGGGTGGCCACGGTGCCACCAAAGGCCGAGGGGGTGGTTGCGGTCCGGTTCCGACTGGCCACCGCGCTGAACATGCGCACCGTCGGTGTCCTGCCCGACCGAGCGCCCCGGTGCAACAGGAGTTGGGCCTGGTAACCATTCAGGGACACGCCGGGCTGGGCGACCAGGGTGTCGGTGGCTACCTTGGCGATGGCATCTGTCTGACTCGTGTAACTGGTCCGCCTAATCCATTCACCGCTCGCCCAGCGGCCCAGCACCTTCCAATTGCTGATCGTCCCGCTGGTGCTCCTGGCTCGTAACCGGACCTCCACAAAGGTCTTCCGTGGTGTGGTGATCGACCACGATGGGATCAGCTGGTCAAAGGTCCACCCGGCTCCACCGGGTTGGACCCAGCCGGAGGTCCAGGTGCCGTACTTCCAGGTGCGTCCGGCGTAGCGCCGTTTGGCGACTGGTTTGGTGAGCCTGACTACATTTCCTGAGGTGGTGATCCGCCTGGCTGCGCCGGGGAAACCGGTGGTGGCGTCCCATCTTGAGTAGGAATTGGCAGGCGAAGGCGAGACGCCGGGCACGGCTGTTGCCACCGGCGCGGTGATGCCGGGCAACAAGAAGAGCACGAGGAAAGTGATGACTGGGCCCGAGAACTTACGAAACACCCAACGAGCGTACGCGTGCTTGGTCACTCCCGTCACAGGATTCACCGACAAGCGGTCTAAGCAATCAACACCGTCGAGTCGACAGCGACTTGACTTACCGCGTACGGTCACACGCATGCCCCGTCGCATATTCGCGCTCGTAACAGCCTCGGTGGTCGCTCTGGCGACCCTTACCCTGGTGTCGCCTGCCCAGGCAGTTGACCCGCCCAGCGCCGGTGATCCGGACTATTCATTTGGAAATGGCGGCAAGCTGACCATGAGTTTCACCAACGCGGTTGGTGTCTACGACGACTATGCAAACGCGATTGCGGTCTATCCCGACGGTCGGTTCGTGGTGGCCGGCGCTGCCAAGGGCAACCCCCTGGTCGACAACACCTACCAATTCGGCGTGGTTCGGTTCAATGCCGATGGCACCCGGGACAGCAGCTTCGGTACCGATGGGGTGGTCCTGACCAACAATGGCCTCTTCCATGACCGGGCCACCGCTGTGGTTATCCAGCCCGACGGCAAGATCGTGGTCAGTGGCTACTGCTTCGGCGATGACTTCTTCACCATCAGGCTCAACCAGAACGGTTCCCTGGACTCCAGTTTCGGCTCAGGTGGCAAGGTGACCACTGACTTCGCTGGTCAGAACGACCAGGCTCACGGCGTACATCTCCAGGGCGACGGCAAGATCGTGGTCACCGGATGGGCTGCCACCGGACCGGATAACGCCGGGAAGCAGTACGCCGCAGTGCGCTACCTGGCCAATGGTTCAATTGACACCAGCTACGGCACCAATGGAAAGGTGCTGGTTCCGATGGGCACCTCCGGTGATGGCAACGGCTCCACCATCCAGCCTGATGGCAAGGTGGTCATAGCTGGTCGCACGCTCAACAGTCCTGGCGTCTATGGAGTGGGCCTGGTCCGCCTGACCACTTCTGGTGCCCTGGACAGCGGCTTTGGTGCTGGTGGGCGGGTGCTCACCTCATTCGGCCCCAAGGACGAAACTCTCACTGCCGTTGCGATGCAGCCTGATGGTCGGATCGTGGCCACTGGCAACGCCCAATGGGGCAGTTACTTCGACACCACCGCGCTCCGGTTGCTACCCAACGGTTCCCTGGACGAAAGCTTCGGCAGTGGTGGCATGCTGCGGGCCAATGTTTCCCCCGACAATGACACCGGCCACGCCCTGTTGGTGCGTCCGGACGGCCGGATCGTGATTGCTGGTAGCTACTACGGTGATGGCAATGACATGTATGTCGCCAGGTTCTGGCCGAGTGGCGCCCGTGACATCGAGTTCGGTCGCAACGGGGTGACCCGGATGGAGATGTCGAAGAAGTACGACGAGGCGTTCGGTGTGGCCAGCCAGGGCACCAAACTGATCGCCGTGGGCCGCTCGTTCAATGGCAAGGACAATGACTGGGCCCTGATCCGGGTCCATGACGGACCCGGGCTGGCCGGTGCCCGCAGGTATCCGGTGTCCTTCGCCCGCCCCGGGAAGCGGATCAAGGCGACCCGGTTGCAGGCCCTCGTTGGGAATGCGAACACCACCTCGCTGAGCCGGGTCGACGTCGCCTTCCTGAAGGTGAACAAGAAACTCCTCCGCAAGCGCAAGAAGTGCGACTGGGTGACCGCTGGCGGCCGCTCCGTGCGGCTCTCAGCCGCTCGGGTGAACGGCAAGTTGGTTTGTGCTGATGCCTACTGGAACCAGGTGGTTGGCACCGACAGCTGGAACATCCGACTGCACAACTTCAAGCCCGGCACCTACCGGATCAAGGCCAGGGCGATGACCCCATTTGGCCAGTTGGGTCTGGAGAGCACCCGAAAACTAAGGGTGACCCGAGGCTGATTGGATGCGCAAGGGTTCGGTACTCCTGCTGACCACAGCACTCGTCCTGAGTCTGGGGTCGCTTCCGAGTGCTCAGGCAGCAACCCGGAACCCTGGTGACCTCGACTCCGGGTTTGGTGCCGCGGGCACCCGGGTGGTTGCCCGCTGGTCCTCGGGTGAATCCGTCGGAGGGGTTGGCATCCTCTCCGATGCGCTGGACAATGCCGTGATCGTGTCCGGCGGCACCCACGAGGGTGGCCTCTACAGTCCTCCCGGCATCTCCAAGGTGCTGTTGTCCAAGTACGGTTCCAACGGCACCAACGGCAACTTCGGCACCACCGGTGGCACCACGATGACCCTGGAACAGGGGTCGGCAGCCAACGCGATGGTGGTCCAGGCGGATGACCGGGTGGTCAGTGCCGGTTGGGTTCAACAGGGTTCCGCCCGCCGCTTTCTGGTCACCAGGCACACCACCTCCAAGGACCTCAGCGGCTGGGTGGACTACAGCTTCGGTGGTGGCCCCGGCAGGGGAAACAAGGACGGAGCCTCCTGGATCCCGGTTGGATCGGGCAATGATGCCGAGGCCAATGCCGTACAGATGACCCCAAACCAACTCATCGTGGCTGCCGGGCGGGCATCCAATGGCAGCAACAACGACTTTGCCCTGGTCAGGTTCAAGGCCAATGGTGAGGTCGATCCCACCTTCGGTTCGGCAAATGGAGTGGTTACCGATTTCGGTGGCACAGATGACGTGGTCCGGGCGCTCGCCGTACAACCGGACTGGAAGTACGTCGTCGCCGGCACCAGCAATGGTCGGGTTGCCCTGGCCAGGTATCTGCCCAACGGCAGCCTGGACCCGACCTTCGGTGCCGGCGGCAAGGTGATCACCACGGTCAGCAGTGCCGATGAGGCCCGTGGGATCGTGCTGCAACCAGATGGCCGAATCCTGGTTGCGGGATCCACCAGCGTGGGCGGCATAGGCAACACCATGTTGTTGCGCTATCTCGCCAATGGGTCTCTGGATGCCAGTTTTGGAGCTGGTGGCCGGGTGGTCGCCAGTTTCAGCCCAAACAATGACGCCGCGAGCTCGGTTGCCCTGCAGCCCGATGGCCGGATCCTGGTCGCTGGCTACAGTGATGGGGCCACCCGGCGCGGATTCCTGGTAGCCAGGTTCCATGTCTCCGGGGCAGTTGACACCAGCTTCGGTTTCGCCGGTAGCGTCCTGACCACGTTCGCCAGGTCTGCTGAGGCCACCTCAATGGCAGTCCAGCCGGACGGGAAGATCGTGCTGGTGGGCACGATCCAGAAGACAGGTGGCGGAACGGACCTGGCCATGGCCCGGTATCACAATGACCAACCCCTGGCACATATCACCACCCCGGGCCGTCGGATCAAGCGCAAGAACTTTCACCTCCTGGCCGGCAGCGTGTCCGGCGCCAATGTCACCCACGCCAGGTTCGCGATCCAGAAACTCAATCCCAGGTTGCAGCGCAGGGGCACCTGTCAATGGATGATGCCGGCCGGGTTTGTCCTGCGTACCAAGGCATATGTGAACAACAAGCGTCGAATGGTGTGTGAACCGAAGACCTGGTATGACGTGCGTTCCTGGTCGGTCTCGCGTGGCGTGGGCTACTGGTCGGTGCCGATTCGGGGCTTCAAGCCGGGCACCTATGTGATCTCCGTGCGCGGTATCGCCAACAAGGTCAACCAGGAGACGCCGACCAAGAAGCGAGTCCGCGTGGTCAGGTGAGCACTGGGCTCACTAAACTTCAGGCGTGCCACTACAGATCCATGACTCCGCCACCCGAGCTCTTCGTGAGTTCGTTCCGGTAACCCCCGGTCAGGCGAGCATCTATGTCTGTGGGCTCACAGTGCAGTCCGAACCCCATGTGGGTCATGTGCGCTCGGCGGTCAACTTCGATGTCCTGCGGCGCTGGCTGATGGCCAGTGGCTATCAGGTGGCCTTCATCCGCAACATCACAGACATCGACGACAAGATCCTCTCCCGGGCAGCTGAGCAGGGACGACCCTGGTACAACCTGGCCTACGACATGGCTCGGGAATTGCAGGCGGCCTATGCCGCGCTGGGGGTGCTGCCGCCGACCTACGAGCCGTTGGCCACTGGCCACATCCCCGAGATGATCACCCTGATTCAGGCGCTGATCGAGCGTGGCCATGCCTACCCGGCACCTGATGGCACCGGGGATGTCTTCTTTGACGTGGCCTCTTTTGCCGAGTATGGATCGCTGTCCGGACAACGGATCGAGGACATGGAAGCTGCTGCTGATGCGGATCCCCGCGGTAAGCGTGATCCCCGCGACTTCGCCCTCTGGAAGGGCCGCAAGGACGCTGAGCCAGAGACTGCCAGTTGGCCCTCACCGTGGGGTCCGGGCCGACCCGGCTGGCACATCGAGTGCTCAGCGATGGCCGGCAAATACCTGGGGGACAGTTTTGACATCCATGGCGGCGGCATTGACCTGCGCTTCCCGCACCATGAGAACGAGCAGGCCCAGTCCCGGGCCGCTGGGCGCGGGTTCGCGTCGTACTGGATGCACAATGCCTGGATCACCACCAGCGGGGAGAAGATGAGCAAGTCCCTGGGCAACTCGCTGCTGATCCCCAACGTGCTGGAGCAGGTGCGTGGGATCGAGCTGCGGTACTACATGGTGGCGGCTCACTACCGCTCCCATGTGGAGTTCAGCTTTGAGGCGCTGCAGGAATCAGCGGCGGCGTTTCGGAGGATCGAGGGCTTCCTGGACCGAGCCGGAGCAGTCGAGCCCGGCGAACTGCCCGCTGACTTCGTGACCGCGATGAACGACGACCTCGGCACCCCGGCAGCGGTTGGGGTGATCCATGATCTGGTCCGTGAGGGCAACAAGGCGCTGACCTCCGGGGGCGGCCGGGAGCAGGCTGCGCAGGTGCGGGCGATGCTCGGCGTACTCGGCCTGGACCCAGATGATCCGCAATGGCCACAGTCAGCCAGCGCCGGGCGGGAGACCGAAGTGATCGACGCCTTGATGCAGGGGCTACTCGCAAAGCGGGCTGATGCCCGGGAGGCCAGGGACTTTGCCGCTGCAGATGCCATCCGCGACCAGATAAAGGCCGCTGGAGTCCACCTGGAGGACACTCCGGCCGGCCCGAAGTGGTCGCTGTAATGGCTGGCAATTCACAGCGCAGGGGCGCGATCAAGAAGACCGGCAAGGGAAATCCCACTGCTGGTTCGGGAGGGCGGGTGAAGCGTGGCCTGGAGGGCAAGGGGCCCACGCCACGAGCCCAGGACCGGCCCAACCACAAGGCCTACAAGGCCCGCAAGAAAGCTGAGAAGATTGCCGCTGCGCGACCCAAGCGCAGGCCGAAGGGCTCTGATGCTGAGTGGGTGGCTGGCAGAAACAGCGTCGTTGAGGCGTTGCGGGCCGGTATTCCGGCAACCGTCCTCTACGTCGCTGAAGGAGTCGAGCGAGATGGGCGCACCCGCGAGGCCTTCACTCTGGCTGCTGACCTGGGCATCTCGCTGATGGAGGTGCCGCGACTGGAACTGGACCGGCTGACCGGAGGTGCGGTGCACCAGGGGCTGGCCGCGCGGATCCCGGCGTACGAATATGCCAAACCCAGTGAGTTGCTGGACCGAGCCGCCGAGTTCGGTGAGAAGCCGCTGATCGTGGCGCTGGATTCGGTCACCGACCCGCGCAACCTGGGGGCGGTGGTGCGCTCTGCGGCTGGCTTTGGGGCGCACGGCGTGCTCATTCCCGAACGCCGCGCAGCCGGCATGACAGCCGCTGCCTGGAAGACGTCTGCTGGTGCGGCGGCCCGGATTCCGGTGGCGATGGCGACCAACCTGACCCGACAGCTGAAGGCCTATCAGGAAGCCGGCTGCATGGTGATTGGTTTGGCTGCTGATGGTGAGGTTTCCCTGCCTGATCTGGACCTGGCTGATGGGCCACTGGTCGTGGTGGTCGGTGCCGAGGGTGGCGGACTCTCGCGACTGGTGGGAGAGACCTGTGACCAGTTGGTGTCCATTCCGATGGCAAACAGCCTGGAGTCGCTCAACGCCGGTGTCGCAGCCAGCGTCACCCTCTACGCGATCGCCCAGAAGCGGGCTTTGGGCTGAGGGTTTGATCCGCTCAGGATTGGCGCAGCACCTTAACGGCTGCACTCAGTGACTCCAGTTGGTCGAGGAGTGCCGCGATCTGGTCGGGTCGCCTGCTGTTTGGGCTGAACCGGCCCTCATCGAACTCCTCAAACGTGCGGATGCTCAACTGTCCACGGGTGACCTGCAAGAACACATTGGCCAGGATCTGGCGCCACTGCTCCACCGCGCGCACGCCGGCATCCGCGCCGTACGAGACCAGGGCGGCGCCCTTGTGGCGCCATTCGGGATAGAGCACGTCCACCGCATTCTTCAATGCGGCCGGGACCCCGTGATTGTATTCCGGGGTGACGAATACAAACCCGTCGTACTGGGAGATGGTCTGGGACCAGCGGGTGGTGCGGGGGTTCTCATATACCCCTCCGGCCTCCCCCGGAACCGTCGGCTCGTTGAGCAGGTCCAGCTGGTAGTCAGCCAGGTCCACCAGTTCGTAGCGCGCCGTACGCCCCTGAGCCTGATCCACCACCCAATGCGCCAACGACGCCCCGATCCGCCCCGGCCTCGTGGACCCCACGATCACCGCCAGCCGCAGCCCTTCGCTCGTCATACTCTCTCCCTTTTGGGTGGTTTGTCTGGGGACGGTTTCCCACGGGCCCGTGGGAAACTGGCACTAACAACGGGTTGTAGACCATTGAACGTTCCTGTTTCCCATGGGACCGTGGGAAACTGACCAGCCATCGTACGACGCTGAGGCTACCGGGAGCGGTAGTAGGTGCGGGTGCGGGCGATCTGGGAGTCGGTGATCTGGCGGACCTGTTGTGGGGTCAGGCGGAACTTCTGGGGGATTGGGGCCAGGCAGGTGGGGCCGGCGCAGTTTGCGTAGGACTTCTGCAGTTGGATCAGCTCAGAGAGGACCTTTGCGTACGCCGGGTTCCGGTGTTGGCTGGTCAGTTCCAGTGGGTCAGCCTGCAGGTCGTACAACTCCTTCTCGTGACGCACCGAATACCGGGTCAGCTTCCACTGACCCAGCCGGATGCCTTGAGTGTTCAGGGGTTGCCTGCCCAGGCCATGGTGGGTTCTGGTGTAGCGGTCCTCTGGAATCAGGGTCTCGGTGACGATGGCCCGGCTCCAGCCGGTGTCGCCATTGTTGATCAGATCCTGGAGTGGCATCCCATCAGCTCCGGGGAGGGTGGCTGCGGCGTACGTCGCGATCGTGGGGGCCAGGTCGACGGTGCTGACGGGGTCGTACCGGTCGCCTTGGGAGATCCCCGGCCCGGTGATGATCAGTGGGACCCGGAGGGCTGGTTCATGCAGGGTGATCTTGCCCTGCCGCTTGCGGTGCTCACCCAGGTAGTAGCCGTTGTCGGAGGTGAAGATGATGACGGTCGAGCCCAGCAACCCCTGACGGCGTAGGCCAGAGACGGTTCGCCCGATTTGTTGGTCCAACACCGACAAGGCCTCAGCCCGTTGTCGACTGACCGTGCGGATGGCGGTCTTTTCGGCCTCATTGGCTGGTGGCACATGCAGATAGCGGGGCTTGTCGGAGACATCGTCCTCAGCAGGGCGGTTGGGTGGTAGCCCGAGACCATGCGGGATCACCCGGTCGAAACGTCCCTGCACCCTGTGTGGGCGTGCAGGAGTGACGAAATGGGTGTAGTTCCCGTCATCGCGGCGCACCGACCCGGGATCGTCCGGCTCGATCGGGTCACCATGGTGCGGTGCCACCGGGGTCCACCAGACAAACCAGGGCTGGGATTGTTTGCTGTACTTGCCGATGAGCTTGCGGGTCTGTTGGCCAGTGACATCGGTGGTGTACTGCCCGGGGAAGCCCACGATTCGCCCGTTGATGTTCTGCACCAGATTGAAGTAGTCGTAGGTGCCGCCCCGGAATCGGTCTCCGGGTTGCCAGAGATGATCGGAGGAGCCATACCAATCGGTCCACCCAGGAGGCACGTACTTGAGGCTGGATCGATGATTCCCCCGGAGCCGTTGCTCGCCGTAACCATTCAGGTATTTGCCAACCAGGGCGGTCCGGTAGCCCGATCCCTGCAACGCGGTGGCGATCGTGGTGGAGTCATCAAAGACCCGGAAACCGTAGGGGTCCTCGTGACTGTAGACATGGTGATTGTGGGTGTACTTGCCAGTTAGGAAGCTGGCGCGTGAGGGGCAGCACAGGGGGTAGGGGGCGAATGAGTTCTTGAAGTCCAGGCCCCGTTCGAGGAGAAGTTGGCGGGTTCTGGGCATCCACTTCAACTCATCAACCCGCATGTCATCAGCCTCGATGACCAGGATATTTGGCCTTGCCTGCGCCGGACGAGTCAGCGTGGGGCTCGACACGTGGGTACTCGGGCTGGCAGGCTGGTAGGTCTTTGGGCCACAACCAACCAGCGCCAACAGCAACCCGAGCGCGCAGACTGCGACCACGCCCCCTGTTCTCACGAGCCGGTGACAGGAGTCGAACCCGCGACATCCTCATTACAAGTGAGGCGCTCTACCAACTGAGCTACACCGGCCTGCCGACTGGGTCGGCCGGACAATCGTAGGCGACCCATCGGCGACCTGCCACTTGCCACCCGGGTTCAGTCCAGTCGCTCAACTGGGTAGTCCCTCGGCGGATCAACCAGCGCATCCTGGGACCTGATCAGTTCCATCTCGCCCGCTCCGGTGGCCAGGGTCTGCTCAAGTACGGCGAACACGGATGCGGTCGCCCGGACCAGAGCCGATTGGGCTGACTCACCGCGAAGCAGGTGACCCAGGAAAACCGCAGCCATCAGGTCGCCGGTGCCCCCGACCCTGACCGGCAGGATGGGGGTACGCACCCGCCAGGTACCGTCCCCGGTCGCGCAGACCACATCCACAAAACCCACAGGAGTGTCCTCGGTATGCACGCTGGTCACCAGTACGACGCGTGGTCCCGCAGCGCGCAGGCGCCCGATCGCCTCGAGGAGTGCCCCGGTTGTGGCTGTGGGGGATTCGGTGAGCAGTTCCAGTTCGTACTGGTTGGGGGTGCAGATACCGGACCTGGGGAGCAGCAGGTCACCGATCAGCGCCGGGATTGCCGGGTCAACGAACAAGCCCCGTCCGGCGGCTCCCATGACTGGATCGCAGCAGTACTCGACTCCTGGGTTGGTCGCTCTGGCCCGGTCCACTGCAGCAGCAACCACCTCGACAATGCCGGCTGATCCCAGATAGCCGCTGAGCACCGCAGCCAGGTTGGTCAACACCCCCCGATCAGCCACTCCATCGACCAGGTCCGCGATCTGGGCAGGTGTGGCCCGCTCGCCGCGCCACCCGTCGTACCCGGTGTGGTTGGAGAACTGCACGGTGTTGATCGGCCACACCTGGAACCCCAGGCGTTGCAGCGGAAAGACCGCTGCTGCGTTTCCGACATGGCCATAGGTGACTGCAGATTGGATCGAAAGGATCTGGACTGGAGGATGGGGTCGATCCATGCGGTCCAGTCTGCCCCATCCTGACCCTGTGCGATAAAACTAGAACTTGTTACAGTTAGCCGCAGTCCGGTGACCCGGACCACATATGTACCCGCACAAAGGAAGTGCCCGATGAGCCAAGCAGATTACGTTGTCGTTGGAGCTGGAAGCGCTGGTTGCGCGGTAGCAGCCCGCCTGGCCCAGGCAGGACACAGTGTGATCCTGCTTGAGGGTGGCAAGAAGGACAGTTCCTTTTTCGTCAAGAAGCCGGGCATGATCGGCGCGATGCACTCCGAGCCGAAGCTGAAGAAGCGCTTTGACTGGGGCTACTACACCACCCCGCAGGAGAACGCCAACAACCGCAAGATCCCGCAGACCCGCGGCAAGGTTCTAGGTGGATCCAGCTCGGTCAATGGCATGCTCTGGGTCCGCGGCAACCGCGCCAACTACGACGCCTGGGCCGCCGAGGGCAACACCGGCTGGGACGCCGACAATGTCAATGAGGTCTACAAGCGGGTCGAGGATTTCGAGGGCGGCGCCAACGACTACCGCGGCTCCGGTGGCCCGATCAAGGTACAGCGGCACACCCAGCCCACTCAGGCTGCTGAGCTATTCCAGGAGGCCTGCGCCGACACCCTCGGGGTCAAGGTGCTGGAGGACTACAACGCCGCAGAGCAGGAGGGTGTCAGCCCCTTCCAGCAGAGCATCGACAAGGGCCTGCGCTACTCCTCCTCACGTGGCTACATCCATGACCTGAAGCCCAACGGGCTTGATGTGCGCACCCGGGTGCACGTCAACAAGGTGATCATCAACAATGGCCGCGCCACCGGCGTGGAGATCACCGACAAGGGCGGTAACACCCAGGTGATCAGCGCTGGCAAGGAAGTCATCGTTTCTGCAGGTGTCTTCGGTTCTCCGCAGATCCTGCAGTTGTCCGGGCTGGGGCCGGCCGACCACCTCAAGCAGTTCGGCATCAACGTGATCGCTGACCTGCCGGTGGGTGACAACCTCCACGACCACCTGTTCGTACCGATGACCTACCAGGTTGACAACAGCCCGCATATCGGCAGCCCGGCGTACTTCGCCAAGGGCGTGGCCAAGGAAGTCATCAAGGGCGGTACCTTCCTGGAGAACAGCGTTTTCGAGAAGGTCGCCTTCGTACGCACCTCGTTGGCCACCGACGTTCCTGACCTGCAGATCCACGTCCTGCCCTGGGCCTACCCATCACCCAACCAGGATGCTCCGGTCCGGCACACGGTTGACCTGGTACCAGCCCTGACGGTGATGTCGACCCTGATCTACCCGCGCAGCCGCGGCACCGTGCGG
>CAZRKI010000014.1:30563-44585 GCA_964600765.1 uncultured Marmoricola sp.
GCTGTGGTCGGTCCCGATCTCAAGGTGCGCGGGGTTGAGGGGCTGCGGGTGGCCGATGCCTCCATCATGCCCTCGATCATCGGCGGCAACACCAATGCGCCCTCGATCATGATCGGCGAGAAGTGCGCCGACCTGATCCTGGCCAACAACTAGGAGTACGCGATGGCCCTCCCCGCAAGCATCACCGATGAGCTTCTGGACCGGCTGACCAGCCGGGTTTCCGGCTCCACGGATAACACCTGGAAGCTCACCGAGGTTTACACCGGGGAGGTCATCACCGAACTCCCGCAGTCAACCCCAGCCGACATCGAAGCTGCATTCGACAAGGCCCGGGCGGCTCAGCACGAGTGGTCCCAGTGGCCGTTGAAGAAGCGGTTGGCGGTCTTCAAGCGGTTCCACCAGATGCTGCTGGATGAGGCATTGACGATCACCGACCTGATCCAGGCAGAGTCGGGTAAGGCCCGCCGGATGGCCTTCGATGAGATCTGCGATGTGCCCATGGTGATCAGCTACTACCTCAAGCGGGCTCCGAAGCTACTGGCTCCGGTAAAGCGCGCCGGGGCGGTCCCGGTGGTGTCCAGTTCCACTGAGGTACGCCAGCCCAAGGGCGTGGTCGGGATCATCGGGCCGTGGAACTTCCCATTCGCGACCGGTCTGTCCGATGCGATGCCGGCGCTGATGGCGGGGAACGGCGTCGTACTAAAGCCGGACAACAAGACCGCGCTCTCACCGTTGTATGGCATCGATCTGCTCTATCGGGCTGGCCTGCCCGAGGGGCTCTTCCAGGTAGTTTGTGGTGAGGGGCCTGACATCGGGCCAACCTTCATCGACAACGCCAACTACGTGATGTTCACCGGGTCCACCGCAACCGGACGGGTGATCGGCGCTGCTGCCGGAAAGAACCTGATCGGCTGCTGCCTGGAACTGGGCGGCAAGAACCCGATGATCGTGCTACCCGATGCCAATATCGAGGAGACCGTTGAGGGCTCGCTCTTTGCCTGCTTCGGCAACACCGGCCAGATCTGCATGGCCGTGGAGCGGATGTACGTCCACGACTCGATCTACGACGAGTTCGTGCCGCGGTTCGTGCAGGCCACCAAGGAACTGAAGATCGATGCCCGCTATGACTTCGAACCCCACATCGGTTCGTTGATCTCGCGTGACCACATGGAGCGGGTTGCCTCCCATGTGGAGGACGCGGTGGCCAAGGGCGCCACGGTGTTGGCTGGTGGGCGGGCCCGTCCCGACATCGGCCCGGCGTTCTATGAGCCGACGATCCTCGAAGGGGTCACCACCGACATGCTCACCGGCTGCACCGAGACCTTCGGGCCGGTCGTCGGCATCCATCGCTATTCATCAGTCGATGAGGCCATCGAGTTGGCCAACGCCACCGACTACGGCCTCAACGCCAGTGTCTGGGGCACCGACCTGGATGCTGCCTATGCCGTTGCGGAGCGGATCCAGTCCGGCAACGTCAACATCAACGACGGCCTTGCCGCGGCGTACGCCGCCAAGGGCACCCCGTCAGGTGGAGTCAAGCAGTCAGGTGTTGGCGCCCGGCACGGCGACCAGGGCCTGCTCAAGTACACCGACGCGGTGAACATCGCCATGCTCAAGAAGCAGGTCATGTCCCCACCCCGCGACGCCAACTACGAGGACCACGTCAAGCAGACCGTAAAGGGCTTGGCGTGGATGCGGAAGTTGGGGATTCGCTAGCCCGTTCGGTTTACCACGGGACCGTGGGAAACTGCCACGTTCAACGGGTTGCACCCCATTGAACGTGGCAGTTTTCCGTTGAAGGTGAGTTACCTCACTCCTCCCGCGTACGACGTCGCAGCCGGTTCGATTGTCGGGTCACTGGTGGGCACAATGGCAGCAACCAAAGAAAGGTTCCACATGATCACCGCTTACCAGATGCTTGGCCGCCTTGCTGCGCTGCTGATCCTCCTGCAGGCAGGCACCATCGGCTACTCATCCTTCGCCCACGGCGACGCCACCGCGTCCAGGATCCATGAGATCACCGGAATGATGGTGCTGCCGGTTGTCGTCCTGGCGATGTTGATCGTTGCCTTCCTGGCCAAGTCCTCGGTTTCGATCAGGTTCGGGGTGGTGCTGGTACTGCTGCTCATCATCCAGATCGGGCTTGGCTCGATGGGGCCGAAGATGCATTGGCTGGGTGCCCTGCATGGAGTGATCGCGCTGGTGCTGTTCGGCGCTGCTGCAATGGCTGCGGTGATGGCTGGTCGCGAGCAACCCAAATCTGCGACTTCCTAGATGCTCGGGAGCGCCCAGTCGATCGGCTGGGCGCCCTGCTGTTCCAGTAACTCATTCACCCGGGTGAATGGTCGGGAGCCAAAGAAGCCTCGGTGCGCGCTCAATGGGCTGGGGTGGGCTGACTCGATCACCGGGATCCCGTCCAGCATTGGTTTGAGGGACTGCGCATCGCGCCCCCACAGTACGGCGACCAACGCGCCGCCGCGGTGGGCAAGTACGTCGATCGCTCTCGCGGTCACCTCCTCCCACCCCTTGCCCCTGTGGGACCCGGGTTGACCCGGAGTCACGGTGAGCGACCGGTTCAGCAGCATCACCCCGTGCTCGGCCCAAGGCGTCAGGTCCCCAGTGCGGGGCCGGTCGCATCCGATGTCAGCCATCAACTCCTTGAAGATGTTGACCAGGCTGGGTGGCAGTGGCCATACCTGTGGCCGTACCGAGAAGCTCAATCCCATGGCATGCCCCGGTGTGGGATAGGGATCCTGCCCCACGATCAGCACGCGTACGTCGTGCAGCGGGCGCCTGAAGGCATTGAAGATGTCCTCACCCTGGGGTAGGTATCCACGCCCGGCGCTCAGTTCCGTGCGCAGGAACTTGCCCATCGCACTGATCTGACCAGCAACCGGGGCCAGGGCTTCTGCCCAGTCAGGGGCAATCAGCCCCTTGTCGAGAAGCCCGTGGAGCGCGTTGTCAGGCTCCATGGAGTCAACGCTCAATTGCCTGCTGGCGGTTTGGCTGCCGTCAGGTTGCGCGATGATGAGGAGGCAAAGCGGCGGTCCGGGTTGGATCCGATCCCATCGCGGCTGCTGGACGACCGCTCCCTGGTGGGGTCGGTTTCTGCAGGAGCGACCTTTGGCGTGGGCTTCCGGGCCGTTGACTTCTTCGCTGCCGCCTTCTTGGCCGGCTTCTTCTTGGACGCAGCCTTTTCAGTTGTCGCCGCAGCGGACTTCTTGGCGGCTGTCTTCTTTGCTGTCTTTGGTGGTTTGGGCAGCTGAAGCGAGGAGTACTTCGTGAACCACTCGTCCATCACCACCCAGGTAGTGGTGCGTGATGCGCGACCAGTGAGCATGCCAAGGTGGCCTCCGGGGACGATCTCGAAACGCACCTCCTTGGACTTCTTCAGGAGGGGGACGAGCGCCTTGACTGCCTTCACTGGTGAGATTCCGTCGGTGTTGCCCGCAAAGACCAGTACCGGCACCCGCACGTCAGCAACATTCACGGTGTGATCGCTGAATTTGAGCTTCCCCTTGACCAGGTCGTTCTCCTTGACCATCCGGTGGTAGAGCTGCCCAAAGGAACGTCCTGGGTAGGCGGCCATATTCTTGGTGAATCGGTCGACTGCCTCAATCTGGGCGAGGAACTCGGTGTCATCGAGATTGGCCAGTTGTGCCAATGGCTTGGTGACCAACTTGCTACCCGAGGTGAGTTTGAAGACCCGACGAACCAATGGCTTGGGCGCCCCACCAAGGGTGCGGTAGGCCTGGGTGAAGAGCCCGCCGTCGTACTTGAGCAGCGGCCGGAAGGGCGCAATCAGAGGCACCTGCCGGATGTCGAAGGGGGAGCCCACCACGGTTACTGAGGCGATGGGCAGATCCTGATGTTCCGCTGCAGTCAGTACCGCGAAGATGCCGCCCAGGCTCCAGCCAACAACGTGCACCGGGCGGTTGCCACTGTGGGTGTGCACGGTGCGGATGGCTTCGGGAATGATCTCCTGGACCCAGTCCTCAAGACCCATGTTTCTGCTGGAGAAGGAGATCTGGCCGTAGTCGACCAGGTATGTCGGGCGACCTTCCTTGACCAGGTGCTCCACCAGCGAACAGCCTCGACGCAGGTCGAAGCAGAGCGCGGGGGCAGCCAGCGGAGGCACCAACAGCACGGCTGGGCCCTCGCTGGGCGCATCCTTGCTGGGGCGGTAGTGGTACACCTCTCGGTGCTTGCCCTCATCGATCAGGGTGCGCGGCATCAACCTCAGGTCGGCCACGCCACCGTAGAGAAGCTTGTGAAAGACATTGCCTGCAGCAGTTGCGACCTGCTCCGGCTTGGGGATCAGATCCATGGGATGAAATTACCAGTCACAAAAGATTGACCGACGTGCCGTTCATCTCGTTGCCCAACTCTGGTCGGATGGCTTGGATGGTGGTATGAGGCTCAAACACGTACTCGGAGTGCTCGGTGTGGGCATTGGCGTGGTTGCTGCACGTGACCTGACCCAGACCCGACATGCGCTGAAACGCAACTACCCGGTGATTGCCAATGCCCGCTATCTGCTGGAACGGATCGGGCCCGAGTTGCGCCAGTACATCGTCACCAGCAATGACGAGGAACGCCCCTTCACCAGGGATCAACGCGACTGGATCTATGAGTCCTCCAAGGGAGTGAACAACTACCAGGGCTTTGGTACCGACAACAACATCGAGCACACCCTGGGTTATCCGATCATCAAACACCGCGCATTTCCCGAGTCCCTGCCGCACAATCACGCCAAGGAAACCGGAGTACCGGCAGCAAAGGTGATGGGCGGGCCACGTGGTCGAGCAAAGGCATTTCGTCCACAGTCGGTGATCAACATTTCCGGTACGTCGTTCGGCTCGCTTTCCGGCCCAGCCATCGAGGCGCTGAACCGTGGTGCCCTGGCGGCAAACTGTTGGCACAACACTGGTGAGGGCGGTCTGTCTGATCACCACCGCCAGGGCGCAGATCTGATCTTCCAGGTCGGCACGGCGTACTTCGGTTGCCGGGATGAGGGCGGTTCCTTTGATCTGAAGCGACTGGTTGAGGTGGTCGATTCAGCGCCGGTTCGGGCAATCGAGATCAAGCTCAGCCAGGGGGCCAAACCGGGCCTGGGTGGGTTGTTGCCGGGTGCCAAGGTCAGCTCAGAAATCGCCCGGATCCGGGGGATCGAATCCGGGGTTGATTGCATCAGCCCGGCCCGACACACCGCCTTTGGTGATGAGGACAGCCTGTTGGACTTCGTGGAACTTCTCGCCACGGAAACGGGGCTGCCGGTCGGGATCAAGTCGGCTGTGGGTGACCTCGCTTTCTGGCACCGTTTGGCTGAATTGATGCGGGATGGGTCCCGGGGTGTTGACTTCATCACCATCGATGGTGGCGAGGGTGGTACCGGCGCCGCCCCACCCACCTTCGCCGATTCGGTCTCCCTGCCCTTCAGGATGGGCTTTGCCAGGGCATATGGAGTCTTCGCAGCGGCTGGGCTCACCGACCGGGTGTACTTTGCCGGGTCCGGCAAGTTGGGCCTGGTCGAGAATGCCGTGGTGGCCTTTGCGCTGGGTGCGGACAGCATCAATGTGGCCAGGGAGACGATGCTGGCAATCGGCTGTATCCAGAGCCAGAAGTGCCACACCGACAAGTGCCCCACAGGGGTGGCCACCCAGAATCCATGGCTGGCGCATGGCCTGGAACCGGTGTCCAAGGGGGAGCGGTGTGCCAACTACATCAAGGAATTCCGCAAGGAGATCGTCAAGGTCGCCGAGTCAATCGGGGTGGCCCATCCGGCGCTGATCACCCCCGATGACGTGGAGATGATGAATGGCGATTTCCAGGCCCAGACATTGACTGAGGTCTATGGCTATCAGCCGGGCTGGGGTCGACTGGGGCCGGAATTGGCAACTGAAGTCACCAGGTTGATGACCCTGCCCAACTGACCTCAGGTCTTCAGGGCCGGCCGGGTTGACTTGTGGTGCAGGCTGCCCCCGGCCTGGGACAGGGAGTCCAGGAAGGAACGGGCCCAGAAGGCCACATCCTTGTCCCTGACCTGTTTTCGCATGGCCCGCATCCTGCGGGTGAGCTCCCTCGGCTCAGCGTGGTAGGCCCGCAGCATGGTCGATTTCATCCCGTTGATGTCGTAGGGATTGATCAGGAAGGCCTGCCGCAACTCCTCTGCCGCGCCAGCAAACTCCGAAAGGACCAGGGCGCCATCCTCGTCGAGCCGGCAGGCGACGTACTCCTTGGCGACCAGGTTCATCCCATCGCGGAACGGGGTGACCACCATGATGTCTGCGGCCCGGTAGAGGGCGGCCATCTCCTGACGCGGGAAGGACGCGTGCAGGTAGGAAATGACCGGACGCCCGATCCGGCCCAGGTCCCCATTGACCCGACCCACGAGTCGATCAATGTCATCACGCAGGATGCGGTACTGCTCCACCCGTTCCCTGGACGGGGTGGCCACCTGCACGAACACGGCGTCCTCCACTGAGAGGTCACCATTGGCGATCAACTCGCTGAAGGCGCGCAACCTGGCGTGGATGCCCTTGGTGTAGTCGAGGCGATCCACCCCCAGGAAGATCTTCGCCGGATTGCCCAGGTCCTCGCGGATCTGCTTGGCCCGCCGCTCCACCGACTCTGACTGGGCCAACTCCTCGAAGCCCTTGGTATCGATGGAGATCGGGAATGCCGCTGCCCGTACGACGCGCCCATCAGGCAGGTAGACCTGGTCGCGGTGCGTCTTGTGCCCAACCCGCTGGCGGACCAGACGGACAAAGTTAGCGGCCGCACCGGGCAGTTGGAAGCCGACCAGGTCGGCACCCAGAAGCCCCTCCAGCAACTGTCGGCGCCAGGGCAGTTGGGAGAACAACTCCACAGGCGGGAAGGGGATATGCAAATAGAAACCGATCAGCAGATCAGGGCGCAGTTCACGCAACATCTGGGGCACCAACTGCAACTGGTAATCATGCACCCACACCCTGGCCCCGGGAGCTGCCTGCGCTGCGGCCGCCTGCGCAAAGCGTTCGTTGACACTTACGTAGGCGTCCCACCACTCGCGATGGAACTCCGGCTTCGCCACCACGTCGTGATAGAGCGGCCACAACGTGGCATTGCAGAAGCCCTCGTAGAACTCGGCGTACTCAGACTGCGACATGCTGATCGGAACCAGGGTCAGGCCATCATCCTCAAAGGGCTCAACCGATTCACCGGTGTCACCGGGCCAGCCGATCCAGGCTCCCTTGGTGGCCCGCATGACTGGCTCCATGGCGGTCACCAGTCCACCCGGTGCCGTCCGCCAGGAGGTCTCCCCGCTGGGCAGCACCACCCGGTCCAGGGGGAGCCGGTTGGCCACCACCAGGAGGTCAGCTGTTCCGCGCCGTACCTTTCGAGGGCTCACCCCAGCACTCTATTACGCGTTGCTGACAGTTCCAGAGGATCAGCGCAGTCCGATCAGGGCCCGGATCTGATCCATCTGTGCCAGCACCGCAAGCGTCTGCTCCCTGGGCAACAACGGGCTCCGCCGCAAACCGGCTCGCAGGCAGCGCTGGGCCTCGATGATCTCGTTGCCGTAGCCGCGCCCGATCACCGGTTCGTCAGGTTCCACCACCTCACTAACGCCCTCCGGTTCCCAGTACGACGTCCACGTCACTGAGGTTGGGTGGTGGAAGTTGGTGCCAAAATCAAAGCGCCCAATCTCAGTGGCAATGCTGGCGGTGCGGGAGGACTGACAACTCATGGTGGCGCTCAGTGCCGCCACCGCACCGTTGGGGTAGCTGCCCGCGATGGCGATGTTGGTGTCAATCCCACCGCTCAGGTGGGCGGTTGCCCGGAGTTCTCTGGGTTCGCCCAGGAAATAAGTCGCGAAGGTCAATGGGTAGATCCCCATGTCCAGGAGCACTCCTGCCCCCATGGCCGGGTCGACGAGTCGATCGGTGGGATCGGCATTGACCACGAAGCCCAGGTCGGCGTGAATCTGTCGCGGGGTGCCGTACGCCGGGTCGCCGAGCAGGCGTCGTACCTTGTGGATCAGGGGATGGCAGGTCATCCACATGGCCTCCAGCAAGAGAGCACCGCAGTCATCGGCATGGTCGAAAAGGGAGCGGGCGCTGTCGGCATCAAGGGTCAGTGGTTTCTCACACAGGACTGCCTTGCCGGCACTGAGTGCCATCCGGGTCTGTTCGACGTGCAGGGCATGAGGGGTGGCGATGTACACTATTTGGACCTCGGGGTCAGCCAGCACATCTGCATATCCGCCCCACCTGGCCGCGCCATGACGGTGGGCGAATTCCTGAGCTCGCCCGGCTGATCGGGAACCAACCGCAGCCAGATGGGCATCGCCAACCAGAGCCAGGTCAGCACAGAACTTCTCGGCGATCCGACCGGGCCCCAGAATCCCCCAACCGATGCTCGGCGGCAGTTGTCCAGTGGTGAACATGTGACAAACGTTAACTGCTGGGGCTGATGAGAGGAATCGCTCGCTGTGTCCAGACGCCACGCCGAAACCCAAATGACAAGCTTGTGGTTTGTCCCCTATGCTGGCTCTGACCGCAGCAAACTAGGCGAAGGATTGTGGACAGATGTCGATGAACCACGCAGTGCAAGCCCCCGAAGCCCAAAGCCAATTGAGTGAGCGGGATGCTGCGATCATCGACTTCGAGCGGCAGTGGTGGAAGTACGCCGGAGCCAAGGACGCCGCGATCCGGGAGAACTTCGAGATGTCCTCCACCCGCTACTACCAGATCCTCAATGCTCTGCTGGACAATCCGGTGGCCCTGGCCCATGACCCCCTGTTGATCCGCCGCTTGCGACGGTTGCGGGAACGGCGCCAGAAGCAGCGTTCGGCGCGCCGTCTGGGGTTTGAGGTCACTGACTGAATCAGCCGGGTGAGTGGTCGATACCCAAGTCCCAGTCAGGAGCCCAGAGTGCACACCAGATCACGCAACCAGGCTGGCTTCGTGATGTCCTCGAGGTTGTTGGCCCTGACCATCTCGATGCTGGCCGTGGCGGCGCTGCTCTATATCGCCCAGCGGCCGGAGGGGGTCCCTGAAAAGGCAGCCACGGTGGGCAGGGTGGCCGTCTCCCCAGAGCCCAGCCCGAGCCCCACCCAAACCGCAGTCCCGCCAATCAAACGGCGGCAAACCATGGTCGAGATCTTCAACAACTCGCGAGTCAAAGGTTTGGCAGCAGCCACCGCAGAGAAAGCAAAATTGGCTGGCTGGAATGTGATTGGCACCGACAACTGGTACGGCACCATGGACAGCACCACGGTCTATTACCCACCAGGTCTCCAGCCCGTGGCGCAGGCCCTGGCCACGGACCTGGGGATCAAGAAACTCAAGCCAGCGATCGCGCCGATGAGGCTTGATCGCCTCACGGTGATCCTCACCGCTGACTACCACTGAGCTCACCGCCGGTCCCGGGCCGACTGGCAATGGCACCGATTCATTGGCACGATGCCCAGCATGGAGTTTCGCTCTGAGCAGGCCCGTGAGCGGTATCACGCCTTCGTGGCAGCCGCTTCTGGTGCTGTGATTGGCCTGGACTTCGATGGCACGTTGGCTCCGATCGTGTCGGATCCAGAGCAGGCCCGGATCCATCCGGATTCCCGTGCGGCGATGATCGCCCTGGCCGAGGTCTTCCCCACCATTGCGGTGATCACCGGTCGTCCGGTGGCGCAGGTGCTGGACCTGGGTGACATGGACCAAGCCGGCCGCGAGATCCGCGAACGCGGTGGGGAGTTGTTCATCTATGGCCAATATGGCTATGAGCGCTGGAATTCCCAGCAGAAGCAGATTACCTCACCTGAGCCTCCTGCTGGTTTGGCCGAACTCCGGGCTGAGGTGCCCGAGATCCTGATCGCTGCCCAAACACCAGATGTCTGGTTGGAGGACAAGGGCCTGGCCCTGGCGCTGCACACTCGCCGTTGCGCCAATCCCGAGGCTGCCTATGACCGACTGCTGCCACAGGTGTTGCGGGCCGCTCGGCGACACGAACTTGATGTGGAGCCGGGTCGTCGGGTGATTGAGATTCGGCAGGCTCGGGTGCACAAAGGAATCGCGGTCCAGGAGTTGGCCGCCGTACGTCGTGCCACCGGGTTCTGTTTCATCGGTGACGACCTGGGTGACCTGGCTGCTTTCCGGGCGGTGGCGGCACTGGCTGAGCAGGGGCTGGCCACCCTGCTGGTGGCCTCAGCATCGGGAGAGGAGTCGGCTCTGGTCGACCTGGCCGATGTCGTCGTGCCCGGACCGGACGGGGTGGCCGAGTTCCTGAACCGGATGGTCGCCAGCGTTTCAGCATCCTGAATGTTGAGACGGGTGTCCACCATTCAAGATTTCGACTGGGAATCAAGCCGTTCAAGCCCTAGAGTTGGGTCAGCTCATCGAGAGGGGCAGAGGGATACGGCCCGTTGAAGCCCCGGCAACCGCCAGTGAGCCTCCGATTCGCCGCACTGTGCGGCACCTGCGGATTCACTGGTGCGGTGCCAAATCCGTCCTGGGGCGAGAGTCGGCCCAGGGAAGATGAGAAGGAGGCCTCCTTGAGCACAGCACTGGACAACGGCACCGTCATCCGCACGGGAGCCTTCGGCAACGCAACCGCACTTTCCTGTCGTGAATGCGGCACCCAGGTGGAGCTCGGCCCCTACTACGCATGTCCGGAGTGTTTTGGTCCTCTGGAAATCGCCTATAACTTTCCTGAGGTGACCCGCGAGGAGATCGAGGCTGGTCCCCGCAATATCTGGCGCTACAAGGCACTCCTGCCGGTGCCAGCGGACATCGAGGAAAGCCCCAACATGGAGCCCGGTTTCACCCGGTTGCTCAAGGCAAACAACCTGGGCACCGCCCTTGGTATCGACAACCTATGGGTCAAGGATGACTCCACAAACCCCACCAACTCCTTCAAGGACCGAGTGGTTGCCTGCGCCCTGAGTGCCGCCCGCGAGTTGCACAGCAAGGTGTTTGCCTGTCCGTCCACCGGCAACCTGGCCAATGCGGTTGCTGCCGCAGGGGCCCGGGCTGGCATCAAGACCGTGGTGTTCATCCCCGCAGACCTGGAAAAGCCCAAGCAGGTCAACTCCGCGGTGTACACCGACTCTCTGGTTGCCGTGGAAGGCAACTATGACGATGTGAACAAACTGGCCTCCGAAATCGCTGGCGAAGAGGATGGCTGGGCTTTCGTCAACGTCAACGTGCGTCCCTACTACGCCGAGGGATCCAAGACCCTGGGCTTCGAGATCGCCGAGCAATTGGGTTGGCGCCTACCCGATCAGATTGTGATCCCCGTGGCCAGCGGCTCCCAACTAACCAAGGTGGACAAGGCATTCCAGGAACTGATCAAGCTGGGCCTGGTCAAGGACAAGCCCTACAAGGTGTACGGCGCCCAGGCGACTGGTTGCTCGCCGGTCTCGGTGGCCTACAAGGGCGGGCACCAGATCGTGCGCCCGGTCAAGCCGGACACCATCGCCAAGTCACTGGCGATTGGCAATCCGGCGGATGCGGTCTACGTGCTGGACATCTGCCGTCGTACCGGAGGCGCTGTCGAGGATGTCACCGACGACGAGATCCGCGAGGGAATCCTGCTCCTGGCTCGCAACGAGGGCATCTTCACCGAGACCGCAGGTGGCACCACCGTTGCCTGCCTGAAGAAGCTGGTGGAGTCCGGGCAGTTGGATCCGACCCTGGAGACGGTCGTGATCAATACCGGCATGGGGTTGAAGACGCTTGATGCCATTTCTGATCAGGTGGGGGCTGCGGCCACCATCGCTCCGTCCTATGACGCCTTCGTTGCTGCCGACCTGTCCTGAACACCTATCCCGGAGATCACCTGATGAGCATTTCTGTCCGCATCCCGACCATCCTGCGTCCCTACACCGGTGGGGTTTCAGAGGTAACCGCGCAGGGGGACACCCTGGCCGCCGTACTTGACCACCTGGATGCCAATTACCCCGGCATCAAGGCCAGAGTGCTTGATGAATCCGGAGAATTGCGCCGCTTTGTGAATGTTTATGTGGGCAATGAGGATGTTCGTTTCCTGGATGGCCTCGCCAGCGCCACCCCGGCTGGCACGCAGGTGTCGATCATTCCGGCTGTGGCCGGCGGCTGAGGCAGTCCAAAAAGTACCCCCGGCATTTGCACTCGCTTGGGTCGAGTGCTAAAAATGTGGTTGGCACTCTCACCCTGAGAGTGCAAGTCATATCCGTTCGTCACGCGTGAGGAAACGCCTGAATGTCGAAGCTCATTGCTTTCCATGAGGAGGCCCGTCGCGGCCTTGAAAAGGGCATGAACACCCTGGCTGATGCAGTCAAGGTCACCCTTGGCCCCAAGGGCCGCAACGTTGTCCTGGAGAAGAAGTGGGGCGCCCCCACGATCACCAACGATGGTGTGTCCATCGCCAAGGAGATCGAGCTCGAGGATCCCTACGAGAAGATCGGTGCTGAACTCGTCAAGGAGGTCGCCAAGAAGACCGACGATGTCGCTGGTGACGGCACCACCACAGCTACCGTGCTGGCCCAGGCCATGGTGCGCGAGGGTCTGCGCAATGTCGCTGCCGGCGCCAACCCGATGGCTATCAAGCGCGGCATCGAGAAGGCCGTTGAGGCCGTTTCCGAGCAGCTGCTCGGGATGGCCCAGGAGATCGAGACCAAGGAGCAGATCGCTGCCACCGCCTCCATCTCCGCTGCTGACACCAGCGTCGGTGACGCCATCGCCGAGGCCATGGACAAGGTCGGTAAGGAAGGCGTGATCACTGTCGAGGAGTCCAATACCTTCGGGCTGGACCTCGAGATGACCGAGGGAATGCGCTTTGACAAGGGCTACATCTCGGCGTACTTCGTCACCGATCCCGAGCGCATGGAGACCGTGATCGAGGATCCCTACATCCTGGTCGTCAACCAGAAGGTATCCACCGTCAAGGACCTGCTGCCGGTGCTGGAGAAGGTCATGCAGAGCGGCAAGCCACTGCTGATCATCGCCGAGGACGTCGACGGTGAGGCGCTGTCCACCCTGGTGGTCAACAAGATCCGGGGCACCTTCAAGTCGGTCGCGGTCAAGGCTCCCGGCTTCGGTGACCGTCGCAAGGCCATGCTGCAGGACATCGCGATCCTGACCGGTGGCCAGGTCATCTCCGAGGAGGTCGGCCTGAAGCTGGAGAACACCGGGCTGGAACTGCTCGGCAGCGCCCGCAAGGTCGTGATCTCCAAGGACGAAACCACCATTGTTGAGGGTGGCGGCGACGCCGACCAGATCAAGGGTCGGGTCCAGCAGATCCGCGGTGAGATCGAGAACTCCGATTCCGACTACGACCGCGAGAAGCTCCAGGAGCGCCTGGCCAAGCTCGCCGGTGGCGTTGCAGTGATCAAGGTTGGTGCAGCCACTGAGGTGGAGCTCAAGGAGCGCAAGCACCGCATCGAGGATGCTGTCCGCAACGCCAAGGCTGCTGTGGAAGAGGGCATCGTCGCTGGTGGCGGCGTAGCGCTGGTCCAGGCCTCGGCCACTGCTTTTGAGAAGCTCGACCTTGATGGCGATGAGGCCACCGGTGCGCAGATCGTCAAGCTGGCCCTGGATGCCCCGCTCAAGCAGATCGCAGTTAACGCTGGCCTTGAGGGCGGCGTCGTGGCTGAGAAGGTGCGCAACCTGCCCGCTGGTGAAGGCCTCAACGCCGCCACCGGTGAGTATGTCGACATGGTCAAGGCCGGCATCCTGGATCCGGCCAAGGTGACCCGTTCGGCGCTGCAGAACGCAGCTTCGATCGCAGCCCTGTTCCTGACCACTGAAGCAGTCGTTGCCGACAAGCCTGAGAAGGCCCCGGCGATGCCCGGCGGTGACGCTGGCATAGGCGACATGGGCGGCATGGGCTTCTGACCCTGCTCTGACTCGAAGGTGCCCCAACCCGGCGATCCCGGGTTGGGGCACCTTTGTCTTCCCCTCATCGCCGAGGCGGCAGTACTTAACACGCCGAGGCGGCAGTACTTAACAAGTCGAGGCGGCAGTAATTAACACAAGCTGAGTGGCCGAGGCGGCAGCAATTAACAAG
>CAZRKI010000015.1:0-44444 GCA_964600765.1 uncultured Marmoricola sp.
CCACCAACCACAACCAACCCCACCTCCAGCACCACGAAGTCCTTCTCCTCAAATCCCAACGCACCCGTGTACGAGTGGCGTACCGGCTGTGGTGGCACCAAGTCAGTCCAGGGCGGAAGTGACACAGTTTGCGGCATGTCTTGCCCACCGGGTGAGATCTACATGGAACGGTGGCGGGTTCATCCGCCGCCAGCCGAGCGTACGGCAGCCAGTGCTTGCATGACACCGGCACAGGCTGCAGCTGCAGCGGTCCCCCAGATCACTCCCGGCATGGTCAGTGCTGCCTTCCAACGGCTTCCGATGCCGAAGTTCCGATCGCAGGTGCAACCGGCCAACAAGACCCTGGTCAATTTCGACACGATCTTTTACTCAGCCGCGCGCCCGTTCAGTCGGGATATCACGCTGCTGGGCCAGCCGGTGCATCTTCGGATCACCCCCAGAGAGTTCATCTGGAACCACGGAGATGGCACTACTGCCACCACAACGATTCCCGGGGCCAAATATCCACGCAAGGACATCGTTCACCGCTACCAACACGCACACGTCACAGTTAGTCACCACCTCATGATCAGGTGGACAGCTCGATGGCGTCTTGATGGCGGGAACTGGCAGGACGTGGACGGAACCGCCACCTCAACAGGCCCGTCGTCCCAGCTGCGGATTGCAGAAGCGATCCCGGTCCTGTCCGGCGAAGGCCACTGAGCCTGCTCAGATCAGATCAAGCAACTTCACCAGCGTGTTGCGGTTTCGCCCAGTGAAAACCGCCCCCTTGGGAAACCGCACGAACTCCTGCATTGCTGGGGTGTTGCTGATCCCGTCCTCACACCACTGATGTACGACGTGCAGCTCACCGGCCGTGCCCACGACCAGGGTGTCACCGTTGAGCCGCGGCAACTCCTTGCGAGGTACGTTGACCACTTCCGGCTCCTGGTCACAAAACATCGTGAGCATCCGCGAACCGTCGTAGCTCGGGTCCCACAATGAATTCTCCGAAACGCTGGGCCGCAACTCAGCCTCGCTAAGCCCCAGGCAGTCGATTTCCAACCCGAAGGTACGCGCGATGACCTGATGCACCAGCTCGGCCGCAGCCAAGCGACCACTGGCGCCGCTGATTACCACATTGCCACTGGCAAGCAGCGTTCTCACCTCGGTACAACCGGCTGCCTGCAAGGCCTCACGCAACTCCCCCATCGGCACCTTGTTGTTGCCACCGACATTGACTGCTCGAAGGAGTACTACGTGCCGATCCATGGCCCAAAACTAGCGCGAGAGCACCAACCCACTGGTCGGTACACCCGTTCCCGCAGTGACCAGCACGTGTTCGACATCTGCCACCTGGTTCACCGAGGTGCCCCGGATCTGGCGCACTCCTTCGGCAATGCCGTTCATGCCGTGGATGTAGGCCTCACCGAGTTGGCCACCGTGAGTATTGATCGGCAGCCGCCCCCCGATCTCGATGGCCCCGTCAGCGATGAAACCAGCAGCCTCACCGCGGCCGCAGAAGCCGAGCTCCTCCAGTTGCATCAGGACGTACGGCGTGAAGTGGTCATAGAGCACCGCCATCGCCATGTCCTCGGGACCAAGTCCGGACTGACGCCACAGTTCCCGACCGACCACGCCCATCTCGGGCGTTCCGATGTTGTCCCGATAGTACGACGTCATCACGAACTGGTCCGCTGCTGAGCCCTGCGCTGCAGCACTGATCAAAGCCGGGGTCTGGGGCAGGTCCTTGGCCCGCTCGGCAGAGACCACCACCAGGGCCACCGCACCATCACTCTCCTGACAGCAATCAAGAAGTCGCAATGGATCAGCAATCAGGCGTGATTTCTGGTGGTCCTCAATGGTGATCGGCTTGCCGTAGAAGAAGGCGTTGGGGTTGTTGGCCGCGTGTTTGCGGTCCGCGACGGCAACTGCCCCGAAGTCGCGGGAGGTAGCCCCGTATTCATGCATATAGCGCCGCGCCTGCATCGCGACGGTCGCTGCGGGAGTGGACAGCCCATAGGGATAGCTCCAGGCATTGTCGAGTCCGTTTGTGTTGACCTGGGTGGCTGCCCAGGACTGCACCTGCCCGTAGCGCTGTCCGCTGCGCTCGTTGAAACCGCGGTACGCCACGACCACATCTGCGACACCGGTGGCCACGGCCATCGCGGCCTGCTGCACTGTGCCGCAGGCGGCTCCCCCGCCGTAGTCGACCCGGCTGAAGAAGCGCAGGTCGCCCATACCGAGTTCGCGGGCCAGGGCGATCTCGGAGGAGTTGTCCATCTTGAAGGTGACCAGCCCGTCGACATCCGCGGTGGTCAACCCAGCATCAGCCAGCGCCGCCAGGGTCGCCTCGGCGGACAACTGCAGCTCTGATCGTCCGGATTCCTTGGAGAACTCCGTGGCCCCGATGCCGACGATGGCAGCTGCCTTGCTGAGCGTGCTCATGGCTTCCTCGCAATCTTCACCGTGGCGTTGACGTGATTGCCCAGTGAAACGGCTCCAACGACGTCGATGGTGATCACCTCATCAGCGATCTCCTTGATCGTTCCGGTGAAGGCCAACTCGTCATAGGGGTAGGCCGGGGCGCCCAGACGCAGCGCGCATTCCAGCATCGTGAAATCAGGCCCGACCTGTTCCCGGGCCCATTCCCCGACGTAGCGCTGCACCAGCCCGGTGGTGGTCAGGATATTGAGGAAGATGTCCTTGGAACCGCGCTTGATCGCCAGGTCCCGATCATGGTGCACGTCCTGAAAATCGCGGGTGGCCAGGGCCGTGGAAACCACCAGGGTTGGGGTAATCGGCAGCTGCCAATCAGGCAGGGTGTCGCCGGGATTCATGATTTCCTCCAGTACACCAACGTGGTGTCTTCGTCGATCTTCTCGTACGTCGCCTCGACCGCATCGCCGATCTGGGGGTCCTCCCCGATCAGCTCTCCAACCATCCGCACTCCCTCGGGCAGTTCGATCAGGCCCAGTTGCAGCGGCAGTTCCTTGCCGGGCAGTTGTGGCGCATGGTGGGTCAGGAAGGAGTAGATGGTGCCAGTGCCCGCCGCCACGACGTACCCGCGGTCAGCAGCATGGCAGACCGGGCACATCGGCCCGGGTGGATGCCGGAGTTCACCGCAGGCATTGCACTTGCTGATCCGGAGTTCACCCTGCTTGGTTCCCTCCCAGAAGAACTCGGTGTCCCGATTGCGCATTGGCCGGATGGTTTTCGACTTGTCGACCTTCGGCTTGCGGGCCGCTGGTTTGAACTTGAGCACCCGAAACAGCATGGTGGCGACTTCCTCATCACCAACCCGCCAGGTGTTCACGGTGGTGACGAAATAGCCCTCTCCAACTCCGGTTTTCTTGGGGCCAACGACCGAGTCCAGCCGGGAGGTGATGGTCACCTGCTCCCCCACCTGTAGGGGCCGCTTATATACCTGATCGCAGTTGGTGCCGAGCACCGAGGTGAACCCGGCCGAGTCGAGCATCTGCATGGTGCCGTGCAGGGGGTCCTTGGCTGGTCGGGTCGGGTCCAGGCCGTACATCGTCCATACCTGGGCCATCGCCGGTGGCGCCATCCCGTCAGTAAACCGGGGATCCTGGTCGCCGATGGCTTCCACCCAGTTGTTGATCATGGGCTGGTTGACCGGATCCCGCGCCAGTCGGGGCTCGGTCTCCCCCATGGCCTTGAATTCCTCGGCCCGGGCCATGATCCAGTCATGGTCCCGGGTTACTTCATCCTGTACGTCGCTCATCGGGGCACCTTCGGGAGATTGAGGCCAAACATGCAGATCAGTTCGCGCTGCACCTCGTTCACACCGCCACCAAAGGTCAGCACCAGGTTCCGCTTGGAGGTGGCGTCCAGGTAGTGCAACAACCGAGCGGTTTCCGGATCTGATGGGTCGCCGTAGGTGGTGACGATACGCTCCAGATCGAGTCCGATCCGTTGGATCTCATGAGAAGCAAACACCTTGGAGGCGCTGGCATCAGCCACTGCTGAAGGGCCTGATGCGCCGGAGCTGGCGACCTGCCAGTTGAGTAGTTCGTTCACCCGGTAAGCCGCAGTGGCATATCCCAGGATTGCCTGGACGCCGGGCTGGTCCAGCACCGGCTCCCCGGTCGCGGTCTGCTTGTCACGGGCCCATTCGACGACCATGTCGCGCAGCCCTTCAATGCGACCGGCGGGTCCGAGCATCACGCGTTCGTGATTGAGCTGGGTGGTGATCAGTTTCCAGCCCTCGTTCTCCTTGCCGACCAGCATGTCGACTGGCACCCGGACGTCGTTGTAATAGGTGGCGTTGACGTGGTGGGAACCATCAGAGGTGATGATCGGGGTGTGGGTGTATCCCGGGTCGCGGGTGTCCATGATCAACACCGAAATGCCCTTGTGCTTGGGGGCATCAGGATCGGTGCGCACTGCTAACCAGACATAGTCGGCGGCGTGCCCTCCAGTGGTCCACATCTTTTGTCCGTTGACGATGTAGTGATCACCGTCCCGCTTGGCTGAGGTGCGCAGTGAGGCCAGGTCGGTGCCGGCATCCGGCTCGGAATAGCCGATCGCAAAGTGGACGTCCCCGGCCAGGATGTCCTTGAGGAACATGTCTTTCTGCTTCTCGGTACCAAAGGCCTGCAGGGTCGGGCCGACGGTCTGCAGGGTCACGCTGGGCAGGTGCACGTCGGCGTGGGAGGCCTCATTGGCGAAGATCTGTTGTTCGATCCCACCCAGGCCCTTACCGCCGTACTCGGTGGGCCAACCAACACCCATCCAGCCGTCCTGTCCCATCTTCTTGATGGTGTCGTGGTAGGCCTTGCCGTGGCGATCGGTCATCATCTCCAGGCGCTGCTCGGGGGTCACCAGGCCATGGAAGTACTCACGCACCTCTGCCTTGAAGGCGCGCTGTTCCTGGGTGAGTTCCAGATTTTTCTCAGCACCCTCGCTGAAGGGCACCTGTGCCACCGCAACCTCTACCCCACCGAGCGCGATGGTGATGTCCTTGACGTCGGCGAAGTACGCCGGCAGTGCGTAGGTTTCGTCGACCCCGAAGCCTCCATGCAGGTGATGACAAGTCTGAAGCGCCTTCAACGCCTTCTCACAGAACCAGAACACCGCCACGGCGAGGTCATGGGCAACGGGTTGGCCGGCTGAAATCCGCCGGGCTACCTCTCCTGCGGCCAGGGAAACCATCCGGGAGTCCACATAGACGTCAGCCATCTGCATGGCCACGGCCTGGAACTCAGCCAGGCTACGGCCGAATTGGCGTCGCTCCCTGATGTATTCCGCAGTCAGGTCACAAGCACCTGCGAGCAGGCCCGCCCCCCAGAGCACCAAACCGGCAGCGGCATTGCGCAATACCGTGGCGAAGGCATCCTGATCCAGTACGGCGCGCACCGGAGCCTGATTGAAGGTGGCCGCCATGGCGTCCCGGCCGCGGGAATTCGGAGCTGCCTGTAATTCCACACCCGCTGCGCTGGGGTCAACCAGCAGCACGGTCGGACCGTTGGGACCGGTGGCGGTCACCAACAACAGGGAATCACCCTCAAAGCGGCGGATTCCCAATTTGTGACCGGTCAAGCGATCCCCGTCGAAGAGAGTTCTGGGCTGGGAGGACAGCGCCGCCCCCGGTTCGGCCAGTGCGGGTGAAATCATCAGATCGCCGCTGATCAAGCGGGGCAGTAACTCGCTGACGAGGGCATCGCTGCCATGGGCGGCAATGGTCAGCTGTCCGCACACCAGGGTTTCCCACAACGGTAGGTCACTGGCCCGCCGACCGGCTTCCTGAAGCAGTACGCCGACCTCACGCAGCCCCAGGTCTGACCCCCCAAATGACTCCGGTGCGGCCATGGCCAACAATCCGGCCTCGGCGACGGCGGACCAGGTGCCACGTTGCTCGACGGGCCCCTTGTCCAGAACATCGACCATGACTGATCTGATTTCCTCAGCGAGAACCTGTGATTCGTCCATACTGGGCATGTTGGTCACTCAGGCGGCCCTTCCCTCGAAGTCAACTGAAACGTGTTCTAGTCTAGAGATAGCCGCTGTTGTGGACAACAATGGCTGGGTTCGTACCGCTTGAAGGGGAACTGAGGATCATGACCAAAGAGTTGATCGCAGGTGCAGGTCGCAATATTCGGCGCAAGGTGCGCGAGGCTGCCCATATTCCAGTCGTGGAAATCCCAGAGGGTCGCTGGTTCGACATCCCCCGTCGAGGACGTACCTGGCTGACCGATATTCCCGGACCCAGCGAGGACGCTCCCTCGATCGTGCTGCTGCACGCGGTGGGCTGCACCGGAATGCTCACCTGGTTCACCTGCATCGAGGAACTCCGCAAGCGCTACCGGGTGGTGATCTTCGATCAACGTTGGCACGGGCGCGGAATCCTGAGTGAACACTTCTCAATCCACGATTGTGCCGATGACGTGGCCGCGGTGATCCAGGAACTTGAATTGAACAAGCCCATCGTGGCTGGTTACTCGATGGGCTCCATAATCGCCCAGCGCGTCTGGCGCCAACACCCCGATCTCGTCGGGGGGCTGGTGTTGGGAGCCACCACTGGGCATTTCCGGAACAATCTCCAGGAACGCATCTTCCATGCCGGTCTGGAGTTCGGTGGTGGCGCAATGCGCGCCCTGTCCAAGGCAAAGGTGCTGGATCGGGCCGGGCGAACTGCAGTGAAGATGCTCGACATCGGCCAGGCCCAGGGCGATATCTCCGAATGGGCCATCGATGAATGGCGCAGCACCAGCCCCTGGGCAATCGGGCAGGCAGTCGCCTCCCTTGGGCGTCACCACAGCACTCCATGGCTGAACCGGATCGATGTCCCGGTGGCCGTGGTCGTCACCACGAAGGACAAGGTGATCCCAACCGAACGCCAACTCGCCCTGGCCGGCAGTATCCCCGGAGCCACCATTCACGAGGCCCGTACGGGCCATGCCGGAGTGGTGATGGAGTCAGAGAAGTTCGTACCCGTTTTCGTGGAAGCGGTGAATGTCACCCAGGCCAGGATCGCCGACAAGCAGCGCAAGGCCGAAAAGCGCACCGCCCGCAGCGAAAACAAGAAGCGGGCCGTTCGTCCGGCGTAGTGACTACGCCAACCCCTGGTTCGCCGGGCGCATTCGACGACGATGCCCTGGCTTGAGTACCTCCCTGGTCAGAGCCTCAAGCTCAGCTGCGAATTGGCTGGTCAGATCAAATGGGTGCTGCATCATCTCAGCGCAGGCGATCAGACCCACATGCATCACTCCAGCAGTGGAAACCACAGTGATATTCATGCCGGCTCCGTGCATGATCGGCCCGAAGGGGTACAACGCATCTATCCGGGCGCCCATGAAATAGACCGGGATCGGGGAACCGGGCACATTAGAGGCGACCAGGTTGTGGATCACCGGTCCCTCATCGACGATTCGCAGTCGGGAGATCAACCGGCCGGCGAGGCTGAACAGAGTGGGTGCGGCAAACTCAGCCCAGTCCTGCAAGGCAGTGGGTGGGATCGCCTTCTGGTGGGCCTTGGCGTGAGTGCTTGAAGTGGACAATGCCAGCAACCGCTCCAGCGGATCCTCAATATTCGTGTAGAGCTTGGTGAACAGAGCCGAGACATGGTTCGCACCGCGGATCTGGGCATCGGTAATGGCCACCGGCACTGCGGCCAACAGGGAACTGTCAGGCAACTCGCCGCGCTCATCCAGATAGCGGCGTACGGCGCCACCCACCAGGCTCAGGATCACGTCGTTAACGGTTACCCCATCAATCTGGTTCTTGACCTTCTTGATCTGGTCCAGAGGTAGATCCGCGAAGGCCACACTGCGGTGACCGGTGATGGTGCCGTTGAATGACGTGCGTGGGGCTCGCAATGGCGCTGCCATAGCTACTCCCTTGCGGGCCCGGGTAATCGTATCGGTGATCGCCTCAACACTCGGAGCAACCAACCTGGCGATCTGAAGCGGTCGTAGCGCCCGGGTGAGCAAACCCCGGAAAAGCAGGTCCCAGTCAGATGGCTCCCCCAGTGGCAGGTGGGCGTCCGGGCCGGCCAGAGGCGGCGAGTCCGGCTCCAGGGAGCACATCGAGGTGAGCACATTTGCTCCGGAGATGCCGTCAATGGATGAGTGGTGCATCTTCAGGAAGACCGCGATATGTCCATCCTCGAGGCCCTCAATCACCGAGATGTCCCACATTGGTCGACTCCGGTCAAGTGGAATGCCAGCCAGGTGCCCACACAGGTCGGCAAGGGCGTTGTAGTCGCCTGGCTGGGGCAGGCCGAAGCGGTGTACGTGTTGATCGATATCGAACTTCTCGTCGTTCACCCAGACCGGATGATCGATATCCAGCGGCACTCGCTTCAGACGGCGGCGAAAGACCGATAAGTGGCTGGTGATATCGCCAAGACGCTTTTTCAACTCGGCAAAGTCATAGCCCTGTGGCATCGTCTCCGGATCAATCAACAACAGTGCGCAGACATGCATCAACTGTTCATTGGACTCCAGATACAAGAAGCTGGCATCCAGACCGGTCAGACGTTGCACCTCGCCATCTAATCACCAGATCCTGCCAGTGACCAGAGTCACCAATTGGGCCAGCAAGTAAGCTCGGGACATGCTGTTCAACTATCGCAACCGCCAACTCGTGATGGCTGGCCTGATGGCCAATGCCCTCAAACCCCATCGAGGTCGGATCGGCAGTATCCCTGCCTTTGCCATTGGTTGGCCAACCCTGGAACTAGCCCCACAGTTGCTGGCCATCGGTGCCGTGGATACCGCGCAGCACCTGATCCGGCACCGCCGAACCGGGGACATCAGCGTGGTCGGCGTTGGTGCTGCCGTGGCCGCGTCGGTGGCCCTTGGATACATGATCAAGCAATCCCACGACTCAGGTCGTCTGGCCCGCCAGAGCATCGAGGATTCCCTGGGGCCTGATTACCTCACTGAAGTCACCGACCAGGAATTCTCTGACTCGGGCAGCACTCCAGGCCAGGTGATCCGCCCCTTCAAGCTCGTTGATCGCGAGGTTGAGGTGATCAAGGACATCAATTACCGCATTGGCGGCAGTCGGGCCAGATTGGACATCTACCGTCCCAAGGACGCAGATCTGAGCAACGCTCCCGTACTGATCCAGGTGCATGGTGGCGGTTGGATCATCGGCGACAAGGGACAACAAGGCCTGCTGTTGATGAACGCAATGGCCAAACGGGGTTGGGTCTGCGTCTCGGTCAACTACCGGTTGGCACCCAAACACGCCTTCCCAGCCCAGATCATCGATGTCAAGCGAGCCATCGCCTGGGTCAAGCAGAACATCGCCGAGTACGGCGGGGACCCCTCTTACATCGTGATCACCGGTGGCTCCGCGGGTGGGCACCTATCCTCACTGGCGGCAGTGACTCCAAACGATCCTCAGTACCAGCCCGGCTTCGAGGATACTGACACCTCCGTGCAGGCTTGTGTGCCCTTCTACGGCGTCTACGACGTTGGCGGCATCATCGGGGATTCCTACTCCAAGGGGATCCGGGACGACTTCTTTGCACCGAGTGTTTTCCAAAAGGACCCGGTTACCGAGCCAGAGCCATTCCTGCACGCTTCTCCGTTGTTCCATGTCAACGGCGACGAGCCGGACTTCCTGGTAATCCATGGAGCCAATGACTCCTTGGTACAGGTCAGTCAGGCGCGCGCCTTCGTGGCTCGGCTTCGTGAGGTCTCACGAAACACCGTCACCTATCTGGAACTGCCCGGCACCCAGCACGCCTTTGAAATCTTCGGCTCGATCCGCAGCCGACACGTGATCAAAGCAGTGGAGCGCTGGCTTTCCTGGCATCAGGCCACCCATCAGGGAGTGTCCGGTTCGGCAGCGGATGCCTCCAGAGCCGAACCTGCCTGAACATACTCACCCCCGGGGCAACCCCAGGATGCGCTCGCCAGCAACATTGCGGAGAACCTGTGTGGTGCCACCAGCGATGGACAAACAGCGCGTCAACAGTTGCTCGTGCATGGCTGCGGTGGACAACTCGTCACCAGAGAAGATCCGGTCGCCCAACAGGTTGACCACCAACTCAGCAGAATCCTGACGGCTGCGGACCCCAACCAACTTGGCGACACTTGATTCAGCACCCGGTGCAGCACCCGCCAGAGAACGCATCAGGGCGCGATTGCTGAGCAACTTGGTGGTGGTTGCCCAGCCCACTGCCTTGCCCACTTCATACTCCTTGACCGGATCACCTGCCAACAGCGTCACCGCTCGTTCAACTGAGTCACCCAATCTGTGCCCACCCATGGCCACTCGCTCGTTGGCCAGCGTGGTGCGGGTGAGTTTCCAGCCACCGTTGACCTCGCCAACCACCATCTCATCAGGGATGAAGACGTTGTCCAGGAATACCTCGTTGAACAGGGCCTCCCCAGTCATCTCCCGCAGCGGGCGGATGTCGAGCCCAGGGCTCTTCATATCCAACAGGAAGTAGGTAATGCCGGCATGCGGCTTTCCCTCAGTGCTGGTCCTGGCCAGACAGATTGCCCAATCGGCCTCCTTGGCCAACGAGGTCCACACCTTCTGGCCAGTCAGTCGCCAACCTGCTCCATCACGGACTGCCTTGGTACGCAGCGCAGCCAGGTCCGATCCAGCTCCTGGCTCGCTGAACAATTGACACCACACGATGTCACCGCTCAGGGTCGGACCAACGAACTTCTCGATCTGTTCAGGTGTCCCATGAGCCAGGATCGTGGGCGCCGCCCAGCCTCCGATCTTGAGGTCAACCCGGCCAACGCCAGCCCGGGTGAGCTCCTCATCGATCACAATCTGCTCCATCGGGGTCGCTGCTACCCCGTATGGCCTGGCCCAATGCGGAGTGATGTATCCAGACTCCACCAGGGCAGCTCGTTGATCCTCAGCAGGTAGGGAGGCAATCCGATTGGCTATCTCGCGCGCCTGGTCACGAATCGCCTGGTCGGCACCCTCGAAGTCAACCGTGGAGTGACGGCGTACGTCCTGGGCCGCCTGAGCCGCCAGAGACCTGGCCGCAGCGGTGGTGCCGCCGATCCAGGAACGCAGGAAGATTGCCCGACGCAGGTACAGGTGAGCGTCGTGCTCAAAGGTGAATCCAATCCCGCCAAGCACCTGGATGCAGGACTTTGCCACGGAGACGGCGGCGTCAAAGGCCACTACTGCAGCATTGAGAGCGGCGAACCTGGTCTGGTCGGGAGTCTCCGACCAGGCAGAGGCTGCATCCCACGCCACTGCGGTGGCTGATTCGCTCAGTTCCAACATCTCCGCACAAAGGTGCTTGATTGCCTGGAAGGCACCGATCTTCCTGCCGAACTGCTCTCGCACTCCGGCATATTCAACGGCTACGTCCAGACACCAACGGGCCACGCCAGATGCCTCAGCAGCGCCGAGCACCAGCGTCAGGAGTTTCACCTGTTCAGTGGTGCAGGTCAACCGCTGAACTTCGCCAAGGTCGACCCCATCAAGACGAACTGAGCCGATGCTGCGGGACAGGTCCATGCTGGTTCCAGCTGTGATCCGGGCCAGTTCTGCGGGCACCAGGAACCAACCCGATGCTGAGCCAAGGAGCAGATGAGTGGCCAATGGGGCCCCTGCGACCGCCTCAACGGTTCCGGTGAGTGACTCGCCAACTACCTCCAGGGTGGCCTTCAACCCCAGCCCAACGACCAACTCACCACCAGCGATTCCCGCCTGAACTTCTTGATCATCGATCAGGATGCCAGCAATAGTGGAGGTCAGGGTTTCACCGGGTACCAGCGACTGGGCGGCAGCCTCGGTGGCCACCGCCTGGTCCAACAGGGTGCCCCCACCGCCAACCTCCTCGGGAAGGGCGATGGCACTGATGCCCATCTCAGCAGCCCGGGCTGGCCATTCACGCAGACTCTCTGGAGCATCCTCAGCTGCCCGAACTGCCTCGATCGCGCCCGCGGCGCTGGCCCACTTGCCAATGGCGCTGGCCAATTCCACATGCTCGTCACTGATCCCGATCGGCACGTGCCCTCCCAATTTGTAGAACGTGTTCCAATGATGCCACGGGCGGCTGGTTAGGCTGCGCTGGTGACCACTGAGCATTCAGCCACCTGGCGCAGCCACGCCACCACTGCCAAGGGCTTCATGCCCACCGACGAAGGTGACCTGCTTCATGCGCTGGCACTTGAGCATATGAGTACCGGTCCGGGGTTGGAGGTGGGCAGTTACTGCGGCAAGTCGGCGATCTACCTTGGTGCAGCCGCAGAGCAGGTCGACAGCCATGTCTTCACCATCGACCATCACCGGGGCTCAGAGGAGAATCAGGCTGGCTGGGAGCACCATGACCCCAGCGTGGTGGACCCGGAGTTCGGACTGATGGACACCCTTCCGGTGTTTCGCCGAACGATTGCCCGGGCAGCACTGGAGGACCGGGTAATCGCGGTCATCGGCAGATCCGGCACGGTGGCCCGGTACTGGCGCACGCCACTATCCCTGTACTTCATTGACGGTGGACACTCCGAGGAACCAGCCCAGGCCGACTACTCCGGTTTCGCCCACTGGCTCCAACCTGGCGGCGTTCTGGTCATCCATGACGTGTTCGAACGGCCCGAGGATGGCGGTCAGGCACCCTTCCACGTCTGGCAGCGGGCAGTGGCAAGTGGTTGCTTCCGCCCGATCGAAACCGTGGGGTCCATGCGCGCCCTGGTGCGAACCTCAGGACTTGCTGGAGAGGCTGTCGGCTGATTCACAGCCACACTGCAAGCCGATCTCAGGGAAGTGTGGGGCCAATGAATCCCCTCGCATGATTCCGCTCGTGGCCGTCGTCCTGGCCAACTCATCCGCAGCCAGAATCACCGCTGCGGCCGTATACGTGGTGTGCTCCACTGGCCAATTCACCTGGTCAGGCCACACATAACCAGTCCAGTAACGGCCCCCCTCATCGCGCAGGTGCTGCATTTCGGCAAACAATTGAAGTGCCCGCTCCCGATCATCCAGGGCATCCAGGGCCATCACCAGTTCACAGGTCTCCGCGCCGGTAACCCAGTCATTGTCCGAGACACACCTGATCCCCAGGCCGGGGACCACAAAGGTCTCCCATTTCTCCTTGAGCAAATCAATGCCGTTCTGTCCGCGAACCGCACCGCCCAGGACCGGGTAGTACCAGTCCATGGAGAACAGGGACTTGTCCAGGAACAGATCACGATGATTGCGAAGTGCATGCCCCAGTCTGCCGCCAGCCAACTCCCAACCCGGCTGCGGATCAGAGAGCAACTCAGCAATAGCCACCCCGGCACGCAGGGACTGGTAGATGCTCGATGAGCCCGCCAGGAGGGCCTCCCGATTGATTTTCGCGGGCCCATTCTCATCCCACTCCTGGGACCAACAGATCCCACCGAAGGGCAGTTGCATTCCGGTGACGAAGTCCAGTCCGTTCCGGACTACTGGCCACATCCGCTCAATGAATCCGAAGTCCTTGCGCTCCAGCCAGTGGTGCCACACCCCAACGGCCAGATAGGCGGACATATTGGTTTCGCCGCTGGCGTCCTCGACCTCGCCCTGCACGATTTTCATCGCCCAGGAGCCGTCGTGTCGCTGATTGCGCAGACACCACTCATAGGCACGCTCTGCTGCCGCAAACTCGTTGCCGACCATCAGCGCCATGGCGCCCTCAACATGGTTCCAGACATCTACGTGCTCCCCGATGGTCCACGGGATGGCGCCATCGGGTTCCTGCATCGCCACGATTGACTGGGCAGTTTCGGCAATCTGCTCAGCCGTCAGGATGCCAGGTACGTGAGGGATCGGTGCGGCTGGGCGTTGGCTCATTCTGGCTTGTGGAAGTAGAGGACCAGACTCTTACCGAGCAGCGGGTTGAGTGCGCGCTCTGCCAACTGGGTGGCCTTGCTGTAGCCAGGCGTCTTCATGATGTCCCAGACCAGGATCTGGTGGTAGGCCTTTACCAGTGGATTGTCATCCTTGTTGACCCCCACAGCGCACTTGAGCCACCAGTACGGCGTGTGCAGGCCGTGGGCATAGTCCTTGCCGTCATAAATCAACCCGGCATTCTTGGCCTTTCCGATCAGCTCCTTGTCGGAGTAGATCCTGATGTGGCCGCCAGGCGCGTTGTGATAGTCCTCAGACAACTGCCAACACACGATTTCAGGCAGCCAGCGCGGTACCGTCAGCGCGATGGTGCCACCTGGTCGCAATACCCGGACCAACTCGTTGATAGCCGCAATGTCATTGGGGATATGCTCCAGGACCTCTGAGGCGACCACCCGGTCGAACTCACCATCTGCGAATGGCAGCGCCAGTGCGTCGCCCTCCTTGATGTCTGCCTCAGCGCCTTCTGGAACCTCACCGGCCTCCTTCATGGCACCGAAGAGCTCCAGCACATTGGCCAGCTCATCGGCGTCCTGATCGAAAGCAACTACGTCAGCACCGAGCCGGTACATCTCGAAGGCGTGGCGACCGGCACCACATCCCATGTCAATCACCCGGTCACCAGGCTTGAGTCCCAAACGGTCAAAATCAACAGTCAGCATCAGGATTTCCTATTTTCTGTACTACGGCTTTCGGCAATGACTTGTTCATAAGCAGCAGCGGTCTTCTCCGCCACCGCTGGCCAGGAGAATTTCTCCACGGCGCGTTTTCTGGCCGCCTGCCCCATTCGGTCGCGTCGGTTGGGATCATCAAGCAACGCCGCAATAGTGGCTGCCAGGATTTCCGGATCACCGGGCGGCACCAGGTCAGCGCACTCACCATCGGGCCCGACCACCTCTGGGATGGCACCTGCCCGGCTGGCCACCAAAGGAGTGCCACAGGCCATCAACTCGGCCGTCGGCAGCGAGAAGCCTTCATACAGAGATGGCACACAGGCCAGTTCGGCAGAGCCCATCACCTCCACCAACTCCGCATCACTGACTCCATTGACAAAAGAGACGTGCTCGGCGATACCGAGATCATCAATCAGGCGTTCAGTCCGCCCACCCTTCATGGGCTTGGTGACCAGAACCAGGTGGATGTCTCGTTCGGTGCACAGCTTGGCGAATGCCTCCAGCAGCACCGAAACCCCCTTGATCGGCATGTCTGCGCTGGCAGTGGCCACAATGCGCCCGGGCACCCGGGGCTTGCTCGGCGGCTGGAAAACCTCATCCACACCCAGTTGGATCACCTGGATCTGGTCTGGCTCCACACCGAAATCGTTGACGATGTCTTTCTGACTGGAGGTGGAAACAGTCAGGATGCGTCCACAGGCCCTGGCCACTCGCCCCTGCATCCGCAAGAAGCCATACCAACGGCGCAGCGACACTCGCTTGCGGAAATTCGGAGCAGCTTCCAGGTCAATGCGCCGATCAAAGGTGATCGGGTGGTGAATGCTGGTGATCAGTGGAAGACCCATCTTCTTGATATCCAGCATTCCGTAACCCAGTACTTGGTTGTCATGGGCGATGTCGAAGTCATCCTTGCGGGCACGCAGGATCCTGGCCACACGGGTACTGAAGGTTTGGGGTTCCGGGAAACCAGCAGTACACATGGCGAGAAACTCATAGACGTCGGTCAGATCCCGGAACTCCCGCAGTTTCGGGATCCGGAATGGATCACTTTCCCGATACAGGTCCAGGCTGGGCACCTTGGTAAGGGTCACTCCCTCATCCAGTTCTGGATAGGGCTGGCCGGAGAAGACCTCAACGCTGTGTCCCAGTTTCACCAATTCGCGGCTGAGATGCCGGACATAAATGCCCTGACCGCCACAGTGTGGCTTACTTCGGTATGACAACAACGCGATGCGCATTTGCGGCGCCTTCCCAGTCCCCAGGCTAGGCGCTCGAGGCGCGGGAACACTTCACAAGAAAAACTGAAACGTGTTTCTATTCTAGATGTACTGACTGCTAGCCTGACGATCAGCCCTACAAGTGTGCCGGGGCCAGACAACAACAGGGCACCGGTTGGGATCAGGAGGGGAAACTGTGAGCACTGCCAGTTCCATTCCGATTACCGATTTGGCCAGTCCGCCACAGCGGGATCGCCGGCGGCGAATTCTGGACGCCACCATCGAGTTGGCCTCACGGGGCGGTTTTGATGCAGTCCAGATGAGAGCAGTTGCTGAACAGGCTGATGTGGCTCTGGGCACGCTCTACCGCTACTTTCCCTCCAAGATCCACTTGTTGGTCTCTGCCCTGGCAAGACAGTTCAGCGAGATCCAGGCTGGCCTGGACAAGCGACCCATACCCGGCGACACCCCGGCCGATCGAGTCACCTTTGCGCTCTCCCGGGCGACCCGCGGGATGCAGCGTCAACCCCAACTGACCGAGGCGCTCACCAGGGCGTTCATGTTCGCCGACTCCTCGGTACTCGATGAGATCCATCAGGTCGGGATGGCGCTGACCACGATGATCAGCCGAGCCATCCAGGGTGATGACTATGTCGAGGGCAAAACCCCGTCCGAGGAGGAAATCAGCCTCGCCCGGGTGATCAGTGATGTCTGGTTGGCTGCTCTGGTCTCATGGACCACGGGCCGCACCACCGCTGAAGAGGTCAATGATCACCTGGACAGCGCGGTGCGGCTCATCCTGCGCTGAGAGACTCAGCCGCTCAACCTGCGCTGAGAAACTCAGCCGCCAAATGCATGGGTTGCAGTGGCCCCACCATCGATGGCGATTTCCGCACCCGTGACGAAGCTGGATTCATCGCTGGCCAGGTAGACATACAGCGGCGCAATATCCTCAGGTACGCCGACCCGCTTCAGGGCCACCTTGCTGGCTCCGTACTTCATTGCCTCTTCGCCACCGTGCACAGCGGTCATCGGGGTATTGATCATGCCCGGATGCACCGAGTTGACCCGCACTCCCTTGGGTCCGAGCTCCAGGGCAGCCGCCTTGGTCATGCCCCGAATGGCGAACTTGGTGCCGGCATAGGCGGTGCAGAAGGGCATCCCGCCCAGGCCCTCGATCGAGGAGGAGTTGATGATCGAGCCCTCACGCTGCTCGATCATTACCCGGGCTGCGATCTGCATCCCCAGGAAACAGCCCTTGGCGTTGATATTGAACAGGAGTTCATATTCATCCACCGGCATCTCGGTCACGGCGCCAAAGCGCAGGATGCCGGCATTGTTGGCCAGCACGTTCACTGGACCGTACTTCTCACCAAAACCGGTGATCAGTGCCTCCCAGGACTCGGGATCACTGATGTCATGGCGCTGGAAGTAGACGTTGTCGCCGTACTCCTTCTGCAGTTCGGCGGCGAGTTGCTCGCCAGTCTCAACGGCAATGTCAGCGATGGCGACCTTGGCTCCCTCGGCAAGGAAGGCGCGCACGATGGCGGCACCCTGTCCTTGTGAACCGCCAGTCACTATGGCGCGTTTGTTTTCCAGTCTGCCCATTTTTCTTCCTTTGTGTTCGGGCTGTTACTTCAGCTTCATTACGGAGTCTGCCGCGAAGGAAAGACTCGGGTCACGTTCAGCGAAATAGCCGCCGAGGTTTGCATCCAGGTCATCCAGCGTCCAGGTATCACCAGCTGCATCAAAGCGCTGTTCCACCACCGGAGCCGCCATCAGCGCAACCATGCCGCCATACACAATGAAAACCTGGGCGCTGATCCTCGAAGCTGCGGGTGAGGCCAGGTAGGCGACAACCGGAGCCACGTGCTCTGGTGAGTATGGGTCAACTGCGGCACCGGACTGGTCCTCACCAAACACCTGGGCAGTCATCGCGGTGCGCGCCCGTGGGCAGATTGCGTTGGCTCGGGCGCCGATCCGGGATAGGCCCCTGGCCGTGGACAACGTGAGCGCAGCAATACCGGCCTTGGCAGCGGCGTAATTGGCCTGTCCGGGAGAACCGGTCAGGAATGCCTCTGAGGCGGTATTGATGATCGAGCCATCAACCAGTTCACCGGTCTCCTTGTTCTTGCTCCGCCAGTACGACGCCGCATTGCGGGAGAGCAGGAAGTGACCGCGAAGGTGCACCTTGAGGACCAGGTCGAACTCCTCATCAGTCATGTTGAAGAGCATCTTGTCGCGGGTGATGCCAGCGTTGTTGACGACGATGTCGAGGCCACCCAGATCCTCGGTGGCTGCCTTCATGATCGCTGAAGCGGTGCTCGACTCCCCCACATCACCGGCGGCTACCACCGCCTTTACCCCAAGGGAGCGAATCTCCTCAGCTGCTTCATCTGCAGCACCAGGGAGGTCATTTAGTACGACGTGGGCACCGGCCCGGGCGAGCGCAACAGCCTCAGCACGGCCAAGTCCGGCGCCGGCGCCGGTAACCACCGCCACGCGGCCGTCAAGGTTCAGGGCAGATGTCATGGTTTTGTTCTCCTAGGGCAGGTTCCAGCGCGCCCCGACCCGGGGCAATCGCAAAGTGGGGGTCAGTCCTCGACGATGCTGATGGCTGACTTCGGACAGGCGTTCACGGCCCGCTCGATCCGCGCGCGGTTCTCATCGGTTACCGCATCATCGATCACCTCAAGGTAGTCATCATCGTTGAGGTAGAAGTTGTCCGGCGAGATCGCCACGCACAGCGCGTTCGACTCACACTCATTGAAGTCAACTTTGATTTTCATGATTCCTCCGAGGTGTCGGTGATTTCTTCTGAGTTATTGGGGGCCACCGCTGCTGCACCGGGTGGTGCCGACATCTTGGCGTGATCCCAACTGGCAATGTGTTCTGCCTCCACGATCACACCCACTCTCTTGGTTGCCTGGTGGTCCAGCAGTGCGTCCTTGAGTTCCTGACTGATACCGGGATCGTCCATCCCTGCCATCCGCTGGGATACCTGTTCCCCGAGACTACGAATTCCATCGTAGTCCTCAATCAAACGGGCCCGGCCACGCAGCGAGATGCCGGCCAGCTCGGAGTATTCGACCCCGGTCTCGATCAGACAGGAAACCCGCGAATCACGACGAATGTTCTTGATCTTCTGGGAACTTCCATAGGTCCAGAACGCGATCTGACCGTCGATCACGGCGTAGAACAGGGTGGTCAGGTGAGGTGCCCCATCGGGCCCGATGGTAGCCACCTGGACCTTGTTGTTGGCCTCCAGGTATTCCTTGATCTCCGCATCGGACATCCGGACCGAATCACGTGGTTTGGCGGCCATCTCAGGACCCCTCACTACTGTGCCCGGGGAACACTGATTGCCCGGGGAAGATCAAGGGCGCGGCATTGTTGACCGCTGTGGCTGCTTCACCAAAGCCAACCGCGATCAATCGCACCTTGCCCGGATAGTCGGTGATGTCGCCAGCAGCGAAGACCCGTTCAATATTTGTCGCCATATTCGTGTCCACCCTGACCTGGCGTTGCTGGATATCCAGACCCCATTCCTTCATGGCGCTCAAATCGGCAACGAAGCCCAGGGCAGCAATCACCTTCTGGGCTGGACGCTCCTGCACACTGCCATCAGCAAGCGTGATGGATACCTTCTCCAAACCAGAATCGGGCCCAGTTCCGTGAAGCTGGGTGACCTGCGCCTTGGTGATCACCTCAGTGCTGCCAGCAAGTACGGCGTCAACTGTCGCCTGGTGTGCCCGGAATGCATCACGCCGGTGGACGAGTGTGGTGGATCGGGAGATCCCCTCAAGGTGGTGGGCCCAGTCAAACGCCGAGTCGCCGCCACCGACGATAACCACGTCCTTGTCCCGGAAATCCTCAAAGGACTTGACGAAGAAGACCACATCCTGATCCGACCACCCGGCAGCTGCTGGTAGTGGTCGTGGGGAGAACCGGCCGATTCCGGCAGTGATCAGCGCAGCCTTGCCAGTGACCTGGCGGCCGTCCTCAAGGGTGAAGGTAACCGAATCCGCATCGGCTGCCAGGCTGGTGGCGGTGCACCCCAGGAAGTAGGTGGGGTCAGCGGTTTCTGCCTGGGCAACCAGCCCAGCCACCAATTCCCGGCCCAGCACGGTGGGGAAACCAGCCACATCCAGGATCTTCTTCTCCGGATACATCGCTGAAACCTGCCCACCGAGTTCGGGCAGGGAGTCAACAATGGCCACCTTCATTCCACGGAATCCGGCATAGTAGGCGGCGAACAGACCGGCCGGACCCGCTCCGACAATGACCAGATCGGTCTCTTGCGGCTTCCCAGCGTGGTCACCTGTAGCCTGCGGCACCAGTACCTCCTCGGCCAGAATAGAACGTGTTACAGAAACCTATCAGAGCGCTTCAGTCCTGGAGACCAACCAGGCGCCATTCTCGCGTTCCATCGTCACCCGGACCCTCCGTTGATCAAAGGAGGCCTTGTTGGGGTGGTCAGCAACCGTGGTCAACTGGTCCAGGAATACCAGGGCCACAGCCTTGTGCTCGGTGGCGCTGATGATTGAACTGGCCAATACCTTTGCCTGAAGACGACGCTTCTCAGCGAGGACCTTGTCCCTGCTCTCGGCCAGGGTCTGGTCATACTGCTTGATCATCGAACGCGTCATCACCTTGCGGGCATCTGCCGCATCCTGATCAAGTGAGGAGTAACTGTAGGTGAGGATCGTCTCCATGTTCGTGGCAGCGGCCTCCATGGCCGCATCCCGAGCCACCACCGAGGTGATCACCCCGGTCGCTTCCTGGGTTTGATTGGCTCGCCACCAGGCTGCCCCGAAGAGCGCGATCGCCGCCAGACAAGCCACCAGAAGCCACGACACGGCCCTCTTGTTCAGTCCAGCCCGATCCTCATCCTGATCGGCTGCTGCCATCTTCAGATCCGGCACTGGATCCGGAAGGGGCGGCAGTTGATTTTGTGATGCAGTCCTGCGGGTGGCCCACAACCCAGATTTCGGAGCGGGTGGTGCGGTTTCGGTTGACCCGGACTCAGGTTCGGAGACCGGTCGCGACTTCTTCTTGGTGCTGGATGGATCGGCAGGAGGCAACTCGGATTGGCAGTAACGGCACTTGATTGCCGCCTTCTTGATCACCTCGGCACAGAAGGGACACAACTTCTCATCAGGCTTCAGCTCATTGCTCATCTCACTCACCGTCCTTTACCGACGGAGATGCTGAAGGTGGAACCTGTGAATCGCCTGAGCCAACTCCGGAGTTGTTGTCCCCGGTCAGCTCCCGACCATCCAGGTAACCGAATTGGGCTACCTTCCAGACGCCCTTGACCTTGGTCATGTCCAACTGAAAACGGTAGTAGCGGGGCTCTTTCTGCCCCTTGGTGCTCTTGTTCTGGACGGTTTGGTCAGCGGCAACGAAGACCACTGCGTCGGTCTTGTTCATGTCACCGATCCCGATCTCCAGGACCTTTCCGGTCGCCACGGTTTGTTCCTGAGCCAATTGAGCCTTCAACTCCACCGACGCTCGGGAGTACTGGTCTGCGAAGCTGCCAGTGGCACCCTTCAGAACCCGGGCAATCCGGGGTTCCATGTCGGTGTAATCCACGTCCAGGAAGGCCTTTGTGGTTTCCCGCGCGGCCTTGTCCACCGCAGCATATTCCTTGGACATCTGCTCGGCCTTGCGAGCATCGGGCAACACCTTCGGTCCCTTGACGAAAAGCACCAGGGCACCCACGAGGAACAGGATCGTCAGAGTGACCAGGACCAGGTTCAACCATCTCCAACTGGGCTTGGCCTGAGTTGGTTCCTTGGTCACCGGCCGGTCACCGGCCCAACCAGGATGTCCTGCCAGGCACCCTGGGAGAAGACCGGCGCATAACTGGACCCAACGCTGGTGCTGGGTTGATTGGCGCCGTTCTGGCGGGACTTGGATCCCTTGGTGTAATCACGGCTTGGGGATGGCACCTGGCGGTTGGCTCCAGGCGCATTCTGTGATCCACGCGGCAGCAGATTTGGATCAGTACACCTGGCTGGGAAGGGCGGTCGACCATTATCTGCGATGTCGGTGGCCGGACGCCACAGGTCCTCTGGCAGATAACCATTCTGGCCACCGGTACAAACCGGCATCTTCTGATCGAACTGCAGGTTGATGTGACCGTATCCATCGCCCGGGGTGCCGGTCTGGCTACCGGCCAGGACCGATGGGAAGGTACGCATCAACTGTTCCAGGCCAGCCAGATTCGCAGTGATCACCTGGTTCACCGAGATCAAATTGGCCAGGAATACCGGCAGCACCGGTCCCAGCCGGTTCATCAGGTCAGTTACCTCACGAGCCGTTGCCGGCCCCTCCTCGAACAAGGTGTTCACATTGGCGTCAGCATCTGCCAGCGCACCAGTGAAACTTGCCAGATCAGTCGAAATCGACTTGATGTCCTGTTCATGGGCAGCCTGGGTTTGCAGCACTGTCTTTGCGGTCTCGAACAAGGTGATCGTTGGCTCTTCATTGGCCCTCGCGGCCTGAACGAATTCGGTGCCCGCATCCACCATCTGTTGCAGCGGCTGCGACGTGCCCCGGAACATGGTGCCCAGTTCGGCAACAACTGCAGACAGATCAGCCCCATTGATGGATCCGACCATGTCGTTGAGGCTGGTCAGGATGACATCCTCGCCGATGGGTAGGGAATCCTGATCCCCGGCCAGCACCGTCCCGTTTACTGCATATGGACCCTGAGTGGACTCCGGAACGAAATCCAGGTACTGCTCACCAACTGCTGACAGATTGTGCACGCTGATCTGGGAGGACTTCGGCAACTCCGTTCCGGGTTGCAGAGTGATATCCAGCTTCAGGCCCTGGGGTTGGACGTGCATGCCCTTGACCTCACCAATGCGAACTCCACGCATGGTTACCTGACTGCCCTCATAAAGGCCACCCGAGTCCGGCAGGGTCACGTGGATGAACACTCCGCGGTGGAACACCTTGTCGATAACACCGAGGTAGTTGCCAGCCACCCAGACCACGCCAACAGCACTGAGAATGACGAAGGCCAGCAATCGGATCTTGACACCACGAGTAATCACTTGGCACCTCCAAGCAGGCCATTGAGGCCACTACCCGAATCGGACTTCGTTCCGGAGTTTCCAGATGTCGATGAACCCAACACCGGATTGTTCAGTGCGGCACTGACCGGTGGGAGTTGCTTCAATCGGGCCGACTGGTTGGCATAGCCACCCGGGCAGGCATCAGGAGGCGTTTCGAACAACGAGCACATCATTCCGACGATGTTGGGAGCGTGCGTGGGATCGTTGAGCCACTCCTCAAGGTTCGCATCGATGTAGAACTCAGCATTCGCAAAATCGCCCTGGGCGATATTGGCCGCTTCCTTGGGGAATGGATAGCTGACCATCATCGCGATCCCCTTGGCCATATCGCCCTTCGCGTCAGCCAGGGCAGCCAGGGCTGGCCCCAGATGCTTCAGGGTGGCCAACAGGTCTTCCTTGGTGGCGTTGATGGTCCTGGTTCCAACCACGCCCAACCGATCCAGGGCTTTGAGCATCCTGATCAAGGAGTCGTGCTGTTGATTGAGGGTACGCACGGCCGGCGCCATGGCATCGATGGCGTTGCCCACTGTTTCGCGCTCGCGCACCAATTCGCCGGACAGGCTGTCCACTGCCTCAAGAGCTGAGACGATGTCATCACGCTGCTCGTTGAGGACTCCGACAGTACGGTCAAGTTCATTCAACGCAGAGCGCACATTCTCGGTGCGTCCGTCAAAAGCCTTGTTCAGTTCGACACTGATCGTGTGCAGTTGCCCCACTCCCCCGGAGCCCAGCACCATGGACAGCGCGCCGAGCACCTCTTCCACTTCTGGGTTGCGGCCGGTTTCGGCCACCGGGATGAATGCGTTGGGCTCCAGGTGTCCCTCTGCTGCCCCAGTTGGGCGCACGATGGCGATGTACTTCTCACCCAGCAGACTGGTCTGACGCACATCCATGGTGATATTTGCCGGCAGGTTGAGGTCCTTGCGGATCCGCATCTGCACCTGGGCCAACCAGCCCTTGCGATCAATCTGGGTTACCTGACCCACCGGAACGTCATCAAGCATCACTGCGGTGCGTGGTACGACGTTGAGCGCATCGGTGAATTGAGCCGTGATCGGGAAGCTCTCGCCCTTACTCACCACTCCGCCCGGCAGTGGCAGGTCATAGGCGCCATCAAACTTGCAGCCTGACGCACCCAGAGTCAGAGCGATGCCCATGACCAGAAGAGCGAGCAAACGCCCTGGGAAGAGACGGTTCATGACTTGTTCTCCTTCCCAGAGCCACCCAGCAGGTCCGCGAAGGTACCGGATGGGGCCTGCTTGACCACTGGTTGCTGCTGCTGGGCAGCGGCCTTACGCGGCGTACCACCGGCACCGGGGGTCTCACCACTCCATTCCATCGGGAAGAAGTTCTTCAACACCTGACACGCTGTCTTGGCCATCTCGGCGTCAAGTGCGGCAGAGGCCATCCCACACAGGACATGTCCAAAGTTCTGGAAGTACGGCCCGAAGTTCACTCTGGAACCAATGGAGCCGGAGAAGGTGTCATAGGCGTTGGACAGGTTGCCCAGGCCAACCGGGCCCACGATGAGCATTGTGTTGAGAGATTCGCGCTCCTTGGCGATGCTGGCGAGGACCTCATTGAAGTCGGTGACCAAACCGGTCACATCTGCCTTGTTGTTGTGCACAAACCCGCGGATCATCACGATTGCCCGCGCCAACGATGCCAGTGCTGCCTTGAGCTCATCGCTCTCCCCGTTTAGTTGATCAGCAGCACCGGCCAGGTCCGACATGAACTGGCTGACAAACTGATCATTCTCCGAGAGAGTCTGGGTCACCTGGGACATGTTCTTCACTGAGGCAAACAGAGGTCCGGAGTTATTCCCGAATGAAGCAACCGCCTTGGACAGATCCTTGATGGTCCGGTTTGCCAGGGCACCATTGCCGGCCAGGGCCTTGTTGCCTGCAGTCAACAGGGTGTTCAGGGCGCCATCCTTATTGGCTCCATTCGGCCCCAATGCCCTGGTCAGGTCCAAAAGACTCTGATAGATCCGATCCAGCTCAACTGGGGTCGCCGTCTCATCCATTTGCAGAACTGCGTTGTCCGACAGCGCTGGCCCCCCGGTGTAAGCCGGAGCAATTTGGATGAACCGGTCGGCCACCAGGGTGGGCATCACGATGGCAGCTTTTGCGTCCTTGGGCAGCTTGTACTTCTGGTCATAACGCAACCGAACCCGCACGTGATCCCCCTCAGGAACCACAGAGGTGACATCGCCGATCTTCACGCCCATGACGCGCACTTCAGATCCCTTGAAGATGCTCACCGCTGAGGGGAATTCAACGGTCAGGGTACGCCCGCGGTCCTCCTTGGTGAACACGAAAAAGGCAGCGACCAACAAGATGACCGCGGTCGCGGTGGCCAGGAGTTTGCCATTCACTGATTTGAACATGTCACGGCACCGGCACAAATTCCCCGGTCAACAGACCGGCCATATTCGGAAGGTAGGAATCGAACCAGGGTCCTGATCCCATCACATTGCTGAGCACATCGACGTACGGGCCCAGGTTGTGCAGGGAATCCCTGATCTGCTTGCGACGGTCCTTGAGGAATGCAACAGACTCCCTGAGTTCAGTCAGTGCCGGGCGAATCTGGGCCTGGTTGTCCTTGACCAGTCCCTGGAGCTGGTTGCCCAGGTTGGTGGCCTGGGTGATCAACAGGTGCAATGCCTGCTCACGCTTCTTCAACTCCTTGAAAACCAGGTCTGCCTGCTTCATCAGGGTGACCAGGTCCCCTCGACGGTCTGCCAGCAATTGGGTCACGCTCTGCGCGCGGGTGAGCAACTGCTCAATGTTTTCATCACGCGAGGCGAGGGTCTGGGATACCCGGGAGAGCCCTGTGAAGGCACCCCGGACCTCAGGGCTGGCGGCGTCAATGGTCTCACCGAGGGTGGTCAACGCCTGACCCAACTGTTCGGTATCGATCGACTCGGTACGCGTGGTCAGGGTGGACAGGGTGGAGACGATGTCATAACCCGCAGAGGTACGCGACAACGGAATCGTGCTATTTGACTTCATCGTGCCCGATCCCTCTGGGGTGACCTCCAGGTACTTCTCACCCAACAGGTTGAGTACCTGCACGCTGGCCGTGGTGCGACTGCCGAGTACGACATCCTTGGCATCGAAGTCCACAGTCACGTGGCCCCCAGTGATCCGGATGTCATTGACCCGGCCAACCTTCACCCCAGCAACCTGCACCATGTTGCCCACTCGCAGACCAGAGGCGTCGGTGAAGTTGGCATGGAAATCGGTCCCCTTGAAGCCAGGGAACTTCTGCAGGTTGAATGCCGCAGCCATCGTGATCAACAGTCCCACCAGGGCAACCGCGCCCAGGCGCATGATGGTTTGGTCGCTACGCACAGCCATTTATTGACACCTCGCAGCCTTGCTCTTGAGGTGGATTTTGCTGAGTGCTTCCTTGATCTCCTTCATACCCGGGATCAGGTCGAGAATGTCACCGATGATGCCCAGGTCAGGAAGTTTGATCCTCAGGGTCAGGTCACACAGGTAGTAGTTGTACCAGGAGCCGTAGGTTCCCACTCGGGTCATCTTCTCCAGCATGGTCGGCAACCGGTCGAGCACTTCATCAAGCACCTTCTTGCTCTCCGGCTTGTTCAGCAGGGTGGCCACTCGTCGGGCCTGGGCAACATCGATCGCCACATCGGGCCGACCGCGTTGCAACAAGTTCGCCACCGTCGCGGTCAATGCCGAAACGCTACTGATGGAGTCACCAATCGTGTCGCGATCAGTGGCCAACTGGGTCATCCAATCCTTCAACTGGATCAACAACTCATTGAGTTGGGCATGGTGGTCATCAACTGTCTGCAACATGCTCGACAAGTTGTCGATCACACTGCCAATCAACTCATCGTTGTCAGCCAGTGCATTGGTCAGCGAGGAGGTGTTGCGCAACAGGCTGTTGATGGTGCCGCCCTCACCCTGCATCACCTTGATGATGTTCATGGAGAGTTGGTTGACCTGATCCGGCTCCAGCACCGAAAACAGCGGCTGGAAGCCATTGAACAGTTCAGTGAGGTTCAGGGCTGGCTCGGTCTGGGAAATAGGCATCGTGGCGTTCTCTGCGAGCGCCTTCCCGGTGGTCTCCCCAGGAGTGATTGCCATATATCTGTTGCCGACCAGATTGAGGAAGCGAATTTCGGCCTTACTCGTGGTTGAGATCGGAACGTCACCGTTGATCTTGAAACTGATCAGCGCGTATTTGCGGTCATGGATCTCAACATCAGTGACCTTGCCGACCGACACACCGGCCACTCGGACCGCGTCGCCCTTCACCAGCATGCTGGCATTCTCAAAAACCGCACGGTAGGACTTCTGGGTGCCAAACCCATATGAACCCATGATGGCAGCGAGCAAACCGGTGACCAGGATGGAAACCACGGTAAAGGTGCCCAACTTGATCGCAGCCATGGAGGTGTTGGTGTTACGGGATGCCATTAGTTGCGCCCCCCTTCGGGGTTTGCAGCTGGCGGGTACCCATTACGCAACGGCGCACCCTTGAATGGCACGGCTGGGTTGGGCAACCCAAGGCACCAGGGCTGATTGGCACCGGCCTCACCATTCACCGGACGATCAGCATGGGTGTAGCTCTGGTGTTGCTTGGCGTCCAGGTCCATTGCCTGTCGCACCGTGTTCCCCCGGAACACCTGCCCGAGCACATCAGTATTGATCGACAGGGCCTGGAGCATGCAAACGTACTGTGGTGAATAGGTATCCAGCAGTCGGGCCAATGGTCGGATCAACTTGCCTTCCTTGACCAGGGCCTGCTCATTGGTGCTCAGAACCCTGGTGGTGACATTCGCGGTGGTGGTCAGGTCATTGAAGAGCACGCCCAATTGACGGCTCTGCCGGTTGACCGTGTTGGCCGTTACGGTCGCATTGCGCAGCACGGAGACAATGTCGGGTGCTGCCATTGCGTAGGTATTGGCCACCTCGGAGAACAGGCTGAGGTCCTCCCGCAGAGTGGGTAGATGCTGGTTCATCTTCTTGAGGTAGGCATCCAGGTCCTCAATGGTCTGGCCCAACTGTTCCCCACGCCCCTGCAGGGCACTGGCGATGGAGTAAAGAGTGGTGTTCAGATCCGCGGGACGGATCGAGCGCAACAGCGGGAACAGATCAGCCAGAATCGACTGCAACTCCACATTGGTGCTGACCCGGTCGGAACTGATTACGTCACCATCCCTGAATGGGGTGGTGGATGGTGAATCAGCGTCATTGAACGAGATGAATTTCTGACCGAACAGCGTCGTGGGGATGATTTCCACGGTCGAGTTGTTCGGGATCACCTTGGCCGCATCTGGCTCCAGGGCGACCTTGATGGAAGCCTGCTTGCTGTCCTGGCTGATGCTGCGCACCTGCCCAACCAGCACGCCGTGGCGGCGTACGTCGCCATAGCGGGCCAACTGCTGACCGGCATTGTCGGCCTTGATGGTCACCATGGTGACCGGTGTGAATGCCTTCATATAAATCGCGATTGAGAGCCCGATCAACAACGCAGTGGCCAGAATGATGGCCACACCGGCCAGGGCCAATCGACGATGCTCATGCTTGGTCTCGTGAACGATATGGATCAACATCAGCCAATCACCCCGTGATCCGAACGGTGGTGGTGGAGCCCCAGATGGCGAAGGTCAGGAAGAAGTCAGCCACCACCACGGTCACAATGGAACTGCGGATTGCATTGCCGACTGCCCGACCCACACCTGCAGGACCACCTGAAGCGGTGAAGCCGTAGTAGCAGTGGATCAGGATGATCGCCACCGCCAGAATGATGAGCTTGAAGAAGGACCACAACATGTCCACCGGTGGCAGGAAGGCCAGGAAGTAGTGGTCATAGGTGCCTGCGGATTGTCCGTAGATCAGTGTGGTGATCAGTCTCGGGGAGAGGTATGACGCCGCCAGGGCCACGATGTAGAGCGGGATAACTGCGATGAAGGCTGCGATCACCCGGGTGGAGACCAGGAATGGAAGCGCAGGAACTGCCATCACCTCAAGGGCGTCGATTTCCTCACTGATCCGCATCGCACCCAGACGAGCGGTGTATCCGCAGCCAACAGTTGCGGCCAGCGCGATCGAGGCCACCAATGGGGCCACTTCCCGGGTGTTGAAGTATGCGGAAATGAATGCGGTGAACTTGGCCACACCGATCTGCTGAAGTGATGCGTAGCCCTGGATACCCACTTCGGTGCCAGCGAAGAATGCCATGAAGGCAATCACGCCCACGGTGCCGGCGATCACCGAGAGGCCACCGACCCCGAAGGCAACCTCGGCGAGGATGTTCATCACCTCACGCGGATAGCGAACAATCGTGCGCGGAATCCACTTGAGCACGCTTATGTAGAAGAGCAGTTGGTCTCCCCGCTGCTCCAGATTGTCGCGCCGTTCCTTGACGAACTCGCGTCCAACGTCGGTGATCGCACTCACTGACTCAGACTCCGTTCTGCGGGACGACTTGGAAGTAAATGGCGGTGATAATGCTGTTCAGCGCGAAGAGCAACATAAAGGCCAGGATCACGGCCTCATTAACCGCACGCCCGACCCCACTTGGCCCGCCGCCGGCTTTCAACCCCTTGTATGCTCCGACGATCGCAGCCAGGTAACCAAACATAGCGGCCTTGATCATGGCGATGTACAAATCGGGCAAAGTCGCCAACGCCGTGAAGCTGGACAGGAACGCGCCAGCTGAACCACCAGCGATGATCACGGTGAAGAAATAGCCACCCAGAATGCCGGCAGTGATCACCAGGCCGTTGATCATTACCGAAACGAAAACAGTGGCCAGCACCCGGGGCACGACCAATCTGGCGATCGGGTCGATGCCGAGGACCTCCATGGCATCGATCTCCTCGCGAATCTTTCGGGCTCCCATGTCAGAACAGATGGCGGAGCCGGCAGCGCCAGCAATGATCAACGCCGCTGCGATCGGCGCTGCTTCTCGGACCACCGCGAGCACGGCCGTGGCGCCAGCAAATGACTGGGCACCCAGTTGGCCGGTTAGGTTGCCAACCTGGAGAGAGATCACGGCACCGAATGGGATCGAGACCAGGATCGTGGGCATCAAAGTGACGCTGGTGATGAACCAGGCCTGTTCCACGAACTCGCGACCCTGGAAGCGGGAGGTGAATACCGCTTTGGTGACGTCGATGACCATCGCCATCACCTCACCGGGGCCACGCACCATCGACGCAGCAGAAACACCCACCCCGTACGACCTCCCATTCGACGATAAAACCCGAGCAAATCTAAAGGGTTAGCAATGGCGGTCGCAGCAACCGCTCAGTATTTGACTACCAAACGACCAGCGGACCCAGAGGTCACGCATGGAAATTCTGCCTATCCGGCCCCCGCAGCGATCATCTGTCGCAACTCCTTTTTGAGATCTGAAACCTCGTCACGGAGTCTGGCAGCCACCTCAAACTGGAGTTCTGCGGCCGCTGCGTGCATCTGCTCAGTCAACTGTTCGATCAGATCAGCCAGCTCATCGGCCGGTTTTGCGGCGCCTTCGACGACTCGCCCGGTGGTCTGGTCCAGACGACTCAACCCGGGCACAGGCGCCTTGCCACTCCGGTCCCCGCGAGCACCGGTTCCCTGCCAGGTCTTGAGGAGTTCCTGGGTGGTTTCATCCTCCCGGGCCAGCATCTCGGTGATGTCCGCGATCTTCTTGCGCAACGGCTGGGGGTCAATGCCGTGCTCGGCGTTGTAGGCACGCTGCTTATCACGACGCCTGTTGGTCTCGTCGATCGCAGCGGACATGGATGGGGTGATCCTGTCGGCGTACATGATGACCTGCCCACTGACATTTCGAGCGGCGCGCCCAATCGTTTGGATGAGCGACTTGTCTGATCGCAGAAAACCTTCCTTGTCGGCGTCGAGGATGGCCACCAGGGAGACCTCGGGCAGGTCGAGGCCTTCTCGCAACAGGTTGATCCCAACCAGTACGTCGTAGCTGCCCAGGCGCAGGTCCCGTAGCAACTCGATCCGCTTGAGAGTGTCAACCTCTGAATGCAAATAGCGACAACGCACGCCGTTGTCCAGGAGGTAGTCAGTCAGGTCCTCGGACATCTTCTTGGTCAGCGTGGTGACCAGCACGCGTTCCTCGCGTTCCACCCGCTCCCGGATCTCCGCGATCAGATCGTCGATCTGACCGGTGGTGGGTTTGACGATCACCTCTGGATCAATCAGGCCTGTGGGACGGATGATCTGCTCGATTATGTTTTCAGGTGCGCCAGCCTTGGCCAGTTCGTAGTCACCTGGTGTTGCGGACAGATAGATCGTGGCGCCGATCCGATCCAGGAACTCCTCCCACTTCAGGGGCCGGTTGTCCATGGCGCTGGGCAACCGGAAACCGTGCTCAACCAGATTGCGCTTCCGGGACATGTCCCCCTCGTACATGCCACCGATCTGCGGGACTGCGACGTGGGATTCATCGATCACCAACACGAAATCCTCAGGGAAGTAGTCCAATAGACAGTTGGGCGCACTCCCCCGCTCCCGCCCATCAATGTGCATTGAATAATTCTCGATCCCGCTGCAGGAACCGACCTGGTGCATCATCTCGATGTCATAACTGGTGCGCATCTTCAGGCGCTGGGCTTCCAGGAGCTTGTTCTGGCTCTCAAACCGGACCACCTGCTCAACCAGTTCCGCCTCGATTCCCTTGATCGCTCGCTCCATGCGCTCATGGCCGGCGACGTAGTGGCTGGCTGGGAAAATGTATAGCTCTGAATCCTCACTGATGATCTCCCCAGTGATCGGATGCAGCGTCATCATCCGTTCGATCTCATCACCGAAGAACTCAACCCGGACCGCGAGTTCCTCATACACCGGAAAGACCTCCAGAGTGTCGCCACGAACACGGAAGGTGCCCCTGGTGAATGAGACATCGTTTCGGGTGTACTGGATCTCGACCAGGCGACGCAGCACCTCATCGCGATCCATCTCGGCGCCCAGACGCAGCCGGATCATCCGATCGACGTACTCCTGGGGCGTTCCCAGACCGTAGATGCACGAAACCGTGGAGACCACGATTACGTCCCGACGGGTCAGCAGCGAATTGGTGGCCGAGTGCCGTAACCGCTCGACTTCCTCATTGATCGAGGAGTCCTTCTCGATATAGGTGTCGGTCTGCGGGACATAGGCTTCTGGTTGGTAGTAGTCATAGTAGGAAACGAAGTACTCCACCGCGTTCTTTGGGAACAGCTGCCGCAATTCATTGGCGAACTGGGCCGCCAGTGTCTTATTGGGTTGCATCACCAGCATCGGTCGCTGCAGCTGCTCAGCCACCCAGGCCACCGTGGCCGTCTTTCCGGTACCGGTCGCCCCCAGGAGCACCACATCCTGCTCACCGGCATTGATGCGCTCCACGATGCCAGCGATGGCAGCCGGTTGGTCTCCTGAGGGCTGGAATTCCGACTCCACCTTGAACGGAGCCAACCTGCGCTCGAGATCTGTGACGGGACGCATGCCCAAGAGCGTACGCCGCGACCACGACGAAACTGGCGGGTGGCAGTCACGTGGGAACGTTTTCTGACTCCGGTACGTTTTGGAGTCATGCGTTCACATCACAATGGGCTCAAGACGGCACTGCTGTTTGCCAGCATCTGGGTCCTGCTCCTGGGGGTTGGCGGCCTGGTCGCCAACGGAAGATACATCTGGGTCTTCGCCCTGGTGGGCGTGGCGACCACCTTCTACGGTTACTGGAACTCAGACAAGCTCGCGATCAAGGCAATGCAGGCCTACCCGGTCAGCGCAACTGACCAACCAGCCATGCACCGGATTGTCTCCGAGCTGAGCCAGAAGGCGGGCAAGCCGATGCCAGCGCTTTTCGTCTCGCCAACTACGGCCCCGAATGCCTTTGCAACTGGTCGAAACCCTGAGCACGCAGCGGTTTGCTGCACCCAGGGAATCCTGGACCTGCTCGACGAACGGGAACTACGCGGCGTACTCGGGCATGAGCTGATGCACGTTTACAACCGCGACATCCTGACCTCTTCAGTAGCCGCCGCGATCGCAGGCGTAATCACCTCCATCGCGCAGATGCTGATGTGGGCAAATATCTTCGGTGGCGGCGATCGTGATCGCCCCAATCCACTCGCGCTCCTGGCCACCACGTTGTTGGCTCCGCTGGCTGCGGCCGTGATTCAGATGGCCATCTCGCGCACTCGGGAGTACGACGCGGATGAGGATGGCGCCAGGCTGACCGGGGATCCGATGGCCCTCGCCTCTGCGTTGCAGAAGATCGAACGCGGTGTGGCAGCCGCGCCGCTGGTACCCACCCAGAAACTGGTCAATGCCAGTCACATGATGATCGCCAACCCCTTCCGCAAGCAGGATCTGTCCCGATTGTTCTCATCCCACCCGCCCACCGAGGACCGGATCTCCCGACTCCGCTCGATGGCCGGACACCCACCCAGCAGCCCTGAGGACCGCCCCGGCGGTTACGACCACCCCGGCGGTTACGACTACCCCTACCAACCCTGACCCCCACCTCGCCGAGGCGGCACTAATTAACACGCCGAGGCGGCAGTAGTTAACACGCCGAGGCGGCAGTAGTTAACAGGTCGAGACGGCAGTAATTAACACGTTGAAGCGGCAACAGGTAGCTCACGGAACCCCGCCGAGGTGGCATTAAATAACATGGGCTTATGCGGGCCTGTTTCATACAGCTAGTGCTAGTACCAGAGATCCTTGGCATTAGATGCTTTACGCACCTGGCATTTTTGACGATCGAAAAGAACTGACTTCGCGAATGCCCAAACTCCTCGGGCAATCAAGCAATCAGTTGCGTTGTTTAGGTGTTAATTAGTGCCGCCTCGGCGTATTAACTACTGCCGCCTCGGCCTGTTAACTACTGCCGCCTCGGCGTGTTAACTACTGCCGCCTCGGCGTGTTACTTAGTGCCGCCTCGGCAATGTCGGGTTTGGGGTGGGGGCTGGCGGTACCCTCAAGCCATGGCTATTAACCCACTTGGTGATGTACTCAAGCGCGCGGATCGCACCCTGAAGGATGTCGATGTCACCCTGGGCACGGTGGACAACAAGCTTGGCGCCGTTGACCAGACCCTCGAGGTTGTCAAGGACACCCTGGGTACGGTCACCGGGCTGCTCTCCTCAGTCACAGAATTGCTCGCCGAGTTGGAGGACAAGATCTCCCTCATCGAGGAGATCCCAGAGCTGAAGAAGAAGCTGGACACCATCCACAAGGCAGTGGCCAAGAAGTAATCCCGCAAACCCGACCGCGACCAGGAGAGTCGTGAACCGCAGATCACCGCTGATCAATACCTCGCACCCCGTCGCCCTATTCATCAGACGGGCCCTACTTCTCGTTTTCGGGGCCCCAATACTGATCGCAATAGCGGTCACCCTGATCGATTCCTATCGCAGCCGCGGCAAGAAGCCCAAGCCGTTCAACACCCTGCCTGCGAAGCGAACCGAGATCGGTGAGGGCGCCGTCACCACCTACACCTTCGGGCAGGATTTGTACGACGACATGATCGCCGCGATTGAGTCAGCCGAGCAGGAGGTGCTGCTGGAGACCTACATCTGGAAGGGCGATGAGGTTGGCGAACAGTTCAAGGACGCACTGATCCGGGCAGCCGCCCGCGGTGTCACGGTCCGGGTTATCTATGACAAGTTCGCAAACCTGGTGGTCAGCCCCCAGTTCAAGCGGTTCCCTCCCTCGATCTCGGTGCTGGCCTATCCGCTTTACAACGCGGGTTGGCGCTTTTATGACCTACGTCGCTACGGCCGCGATCACCGCAAGGTCCTGGTGGTGGATGACCGGACTGCCTTTGTCGGCGGTTACAACATCGGCTCCAGCTATGCCCGGGAGTGGCGCGACACTCATTGCCGCGTGGAGGGTGCCGGCGCCTGGGAGTTGAAGCGGTCGTTCATCGAGTTCTGGAACCAGCATCATCGGCGCAAGTGGCGACGGCGGGCCCGTCCGATCACGCTCCCACCCGCTCCGGCCTGGTCATCTCAGGTTCGGGTACACCGAAATCTGCCCAACCAATGGACCTTCCCGATCCGTTCCATGTATCTGGATGCCATCAACCGGGCCCAGCGCAATGTCTGGCTGACCCATGCCTACTTCATTCCCGATGAGAATTTCGTGGAATCCCTTACCGAGGCATCCGAGCGCGGCGTCGACGTACGCATCCTGCTCCCGGCAAAGTCGAACCACATCGTTGCCGACCTGGTTTCGCGAGGTTACTTCGGGCGGATGCTCAACGCCGGCATCCACATCTATCGATTCCGGGACGCAATGGTGCATGCCAAGACGGCCACCATCGATGGCAACTGGAGCACCATTGGGACCGCAAACGTGGATCGGCTCTCCATGACCGGAAACTACGAGATCAACGTGGAGATCATCGATCCGGCCCTGGCCCAGAACATGGAGGAGATCTTCACCAACGATCTGCTCAACACCTGGCCGCTGTCGGCGGCTGAATGGGAATCACGGGACATCTACCGCAGATTCACCGAGATCGTGTTCAAACCATTGCGACCCATGCTGTGAGCGGTCAGTTTGCCCGACCAGCGCGGCTACTGCGGCAGTGAACCAATCGTGGGCCGGTCCCGCAACAGCACCTTGGACACCAACCAGCGGCCATCCTGCTTGACCATCCACATGGCCACCCGGGTCTGATCCAACTTGCCCTTGGGGTCATCCTTGCTCTTGATCAACTGATCCACAAACAGGAGCACCTGGACCTTCTTGGTGGTGCCCGGCTTGGGGGCGGCGTCAATCACACTGCCGGTGGCAGTGGCCTGCAACTCCACGATCAACTTCTTGGACTTGGCGCTGGCCTCGGTGAAGTACTCCTTGAAGCCCTTCGTGCCGGCCTTGTTGACCCACTCAAAGTCCTCATCAACCGTGCGATAGTCGTAGGTAACCATCGAGGTGATCGCCGACTTGGCCGCCTTGGTGGCTTCTTGCCCAGCCGTCACCCGATCCTGCAACTGCTGATGGGCTCGGTATTGGGTGAATGCCAGCACCGAGGTGCCCACTGCGATGATGACCAGGATGCTGATCAGGATCGCCCCGCCGCGTCCTCTCACCAGGGCACCGGACCTGGCGCGTGGCTATCGGTGCGCGCGGTGTTCGGCGTACTGGGATTGCAGTGGCCGTTCAGGTTCCAGGCCGCTCTCGCGTCCCGTCCAGTACGACGTGCTCCGCCGTAGTCACACCTGGGCGTATCCAGCAGGTGGGTAACACCCACGATGCTGCCGTTCTTGACCGACCTACCCAGAGCACTCATTCCGGGCTTGTAGGTGGTCATGATCACGCGGAACGAATCCTGGTAACCCATGAAGAAGTCGCTGACCTCAACGGCACGATCCAACCAGGTTGGGAACAACTCATCAGCGGTCTTGACCAGGCCCCGTACCGTGTTGATCTGGCCAGGCGCGTCCTTGATGTTCTGCCGCAACTCTGGGGTGTAGTCCTTCAACCAGGCAGCGTATGACTTTGCGTTCTTGCCCAGGTTGCGCAGGGAATCCGCCTTGGCAGGCACGATGCTCAAGGCAGTCTCACCATTGGTGAGCAGGCTGTCCGTCTCTGGCCAGAGCTCATCGAGATCATTGAGCAGCAACTGGGATTGGGCGATCATGGTGTTCAGAGCCGGGCCCGTGCCCTGCAGTCCGGTCGCCAGAGCAACCAGGATCGAGCGCAGATTCTCAGTGTCCACCTGGCTCAGCAATTGGTTCAGGTTGGTCACTACCGTGGCCAGGGTCTCGGGTAGTTCGGTGGCCGAGGCCTCGATCACGCTTCCGGATTCAAGGAAGGGACCTGACTTGGATTTGGGCTGGAAATCCAGGTACTGCTCACCGACTGGGGACAGCGAACGCACCACAGCAGTGGTGTCCTTGGGTACTTCAGTGCCTGCCTCCAATCGGAGACTCACTTCGATCCCGGGATTGGCCAACTCGATTCGGGTGACCTTGCCAACGTTCACCCCTCGATAGGTGACCTGCGATCCCTCGAAGAGTCCAGCCGCCGTGTTCATCTTCACCATCATGTTGATGGGTTGCTCGGTCAGGGGGGCCCGCAGGATCACTGCAAACAGATAGGCCACCGTGACCACAAGGATGACCAGCACCGCCACCATGCTCTGGTACAGCCGATCGGTGAAGATCCGCTTGACCAGGCCCGGCTCATGCTGAGCCCGGGAGATCTCCTTGATTCTGGTGCCGCTCACTGGCCACCCCGCATGGTCATGCCGCTCATCGTGAGTCGGGAATCCGAGCCCTTGGTGGAACCGCTGTTCAGGGCATTGAGCAGTTGCTCGAAGTCCCCATTGGCCTCCACCGGAGCACCAGTGGTCGAGGCCGTGGAGGCCATCCTGGCCTGGTCCCGGGACGGATCATCCGGTGGGATGTCGCCCAGTTTGAGGTGCAAGAAGATGTTGACGTAGTCAGCCGGAATCGTCTTCTCCACCTTCTGGCCCAGATCAACCAGGCTCCGCAGGGTGGGTCCGATCTTGTTGGCATTTGCCAGGAACTCATCCAGGATCGGGTTGATCATCTGCAACTGCTGCAGGATTGACTGGCGAGTAGCTCCAACCACTTCGTTGGACATGGTCGCAAAGCGCTTCAACTGCCGCAGGAGTTGGGTGATCCCGGGAGTGTTCTCCCGAAGTACCGCAGCCGCCGGTTGAATGTCGGTAAGCGCCGCATGGATGGTGTCCTGGCGTTCGTTCATCAGTTTGCTGATCGAGTTCAGCGCATCCAGGGCGCGAGAGATGTCCTCGGTCGTGGCATTTGCCTGAGTGAGCAACTGGGCACCCTGACGGTTCAGGTGGCGCACCTTGTCCTCACGGCCACCCAAGGCCAGATTGAGTTCCCGGTTGATCGTGGCCAGATTTCCGATGCCACCACCATTGATCAACAAGGACGCTTGGGAGAGTGTGTCCTCCACGGTCGGCGCGGTAGTGGAACGTTCGGGATCGAGCAATCCACCATCGGCCAGCACCGCCCCCTCCTCGGGATTGGTGATGTCCACGAAAAGTTCGCCAAGCGGGGTGGTGTACCGAAGACGCGCAGTGGCATCGGAACGGATCTTTGCGCTGCGTTGCACTCTGGCCTTGACCAGAGCCCGGTAATCCTTGACCGTAACCGACTCGACGCGGCCAGCCTCAATGCCATTGACCTTGACCATGGCACCCTCGGCAAGGCTGAGCGCTTCGGTGAACTTCATCTGGATTTGCACCGTGTCGCCACTCACCCTGCTACCAGGCAGGGGCAGGTCGGTGAAGGTGGGGCCACAACCGGCCAGCAGGATCATGGCGGTCAGCAGGGCAATGAGATAACGGATTGGTCGCATCACTTCCCCTTGAGCCCAAGGATGATGTCAATCATGTCGCCGATGTCGTTCAGCGGTCCCTGGACGGCACACACGCTTGGGTCCTGGGTGAGATTGCACAGGGTCCGGAACAGGCCACCGATACTGACGAACATCCGCAATGGCATCGCAACATGCAGCTTGCCGCCAGTGGTGTTTCTGGACATGTTCTGCAGCGCCAATGGGAACATCTGCATGGCTTCGTTGAGAGTTGCCTTGCGTGACATCATCGATTCCATCAACTTCGTGGTCTCGGTCAGATAATGACTCAATGCTGGTTTGTGCTGCTTGACGAACTTGGCCACCAACTCAATGGTTTGGGCAATCTGGCGCATCGCCTGCTTGAAGTTATCGCGTTCCTCATTGAGCATCGCGGTTGCCGAATCCACCTGGTCAATGAAGGTGAGCACGGTTTGCTGATTCTGCGCCACGGTGGTGGTCAGGGTGTTCAGGGATTTCACCGTAGCGGTGAAGTCCCCGCGTTGGTTGGCCATTCCATCCACTGCCGAGGACAGGTTGTTGATGGTCTGATGGATGAGCGGCCCCTTACCGCCGATGGCCTCGGCCAGGTTGTTCACCGCGTCCCCGACCAACTGCTCATTCCCGGGTGTGCCGGTCAGGCCCTTGGCCAGGGTGTTCAATGAGGCCAGGACGGTGTCGAAATCGACTGGGGTCCTGGTCCGCTGCTCCTCAATGACCGCGCCGGACTTCATCGTGGGTCCGGATTTGTAAACCGGGGTGAGTTCGACGTAACGATCAGTCGCCACTGATCGAGCCACCACCACTGCACCAGCATCGGCCGGCACCTTCTGGTCCGCGTCGATCTCCATCTCGACCCTGACCTGATCGCCCTGGGGAGTGATCTTGGTGATCCTGCCAACCGACACCCCGAGTACCCCGACGTCATTGCCGACGAACAAGCCTGAGGAGTCAGCGAAGTACGCCGTTACCTTCAGGTCCTTGGCAGTGAACGGCATGCAGGACGATGCCACCAGTGCCAGGGTTGTGATCAGAGCCAGTCCGGCAAGGATTCGGAATCTACGCATCATTCTCATCGCCCATCATCCGCCGGGATCGCTGGGTAACGGACGAAGACATTGGTCCAGGGGCCACTGCCATTGGCATTTGCCAGGTACCGGGCCGCTGGGGCTGTCTTGCTGAGCAGGTTCTTCATGACTGCGTCCTGGGCTCGCAGGGTGTCAATCACCTGATTCGCCTTGGTGAAGGCCGGTCCCATGTCTGCATTCGTCTCGCTGATCAGTCGGTTGATGTTCTTGCTCAACTCGGTAGTGGCTACCAACATTGCATGGATCGCCTCACGTCGCTTGGTGATTTCAGCCAGCACCAGATTCGCCTGATCCATCATCACGATCAGGTCATCAGAGTTGGCAGAGAGTTGATCGGTCACCTCTCGGGTGGCCGCCATCAGTTCAGCCAACTGATCCTTGCGGGCAGCCACCATCTCCGAGAGCCTGGCCAGGCCGGTCAACGCCGGACCGATGTCGTCCTTGGTCATTTCGGTGTTCTCGCTGAAGGACTTCATCGCCTGGGAAATGATCGCCGGGTCGATGGCATCAAGGGTCTGGGCACTCCTCTCCAGGACGTCCTGGAGGTTGAAGGGCACCGAGGTGCGATCCAACGGGATGGTGCCATTCTTCAGCTCCCCACTCCCCTTGGGGACCACCTCAAGGTAATGGGTGCCCAGCAATGTCGCGACCTTCACCTCAGCAGCGGTCTCGGAGCCGAGTTTGACGTCCTTGTCCAGGGAAAACTCAACCTTCACCTGGTCGCCATCAAGTGCGATGGAACGGACCTTGCCACTGGGTACGCCGGCCACGTTTACGTTTTCTCCCACCCGCAGACCAGCGGTCTGGGCGAGGAACGCGGTGTAGCCCTTCTCTCCGAATGGGATCAAACTGATCACGACCACGGCGCCAACAAGCAGGCCCCCGATCAGGAGCGCTATCAGCCCGAGCTTGAACGGGTCTCTCTGGTTCAGTGCTTTCATCCGCCACAGTTCCTTGAGAAATGACCAGCCTTCGGACCGGCAAGGTTGATAGTGGTCAGACCGAATAGGTCCAGGTCGATGGAGCAGAAGTAGGTATTCATCGCGTTCTCATAGGAGTGGCTGCGTCCAAAGGCTTCGATGATCCCGCTGTAGTAGCCAAGCCCGCGGACGAAGTCATCACGGTTGGCCATCCAGTTCTCCATCACCCGGCGGAACTTCCGTACCGTGGTCGGGGTGGTCTTGTTGGCCTCCACCAGAAGGTCAGAGGTGGTGGTGATCAGTTCGCTCATCCCCTCGATCGAGGAGCCGATTGCCTGACGATCCTGGGCCAATCCAGTCATCAGGGCCCGCAACTCCTTGACAGTTCCGGCGAACTGTTCTCCCTGACTGGCCAGGTCGGTCAGGACGGGAGTCAGATTGGTCAGCACCTCGCCGAAGACCTGGTCCTTGTCAGCCAGGGAGTTGGTCAACTCGGTGGTTTGCTGCAGCAGCGTCTCAGCGGTTCCACCCTCGCCCTGCATCACCTTGATCATGGAGGTGGCCAGTTTGTTGACCTCATCAGGATTCAGGGCATCAAAGAGTGGCCGGAATCCATTGAGCAGGGCAGTCAGATCAAAACCGGGATCGGTGTTGGTCACCGGAATGGTCCTGCCGGCCTTCACCACCGAGCCCAATTCCTCTGGCTGGACCATGGACAGGTAACGCTGCCCAAGAAGGTTCTGATAGCGCAATTCCAGGGAGGTGTTGGACAACATCGGGTTGTCCTTGACCACGTCAAAGCTGACCAGCGCGCCACTGCCGCCGAGTTTGATGTCATCCACCCGACCAACGCGGACCCCAGCCAGACGTACGTCATCACCGACCCGGAGACCGGACACATCCTTGAAGTCAGCGGTGTAGCTGATGGTGTCACCTGGCAGCTTGTTGACCATCGTGTTGTAGATGACCACACCCATCAACATCGACAGGACCACTGCGATGATGACTTTTACGGTGATGGATCTCAGGCCGGTCACTGGCTCTCCCCCTCCATCATCGTGCGTGCCGAGGCTCGGGCGGCACCGCAGTTGTTGCCAACAGCTTTGCCCCAACGCGGGCAATCAGCATTGGTGTAGTACGCCGGGTCGTGCCCCAGCAACTCCAGGTAGATATCCATGTGAATGGAGCTACCCCGCATCGCGGTACCAAGGGTGCGCTGGAGGAATAGGTGGGTATCAATGGCCTGGGTGATGCCATAGCGGGTGTCGTAAAGACCGCGCATCAGGATCGCGGAATGGTTCACGAAGTTGATCAGGTCCTTCTTCTCCCGACTCAACAGACCATTCGCGTCTGTGAACATGGCCGAACTGCCGTGGATCAGATTGGTGATCGATGCCTTTTCCTCAGCGATCATCCGGGCCGCGACCAAACCGTCATCAGTGGCATCGAAGTAGTCAGGAGCCACTTCCTCAATGATGGTGAGGTTCTCTGCCAACTTCTTGATGCTGCTGCGGACTTGAGGCATCCGTGGGTTGAGCCTGGTGACGTACTTGTCAGCAGTTTCGATGATCTCCCCGATTTGGGCTCCCCGACCATCCAGCGCCTGAGCCGCCGCATTGAGCGCAGTGGCCAACTCGCCAGGTCCCAGAGCCTTGATGATCCGATCGATGTCATCGAGTGCGACCTGCAACTCAAGGGTCTTCTGGCTGGTGTCGGCCGGAATGACCGCACCGGGTTTGAGGGAGTTGGCTGATTGGGTGCCTGGAACGGTCAGGTCCACGAAAGTGGTACCGAATACAGTGGCTGGGAGGATCCGTGCCTCCACATTGGCCGGGATGCCCTTCAACTTCTGGTCCGGCACCCGCACCGAGATCCGGGCTCCACCAGCTGGGTCGGCCTTGATTTCCCTGACCTCACCGATGATCACACCGCGCATCTTGACATCGGCACCGGGAATCAGGGCGGCACCAGCATTGGCCACCCTTGCCTCAACAACAGGGGAACGGTCGAAGAAGCCCTTCATGTGCAGGAAGGACATGCTCACGATCAACACGATTATCGCAGCCAGGATGAGCCCGCGACGGGCGTACTGTGCCTGGGAAGTTTCTTTTCTGACCGCCATGACTACCCCGAGACCCTGAATCCGGAATCGCTGCCCCAGAAGACGAGGGTCAGGATCATGTCAAGAACCACATTGACCACGATGCTGGCCCGAATGGCCCGACCAGTGGCCTCACCTACTGATTGCGGCCCGCCCTTGACCCGCATGCCGTACCAGCAGTGGATCAGCACGATCATGATCGAGAACACCACCATCTTGACCACTGACAAGAACACATCTTGGCCCCGGATGAAGATGTTGAAGTAGTGGTCGTACTGGCCAGGTGATTGGCCGAAGAGGAACACAACGGCTGCCTTGGAAGCCAGGTAGGAACCCAATAGGCCGATCATGTACAGCGGAATCACCGCAATGCCAACGCCCAGCAGGCGGGCCGTGACCAGATAACGCATCGGGTGGACAGCCATCACCTCGAGCGCATCGACCTCCTCATGGATCTTCATGGAACCAATCTGGGCGGTGAATCGACATCCCACCTGGGAGGCCAGTGCGAGTGCGGCCACCAGGGGGGCCAGTTCTCGGGTGTTGGCCGATGCGGAGATGAAGCCGGTCAACGGGGCCAGGCCAACGATCTCCAGGCCGTTGAAGCCCTCGATGCCCAGGGAGGTGCCGGCCGAGATGGCCAGGAGCACCATGATCCCGATGGTGCCGCCACCAACCACGATGGCGCCACTGCCCCAGGCGATGTCCTTGAGGTGGTACAGGATCTCGCGGTGATACTTGCGGATGGTTTGCGGAATCGAGGCGAAGGTAACCAGCGAGAAGGTGAGGAAGTCACCGAACTGAGCCAGCACGTTGACCGTTGAACCTGAGACCCGGGCGAGCGGATTTGGACGCCCAACTTTTAGGACAGTCATCACAACCCCGTGTCCACGAGCATTACGTAAGCCTGGGTGATGGCCAGATTGATGATCGAGAGGATGATCACGGCCAGCACTACTGCCTGGTTGACCGCATCAGCCACGCCCTTTGGGCCTCCTCTGGCGGACAATCCCTTGTGAGAGGCCACGATCGTGGCCACGAATCCGAAGATCAACGCCTTGAACTGGGCCAGCAGCAGGTCGTTGGTCTGGGCGAAGGAAACAAAGGAGTTCATGTAGGTGCCGGAACTGATGCTGCCACCACCGACATTCATGATGTAGGCGGTGACCATCGAGGTCATTGCCACCACGAAGGTGAGTACCACTGAGACCAGTAGGGCCGCAAAGACCCGGGGTGCCACCAAACGCTGGATTGGGGAGATACCCATCACTTTCAGGGCATCAATCTCCTCGCGGACCGTTCGGGCACCGAGATCGGAGGTGATCGCCGAACCCACAACTCCAGCGATCATCAAAGAGGTGACCAGAGGAGCGGCCTGGCGCAGGATGCCGATGCCATTGACCGCGCCACTGAAGGAACTGGCACCGATCTGGGAGGCGACTGCGCCGATCTGGACCGAAATGATTACCCCGAATGGGATCGCCACCATGATCGTGGGGGCCAGGGAGACCCGCAGCATGAACCAGACCTGCAACAAGAACTCGGACCAGGAGAAGCGCCCCTTGACCATGTCGGTGATGCCAGCCCGGAAGGCCTCCACCCCCATCACGGTCATCTCACCTGCAGTGATGATCCCCTTGTGGGCATGCGAATAGAGCACTTCGACGTTATGCCGGCCAAACTCGGCAATCGAACTCAAGAGCTTCCCTTCCTCGTGCTCGAGGCAGCGGTTGGGCGTGCGGTTACGGGTCGCACCAATCACACAGGCAACGGCACTATGTTGCACGAGGTTATGGCTGATGTCACATTGCGTTCATCAGGTGAACCAGACCACTCCGATATTTAGGGAGTTTTGTTACATTCCGGGCATATGGCGGGGCAATGTTCGGCGCGGTCCACGTCGCGGCGGACGCAATCCACCAAGCTCCACCAGACGTTGCACCCGGTAGCGCTGCCCCTCATAGGGCCGGAGGATCTGCTGCAGAGCCTCGTCATCCAATGGTTCACCCACCAGGGCCCAACCAATATTGCGCCCCACGTGGTAGTCACCAAAGCTGATCGCGTCCGGATCACCGAGGACCCGGGCCCGGGTCTCGGCACTCGTCCAGACCCCAACCCCGGGCACCTGACGCAGCATTTGGTCCAACTCCGCTGAGGAGAGCGTGCCTGAGTCAGCCAGTCGGTTCCGGTGTGACAGCACCCGTTGCAGGGTCTGGAC
>CAZRKI010000016.1:0-15208 GCA_964600765.1 uncultured Marmoricola sp.
GAGGGGGATGTGGCCCATCGGGTCCGGGTCGATCTGGCGGCGGTCAACCAGCGGGTAAAGGAGTTGGCGGCCAGTCAGTCAGCCGATATCGCCGAGCGGGTCCGCCGCGAGAACGTGCGGGTTGTGGCCGGTCGGGGGCGGTTGCGGGATAACACCACCGTGAGCGTGGAACTAGCCGCAGGTGGTACCGAGCAGATCAACGCCGAGGCGATCCTGATCGCCACCGGAGCCGCGCCGCGTACCCTGCCCGCCGCACAACCAGATGGTGAACGGATCCTGACCTGGGAGCAGGTCTATGACCTGAAGGAGACGCCGACCAAATTGATCGTGGTCGGATCCGGCGTGACTGGCGCGGAGTTCGCCAGCGCCTACCTGCTGCTCGGGATCGAGGTGGTCCTGGTCAGTTCCCGCGACCGGGTGTTGCCCGGTGAGGACGCTGACGCGGCCGCCGTACTTGAGGAAGTGCTGCGCCGACGCGGGATGGAGGTGTTGTCGAAGTCGCGGATGGAATCAGTCACCCGCAATGGCGGCGAGGTCACTGTCACCCTGACCGATGGTCGCCAGGTCACCGGATCACACTGCCTGCTCGCGCTCGGCTCCATCCCCAACACCGCCGATCTGGGCCTGGAACAGGCCGGGGTGGTCGTGGACGATGGTGGGTTCATCAAGGTGGACCGGGTCTCGCGGACCTCTGCCAGGGGGGTGTACGCCGCGGGCGACTGCACCGGCGTGCTGATGCTGGCCAGTGTTGCGGCGATGCAGGGTCGGATCGCGATGTGGCACTTCCTGGGTGATGCGGTCGCTCCGCTCGACCTGAAGAAGGTCAGCTCAAATGTCTTCACCTCACCGGAGATCGCCACCGTGGGGTGGTCCCAGCAGGCCATCGATGAGGGCCAGATCAATGCCGAGACGGTGTGCCTGGACCTGGCCGGAAACCCGCGCGCCAAGATGCAGGGCATCCGCGATGGCTTCGTGAAGATCTTCTGCCGCCCCGGTACCCGGATCGTGATCGGGGGAGTTGTCGTCGGCCCCCGGGCCAGCGAGCTGATCCACCCGATTTCTCTGGCGGTTTCGGAGTCACTGACCGCCGATCAGGTCGCCCACGCCTTCACCGTCTATCCCTCCATCTCCGGCTCCATCGCCGAAGCGGCCCGCAGATTGCATCACCCGGTGTAGCGATGAGGAGGCAGTTGGTTGCGGTCGTCTGGGTGGCGCTGGTGGGAGCGCTGCTGGTACCCGCGCCTGCGCGTGCTGCGGCGTCGTACACATTTGTGGGGCATGGATACGGGCACGGCCGGGGGATGAGTCAGTACGGCGCCCAGGGTGCTGCCCTGCGCGGCCTGAGCGCCCAACAGATCCTGAACTTCTACTACCCGGGCACCCAGGCCAGCACAGTGGGCGGGCAGATCCGGGTGCAGTTGAGCGCCGATACCGATGGGGACACCAATGTCGCCCACACCACAGGCCTGCGGGTGCACTGGCTGAGCGATGGTGTGGTCACTCCGCTCCCACAGGCGGGCAGGTGGCGGCTGCGCGCAGTGGGCGCTCAGACCACGCTGGAGTCGAGCAATGGCTCTGGGTGGGTGGGCTACCTGACCAGAGGCGGAATCGCTGAATTTCAGGCAGCTGCACCCATCACCCTGCGCACCAGCGCAGGGGACCGGACCTATCGTGGCAATCTGCGCCAGATTGGTGGTGACACCGTCAACGTGCTCGGCCTGGACAGCTACCTGCAGGGAGTGGTGGCCCGGGAGATGCCGGCCAGTTGGCGACCCGCAGCCCTGCAGAGCCAGGCCATCGCGGCCCGGACCTACGCCGTCCGGTTGCGGCAGTTGAATACCTCCCGCAGCTACGACATCTGCGACACCACCTCCTGTCAGGTGTACGGCGGGCTGGCTGATGAGGCCACTGCCACCAACACCGCGATCGCCGCCACCAGTGGGCAGATCCGCACCTATCAGGGCGCCCCGGCCCTGACCCAGTACGCCAGCAGCAGTGGTGGCCACACGGTTTCGGGTGGGGTGCCCTACCTGCCGGCCCAAGCCGATCCCTACGACGGGTTCGCTGGGAATCCAGTGCATTCCTGGAGTCGAACCATCACCCCCGGGACCCTGGCCCAGGCCTTCCCGGGGATCGGGGAGATCGTGGCGATCACGGTCACCTCCCGCAGTGGTGGTGGTGAGTGGGGTGGGCGGGCAGCACGGGTCCTGGTGCGTGGCACCAGGGGGAGTGCGTCAGTGACTGGTGCAGCGGTTCGTTCTCGGCTGGGACTGCGCTCGGACTGGTTCGCGATTGGTGGGCAGGTTGAGATCAGTGGTGCCGCTGCCCAGATCAATGCTGCCTATCGGGCGTTGGGCGGCAAGAAGCGTCTGGGCCGGGCCAGGGGGCCGGTTCGGCTGGTTTCCGTTGGGGCCTTCCGGGCCTATCGCAAGGGCCGGATCTACTGGTCACCGGATACCGGCGCGGTGGTCCTCAGGGGCCGAATCCTGCGGGCCTACCTCAGACGTGGTGGCCCGATCGGTTATCTGGGTTTCCCGGCTACCAGTCCCCGCAGGGTGGCCCGGGGTTGGACCGCAACCTTCCAACACGGCTCGCTGGTCATCTCCTCGCGGCGGGTGGGGTAGACCAGTTGCTGCGCTTCGCGGTGTGACTACAGACACCTGAATCACCGCGGGAATACGATCCCCATCCGGCCTGATCGGTTTCATAAGCGCAAGGGGAACGCGGATGCAAAATCTCAAACGAATGCTGGTTGCCGTCACGATTGCAGTCGTGGCTGCTGTCCTGGCTCCGGTGTCAGCCACCGCCAGCAGCACCGTCGACTGGGCCTGTCCGCCCACTCAGGCTGCCCCTGCTCCGCCCAATCCATTGATGATCTTCTTCGGGGCAGCCACCTACGTTTCTGGCAATGACCCCACCTACATGCGGAATCTGTGCGGGGAAGCTCCCCAGGATCAGCCGAGCAGTTCGGTGCACTTCACCGAGGCAGCCGGCGAGCGACCCGGCTCGGCTGAGAGCACGGTGGCTTTCCTGGGGCTTCCCGGTGCCGTCGCGCTGGATGATCAGTTCGCCCCGTTGGCCCCGGCGATTCAACAGCAGGTCAACAAGTTCGTGGCCGCCAGTTATCTGGGCAAGCGCTTTGATGTGGCCACGGTGACGGCCAGCATCAAGAGCAAACTCATCGAGTTGCTCAGCGAGTACGACGAGGTGGTGATCATGGGTTCCTCAACCGGTGGTCCCCTGGCCAGCCAGGTTGTCACCCAGTTGCCGCTGAATGACCAGTCCCGGATCACCTTGTTGTTGGCCTGTTCGCCGGCTGGAAACAGCACCCTGAGTGCCACCAATCAAACCCTGGGCACCGTCGCTTCGTTGGCGCGTTTCTTCGGGGACACCTCATACATGGAAGAACCCTTCTGGCGCGCGGTCCTGATCCCGCTGAAGATGAGAGCCGAATGGGGCACCAACTACCAGGCTGACCAGATCCTCTACAACGCCAACTACAAGCCGTTGGCGAATGGGGCCCTCTCCGGTCTGGGCAAGGTGGTCTACTACTCAGTCGCCGACGATCAGACCGTGAATGATGCCCTTGCCTACGACGCGTGGCAGGCCATGCGCGGTGGACCGCTACCCTCGTACACCGAACCGGGTGGCCACGTCGGTTTCGCCAGCAATACCGCTGAATGGACCAATGACGTCGTGGCCGAGATTCCCTGACAGATCGGTAGGAAACCGTGCGACTGGGTAGGTCAGCAGCACTCGCGGGATTTGCGGTAGCTGCCGGGATCGGGGCCAACCGGGTCCAACGGAGACTCCGATTGATCGAGCAGGTGCCACCGGAGTTACGGCGTCGGGGTTTGTATCTCCCGATTCCCATCACCAATCGGGTGGTATTGGATCGGGTGCGTGAGCGCCGCGCCGGGGTCAGCGAGGTAGATGCCCGGGTGCGACACCAGCAGCTCACCCTCCCCGGAACCGAGGCGCTGTTGCACACCTACGATGTTCCACATCGACCCCGGCCAAGCGGTGCCCTGATCTGGATCCATGGCGGTGGCTTCATCACGGGTAGCGCCGGATCGGCTCATGATTTCTGCAGTCAGGTCGCCCTTGAGCAGGGTGTCCTGGTGGTGAACGTGGATTACCGACTGGCCCCAGAGCATCCCTTCCCGGCCGGTTTTGAGGACTGCTACGACGCCCTGCTCTGGTTGCACGCCCATGCCCATGAAATGGGGGTGGATCCCAACCGGATCGTGATCGCCGGGGCCAGTGCTGGCGGTGGTCTGGCGGCTGCCGTGGCCCAACGGGCCCACGACGAGGGAGTGCCGTTGGCCTTCCAACTGCTGATCTATCCAATGCTGGATGACCGCAGCGCCCAACGCCCTGATCTGCCGGCCCTGACCTGGTCGACCCGCTCCAACCGTTATGCCTGGCAGGCCTACCTCGGCCAAGGGGTGGGACAGGCCCAGGTGCCCCCGTACGCCGTGCCCGGACGTCGCCCGGACCTCACCGGTCTGGCTCCAGCCTGGCTGGCCGTGGGTGATCTGGACCTCTTCAACGAGGAGGTTTGCAGCTATGCCGAGCGGCTGCTGGGGCACGGGGTCGATTGCCAGCTAAGGGTGCTGCCCGGCATGTATCACGGTGCCGACGCCGCAGTCCCGGATGCGCCCGCAATGCGTCGGTTCCGTGCAGATCTGCATGAGGTTCTCGCCAATGCCTTCGACCAACCGCAACAACACTGCGCTGTCGTCTAGCCTTGACCCATGGGAGAGGCCGAGATTTCTGAATTCCTGCCCCGGCGTCGGCCACTGCAGGAGCGCAGTCGCCGGCGTTTTGATGAGATCCTGCAAGCAGCCCGGGCGTTGCTGGTCGAGGTGGGCTTCGAGGCCTTCACCGCCGATCAGGTAGCGCTTCGCGCTGGGGTCCCGATCGGTTCGCTGTACCAATTCTTTGGCAACAAGTACGCCATCATCTGCGAGCTCGATCGGATCGACACCGCCAACATCCGCAAGGAATTGGAGAGCTTTGCCGCGGAAATCCCCTCACTGGACTGGGCCCAGTTGTTGGAGAAGACCCTGGAGCACCTGGCCCTGGCCTGGCGCACTGATCCGTCCCGGCGGGTGGTCTGGTTGGCCATGCAGGCCACCCCGGCTACCCGGGTGATCGCTGCTCAGCACGAGCGCGAGCTGGCCGCAGATGTCACCCGGCTGTTGGCTCCACTGACGCCTGGCTCACCGATTGCCGATCGCGAGATGGTGGCTGAAGTGGTCGTTCACGTCGCCTATTCGATGCTCAACTTCTCCATTCGCGATGGCCAGTCCCATCCGCAGGCGGTCGAGGAACTCAAGCGACTGGTGATTGGCTACCTGCATGCGACTGAGCAGGAAGCAGCTGCGCGACGGTCAGATCGCTGACTTCAGCGGCTGACTCAGCACCGATCAGGCGAGCCACCTCGGGCCGGATCCGACCCGGCGCAATCACCTCATCGATGGAGCCAACCTCAGCCGCCCGGCGTACGTCGTGGATCTGGTCGAACCGGCGCGCCAACAGGTCGCGCTCCTCACGATGCACCAGGTCTGCGTCCGCGCCGGGCTCGGCCTCCAACCGGGCCGCGATCCGCTTCTTCAGCTCGCTGGCGAAGACCACGCCAGCTGCCGCGTCCCCACCGATCACCGAAACATAGGTCCCCTCAAGGGCCAGGATCCGCACATTTGGGTTGAGTGCCTTGCTGAACACCACATAGGCGCCACCATGGAAGCGACCCAGCACCACAACCACCAGCGGGCCCTCGAAGTTGGTCACGGCCCGGGCGATCTCGGCACCGAACTCCAACTGACGTCCACGCATCGAGTCCGCTGATCCGTCAAAACCGGCCAGGTTTGCCATCACCACCGCGGGCCGATTGCCAGAAGCAGCATTCAACGCCTTGGCCACCTTGCGGGAACCCTCCGGATGCAGCACTCCGCCGGTGAGCCAACGCCCGGTTGAGGATTGATAGGGCCGTGATTCGATCCCAATCACGGTCGTCGGTACGCCGCCAATCCGGCTGTCCCAGACCACGGCACCCTGGGCATCGGCCATGTCGGTCCACCGCTCCAGCACTGGTGCGTCACGGTCGACCAGGGAGTCCAGGACCGGCCGGATGGCAAAGGCCTGTTTGCGGTCTGAGTGAGTCTCGGCATGGAGGATTTCACCGACCGTGGCGAAGGGCTCGGGCTCGTTGTAGGGGTCAATGGTCAGGTCGCGGTCCACGGCGTCATGGCTGGTCACGATCGCTGGGGTCTGGTCTGAGCGCAGCGTACACAGCGTGTGGTGGGCAAATACCATCCGATAGGCATCCACGATGTTCTCGGCCAGGTGATGTGCCTGTCCGTTGGGACCCATCACCTCGTCATAACCGCCGATGGCAGCATCGGTGGCGAAGGTGCCACCACCACTGAGCGCGAGGGCGCCCTTGCCGGTGAGCACCATCGCCTGGTCCCTGAGCATCACCAGCATGCCCTTGTGGTGGCCGAGCATGGTGGCCTCGGCATTCCAGTAGGACTGGGCACCAACGTTGATGCCGTTGACGATGATCACCACCTGGCCACCGCGCTGGGTGAAGGTGACGATCCGGGCCACCACAGCTGCACACCAGTCCATGTTCTCGGTGCCGGAATCCCAGGCGATCCGGGCGCCGGCGGACAGGGCCACCCATTCGACCGGAACCTGGAGTTCCTCAGCCAGGTCGAAGGCAGCGATGATCCGACGGCACTCTGCCTCGGCAACCGCACCCATGGATCGGGACGGGTCCCCGCCGATCCAGACCCGGGTGACTCCATCTGGGTGTCCCTGGAGTAGGTGAGTAATCAGGCCAACCATCACGCCAGAGTCGTTGGGCGACTCGGCACTGCGGGGGACGAGTCGATCCCCGGGGGCGGCGCAGGCCAGAACGGTCGCGGATTGTTCCAGTTCCAACTCCAGGAAGGTCCCGGTCTGGGCTACCGGGCTCAGCGAATGGTCAGCCCGGGGTCCACAAACCTTGTCCAGTACGGCGCGTGGTCCCAGTGGGCGCGGACCACGGACCCTGGTCGGGTCGCTGGTTGGTGCTGCGACCTCAGCCACGGTGGCCACCACGGAGCCGACCTCGATCACCTCGCCCAGGGCGCAGTTCAGTTGCACGATGCCGTCGTGGGGGGCGACGTGGGTCTGTTCGCACTTCATCGTCTCGGTGACCAGCAGTCGGTCACCCCTGCGAACTTCCTGGCCATTGGTGACCAGGTGCCGTACGACGAGCCCGGGCAGCGCGGTGGTGATCGCAGTACTCGTGGTGTTCACTGTGCGTCCTCCTGCAGTACGACGAAAGCGGTCGCGGTGTCAGCGTCCAGGTCATGGCTCAATGAGACGCGGGCCGAGCAAGCGCCCAGTGCGGCCGCGATGGCTCCGTGCAGGCGCAATGCCGGACGCCCCCACGCGTCGGTGCGCACCTCGATCTCGGTGAAGTCGATCCGGTGCGGTTCGATCACGTCCGGCAACCCGAAGCGGGAATCCGACCAGGCCTTCAGGAATGCCTCCTTGGCCGCCCACCGGGCCGCCAGGTGCTGGGCCGGGTTGCCGGTGGTGGCCGCGGACCGGGTGGCGTGTCGGCGTTCTGCAGGGGTGAACACCCCAGCGAACCTGGTGCCGGGCGCAGCCAACTGCTCGGCGAAGGCGGAGATGCACACGACATCCACGCCGACGCCGATGGTTTGGGGCAGGGTGATCATGCCGAGACCCCGGGGAAGCGACCGGCTGCGGAGAGCCGCGCCTGTGGGTCCAGCAGCATCTGCTTCTCGGCCAGTTTCACCGAGTCCGCAGGTCCCTCGAAGCGACGGTTCTCCGACTTGGTGAACAGCGGGTCACCGCCGTACATCCCATCGAGCAATCGAGCCTGACCAGCCACCAGCCGTTCGCTGGCGGCATCAAGCCAGGCAGCCCGCTTGGCCTCCGGCAACGCAGCCACGAAGGCACCCGGGTGGGTGATCGCGACCAGGGCGGAGACGTGACCAAAGCCCAGACTGGTGACCAGGCCAGCCCGCAGCGGCCCGGTCTGGAGTGACTGACGCAGCCACACCAGACGCTCGTAGCCATTCAGGGCATCGTCCACGCAGTCCAGGTTGCGGTTGGGTGGCAGCACCCCACCAGCGAGCACCTGGCACAGCCCAATCATCTGGAAGGCAGCAGCGCCACCCTTGGCGTGACCGGTCAGCGACTTCTGCGAGATCACATACAACGGATTACCCGGGTCACGACCCAGTGCATCGGCCAGCCATTCGTGCAGCTGGGACTCGTTGGGGTCGTTGGCCGCAGTGGAGGTGTCGTGCTTGGAGATCACGTCGATGTCGTTGGCGCTCAGCCCCACCTCGGCCAGAGCCCGGGCCAGCGCGGACTCACGACCACCGGTGGCAGCACCCAGCGCACCCAGCCCGGGAGCCGGGATCGAGGTGTGGATACCATCGGAGTACGACGCCGCAAACGCGACCACGCCCAGCACCGGCAGACCGAGCTCGGCCACCAGATCGCCCCGGACCAGTACGACGGTGCCCCCGCCCTGGCCCTCCACGAACCCGCCACGACGACGATCGTTGGGACGGCAGATCCCGGCCTCGCTGATGCCCTGGTCGAGCATCGCCTGGGTCTCGGCGGTGGCGCTCATATTGCCGAAGCCGAGGATGCCCTCGATGCCGAGGTCATCGAAACCACCAGCCACGACGACCTTCGCCTTGCCCAGTTTGATCTTGTCGAAGCCCTCCTCGACCGAGACCGCGGCCGTGGCGCAGGCGGCCACTGGGTGCACCATCGCGCCATAGCCACCCAGGAAGGACTGGGCGGTGTGAGCGGCGATCACATTCGGCAGCGCCTCCTGCAGGATGTCGGCCTGGGGGGTGTCACCGAGCAGCGCATCGACATACATCGACCGGGTGGCCTTCATGCCGCCGATGCCGGTGCCCTGGGTGTTGGCCATCTGGGTTGGGTGCACCCAGCGCAACAGTTCCGCGGGGGTGACCCCGGAGGAGATGAAGGCATCAACGGTGGCGACCAGATTCCAGGCAGCCAGTCGGTCGATCGACTCGGTCATCGCGCCCAGACCCCAGACCTTGGGGTCGAAGCCCTCGGGCACCTGGGCACCCACGAACCGGGTCAGCCTGAAGCGTCGTGGCACCCGGATCAGGCTGCCCTTGAGGCGGGTGACCAGGAAACCATCAGCGACCGGTTCGATCCGGGTGCGCTCGGCGTCCTCGGCAGCAAAAGCCCGGGCCTCTTCCTCGGTGCGGACCAGGAAGGAGGTGTCCTCCTCGCAGTACACCGGCACCATCAGCGGGGCGGTGCCATCCAGCATCGCACCCTCGTCATGGAAGCGGCGGATGCCCAGACCGGCCTCGATCTCCTCCCCGAAGCGCTCGATGATCCCCGCCTCGGTGAGTGATTCGCCGGTCTTTGCGTCAATCCAGCCAGCGGTGGGTTGGGTCTCCCAGGTGATCCGGCCAGTGGTCCACGCCAACTCGATCACGCCGGCTGCGGAGAGACCATCCTCGACCTCAAGTTGCAACCGGGTCCGGCTGGAGCCAACCGGCCCGACCTCTCCGGCAGCCACGATGCAGACCATCTGGTCCAGTGGCTGGGTGACCTCACCCCAGGGCATGGTGGGCTGCGCAGCCTGCCACCCGGCCGGGTGAGTCAGGGCGTGAAGTTCATCGGCGGGCTCCTCGTCCTCGGTCACGGCAGTGCCGCGGGAGGTGAGTTCCCGGGCCAACTCACCCAGGTTCAACTCCGCCTTGTCCAGGCCTCCGGTCAGGTCGGCCAGGAGCGGCGCGTTGGCTGCCTCCAACCGTTGTTCGGGGGAGCACAGGGCCAGCAACTCAGCAGCCATCTCCTCGGGTGCCCAGGTGCGCACACCGGCCTCGGTGACGGCGTCAACCAGCGGATCGTTGTGGCCCATCAGGCCAGTGCCACGGACCCAACCGATCAGCGCATGGGCGAAGGAGGTACGTCGGGCCCAGTCGGACTCGACATACCACTTCTGCACCAGAGCGTCGAAGGCTGCCTTGGCCTCGCCATAGGCGCCATCGCCACCGAACCGGCCCCGGTTCGGCGACCCCGGAAGTACGACGTGTACCCGCTGCCCCAGACGGTGGTCGGCGCCGATCGCGGCCAGGCCGGTGATCATCCGCTCCACGCCCCACAACAGCACCCGGAACTCCACCTCGGCGCGGGCACCGGCATCGGCGGCGGTACCGCTGACGCCAGGTGCGGCGAAGGGGAAGACCAGTGTGGGGGACAGCGCCGGACGGATCTCGGTGCGCTGCCCGGCAGCGGTCTGGACGACCGGCGCGCCCACCCAATCGACCAGGGCGTCGATGTCGGTGAATGAGGCCAGATTGGCCGGCAGCACCCAGAGTTTCGCGCCACCGGATGCGTGATCGCGGTAGAGCTGGCGGAACCAGGCGGTCTTCTGCTCATCCAGGCTGGAGGTGGTGGCCACCACGGTGGCACCCCCACCCAACAGCTGCTCGATCACCGCACCGGCGATCGATCCGGGAGCCGCGCCAGTCACGATCGCGGTGTCCTCGGCAAAGGCCAGCGGGTGGTGCTGGCTCAGTACCCGCCCATAGAAGCTGACCAGGTCAGACCGCTGCTCGGCCCGGGCCCGATTAAGCCACCACTTGGCCTGGGTGGTCGCGGCATGGTCCAGGTTGGCGAAGTTGCGTTCCCGAGCAGTCCCATCGCCATGCCAGGCACGGGCGAAGTCCTCACGGACCGATGCCCACCGGTCATCGAAGAGGACGGCGCGTTGCTCATCGAAGCGGGGCGCCACCTTGCGGGCCCAGTCGCTGCCGAGCTCGGACTCGACCAACCGAACCAGTTCGGCCTGCAGGTCATCGGACTGCACAACCGGCTCTGGGGTCTCGCCATTGTGCTGGGCCAATCTGCCCAGCAAATGCCTGGCCGTCGAGGCCAGCAATCCATCGGGCCCGGTGATGGCGTCGGTGAGTTCGGCCAGGGCGGCCACATCAACGGTGCCACCAGCGGTCTCGGTGGCCGGCATGGTCACCACGACACCCTGGGCGGCCGCCACTTCCTGGATAGCCCGGTCCACGGCTCCGGCCAGGTCGGACACCTCACCCACGAAGCCGAGATCACCGCCGCGGGCGGAGGTGCCCTCACGCAGGCCGGTGACCAGCATCGCATTCACATGGTGCAACCAACCGGCACCCAACTGCCACGTGTCGGTGACGCGTTCGGCAATGGCCCCGGGTTTGGCGCCCACCGAGGCGGCGTAGGAGCGGGTGGCCTCGGCGATGGCATCGCTGAGCACCGGACCGAATGCCGAGTAGGTGCGGGCCAGTTTGTCCACGGTGGCCGACAGCGCGGGCAGGGTCGCCTCGGCGGCGCCATCGATTGCGGGCAGGGAGAGTTCCCCGCCCAGATCGACCAGCAGCTGGTTGCGGCGGGAGGAAACCCCGTCACACAGCGTCTCGATGGTGTCAGCAGCGCCAATCTGGTCCACCCGGATCTTGGTACGCAGGGCAATCAGCACGCGAGTGGCATCAGCAGCGGTGAAGCTCAGGTCGGCTGGGCGCTCGGCACTTGTGGCCACGGCTACCGGAGCCGGGGCACTGGCTGTTGGCTGCGTCTCGGTGGGTGCTGTGGTCTCCTCGGCAACCTCAGCCACCGGCTCCTCGATGGTTTGGGCATCCTGGGCGAAAACCAGTTGCTCATCACGGGAGGAGTTCATGATCCGTGGCGCACTCCCCTCATAGGAGGGGAGGCGCACGGTCTGCGCAGCCAGGTTGGCCAGGGTCGGTGCATTGGCCACCCCCACCTCGATGAACTGCTCGATGCCGAGTCCGCCCGCGGATTCGTCGTTGAACAGCAGGTCCTGGGTCTCGATCCACCGCACCGGGCTGGCGAACTGCCAGGCCAGCAACTCCATCAGCATGGTGCGGGCCAAGCGGTTTGGATCCGCGGCGCTGTTGTCCCAGTCAGCCAGGGCCTCACGCAGCAGCGCGGAATCGACGTACTCGCAAACCTCGGTGACGAATTCGTGGCTCAGATTGAACAGGCGCGGCACCAGGTTGGGGATGTAGCGCCCAATCAGCAGGTTGGCGTCGATCCGCTCGGGCAGCAGTGAGTCCAACCGATCGCGGAAATCATCCACCCCAGCATGCAGTTCGCGGGAATGGAAGGGCACGTCGATGCCGGGCACCAGGATGAAGGCCGGCTTGCCACCGATCCGGGCGCGGCGGGCCTCGATCTCATCCTCCAGTGCCTTCAGGCCGGCGACGGTGCCGGCGATGGCGTACTGCGAGCCGCGCAGGTTGAGGTTGACGATCTGGATGAACTCGCCAGTGCTCTGGGACAGACCGTCGATGAACTCAGCCAACTCCTCATCGCGCAGGTCAGCCTGGGAGGGACGGATGGCAGCCAGGCGGTAGTTGCTGTTGCCCTTCTCATCACGCGGGACCAGGTGGTGCATCGCCATGCCGCGTCGGAAGACGATCTCCAGCAGAGCTTCCAGCGGCAGGATCCCGGTGACCGCAGCCAGGGCGTTGTACTCGCCCACGGAGTGACCACAGGTGATCGAACCCTCGACGAAGACTCCGGCCTCACGAAGTTCGGCAACCTGGGCGACCGCCAGGGTGGCCATCGCGACCTGGGTGAACTGGGTCAGGAAGAGCACACCGTCCGGGTGCCGGTGCAACTCGCCATCGGCCAGCAATTCGGCCGGGTTGTCGCGGACCACGGCCAGGATCGAGAAGCCCAGTGACTCCCGGGTGTGCGCATCGGCGCGGTCCCAGACCTCGCGAGCGGCGGCCGAACGGGTCCGGGCCTCCATGCCCATGCCCTTGGCCTGGATCCCCTGGCCGGGGAAGGCGTAGGTGGTGCGGGGCGCAGCCAGGACTGCTTCGGCCACCATCAGCAACTCACCCTGCGCCTTGGCGGTTACCTCGACCACCAGGTCGCCAGCGTTGATTCCGGTGCGCTCAACGGTGATCACCACGTCGGTCGCCAACGGCAGCGGGGCCACCCAACGGGTCAGCCAGGACTTGACGGTACGACGACCGGTGGCGGCGGTGGCAGCAGCATGCTGCCCGACCGCGGAAAGCCACATGCCGTGCACGATCGGCGCGGCGAAGCCAGCCATCCGGGCCGCCGCGATGCTGGTGTGCAACGGGTTGTGGTCCCCACTGACCGCAGCGAAGGCACCCATGTACGCCGGCGAGGTCACCGTGAAGCGGTCCAATTGGCTGCGCGGGGTCTCGGTGCGCGGCAACGACTCCGGGGCAGTGAACTCATCAGTTCCAACCCGACCGCGGATCATGAAACGCTCGGTGAGTTGGGCAATCGGGGCGTCGGCGGCAAAGTCAACGCGGACGCTCAGCACCCGACCAGCGGGGGTGTGCTCATCGCTGACCAGTCGGGCGGTGACCTCCAGGTCGGTGGACTCGGTGGGCAGTTGGGCGAACTCGATCCGGTGGTCGAGGTGGACCAGGTCCAAGAGCCCCTCAACCGGGCCGATCACCGCAAAGACAGCTGGCCAGGCCAGCCCGACCAGCGCATCGGGCACTCCGGCAGGGGCCGGGTCCACCTTCTCGAAGGTGCGGGTGCGGGCTGGGGTGGTCACCCCGGCATGATCGGCAGCCAGCTCAGGTGACCAGTTGGCCCGAATCCGCGCCGTACCGTCGGCAACCTCGGGGAGTTCGCCACCAGCGGTGACCCGGAGCAGAGCACCCATGGCCTGGGCTGCGGCTGCTTCGCTGAGCACCGGCACGCCGTACGACGGAACGCTCACCGGCAGGCGGAGTTCGGCCTCGGGCAGGGTGATCACGATCTCGGCCCGGTCAGCAGCGACGGCCTCGACGCGGGCGTCGGCGCCCAGGCGGCGTACCGGGTTGGGGATCAGGCGACCGGCCCAGTAGATGTCGGGGGCAGTGGCGACCCGCTCGACCACACCGGGAACCTCGCTGGTGGTGGCGTCCTGATCGCTGAGATCGGCGGCCACGGCAGCCTCGAAGCGAGCCAGCAGGTCGGCCACTGGTTCATTCTTGGCGGTGATTCCGGCAACCGAGACCGGGCCGGGGATCACGATCACCTGGTCGGCGTCAAAACGCTCATCATGCGCCTGCCACAGGGAGTCCGAGCGCCACCAGCGCCGAACATCGGCATCGATCACCGGCACGAAGCCAACCGGCTTGCCCGGCCGCTTGCAGACCTCGATGAAGAAATGGACATCAGCCGGGTGCAGTACGCAGGTCTCCGCGCTGGGGTGGGTTGCGACCAGCGCAGCCAACGATGCTGCAGCATCGGCCTCGCGGATCCGGTCGATCGGGCCCTGGGTGGCTGGGTGCACCCGGGCCAGGGTGCGATCGAGAAGTTCCCAGAAGCGGTCCTCGATGGTGACATCGAGCCAGTCACCATCGCGGGTGGACAACTCCAGAAAGCGCGACAGCATCTGGGCGTAGGTCATCCCGGCCACATCACCGAAGTACGGCTTCATGGTGCCGGCCATCGCGGCGATGATCTCCTCACGACGCTCGGCAACTGCCTCGGCGTCACCGGCCACCTGATCAAGCAGGCGACCACAACGCGAGGCGGCGTTGTCGATCTCATGGATATCGGCGCCCAATTGGCTGCGCCCGCTGGTCACCCCGCCATTGGCCTGGCCGGCGCCTACCCAGCCGTCATGGCCCGGTGTGCTGACCAGGAGATCCTTGACCGCTGCTGAGGTGGTTGCCTCCAGGGTGGCCATGGCTGCGGTACCAACCAGTACGCCATCAAGTGGCATCGGTGCCTCGTCGTACCGGGTGGCCCAGCGGCCAGTCAGGTAATCAACTGCCTTCTCCGGAGTGCCGATCCCACCGCCGACACAGAGCACCAGATTCGACTCCTCGCGCAGCGCCGGGTAGGTGGCCAGCAGGAGCTCATCAAGGTCTTCCCAGCTGTGGTGCCCCCCGGCCACGCCGCCCTCAATATGGACGATCACCACACCTTCGACCTCACGGGCGATCGCGATCACCTGCCGGATCTGATTGACCGTGCCCGGCTTGAAAGCGACATGCGTAATGCCGCTTTCATGCAGGTCCCGGACTATTTCCACGGCATCCTCAAGCTCGGGAATGCCGGCCGTGATCACCACACCATCCAGCGGAGCCCCGGCCCGACGGGCCTTCTGGACCAGGCGCTGTCCACCCAG
>CAZRKI010000016.1:15308-28584 GCA_964600765.1 uncultured Marmoricola sp.
CGGAGCGCCGGGGCGTACGCCGACCAGTCGGCTGCGCGGCGTACTTCGGCACCGGGGGTGAACAGGGCATCGCGGCCAGCCTCAGTGGCAGCGGCGACCACACTGATCCCACGGCCACGGACCGCCCGGGCGGTCATGCCGGCGGCCAGGTCAGCAGGACCCAGGTCGATCACCCATTTTGTGTTGGGGTCGATGCCGTCGCTCAACTGACGCTGCCACTGCACCGGATCGATGCAGATATTTCGGGCCAGGGACTCAGCCAGCGCCGGGTCCAGGCCGCAGCGCTGGGCCCAATCAATCACCAGGTCCACGGCAGGCTCAAGTGCAGGGTGGTGGAAGCCGATCCCGATCGGAAGCTCCTCGACGACGGGATCGAAGATACGACCGCCAGTGAGCTTGTCCTCGACGGCCTTGCGGGACTCAGCGGCCTGGTTCTCGATGAGTTGCAACAGGCGACCAATGGCAGTGTGGGTGCCAGTTACCACCAGGCGACGGGGACCGTTAATGGCCGAGATCACCACCTGATCTGACTCAGTGCTGGCCTGCTGGGTGAGTGACTCGATCTCCTCGCGATCGGCGCCAGTGATGGCCAGCATTGGGGAGTGCCCATTGGGGATCAGCCCGACCCGGCGGGCCACGATGGTCGCTGCCGCAGCAATTAGTTGGGCCAGGGCGAGGATCTCAGCATCCCCGTCGATCGGATCCTCGGTGCTGGCCTCGCGGCGACTGGCCAGGGCAGCCACCCCGAGGATGCCCTGGCTGTGTCCCATGGCCGCTGCCGGAGCCGTCTGGGTCAGATCCAGGCCCTCGGCGGCGAGCGCATCCATGGTGGCCAACTGCGTGAGCAGCACACCAGGGATGGACAGGCTGACCGAGGCGAGATCGGTTGGGGACAAAACTGCATCCTCGGTCAGCCAGGCATCGGGAGTAAATGGCCGTGGGAGGGCGGCCATGGTCTCCGATGCGACCGGTTGGATCAGCGCCGCAGCGGCGGTGACCAATCGGGCCAGCAGCTCCTCATTGCGCTGCTCGGCGTACAGACTCTGCAGGTTCTCCCACCAGGAGGCCCCCTGCCCGCCAAAGGTGACCGCGAACCTGGTGCCAGTACGGAACTGATCGGCCAGGGTTTGCGGCAGGGCATCGGAGAGGGACAAAACGGGTGGCTGCTGAGTCATGCGAGGATTTAATCATGTTTATCGCCCAAACCTGAAACTACCCTCGCATTTTTTACGAGTTTTTCATCATGTTGTTGCGTTGGCAAAGGCTACGGACGAGTAATCCATATCACTCCAACACCCGCCGAGGCGGCAGTAGTTAACCCGCCGAGGCGGCAGTAGTTAACCCGCCGAGGCGGCACTAATTAACAGAACAATCCAGGTTCTGATGGGGGAGTACGCCGGGGAATCGGCGATCCAGCGGGTCAGGACCCGGAGAGGGTCTCATTGGCCACTCGACCCTGGAGTTTCAAGATGTTGCCCAGGATTTGCCCGATCAACTTCTCGAATTGCTTGCCAACCAGCGGCACCCGGACCTTGATATCGGCAGTAACGGTCTGCACTGTGATGCCATCCTGCTCGGTCAGGTTGATCGTGCCCTTGATGTGTCCGGGGGCTCCGGGGATGGTTACTTCCAGTGTGCCGCCCTCAGTAGAGGTCCACTTCTCGACCTGATTGATGGTCAACTGCTTGCCAATTATTCGCCGCGCCGCCGCAGGAAGCTCAGCTGCATTACGACGAGTGATCATCGTCGCGGTGGTGCCACCGTTGGGTCCCGGCTTCAGGTCGATCTCCCAGGACTCAGCACCGGCCTCGCTGGCCACCTGCTCCCTGAACCCCTGATCACAGAACAGCGTGAACACCTCATCGAGAGGTCCGTGGAACTCGATTGATTTCTGGAAATCCATGCTCTACCCCAAACGCTCATTACCCAGGCGGGCCTGGATGTCCAAGGTATCGGAGAACTCACCAGCAAGCAGTTTCTCCAGGGTTTTGCCCAGTAGTGGGATTCGCACCGAGATGTCAGCGTCCACTGTTTGGGTGGTGTTGGTGCCGTCGTAGTCCAGTACGAAATCGCCCTTGATGTGGCCGGGCTTGCCGGGCATGTGCATCTCGATGGTGCCACCGTTGGGCGATGTCCAGGTCTCGACCTGATGGATGGCCACCTCGGATCCAACCACCTTCTGGGCGGCTGCAGGCAACCGGTCGGAGGTGGATCGATACCAAACCGTGTTGGCCACCAGGATCCCGTTCGTGGACTCCTCTACTGAGATCTCCCACCGGTGCATGTCAGCCGCCCTGGCCAGATCATGGCGGAAAGGCTCCTGGGTAAGGACCGTGAAGACCTGCTCAGGACTGGCGGTGAAGATGGTTTCCTTGAGGAATTTCACGCCGGTGGTCCTTACTCAGCGTCCTTGATCTCACACAAGGCCTCGCCATTCGAAACCGTGGCACCCACTTCAGCCTGCAGTCCGGTGATCACACCAGCCTTGTGCGCCTTCAGCGGTTGCTCCATCTTCATGGCTTCCAGTACGACGACCACGTCACCCTCGGCGACGGTGTCACCCTCAGCCACGGCCACCTTGACGATGGTGCCCTGCATCGGGCTGGCCACGGTGTCACCTGACACCGCCCCGCCAGCCTTCTTGCCGGCCTTGCGCTTGGGCTTCCTGACGCCGCCGCCTCCGTCACCGATCGAGCCGAGCCCGCCGGGCAGGACTACTTCGAGTCGACGACCGCCAACCTCAACGGTGACCTTCTGCCGCTCCTCGGGCTCTTCTGCCTCAGCACTGCTGCCAGCGTACGGCGTGATCTGGTTGTCGAAGTCGGTCTCGATCCACTGGGTGTAGACACTGAAGGAGCCGGTACGGTCATCGCCCTGCCCGACGTACGCCGGGTCGTTGACCACTGCCTGATGGAAGGGGATCACGGTGGGCATGCCGTCCACGGCGAACTCAGCGAGTGCTCGCCGGGAACGCTCCAGGGCCTGGGTACGGTCACGTCCGGTGACGATCAGTTTGGCGACCAGCGAGTCAAAGGAGCCCGGGATGGTCTCGCCCTCGGTGTAACCGCCGTCGACCCGAATGCCGGGGCCGCTGGGCGGGTCCCACTTGACCAGGGTGCCGGGTGCGGGCATGAAGTTCATCCCGCCGTCCTCGGCGTTGATCCGGAACTCGATCGAGTGTCCCTCAACCCTGGGATCGTCGTACCCGAGCTCCTCACCTGCTGCAATGCGGAACATCTCACGGACCAGGTCAATGCCGGTGACCTCTTCAGAAACCGGATGTTCCACCTGCAGGCGGGTGTTGACCTCGAGGAAGGAGATGGTGCCGTCCTGACCGACCAGGAACTCACAGGTTCCCGCACCGACATAGCCGGCCTCGCGCAGGATTGCCTTGGAAGCCGAGTAGAGGCGTTCGTTCTGTTCATCGGTTAGGTACGGCGCGGGCGCCTCCTCGACCAGCTTCTGGTGGCGCCGCTGCAGGGAACAATCGCGGGTGGAGACGACCACGACATTGCCGTGCTGGTCAGCCAGACACTGGGTTTCGACGTGGCGGGGCTTGTCCAGGAATCGCTCCACGAAGCATTCGCCGCGACCGAATGCGGTCACCGCCTCGCGCACTGCGGATTCGTAGAGTTCGGCAACCTCTTCACGGTTGCGGGCCACCTTGAGGCCACGACCGCCACCACCGAAGGCGGCCTTGATCGCGATCGGGAGTCCGTGCTCATCAGCGAACTTGAGCACTTCGTCGGCATCGGCAACCGGGTCAGAGGTGCCCGCGACGAGGGGGGCGCCGACCTTCTCGGCGATATGACGGGCCTTGACCTTGTCACCAAGGTTCTCGATCGCATCAGGGGAGGGACCGATCCAGATCAGTCCGGCGTCGATCACGGCGCGGGCGAAGTCGGCATTCTCGGCCAGGAAGCCATAACCGGGGTGGATCGAGTCGGCGCCGGAGCGCTTGGCGACGTCGATGATCTTGCCCATGTCCAGGTAGGACTCGGCAGGAGTGGAGCCACCCAGCGCGTAGGCCTCATCGGCCAGGCGGACGAACAGGGCATCGCGATCCGGGTCGGCGTATACGGCGACACTTCCGATCCCGGCGTCCTTGCAGGCGCGGATGACGCGCACGGCGATCTCGCCACGATTGGCGATCAGGACCTTTTCCAACGGCTTGTTGTTGACCTGCTTGGCAGACACGGTTCTCCTCATTGCTTCGCGGGTGGTTCAACCCAGAGGTGAGTGTATTGCGCCGACCCCCTCGCTGTCTGTCCCCCCTCCGCTTGGGTAACAATTGCGCTCATGACTGAGCAGACGAACCAGCCAGCCTTCTCGCGTCCGGGAGCGGTCGACCTCACCGGCCTGCAGGCACCGGGTGCGGCGCCCGCTGGATCAGCGGGTGTCAGCGATGCCTATCTGATTGAGATCACCGAACAGAACTTCCAGACCGTGCTGGAGAGTTCGATGAGCGCGCCCGTGCTCTTGGTGTTCACCTCGGGGAGTTCGCCGGAGTCACGCACGTTGGCTGCTGATCTGCACACTCTCTCCAACGAGTTCGATGGCCGGTTCCTGCTCGGTGTGGTTGATATTGACGTCGTACCGGCGATCGCCCAGGCGATGCAGATTCCGTCGGTGCCGCTCGTCGTACTGGTGGCGCAGGGGCGACCTGCTCCGCTGCTACAGCAGGCTGTTCCGCTCGCGCAATTGCGTGATGCGCTGACCCAGGTGCTGCAGCAACTGGCGGTCAGCGGATTCAATGGGCGGCACCAACCCCGGGCTGCTGAGGTCAATGCAGAGACCGGGGAGGAGGAGTTGGATCCCCGTTATGCGCCCGCGCAGGATGCCCTGGAGCGTGGCGACATCGACGCAGCGGTGGCTGAGTACCAGAAGCTGGTCGACTCAAACCCGGCCGACACCGAGGCTGCTGCAGGTTTGGCGATGGCCCAGGTGCTGCAGCGCACCCAGGGAGTGGACCTCAACCAGGCACGGGCGGACGCAGCGGCTGCTCCGGACGATGTGGCAGCACAGATCATGGTGGCTGACCTGGATCTGCTGGGTGGACACGTCGAGGATGCGTTCAACCGCCTGATTGACCTGGTGCGTCGTACGTCTGAGGGTGATCGTGATCGCGCGCGCACCCATTTGATCGACCTGTTCGCCGCTGTGGGAAATGAGGACGGTCGGGTCCTGAAAGCTCGCCGCGACCTGGCCTCTGCCCTGTTCTGACCTGCTCCGGCTTCAGCGGATGATCCGCAGGGCGTTGGGCATTACCCCGATGGCGAGGGGTTCCTGATCCGGGCTCGGTAATGGTGGAAGCGGCTCGCCATCAGCTCCGACGAGTACTTCGCGGCTGCCCTCCAGGCGTCGGATCCTGATCGATGTCCCCCGGAATTGATGCACCTCGGGCAACTCGATGTGGCTCCCGTCGTAGACCTTGGGCATCGAGGTGATCAGCTTTCGACGGGTGGCTGCCTCGATTACCACTACCTCAAGGAGCCCATCGTCGATCACCGCATTTGGGGCGATCTTCATGCCGTTGCCGTAATAGGCGGAGTTCGCCACCACGATGGTGGCAGCCTCGAATGTGTGCTGCTCGCCATCGATCGAAACGCTCATCTGGACGGGCTTGAAGCCAGCCAGGGCCTTGAGGGCGGCCACCTGGTACTGCACTCCGGTTGGGACGTACTTCATCCGGTTCACCATGTCTGCAGCAGTGGCGTCCACGCCGCAATAGACCGAGCTGGCCACCACCCGCCAACCCACATCGATCAGGTCGATTGGTCGTACCTCGCCGTGCAGCAGGAGTTGGGCCTGCTCCTCGGAGGTGACCGGTAGATCCAGCATTCGGGCCAGGTCGTTGCCCCGACCCGCAGGGATCAGAGCGAATTCGGAGTTGGTTCGGGAGACAGCGCTACTAATCGCTGAGACCATGCCATCACCCCCAACCGCAACCACAACGTCGCCACGTTCGACGGCATCCGCAACCAGTGGATCAACGGTGGCCCGGGAAGGGGAGTAGTCGACCTTGACCTCCGCGCCTGCCTCGCGCAGCAATCTCGCCACCGGTAGCACAGCCTCGCTTCCCCGACCGCCACCGGCGTTCGGGTTCACCACCATGGAGAAGGAACGGCTCAAGGAATCATCACCCCGGGATTCATGATCCCATCTGGATCGAGTTCCCGCTTGATTGCCCGTAAGATCTCCACTCCAATCGTGCCCACCTCCCTGTTCAGCCACGGGCGATGGTCGGTTCCGATCGCATGGTGATGGGTGATGGTGGCGCCATGTGCGGTGATCGCGTCATTGACCGCGCTCTTGGCCGTGGCCCATTGCGCTATTGGATCTCCGTCGAACCGGGTCGCGATGGTGAAGTACAACGAGCAACCGGTTTCGTACACATGCGAAATGTGACAGAGCAGCAGATGCTTCTCCGGGAGATGGGTGCGCAGCGCCTCGGAGACGGCTTCGTACAACTCCTGGCGCCGACTCCAGAAGGTAGCGGTCTCCAGGGTCTCGACGAAGACCCCAACATCCAGCAGGCTGTCGCGCAGGTACGGCGCGTCGAATCGTCCCTGGGCCCATTTCTCTCCGGGATCGCTCCCCAGAGCAGTGCCGCCCAAATCGGTCAGTAGCTCAGCACAGGTTGCCTGCCTTCTGGCAACTGCTTCAGGGGTGCCCTCATGACCGACGATCATCAGGCATCCGCCGGTGCCATCAGCACCGATGGACTCTGGGTCGGCGAGGTTGATCGCGGTTTCGGCCTCATCAGAAAGTCGGATCACGGTTGGCAGTTCCCCTGCCTGGGCGAGGGTGCGGATGGCGCCAGCCCCGCTGTTGAAGTCCGGCCACGACCAACCCTGGTAGCTCTTGAGTTCTGGGACCCGGCGAACCCGGATGCGAACCGCGGTGATCACTCCGAAGGTGCCCTCCGAGCCCAGGATCACCTGGCGCAGATCGGGGCCAGCGGCATTGGCCGGTGCGGTGCCCAGGTTGAGCTCTCCGATTGGTGTGGCCACTCGCAATCCCACCACCTGGGCATCGAAACGGCCATATCCAGCACTGGATTGGCCGCTGGACCGGGTGGCGGCGAATCCGCCGATGGTGGCGTATTCAAATGACTGGGGGAAGTGCCCGATCGTCATCCCATGCTCGGCGAGAAGAGACTCCGCCACTGGGCCGCGCAATCCCGGTTCCAGGGTGGCGGTCATCGATTCGGGGTCAACCTCAAGCAGTCGGTTCATTCGGCGCAGGTCCAGACTGAGTACGCCGGAGAAACCCTCCCGGTTGGCCACCAGGCCCCCGGTTACGGCAGTTCCGCCGCCGAAAGGCACCACTGCGATCCGGTTCCGCCGCGCCCAGGCGATCAATTCGGCAACCTGTTGGTGGGTGTCGGGACGAACCACGACATCGGGGGCGTCTGTCAGATCAGCTGCTCTGGCCCGGATCAGGTCGGGTGTGGATTTGCCCCGGGTGTGTCCCGCACGGGTTGCCGGATCGGTGAGCACCTGCTCATCACCGACGATCCCACCCAACTCGGCAAGGTCGTCTGGAGTGAATCTGCTCTGGGGGAGGGCCGCCTCGTCCACCCGGGTATTGGTTGGGTCGATGTCCTGGGAGGAGACTGGTCCGAAAGCGAATTCCACCAGGCCCAGGGCCTCGGTGGGGAGCCTCGTGGCTCGGGTCGGATCCCCCCAGCGAAGGGGGTGCATTTGGTTTTCACGAGGTGCGCTCATGCGATATAGTGTTACACATGGCGTCACTTCGTAACAGTGCTCAAGAGGCGCATCTTGATGCTGCCCGTGAGGTGATCCTTGATCTTGGGTGGCGCCGTACTACGCTCACTGAGGTCGCCAAGCGTGCCGGGGTGTCCCGGATGACCATCTATCGTCACTGGGAGGACCGGGAGCGCCTGTTGGCGGACCTGTTGACCCGGGAATGGGCACTCATCCTTGAGAAGACCTCGGTCCCCAGTCAGGATGATGATTCCCTGACTGGTTTCGTGCAGTTCCTGTTGGACTCTGTGGAGGGATTGCACCGCAGCCAATTGTTGCGTCGAATCATTCAACTCGACCCTGAATTGCTGCTGCCCTACATCCTCCAGCGGGCCGGTCGGTCCCAGAAGGCCCTTTTGGTGCTGCTCGTGCCCAGAATTCAACGAGTTCAGGCAAGTGGTCAGATGCGTGGGGGCGACCCAGAAGTCCTGGCCCGATCCCTGTTGTTGATGCTGGAAGGGCTGTTGTTGTCCGCAGACACCATGAAGACCCGTTCGGTCAGCCGGGCCAAACTTGCCGCTGCCTACCAGGACATCCTGATGAGCGGGTTGGCGCCGTGACCGAATCACTTCACCTCACCAGCAACCAACCCAGGATTCGTGCTGGGCTGAAAGGACTTCCAGCCGAGTTCGACCTGGTCGTGGTTGGCCTGGGAGTGACGGGCGTTGGGGTGGCCCTTGATGCTGCTGCCAGGGGCATGTCAGTCCTCGCCGTGGATGCGCACGACCTCGCATTTGGCACCTCGCGCTGGTCCTCGAAACTGGTGCATGGCGGATTGCGCTACCTGGCTCATGGTCAGGTCGGAGTGGCTCACGAAAGTGCAGTGGAACGCGGCATTCTGATGGAGACCACTGCGCCCCATCTCACCAGGCCACTGGGCAACCTGGTTCCCCTGACCAAGCGGACCCCGCTGATCATGCGCGCGGCCATCACGGCCGGTGACCTGTTGCGGCGCAGTGCTGGAACCTCGAGTGAACTACTGCCGCCGGGGCACTTCATTCCCAGTGCTGAGGCACTTGCCCTGGCGCCCGGACTACGGCGCGAGGGCCTGCGCGGAGCCATGCTTACCTGGGATGGCCAACTGGTGGACGATGCCCGCTTGGTCACCACGATTGCCCGAACAGCGGTTCAGCAGGGAGCCCAGATCCGCACCCGGGCCAGGTTCCTGGGCGCAGCATCCGGCCAGGTCCAGTTGCGCGATGAGTTGACCGGCGCCACTCATCAGGTGACTGCCCGGGCCGTGGTCAATGCTGCCGGAGTCTGGGCCGGCAAGGTGGCTGAGTTGCTACCCACGGCTGCCCCAGCGATCCAGCTCAAGCCCAGCCGGGGGACCCACCTGGTGCTCAAACCGGCGGCTGAGGATCCGATGTCACGGCTGCGGGTGGCCGTCATGGTGCCGATTCCGGGCAGCAATTCAAGATTTGCGTTCGTGCTACCGCAGTCAGACGGCACAGCGTACGTCGGCCTCACCGACGAACCAGCCGGGGACGAGATCCCGGACGTGCCTGAAGCCACCGAGATGGAGATCGGCTTCCTGATCGATGTGGTTTCAGCTGCCTTCGCCAAACCGATCCGCAGGACTGATCTGGCCGGTACCTTCGCCGGCCTGCGTCCATTGCTGGCCGGAAGTGGTGAGACGGCTGACCTGTCCCGCAAACATGCGGTGCTCGCGGGGCGGGCCGAAGGACTGGACTGTGTCACCGTGGTGGGCGGCAAACTGACCACCTACCGGCGCATGGCCCAGGACGCCGTGGATGCGCTGCCCTTTGCCAGATCCTTCAATGACTGCCAGACCCGCACCCTGCCATTGGCCGGGGCAGCACCACGCGAGGTGCTGGCCCGATTGCGGGAACCCAGCCGACTGGTGGAACGTTACGGCGCCGATGCCGCGCTGGTGCTGGAGAGCGCCCGGGCCATCAGTGGTTGCAGCGACGATGAGTTGCTGCAACCTGTGGCTGCCGATGTGCCCACCACTCTGGCCGAGATGCTCTTCGGGGTGACCCATGAGGGCGCCCACGACATCGCCGACCTGATGGAACGACGTACCCGGATTGCTCTGGTGCCGGATGATCTGCCCGCTGCCCGGGCCATGGCTACTCGTGCCCTGGACCTGGCGGCAGTCGCCAACTGATCAACCACTCAACCCGTGATCCTCAAGCCCTAGAACAGGCCCCGACCGCTCTCGGTGTACGACGGCCCCGGGTTATCGCTTAGATTGCGCAGTGCTGCCTGGATTCGACGGGCAGTGAAATCCGTGCACAGCTCGTGGATCTGTTCCAGGGTGTAGAAATCTGCGGACTTGATCTCACGTGGTTGCGGGATGATCTGCTGGGCGATGGCAGGGTCGTGTTGGCCGCCGTTGAAGACCAGACAGACCGCATCATCCCACCCGCTCCAGGGCGGCAGCCAGTCAGTGAGGACCAGGTGACCGGCCTCGATGGTGAGCCCAAGTTCTTCCTTGACCTCGCGGGAGACCGCCAACTGAGGTGACTCGGACACCTCCACCACGCCACCGGGGAGGTCAAAGTCCTTCTTGTAGGTCAGTTGGCACAACAGCACCCGCTGATCACTCGAGGTGATCAGTAACTGGCTGATCGCCCGCTTGCGGGGCAGAAAGGAGTTGAGCATGGTCCGGAAGCCATGCCCCTCATCAACTGGAATGTCGGTTGCGATTCGGGCGAACACAATCCGGTCGGCTCCATGAGCAACCCCACGGAGTACCCCCTCGCGCATCAGCCCGCCAAAGGTGGCGATCCGTTGGGCCAGGTCATCAGTGGGATCGACATGGGTCTCGACCCGGTGGGCGCCACCCTCGAAGGCTGCGGCGACCACGCGTCGTACCTCGGTGGATGAGGGTCCCAGGCCGGATGCCTGCAGTTGCGGAGACCAGGTCAATCTCAGGACTCCGGGGGCCACCTCTTCCACATGTGCATTCACAACTCCCAGCCTACGGCGTTCGCATCAGGTTGAGATCCACCCCGCCAACGATCCCGGGCACATTCGCCCGGTCACTGCGTTGCCACAACCACCAGTTGCCGCTGGGTCGCCGTCCCAGACTGCGTACCCATTGTGGGTTGCCGGGAAATTCCTCACGCAGGTGATATTTCGTCTCCACATCCGGGTACACGTATAGGACCACCGAGCGGCCCGTCTTCTGCTCCACAGAGGCAATGAACTGACGCACCCGGTCCACCAACTCGGTGCGATCCAGAGTGCAGCGATCCCGTTCCACATCTACTGCTGGCGGCAGGTCGGTTGGGGTCTGCTGGAGTACGTCGCTGAAGTGGCGGGCCTGCGGGTGGGCGGGGGTGCAATAACGGAAGAAGTGATAAGCGCCCACCCGGATGCCGTTGACCTGGGCCCGGGTGGCGTTCAGGGTGAACATCGGATCCACATAGGAGGCGCCCTCGGTTGCTTTCAGATAGGCGAAACCAATGTCAGCCCCGGCAACCAGAGGCCATTGGATCGGGCCCTGGTGATGGGAGACGTCGACGCCCTGCTCTGGTGCCACCGGAGCGGTGGATGTTGGCCTGGGGCTACTGGCCATGGTTCTGGGGCTGGGGGTTGGTGCTGGGACTGGATCGCTTCGTCCGCAGGAACTGACCAAGGTGAGTGCCATCAACAGGATGAGAAACCGGTTCATGATCGGTCCCGTCGGATCGGTGGCGGCGCCAACCAGAGACTGCCCAGGGGTGGCACCCGCAGAGATGCCGATGCCGGCTGGCCCTGGTAGGGCACCTGAAGCGCGGTAACCGAACCCAGGTTGCCAACACCGGAACCGCCGTAGTCCTCGGCATCGGTGTTGATCACCTCAGCCCATTCGCCAGACCAGGGCAGACCGAGGCGGTATTCCTCATGTGGGATGGCGGCAAAGTTGGTGATGCAGACCAGAGGCTGTTGGTCGTGGCTCCATCGGATGAAGGCAATGGTGTTGCGGGCGGCATCACCACCATCGAGCCACTGGAATCCTGCTGGATCGCTGTCCCGGGACCACAGGGCCGGGTTCGTTGCGTAGTACTCATTGAGGTCGCGGATCAGTTTCTGGACGCCGCGGTGATCGCCCTGGTGAAGCAGGTGCCAGTCCAGTTCCCGCGCCTCGGCCCACTCGTTGTCCTGGGCGAACTCAGTGCCCATGAAGATCAACTTCTTGCCCGGATGAGCCCACATATAGGCCAGGAAAGCCCGCACATTCGCGAACTGGCGCCAAGGATCACCCGGCATCTTGCGTAGCAGGGAGCCCTTCTCGTGGACCACCTCGTCGTGGCTGATCGGCAGAACGTAGTTCTCGGAGAAGGCGTAGACGATGGAGAAGGTCAACTCGTTGTGGTGGTAACTGCGGTGGGCGGGGTCACGGTTGAGATAGGACAGGGTGTCGTGCATCCAGCCCATGTTCCACTTGAACCCAAAGCCCAGGCCAGCCACATCGGTTGGTTGGGTCACGCCCGGCCAGGAGGTGGATTCCTCAGCGATGGTGAATGCGCCGGGCACCTGTTTGTAGATGGTGGCATTCAGCTCCTGTAGGAAGCCAATGGCCTCCAGGTTCTCCCGGCCACCATGCACATTTGGTTGCCACTCACCCGGTTCGCGCGAGTAGTCCAGATACAGCATCGAGGCCACGGCATCCACCCGGATCGCGTCGATGTGGAACTCCAACAACCAATAGAGGGCATTGGCGACCAGGAAATTGCGGACCTCATGGCGGCCGTAGTTGAAGATCAGGGTGCCCCAGTCCGGGTGTTCCCCCCGCTGCGGGTTGGGATCCTCATACAACGCGGTGCCGTCAAAGCAACTCAGCGCGAAATCATCCCTGGGGAAGTGAGCCGGCACCCAGTCAAGGATTACCCCGATCCCGGCACGGTGCAGCGCATCAACCAGGCGCCGAAAGCCATCCGGGTCGCCCAAGCGGGCGGTCGGGGCGTAGTACGACGTGACCTGATAACCCCAGGACCCCCCATATGGATGCTCCATCACCGGCAGGAACTCGACATGGGTGAACCCCAGATCGTTGACATAGCCGGGCAGGGTGGCGGCCAACTGGTCATAGTCCAGGCCCCGGCGCCACGAGGCCAGGTGTACCTCGTATACCGAGATCGGCTCCTGATCCGGTCTGCTGACCAGGGACCGTTCCGCCATCCAATCCTGATCGCTCCACTGGTGGGTGCTGCGGAAGGTTCGGGATGCGGTTTGTGGTGGGATCTCAGCCCAGCCGGCCATCGGATCTGCCTTGGCCCGCCAACTTCCGTCGGCTCCCCGAATCTGGAACTGGTACTTCTCCCCACTGCCCAGTCCTGGTACCGATGCTTCCCAGACCCCGGAATCGCCCACCCTGACCATTGGTGTGTGGGCGCCAGACCAGTCATTGAAGTCACCCAGCACCTGCACTTCAATGGCATTGGGTGCCCACACCCTGAAGGTGGTGCCATGGTCGGCAACCAGTGCACCCAGAACCTGCCAGAGCCGTTCGTGGCGCCCCTCGTTGATCAGGTGTAGGTCGATCTCGCCAAGGC
>CAZRKI010000016.1:28594-36319 GCA_964600765.1 uncultured Marmoricola sp.
CTCTCTCATCTGGCCAGCCCTAATCCGATCCAGGGCCTCCATGGGGATGTGCAGCCAGTCCGGCCGGTTGTGGAACTCATAGATCGCCTCATAGACGGTCTTGTCCACGACGTAGGCCTGCAACAGGATGTCCTCCCATTCAGTCAGTGGGCGCCCCAGGTGGGCCAGGTAGCCATCGAGGAAGGCAGCCTGATTGCGAACCCGCCATTCAGTGGCCCGGTACTGCGCCTGGTTGGCGGCAGCCCCCATCGGGTCCACGTCATCTGCTCCGGCAGCGGCCGCATAGTCGAAGGATCGCAACATCCCGGCCACGTCTCGCCATGGTGAGTCGGGTTGCTGGCGCAAGCTGAGTGGTTTGGCGGGCTCTCCCTCAAAGTCCACGATCTTCCAACCCATCGTGTCGCGCAGCGTCTGTCCAAGATGCAGATCCCCATGGATCCGTTGGATGGGCACTGCTTGGGCGATGGTGCGCACCTGTTCGTAATACTCACTGATCGAGTCGGCGTATTCGGCAAGGGCCGGGAGGGAGGCGCCAGCCTGTCGCAAGCGCTCCTGCATCCCATCGGCGATTTCGATCGGGTCGCGCTGCCACTCCCCGAGTTGGGTCGCCATCGTCTGGTGAATCTCACCCACCACGGCACCGAGTCGATGGGACTCACCAGCGAAATCGCCACCCACCTCATCGGCATGCAGGTCGCCTTCTGCCAACAGGTCCCGCACGCTGGCCAGGGCAACCTCCCAACCGTTGGTGGCGGTGCGGACATACTCCTGAAGCATGGCCAGGTGCAGGACCTCATCGCCCTGCTGCAGGGATACCCAGCCAACCAGGCTGGCGATGTGCTCCCCATCAGCCCGGGTGAGTGCCTCGTGGATCTCGATGTCTGGATTGCGGCCTGGAGTGACCCTGCGGAAGACCTTCAACTGGGTCTGCTCGCCGAAGGTGACTGAGGAGTTGGATTGCTCCCCCTGGAACAGGGTGGAATGGGTGGTGGTGTCCAGATTGGGAGACCCCATTCGATGGAACTCGAGGTCGCCAACCCTCCGGGCCGTTGCGAAACCACTCAGCCATACTGACATTGCTTCACGGTCGTGTACGGCGTCATACACCGCTTTGCCATCGACGAACTCGACCAGTGCGTGGGCGAGCCGATCCTGGGGCCAGTCATAGGAAACCAGCGGGAGTTGGTAGCACTCGGTATCGCCATCGTCGTAGGTCACCTCGACCAACTCGATCCACACCGAATCCGACAGCGCGATGGCCCGACTCTCACTTACCTCAAAATCACGGCCCTTGCCGCCAAACCATCTGGCTCGCCCCAGGAAGTCACGCAACTGGGCTGGGTTCAGGTGCAAGGGGGCCGGGGTCATGACCGTTCTCCTTCATTGGGGAGGTCAGGTGGGGGAGTGGTGCGCGGTAGTCGGATCCAGTAGAAGCCGTAACCGCCAAGGGTGAGCAGATAGGGAAGCTCACCGATTTCCGGGAAGCGCACTCCGCCGAGTAACTCCACTGGGGTAACCCCCTCCCATCGGCGCAGATCCAATTGGACCGGTTGGGGGAATCGGGACAGGTTGTTGACACACAACACGGTGTCGGTGCGCCCATTTTCATCAATGTGCTCACGAACATAGGAAAGCACCGACGGATTGCTGCCGCCCAGGTCAAGGAAGTTTCCCAACCCGAAGCAGGGATGTTGTTTGCGGGCATGCACCATCCGTCTGGTCCAGTGCAGCAACGAGGACAGGTCGTCCAACTCGGTTTCGACATTGACCCGTTGGTAGCCATAGACCGGGTCCTGGATCAGGGGCAGATGAAGCCTGCCGGGATTTGCCTTGGAGAAACCAGCATTGCGATCGGGAGTCCACTGCATGGGGGTCCGGACCCCATCGCGGTCACCCAGCCAGATGTTGTCCCCCATGCCGATTTCATCGCCGTAGTAGAGCACCGGGGAGCCTGGCAGCGAAAGCAGCAGGGCGGTGAACAACTCCATTCGGTTGGAATCGTTGTCCAGCAGCGGAGCCAACCGCCGGCGGATCCCGATATTTGCCTTCATCCGGGGATCCTGGGCGTATTCGCTCCACATGTAGTCCCGGTCCTCATCGGTGACCATTTCCAGGGTCAACTCATCATGATTGCGCAGGAAGATGCCCCACTGGCAGCCGTCCGGGATGTCCGGTGTTTGTTCCATGATCTCCGAGATCGGGAAGCGGGACTCACGGCGTACCGCCATGAAGATCCGGGGCATCACCGGGAAATGGAAAGCCATGTGGCACTCATCGCCGCCCACCTCAGGGTCGCCGAAGTACTCCACCACATCACCAGGCCACTGATTGGCCTCACACAACAGCACGCAACCCGGATAGTGCTCGTCGACGAAACGCCGTACCTGCTTGAGGAAGGCATGGGTCTCGGGCAGGTTCTCCCCGTTGGTGCCGGGCCGCTCGTAGAGATAGGGGACCGCATCGAGTCGGAACCCATCCAGACCCATGTCCAACCAGAACGCCATTGCCTCCAGCATCGCCACGTGCACCCGGGGATTGTCGAAATTCAGGTCCGGTTGGTGGGAGAAGAACCGGTGCCAGAAGTACTGCTGTCGGACCGGATCCCAGGTCCAGTTCGAGGGCTCGGTGTCCACGAAGATGATCCGGGCCTCCTCATAGAGTTCATCGGTGTCCGACCAGACATAGAAATCCCCGAAGGGTCCCTCTGGGTCCTCCCGGCTGGCCTGGAACCACGGGTGGGCATCACTGGTGTGGTTCATCACGAAGTCGATGATCACCTTGATCCCACGAGCGTGAGCCTGCTCAATCAACTCCCGGAAGTCATCGACGGTGCCGCACTCGGGAAGGATGCCGGTGTAGTCGGCGACGTCATAGCCGCCATCACGCAGGGGAGAGGTGTAGAAGGGCGGCACCCAGATGCAATCGATCCCAAGCCAGTGGATGTAGTCCAGTTTCTCGATCAGGCCACGGAAATCACCGACTCCATCCCCGTTGGAGTCATGGAAGGAGCGCACCAGCACCTCATAGAAGACGGCCGTCTTGAACCACTCCGGCTGGGTCATGGCTGCCTCAGGGTGACGATGTGGGCGGGTTCGAAGAAGGGATCCAGCCGGACATAGTTGTCAGCTCCCCATTGCCAAACCGATCCGGTGATCTCGTCATGCACCGCGAAGCTGGACCCCGGATCCAGGCCGAGCGCCTGTAGGTCCAGGTGAACCGTGGTGGTGCGGGTGCTGAATGGGTCCAGGGTGAGCACCATGATCACGGTGTCGGTGCCGCTGGTGCGTGAGTAGGCAATCACGGCGTCATCATCAGTGCGGTGCAACTTCAGATTGCCCAACTCCTGAAGCGCCGGATGAGCCTCCCGGATCTGATTGAGTCTCGTCAGGTACGGCGCCAGGGTCTCACCCGATGCGGTAGCCGAGTCCCAGTCCCGGACCCGGATCTGGTACTTCTCCGAGTCCAGGTATTCCTCGCTGCCCTGTTTTACCGGCACCCGCTCGTACAGCTCAAATCCTGAGTAGACACCCCAGCTGGGACTGGAGGTTGCTGCCAGCGCAGCCCTGATCCGAAACATCGGTGGACCGCCGTATTGCAGTGATTCATGCAGGATGTCGGGGGTATTCACGAAGAAATTCGGGCGGAGCAGAGCGTTGCTCTCCTTGTGTACCTCTTGCAGGTATTCAGCGATCTCCTGTTTTCCAGTGCGCCAGGTGAAATAGGTATAGCTCTGCTGGAAACCGATCATCCCCAGGGCGTGCATCATCGGGGGTTGGGTGAAAGCCTCGGCCAGAAAGAGCACATCCGGGTCGGTTTCCCGGATCCGGCCGAGCAACCACTCCCAGAAGGGCAACGGCTTGGTGTGGGGGTTGTCGACCCGGAAGATCCGCACCCCCTGCTCCATCCAGAACCGCACGATCCGCTCGCACTCGGCGAAGAGGCCGGTGGGGTCGTTGTCGAAGTTGAGGGGATAGATGTCCTGGTACTTCTTGGGTGGATTCTCCGCAAAGGCGATGGATCCGTCGGCCAAAGTGGTGAACCACTCCGGATGCTCCTGGACCCAGGGATGATCCGGCGCCGCCTGGAGCGCAAAGTCCAATGCCACTTCAAGGCCCAGTTGGCCGGCCCGGTTCACGAAGTCGGCGAAGTTGGCCAGGGTGCCAAGTTCTGGGTGCACGGCGTCATGACCACCATGGCGGGAGCCAATCGCCCAGGGTGAACCCGGATCCCCGGGCCCGGCGGTGAGGGAGTTGTTGGGCCCCTTTCGATTGACCTCGCCGATGGGGTGGATGGGGGGCAGGTAGACCACGTTGAATCCCATTGCGGCGATTGCCGGCAATCGGTCCGCGGCAGTCCGGAAGGTGCCACTGGTGATCGTCCCGTCGCGGTTGACCACCGCGCCCTCGCTGCGCGGAAAGAACTCATACCAACTGCTGTACGACGCCCGCTTGCGGTCCACGAAGAACGGATAGGGGCCCTCCTGGGTCACCAATTCCCGGATCGGGTGGGCGGCAAGGATCACTGCCAGTTGCTCGGATTCGGCTGCAGCCAGCCTGGCCCGGGGTGGTCGGTCGATGTCCTCCAGAGCGCTGATGGCGTCGTTGACCACCTCACGCTCGGTGTCCGATGCCTCGGTCAGGTCCACCCGACCCAGCAGCAGGGCACCCTCGCGCAACATCAAGTCCACATCGACCCCAGCCCGGACCTTGAGCCCAGCAGCGTGCAACCAGGTCTGGATCGGGTCGCTCCAGGATTGCACCGAGTACTGCCAGGGGCCGCATTGATCAGGAGTGATCATGGCTCTGAGCCGGGACATGGTGGTGTGTGCGTCCGTCATCCGCACCGGTGCCCGGGTGTGCCCATTGGGATCGGTGAACAGCACCTCTGCGGCGTACTTGTCGTGGCCCTCGCGAAAAACCACCGCCGTGACCTCGAAGGGTTCATTGACCGTCGCCTTGGCCGCATACCGACCATGTTCGAGGACCGGGGTGATGTCCATGATGGGAATGCGGCCAACCATGCTCCAACCTTTGCCGAGGTCTGGGCTCCGCGCAAATGAATCAGAAAATCCGGGCCCCCATTCTGGTTGCTGCGCTACGTTGGCCAGATGCGAGCAATTCGGCGTTTCACGGTTCGTCCTGCCCTACCTCCGGGGTTGAGTTCACTGGGCGAGCTGGCCAACAACCTGCGCTGGTCCTGGCACCCAGAGACCCAGGACCTGTTTGCGGCGATCGACCGTGACCTGTGGGTCCAGGTGGGCCATGATCCGGTGCGCCTGTTGGGTGAAGTGGGCAAGGAACGGTTGGCCGAACTTGAGTCAGACAAGCGTTTCGTGCGGATGCTGGAGTTGGCCCGGGCTGACCTGGAGCAGTACCTCACCGGGGACCGGTGGTTCCAGGGGCGTCCAGAAACCGACCTGGTGCGTTCGGTGGCCTATTTCAGTCCGGAGTTCGGGATCACCTCGGTTCTACCGCAGTACTCCGGTGGTCTGGGCATCCTCGCTGGCGACCACCTGAAGACCGCCAGTGACCTGGGGGTGCCGCTGACCGGAGTCGGATTGCTCTATCGCCACGGTTATTTTCGGCAGGCTCTCTCCCGGGAGGGCTGGCAGGAGGAGTCCTACCCGGTCATTGACCCCGATGGCCTGCCACTCGCCGTACTCAGGGAGGAGGATGGTTCACCGGCATCGGTGTCCTTGTCCATCCCCGGTGGGCAACAACTCACCGCCCGAATCTGGGTGGCCCAGGTGGGGCGGGTGCCGTTGCTGCTGTTGGACACCGACATTGAGGAGAACACCGGATCGCTGCGGGAGGTGACCGATCGACTCTACGGCGGTACCGCAGAGCACCGGTTGCAACAAGAACTGCTGTTGGGGATCGGCGGGGTTCGTGCCCTTAGGGTCTACTCCCGGATCACCGGAGCACCCGATCCCGAGGTTTTTCACACCAACGAGGGCCACGCTGGTTTCCTGGGGCTGGAACGAATCCGGGAGTTGACGGTGGGCGAGGGTGGACCAGGCCTCGACTTTGAGGCTGCCGTCGAGGTCAGCAGGGCGGGGACCCTGTTCACCACTCACACTCCGGTTCCAGCCGGGATCGATCGTTTTGACCGGGACCTGATCAACCAGTACTTCGCCACCGATGTGGTGCTGCCGGGAGTGCCGGTCGACCGGATCCTGGCACTCGGTTCGGAGAACTATTCCGGAGGAGATCCCAATGTCTTCAACATGGCAGTGATGGGATTCCGGCTCGCCCAACGCGCCAATGGCGTGTCCCTGCTGCACGGTCATGTCAGCCGTGCCATGTTCAACGGACTGTGGCCTGCCTTTGACGAAGCAGAAGTACCGATCACCTCCATCACCAACGGAGTGCATGGGCCGACCTGGGTGGCCAGGGAGGTGTTCTCGCTGGCAGCGAAGTATGGCTTTGACCCCGAGGAGGTCTCCGATCACTCCTGGGATGCCGTGGACAAGGTGCCAGCCCTGGAACTGTGGGCAACCAAGCGAGTACTGCGCGAGCGACTGGTGACTGATGCGCGGGCCCGATTGCGTCGATCCTGGCTCAGGCGTGGGGCCAGTGCCCTGGAGTTGGGTTGGATCGACGAAGCGCTTGATCCCGATGTGCTGACGATTGGCTTCGCGCGGCGAGTTCCGTCGTACAAGAGGCTGACCCTGATGCTCCGGGACCCCGAACGGTTGCGCAGTCTGCTGTTGCACCCGCAACGGCCGATTCAGTTGGTGATCGCGGGCAAGGCACATCCAGCAGATGACGGCGGCAAGCAGATGATCCAGCAGATCGTCCGGTTTGCTGATGCACACGACGTACGCCATCGGATCGCCTTCCTGCCCAACTACGACATCGCCATGGCCCAGCCGCTTTATCCCGGATGTGATGTGTGGCTGAACAATCCACTGCGTCCCTATGAGGCCTGTGGTACCTCAGGGATGAAGGCGGCCCTCAATGGCGGCCTGAACCTATCGATCCTCGATGGCTGGTGGGATGAGTGGTACGACGGCAGCAATGGCTGGGCGATCCCCTCAGCCGATGGCATTGATGATCCGGACATCCGTGATGACGTCGAGGCGAATGCGCTCTATGACCTTATCGAAAATGAGGTTGCCCCCCGTTTCTACGATCACGACGAGCACGGGCTTCCGATCCGTTGGATCGAGATGTTGCGCCACACCCTGAAGTCCCTTGGGCCCAAGGTGTTGTCCTCACGCATGGTGCGCGATTACGTCGACCAGCTCTACACCCCAGCGGCCGTCTCAGCCCGTTCGGTTAACAGCAACTTCACCGGAGCCCGAGAGTTGGCCGATTGGAAGGGGCGGGTCCGTCAGGGCTGGTCCGGTGTGGGCGTGGACCATGTGGAGACCGATGGGTTGCCGGATGTGCCGGAGTTGGGTGGCTCGATCCGGGTGCGGGCCTTTGTGTCCCTGGGGTCGTTGCAACCAGGAGATGTGGATGTCCAGGTCGTGCACGGCCGGATCAGGAATGAGGATGAGATCACCGATACCAAGGTCGACTCCCTGTGCCTCTCCGGGAGCTATGAGCATGGTCGCCATCGATTCGAGGGCACCCTGCCTCTGGATCGTGCCGGCGCCTTTGGCTACACGGTTCGGATCCTGCCCCGCCACCCCGCCCTGGCCAACCCCGCCGAGATGGGCCTGGTCGCCTTCGCCCACATCTGACCCACCCGCCGAGGCGGCACTAATTAACACGCCGA
>CAZRKI010000016.1:36419-42413 GCA_964600765.1 uncultured Marmoricola sp.
GCGGCACTAATTAACACGCCGAGGCGGCACTAATTAACACGTTTGCTCTTCTCGAGGGCGCCTGTTTTGTCTGACTAAAGCTGATTTGGTACGACGCAACCCGGCGTCCCCATCACCTTGTGCCTTTTACCCCGGTGTTAATTACTGCCGCCTCGGCGATTCCTGGAGCAGGGCGAGACTCTGTGGGCTCAGCGTGAAACTGCCACCGGCAGCCAGTTCAGTGCCCACGGGCAGATCGGGGCAGGTGGAGAGAGCCACCGCTCCGGACTCCACCCAAGGGTTCTCAAAGAGCCTGATCTTTCGGGGCTCATGGCCACCATTGAGCCAGAGCATGAACGAGGTGTCCCGTTGCTGTTCGCCGCGGGATCCGGGGGAGCGCAACGGATTGCCGGATACGAACATACCGATGCATTTCAGGGAATCGTCGTGCCAATCCGGCTCGGTCATTTCCCGCTGGTCAGGATGGAACCAGGCCAGGTCCTTGGGGCCGCCGAGGATTGCCGGAGTGCCCTCGAAGAAGTGCCGTTGCCGCAAAGCTGGGTGTTCTCGCCTGATCCGCAGAGCGGCCTTTGCGACCTCATAAATGTCCAGCCAGGCATCATCGGGCCACCAGTCGATCCAACTGATTTCGTTGTCCTGAACATATGCATTGTTATTGCCGCGTTGGGTACGCCCCCGCTCGTCGCCAGCAGTGATCATCGGGGCTCCGCTGGACAGGCACAAAGTGGCCATCAGGTTCGCGGCCTGTCGCCTGCGCAGGCTGACTATCGCCGGGTCATCGGTGTCGCCCTCGACGCCAAAGTTGTAAGAGCGGTTGTTGTTGGTGCCGTCGTGGTTGTCCTCACCATTGGCCTGGTTGTGCTTGTCGTTGTAGGACACCAGGTCGCGCAGGGTGAAGCCATCATGGGCGGTGATGAAGTTGATCGAGGCGAACGGGGAGCGGCCATCATCGGCGTACAGATCAGATGACCCGGATAGTCGGGTGGCTACTTCGCGGATGTTTGACTGCCCCCGCCAGAAATCACGCATCGTGTCGCGATAGCGGTCGTTCCACTCCACCCAGGGTGGAGGATAGGAACCCACCAGATAACCGTCCATGGAGGCATCCCACGGCTCAGCGATCAACTTCACGTGACGTAGGACTGGATCCTGGGCAATGGTGGTCAGGAAGGCCGAGTTCATGTCGATGTCATGCCCGGTCCGGGTCAGTGCTGATGCCAGGTCAAAGCGGAAACCATCGACATGCATTTGCGTCACCCAGTAACGCAGCGAGTCCAGGATCAATCGGAGTGCCCCATGGTTGGTGGTGTCCACGGTGTTTCCGCATCCGGTGACATCCCAATAGGCACCGTGGCCCTCTCCGGAGCGTTTGTAGAAGCCGATGTCATCCAGGCCCCTGAATGAGTACGACGGGCCCAGCTCGCCGCCCTCGGCAGTGTGGTTATAGACCACATCGAGGATCACCTCGATCCCGGCCTGGTGGAAACTCCGGACCATTTCCCGGAACTCACGCACCTGCTGCCCCCGGTCCCCACTGCTGGAGTAGGCATTGTGTGGCGCAAAGAACCCGATGGTGTTGTATCCCCAATAATTGACCTGCCCACGCTGTGTGACCTCGGGTTCGGTCAGGAACTGTTGGCTGGGCAGCAACTCCACTGCGGTGATGCCCAGATCCTTCAGGTAGTTGATCACTGTTGGTGTGGCCAACCCGGCGAAGGTGCCCCTGAGTTCCTCCGGGATCTCGTTGTGCAATTGGGTCATGCCCTTGACATGCAATTCATAGATGACGGTGTCATGCCATTTGGTGCGTGGTTGACGGTCCCCCTGCCAATCGAATTCATCGTGAACCACGACGCATCTGGGCATCACGCTGGCTGAGTCGACCCGGCACATCTGTTCGGGATCCTCGGGCTGGTAGGGCAGCGTCTGGTGCCCCTGGCTGACGGTGCCGGAGATGGCCCGGGCATATGGGTCCAACAGGAGTTTGTTGACATTGAACCGGCGTCCGTGTGCGGGATCCCAGGGTCCGTCGGCGCGCAATCCGTATAGCTGGCCAACTGGTAGTCCGGGGATTTCTCCATGCCAGACCCCAAGGGTGTGACTGGGCAGTTGGTGCCTGATTTCACGGCCTTCCTCGTCAAAACAGCAGACGTACATCGCCGTGGCTTCCGGAGCCCAGATTGCGAAGTTGGTGGCCTCGGGCCCCCAGGTTGCCCCCAATTGCTGGTGGTGGCCGGGCCAGACTGGCCACACCTGATCAGGTGATTCCCAGCGCCATGTGTGCTCACTCACCTGGCCAGTATGTCGAAGCCCACGCCCGGTGTCCTGCAACCACGGGGCTGGGCAGCAAGTAGGTTGTACTCCACGCCAATCAAGGAGCAGACATGGGTGAATTCGTGGTTCTCGAGGTAGCTGACGGGGTAGGAACGATCCGTCTGAACAGACCGAAGATGAATGCCCTCAACGAGCAGGTACAAGAAGAAATCCGGGCCGCAGCCCACGAGGCCACTGCTCGTGATGATGTCAGGGCAGTAATCCTCTACGGCGGGGAGAAGGTCTTCGCAGCAGGTGCCGACATCAAGGAGATGGCGGACATGTCACACACGGATATGGTCAAGCGCTCCCATGGGCTGACCAGTGCCTTCACCTCGGTGGCCCAGATCCCCAAGCCGGTGATCGCGGCCATCACAGGCTATGCCCTGGGTGGTGGCTGCGAGTTGGCGCTTTGTGCTGATGTCCGCATTGCCGCTGATAACGCCACCCTGGGGCAACCCGAGATCCTGCTGGGCATCATTCCCGGAGCCGGGGGCACCCAGCGTCTGACTCGTCTGGTCGGTCCGAGCAAGGCCAAGGATCTGATATTCACCGGTCGTTTCGTGGCCTCTGCAGAGGCTCTTGAGATCGGCCTGGTCGACAAACTCGTCCCCGCTGAGCAGGTGTACGACGAGGCGCTGGCCTGGGCGGGGCAGTTCCGTAATGCCGCCAGTTACGCACTCCGGGCAGCCAAGGAGGCCATTGACCGGGGCCTGGAAGTTGATCTGGCCACTGGGCTTGAGATCGAGCGGCAGCACTTCGCGAGTTTGTTCGCCACCCAGGACCGCACGATCGGAATGGAGTCCTTCATGGCCAACGGTCCGGGGAAGGCGGAATTCAAGGGTTGCTGAAGGATGTGGGTGGCAACGTGACAGATCGCACCCTGAGCCGCCGTATCGCTGAGAAACAATCACAGGTAATCTCACCTATTGCGCCTGCCGCCAGTCGCGGCGACGTGTGGAACCCGTCTAGTTCAGGAGGGGCCCGCGAGGGCCGAAGAACATGAACATTGTCGTCTGTGTGAAGTACGTGCCCGACGCAACTGCGGATCGGCACTTCGAGTCCGACAACACCGTAGACCGTGAAGGTACCCCCGGCCTGCTCTCTGAGCTGGACGAGTACGGCGTTGAACAAGCCCTGCAGTTGAAGGAGAAGGGGGGCGACGAGGAAATCACCGTCACCGCCCTGACCATCGGCCCGGAGACAGCTGTGGAAGCTGTGAAGAAGGCGCTGCAGATGGGCGCCGACAAGGGCGTGCATGTTGTTGATGACGCCATCGCTGGCTCTGATGCGATTGCCACTTCCAAGGTGTTGGCCGAGGCCATCAAGAAGCTCGGTGAGGTGGATGTGGTCATGTGTGGCCTGGCCTCCACTGATGCTGGCATGTCTGTCGTGCCAGCCATGCTGGCTGAGCGGCTCGACCTGCCCCAGGTGACCCAGGGTTCGGTCGTTGAGTCCCAGGGCAGGGAATTCCGAATCAAGCGTGATGGTGACACTGCAACCGAGGTTGTTGGTGCCAGCGCTCCGCTTCTGCTGTCGGTGACCGACCAGTCCGGTGAGGCCCGCTACCCGTCGTTCAAGGGCATCATGGCCGCCAAGAAGAAGCCGCTGGAAACCTGGACCCTGAGTGACATCGGGGTTGATGCCAGTGAGGTTGGTCTGGGCAATGCCTGGACTGCAGTCGAATCCACCGAGGCCCGGCCGCCCCGGACACAGGGCGAGATCGTCAAGGACGAGGACGGATCCGGCGCCACCGCCCTGGTGGAATTCCTCGCCTCGAAGAAGTTCATCTGAGCAGCGGCCATCAAGGAGATTTGAGAAAACATGTCTGAAGTTCTGGTTCTCGTCGATCATGTCGATGGCAAGGTGCGCAAGCCAACCTATGAATTGCTCGCCATTGCCAAGCGCCTGGGCACGCCCGCCGCTGTGTTCATCGGTGGTGCCGATGCCGCTGACGGTGTGGTTGATGCAGTCAAGGCCTACGGCGCGGAAAAGGTGTACGTCGTCGATGACGCCGACATCAAGGGCTACCTGGTTGCCCCCAAGGCCGAGGTGCTGCAGCAACTGGCTGGTCAGGCAAGCCCTGATGCCATCCTGATCACCTCCTCTGCTGAGGGCAAGGAGATCGCTGCCCGCCTGGCGATCAAGCTCGAGTCCGGGCTGATCACCGACGCTGTGGACGTACAGCCCGGCCCGGTGACAACCCAGTCGGTCTTCGCTGGCAACTACACCGTGCAGGCCAGGGTGACCAAGGGCACCCCGATCATCACGGTCAAGCCGAATGCTGCCGCTCCTGAGGAGGTCGCCGGTGCTGGCACCAGGGAAGCCTTCGCAGCGACCATCTCTGATTCAGCGAAGAAGGCCAGGATCTTCGCCTCCCAGCCACGTGAGGCAAGTGGCCGACCTGAGCTGACCGAAGCCGCAATCATCGTTTCCGGTGGTCGTGGCACCGGCGGCAACTTCGAGCCGGTTGAGAACCTGGCCGATTCGTTGGGCGCCGCAGTGGGTGCCTCCCGGGCGGCAGTGGATTCTGGTTGGAAGCCACACGCCTTCCAGGTTGGTCAGACCGGTAAGACGGTTTCTCCTCAGCTGTACATCGCAGCCGGCATCTCTGGTGCCATCCAGCACCGCGCTGGCATGCAGACCTCGAAGACCATCGTCGCGGTCAACAAGGATGAGGAAGCGCCGATCTTCGAGCTGGTCGACTTCGGTGTGGTGGGCGACCTGCACACCGTACTTCCTACTGCTACTGAAGAGATCAACAAGCGCAAGGGCTGAGTTCCAGCCGTGACACCGGCCAGGATCCTGGCAGCCAGCATTGGTTGTCTGGTCCTGGCCGGTTCACTTTTCGTCACCTTTGCCGCCTCGCTGCCCCAGCCCACTCAGGTGCTGGTCCTGGCCGCGTCGTTGGCACCCCTGACCGTTCCTGGTTTCGTGGGCGCGGTGCTCCTGCTGTGGTTGGCCCGACCCGGCACCAAATTGATCTGGCTGGGCACGTCACTGGCCCTGGCTGGACTGGGCGTCAACCTGTTCTGGCTGGCACCCTCATTCCTCAACAAGGCGCCCGATGACAGGGCTGACCTACGGGTCGTCCAGTTCAACACCAATCGGGGGCGAGCGGATCCGGTCGAGGTGAAGCGGCTTTTGGCCCAAACCCGCCCGGATATCTTCGTGATGGCTGAGGCCACCCCGGAGTTCCTCCGCGAGATCAATGCCAATGGTTCAGTTGGACCCGGTGGTTTGGTTCCGGAGTACGCCGTTGTGCCCCCGGGTGAAATGTTGGGGTCGGTTGCCTACTCAAGGTTCCCGACCACTTTCGAGAAGAGTGTCACTGTCTCTGATGGGGCCTATCAATTCCGGGTGCAGGCACCTCGGAGTTTCACGTTGATCACGTTGCACCCGGCCGAGCCAGTGATCGCCTATCAGAACTGGAAACGTGATTTCGCCAACATCACGGATCTGGTCACGCAGGCACCCGCTCCATTGCTCGTGGTTGGTGACCTGAATGTCACGGCGCGCAATCAGCAACTGCGCAAACTCCTTGCCACCGGACTCAAGGATGCCGCAGTTGAGGCCGGTTCGGGGTGGCAGCCAACCTGGCCGGAGAGCTTTGGCTGGCTGGCCGTACTGACCCTAGACCATGTGTTGTTCAGTCCACAGGTCACTGCGGTGGACACCACG
>CAZRKI010000017.1:0-42184 GCA_964600765.1 uncultured Marmoricola sp.
CTGTATTTCGACCCGATAGGGTCAGAACCGAAAACAAGTAAAGAAAACCAGGAGCGAATCGCTGCGCCTGATGCCCAACGCCGGCCCGGTCCTCGGTAGTGATCTTCGGAAAACAGTTCGCTGCGTCCGCAGATCTCGATCGAAGACCGGCCCCTCACCAGAGGGGTGCGTTGGTCAGGTGGGGATTCGCTCCGCTAACAGAAAGGGCTTCCAACATGACCGAAGGCCCCGAAATCATTGCTGTAGAAACCACCATCGACAACGGCCGTTTCGGCCAGCGTCAGATCAGGTTCGAGACCGGACTGCTTGCCCGTCAGGCTGCCGGTTCGGTGACCGCCTATCTCGACGACGAGACGATGCTCCTGTCGGCAACCACCGCCTCGAAGAACCCCAAGGACCAGTTCGACTTCTTCCCACTGACGGTTGATGTCGAGGAGCGGATGTACGCCGTTGGGCGCATCCCGGGCTCCTTCTTCCGTCGCGAGGGCCGCGCATCCGAGGACGCGATCCTGACCTGTCGTCTGATCGACCGCCCGTTGCGTCCCACCTTCAAGAAGGGACTGCGCAACGAGGTCCAGGTCGTGATCACCGTCCTGGCCCTGGAGCAGGACACCCCCTACGACGTACTCGCCATCAACGCCGCGTCAGCATCCACCCAGATCAGCGGCCTGCCCTTCTCCGGGCCGGTTGGTGCCACCCGGGTGGCCCTGATCGACGGCCAGTGGGTGGCCTTCCCGACCCACTCCCAGCTTGAGGACGCTGTCTTCGACATGGTCGTTGCCGGTCGGGTCACCGACACCGGTGATGTTGCCATCATGATGGTCGAGGCCGAGTCCACCGAGTCCACCTGGCACCTGGTCAAGGAGCAGGGTGTGCAGGCTCCGACCGAAGAGGTCGTCGCCGGCGGACTGGAGGCAGCCAAGCCATTCATCAAGCAACTGTGTGAGGCCCAGGCGGAGTTGGCCAAGCAGTCCGCCAAGCCGGTTGAGGAGTTCCCGATCTTCCTCGACTACGAGGACGACGTCTACAACGCTGTCGCTGCTGCTGTTTCCGAGCAGACCGCCGCAGCGCTGACCATCGCCGGCAAGCAGGAGCGCGAGGACAAGCTGGACGAGATCAAGGCAGCACTGCTTGATCAGGTCGGCTCCCAGTTCGAGGGTCGCGAGAAGGAGATCGGTGCTGCCTTCCGGTCCCTGAACAAGAATCTAGTGCGCGAGCGCGTCCTGCGTGACAAGGTCCGTATCGACGGACGTGGACTGAGCGACATCCGTTCGTTGTCCGCAGAGGTCGACGTGATCCCGCGTGTCCATGGCTCTGCGCTCTTTGAGCGTGGTGAGACCCAGATCCTGGGCGTCACCACCCTCAACATGCTGACCATGGAGCAGAAGCTGGACACCCTCTCCCCGGAGACCACGCGCCGATACATGCACAACTACGTGTTCCCGCCGTTCTCCACCGGTGAGACCGGTCGGGTGGGCGCTCCCAAGCGCCGCGAGATCGGTCACGGAGCCCTTGCGGGCCGGGCCCTGATCCCCGTCCTGCCAAGCCGCGAGGAATTCCCCTACGCGATCCGGCAGGTCTCCGAGGCAATGGGTTCCAACGGTTCCACCTCGATGGGTTCGGTTTGTGCCTCCACCCTGGCCCTGCTGCAGGCCGGCGTACCGCTGCGTGACTCTGTTGCCGGTATCGCGATGGGCCTGATCTCCGGTGAGATTGACGGTCAGACCCAGTACGTCGCCCTGACCGACATCCTCGGTGCCGAGGACGCCTACGGTGACATGGACTTCAAGGTTGCCGGTACTCGCGATTTCGTCACCGCTCTGCAGTTGGACACCAAGCTCGACGGCATTCCTGCCGAGGTGCTGGCTGGTGCTCTGACCCAGGCCCGTGATGCCCGGTTGACCATCCTGGACGTGATGGCCGATGCGATCACCGGTCCCGGTGAGATGTCACAGCATGCCCCGCGCATCATCACCGTCAGGGTTCCGGTCGACAAGATCGGTGAGGTGATTGGCCCCAAGGGCAAGGTGATCAACCAGATCCAGGAGGACACCGGTGCCAACCTGACCATCGAGGATGATGGCACGGTATACATCGGAGCCACCAACGGCGAGGCAGCAGAAGCGGCCCGCCAGGCCGTCAACGCCATTGCCAACCCGACCATGCCAGAGGTTGGCGAGCGTTACCTCGGCACGATCGTGAAGACCACCAACTTCGGTGCCTTTGTCTCCCTGCTGCCCGGCAAGGATGGTCTGCTGCACATCAGCAAGCTGCGTGGTCTGGCCGGCGGCAAGCGGGTGGAGAATGTCGAGGACGTGGTCTCCGTGGGGCAGAAGCTCCAGGTTGAGATCGCTGAGATCGATGATCGCGGCAAGCTGTCCCTGATTCCGGTGACCGAAGAGGGCGCTGACTCTGACAGTGATACTGAGTAAGGCTTGACCAGCACTACTGCCACTCGCAGCACGCTCCTGAAGAGCGGCCTGCGGGTAGTGACCGAGAACATCCCCGGCGTCCGCTCAGCGGCCGTCGGGGTGTTCGTTGCTGTGGGTTCGCGTGATGAACGAGCCAGCCTGAACGGCGCCTCTCACTTCCTTGAGCACCTGCTCTTCAAGGGCACCCCGGAGCGTTCGGCGATGGAGATCTCATCGTTGCTGGACGGTGTTGGTGGTGAGTTCAACGCCTACACCTCGCGGGAATACACCTGCTATCACGCCCGGGTCCTGGACGAGGATCTGCCCATGGCAGTCGATGTCCTGGGCGACATGATGACCTCTTCCCTGATCACTTCCGCCGATGTCGAGGCTGAACGCGAGGTGATCCTGGATGAGATCGCGATGCACGATGATGATCCAGATGACCTGGCCCACAACCTGTTCGCAGAGGCGGTCTGGTCTGGCACCTCGTTCTCCCGCCCGGTCGCCGGCACCGCAGGGTCGATCACGATGATGTCGCGTGAGCAGATCCATCGTTACTATCGCACCCGCTATCGGCCTGAGGCGATGACTATTGCAGTGGCCGGCAATATCGACCACACCGAGGTGGTGGGCCTGGTCCGAAAGGCATTCCGCCGCTCTGATTTCCTCTCCACCACGGGCAAACCCTTGCCCGCCCGGCTTGCTGCCCGCCCTCGTCCCTTCCGGGTGAGTCAGGTGCACCAGAGTCGGGCCTTTGAGCAGGTCAGTGTCATCCTCGGCATGCAGGGTTTGACCAGATCCGATCCCCGGCGTTATGCGTTGGGGATCATGAGCGCTGCACTGGGCGGTGGCTCAAGTGCGCGCTTGTTCCAGGAGGTGCGGGAACGGCGGGGGCTGGCCTACTCGGTCTACTCATTCGCCTCGCGCTATTCAGATGCGGGAACGGTTGGGGTGACCGCAGGTTGTCTGCCAGCCAAGGCTCCCGAGCTGCTGCGCGTCGTACGCGAGGAGTTGGCCAAGGTGGCCCGCGATGGTTTCACCGAAGAGGAGATCGCCCGTGCGAAGGGACAGGCCCGGGGTGGCACCGTGTTGGGCCTGGAGGACACCATGTCCCGGATGACCCGGCTGGGGGAGTCCTGGTTGTTCCAGGGCGGTGTCATCGCCATCGACGAGATCCTGGATGCAGTTGAGTCAGTGACCATCGCTGAGGTCAACGAGTTGGCCAGCAAGTTGTATGCCCAACCCCAATCCCTGGCCACCATCGGTCCCACGGACCCTTCCCTGGAGACCTAGGACTGCCAAGGCGGCAGTGGCTCGCATTGACTGGGTATGTCGACAAGGCCGTTGCCGTACCCGGGGTTCACAGCGGCTGCTATCGGACAACGACAGGGCGCTCAACCTCTCCCGCTGGGCATCCGCGGCCAGTTCATCGCCCACCTGATGACGTTCGGCGTCGAGCCGATTTCAGGCAAGTCCTACAAGCCCACCATCCAGGGTAAGAACGAACGCTTCCGCCGGAGGTGGATTCAGAAAACCCTTGACTCGAACACATGTTCGAGATAGAGTGAACTCATGAACGGCAAACTCCTCGATCATCACGCCTCAGTTGGGGTGCTATCGGGGACTGCTCTGGATGAGTTGCATCGGGTCATCGATGGTCTGACGAACAGGTTGGTTGGTGTTGACCCGGATCAGACTCTGGTAGAGCTTGATCGGGCAGTCAGGCGCCTGGAAGCGGTCAAGTTGTCGGTGGTCACGGCTGCAGACGCAGCCCGGGTTGCAGTACGCACCGGAATGGCCGACACCTCCTCATGGCTGGCCTGCCGCACCCACACGGGTGGTGCCCGCGCGGCCTCCGACGTCAAACTCGCGACCGCACTTCACGACCCCAAGGTGCCCTCCCGCCCGACCAGCAGAGCGCTTTCTGAAGGCGTGCTATCTCCTGAGCACGCCAAGGTGATCGTCCAGGCCACCAACCAGCTGCCCAACCACCTGACCCCGGCCGAGGTGACCGCCGTCGAAGATGACCTCGTCGCCAGGGCACAGAGCCTTGCCCCAGATCAGCTACGACGGGTCGCGAGACGCTCTCGCGACGATTGAGCCCGATAAAGCCGTGGTTGATGCGCATGAAAACCAATTGCTGCACGCTGAGGAGACTGACGCCTACAACCGGGCCCGCCTCTCCCTGCATGACAACGCCGATGGGACCATCAGTGGCCACTTCACTGTCCCCACGGCTCAGGGCCACCTACTCCGCAAGGTACTGCACTCGCTGACCGCGCCTCGTCGTGCTCGACTTGGCGCTACCAAGGACCAGTCCGGATCCGTTGAGATCCGCACTGATTACGACCGGGCTCGCGGAGAGGCATTCTGTGAACTCATCGATCATCTGCCGACAGATCACCTGCATGGCAAGGTCGCCGCCACCGTGATCGTCACGGTCACCCAGGCAGCTCTTCTTGACGCACTCCAGGCTGCCCATCTCGATACCGGAGCTGAGATATCCGCCAGCGAGGCCCGCCGCCTGGCCTGCGGAGCCGGCATTCTCCCCGCCGTCCTCAACGGAGCCTCCCAGCCACTGGATCTTGGCCGAACCTCCCGACTCTTCACCGAAGCGCAACGGGTCGCCCTCGCGACCAACTACTCAACCTGTGCAGCAGATGGTTGTCAGCGCCCCTACTCCTGGTGCGAACTCCATCACCGACAACCCTGGTCCCACAACGGAACCACGAATCTTGCCGATGCCATCCCGCTTTGTGGATTTCACCATCGTCGAATCCACGATCCCCATTACCACCACAAAACAGGGCCTGATGGCATCACCTTTCATCAGCGCAACTGAACTGCGGCAAGCCACGACGTGCGGGTAGGCAAGTAGGCACTAGATTTGGCTGGGTGAGTGCATTGCGGGTTGGAGTTGTTGGTGCCGGTGGCAAGGTTGGCCGCGAGGTCTGTGAGGCGGTATCCCAGGCCTCTGACCTGGAGTTGGTGGCCCGGATCGATCTCGGGGACTCCCTGGATCAGCTGACCAGCAGTGGGGCTGAGGCGATCGTGGACTTCACCCATCCCGATGCGGTGATGGACACCCTCAGTTTCTGTGTCACCCACGGTATTGATGCGGTCGTGGGCACAACTGGTTTTGATGAGGGGCGTCTGGCTCAGTTGCGTACTTGGTTGGGGGCTGCGCCCACCAGTGGCGTCCTGATTGCCCCCAACTTCTCGATCGGCGCCATCCTGATGATGGACTTCGCCGCCCGCGCAGCTGCATTCTATGAATCGGTGGAGATCGTTGAGTTGCATCACCCGGACAAGGCTGATGCGCCTTCGGGTACAGCGCGCCGTACGGCGGAACTTATTGCCGCTGCCCGCCAGTCAGCTGGTTTGGGAGCACCGCCTGATGCAACTTCCACCGAGCTTCCTGGTGCCCGCGGGGCTGAGGTCAGTGGCATTCGGGTGCACGGGCTTCGGATCAGGGGTTTGGTGGCCCATCAGGAAGTAATCCTTGGAGGACCCGGGGAGACGCTGACCATTCGCCATGACTCAATGGATCGGGCCTCATTCACTCCGGGTGTACTGGCTGGTCTGCGCGCGATTGGCAGCAACCCGGGTTTGACCGTGGGGCTGGAGAACTTCCTGGACCTGGGCTGAATGCTGTTCAGCCGTCAATGGCTGCATGCAACCGGATCTGCTTGACCTGATTGCCGCCGGTGCTCAGTTCCAGGGTCCGGTGCGCTCCGTCCGGTGCCCAACCCGCACTCTCCAGAAAGCGACGCAGATCATCAGCTGCGCTGTTCACCCAGACGTTCACCAACTGGAACCGGTCAGCAGCCAGGGTGTCCACTGCTGCCTGGATCAGTCGGGACCCGTGTCCCTTGCCGAAATGCTCCGGGTCGATGGTCAGGTCTGAGAGATCGCCAACGGCGATGGGATCTGAATCCGGGTCGGTGCTGGGCCCAGTGACGCAAAAACCGCGAACGACGTTGCGTTCCAGGGCAACCAACAGTCGATTGCGGGCATCTGGTGGCCGTGACATGGCAGCAGCCCAACCCATTGCGATCTCATCGGGATCGAGTTGATCCAGGAGCTGCTTGGGCAGGACCTCCTGGTAGATCAGTTTCCAGGCAGCTACCTGAACTCTGGCAATAGCCGGCGCATCATCGCTCCAGGCGACCCGAACCGAGACGTCGGCTCCACCCTGGGGAGGCGGGCTACCGGAGGGATCGGGGGTGGTCATGGGGACAGTCAACCAAACCCGGGCTGAGCAGCAGGTGACCCACCCACATCAACAGATACCTAGACCGGCCGGCATGTTGAATCGTCCAATCCCGGGTTCTGGTGCTGTGGAGGAGCACAGTGGCCATTGTCATGAGCGAATGGAAACCAATCTCACCAAGCGACCTGAACCCGAGTCTCCTCGGGAAGGTCTTCATGGTGCGTTCCCGTGATGAGAGTGGTTCCTCCGGCGTGGTTGGCACCCTGGCCTGGTATGGCGAGAGTGAGGCTGAGGGGATTCGGATCGGACTGCATGGCCTGGACCCAATAGTGCTGGTATTCGGCAAGCGGGCCCGGCGACCCAACGTCTACCTGCACCAACCAGTGGTCCCACCAATCGTGCGCCAACGGACCCACCAGGAGATCTCCGCAAACTCCAACTGAGCGGCAGGTAATCTGCCCTCATGCAGGCATACCTAGACCTTCTCCAACGCATCCTTGACGATGGTGTGGCCAAGCCTGATCGCACCGGGACCGGTACTCGCAGCGTGTTCGGCCACCAGATGCGGTTCAACCTCAACGAGGGCTTCCCGTTGGTGACCACCAAGAAGGTTCACACCCGTTCCGTGTTTGCTGAGTTGTTGTGGTTCCTGCGGGGGGACACCAATGTCAAATGGCTGCAGGACCGGGGGGTGACCATCTGGGATGAATGGGCTGACCAGAATGGAGACCTCGGACCGATTTATGGCTACCAGTGGCGTTCCTGGCCGACGCCGGATGGACGCCATATTGATCAGTTGGCCGAAGTGATCGATCAGATCCGTCATGACCCACACTCCAGGCGCCATCTTGTTTCCGCCTGGAATGTGGCTGACATCCCGGAGATGGCCCTGGCTCCCTGTCACACGATGTTTCAGTTCTATGTTGCCCCCGGGCCGGATGGGGATCGGCTCAGTTGCCAGCTCTATCAACGCTCAGCGGATGTTTTCCTGGGCGTGCCTTTCAATATCGCCTCATATGCGCTGCTCACCCATATGGTGGCCCAGGTGACCGGTCTGGGGGTGGGGGACTTCGTGCACACGATTGGTGATGCCCATCTCTATGACAACCATCAGGAGCAGGCTGCTCTCCAGCTCACCCGGGAACCCCGATCGCTTCCGGTACTGACCCTGGATTCCAGCATCAGGACCATTGATGGCTTCGACCTCGAGCACATCGCAATATCGGGATATGACCCACACCCGGTGATCAAGGCCCCGATCGCCGTATGACCGATCACGACCAGACTGAGTCCCGATCGCCACGGGTGGTGCTTGTGGTGGCAGTGGCCGACAATGGTGTGATTGGCCACGATGGGGAGATCCCATGGTCGATCCCGGAGGACCTCAAGCATTTTCGGGAGGTCACCTCAGGGCACACCGTGTTGATGGGGCGAAATACTTTCGAGTCAATCGGACGCCCCTTGCCGAATCGCAAGAACGTAGTGCTCACTCGTGATCAGAACTGGACTGCAGAAGGTGTGACGGTGGTGCATGACCTGCCCGCTGCACTTGCCGAGGTTACGCAGGGGGACGCGATGGTGATCGGTGGCGCCCAGATCTATGCAGAGGCATTGCCGTTGGCAGACCAGCAGATCATCACTGAAGTCCATCAATCACCCAGGGGTGACACCCGCTATCCGGAGTACCCAAACGAGGACTGGCAGGAGTTCCGTAGGGAGCCGCATGACGGTTATGAGTTCGTGTGGCTGCAGCGTCGCTGAGCACTGGCGATAACCTTGGGGGCATGACACTCCCACAGGCTCCCTTCGGCCGGGTGCTCACCGCCATGGTGACCCCATTTGCTCCTGATGGTTCCCTGGACCTGGAGGCAGCTGCTCGGGTTGCGGTCCACCTGGCTGATTCCGGTCACGACGGGGTGGTGGTTTCGGGCACCACTGGTGAGTCCCCGACCACGACCACCCAGGAGGACGGAGAGCTCCTGCGAGCTGTCCGGGATGCCGTGGGTGACCGGCTCAAAATCGTTGCTGGGGTTGGTACCAATGACACCCGGCACTCCCTGGAGCTCACCGAACAGGTCAATGGCATTGGTGCCGATGGGGTCCTGCTGGTCACGCCCTACTACTCAAAGCCAGCTCCCGAGGGCATTCTGGCTCACTTCCAGAAGATCGCAGATGCATCACAGGTTCCGGTGATGTTGTATGACGTGCCCGGGCGAACCGGCCTGCGGATTCCTTTTGAGGTTTACCAACGGGCCAGCCAGCACGAAAACGTGATTGCGGTCAAGGAAGCGGTGGGGGACCTGGCTCAGGGGTTCCGGCTGGCGAACGAGTTGGGCCTGGCCGTGTACTCCGGAGACGATGCCAACAACCTGGCCTGGTTGGCCATGGGGGCCTGTGGTGTGGTTTCGGTAGTTGGCCATGTACTTGGTAATGAGATCAGGGAGATGGTCACCCATATGGAGCAGGGTGATCTCGCTGCCGCTCGGGCGTCTTTCGCTCAACAACTCCCTGCGATCGAAGCCATTATGGGGGCGACCAACTATGGCGCCACCACAGCCAAGGCGGCCCTGGAACTGATTGGCGTGCTGGACAACCGCAGGGTACGACTTCCGCAAGTGGAATTGACCCAAGAAGAAGTATCCACCATGAAGGCTGGCCTGCAAGCTGCTGGCGTGCTCTGAGAAGTCCTGAGGAATCAACTGCATGAGCCATATCCATCCCGAACTCTCGCCACCACCCGCCCTTGCTGAGGGAGGCCTACGGGTAATCCCGCTGGGTGGACTGGGTGAGGTTGGTCGCAACATGACTGTCTTCGAGTACGACGGACGGTTGCTGATCGTGGATTGTGGGGTGCTCTTCCCTGATGAGCACCACCCGGGTGTCGATCTGATTCTGCCGGACTTTGATGTGATCCGCGATCGTCTGGACTGTGTTGAGGCTCTGGTGCTCACCCATGGGCATGAGGACCACATCGGTGCGGTCCCCTTCCTGCTTCGGGAGCGGCAGGACATCCCATTGGTGGGGTCAGAGTTGACCCTGGCATTCCTCAGCTCGAAGCTTCGGGAGCATCGCTTGAAGAACACGGTTCAGGAAACTGTCCGTGAGGGGGATCGGGTCAGCTTTGGGCCCTTTGAGTTGGAGTTCATTGCCGTCAATCATTCGATTCCGGATGCATTGGCGGTGGCGATTCGGACAGGCGCAGGACTCGTTCTGCACACGGGCGATTTCAAGATGGATCAACTGCCCCTCGATGGCCGGATCACTGACCTGAGGGGTTTTGCCAGGCTGGGTGATGAGGGTGTCGATCTCTTCATGACCGACTCCACGAACGCAGAGGTGCCCGGATTCACCACAGCGGAGAAGGACATCACCCCGGTACTTGATCGGGTCTTCCACAACTCACAGGGTCGGATCATCGTGGCCTGCTTTGCCTCGCATGTGCATCGGGTGCAGCAGATCATGGATGCTGCTGCCGAGCATGGCCGCAAAGTCGGGTATGTCGGCAGATCAATGGTCCGCAACATGGCGATTGCCCAGGAGTTGGGCTATCTCAAGGTGCCGCCCGGGCTACTGGTGGAGGCCAAGGCTCTGGCTGAGTTGCCCACTGACCAGCAGGTCCTGATCTCCACGGGATCACAGGGTGAACCGTTGTCGGCGCTGGCCCGAATCGCTCAGCACAACCACAATTTCGTCACCCTTGATGCCCAGGACACGGTCGTACTGGCGTCATCGCTGATTCCGGGCAATGAGAATGCCGTTTACCGCGTGATCAATGGGCTCTCCCGGTTGGGGGCAACGGTAGTTCACAAGGGGAATGCGCTGGTGCACGTAAGTGGGCATGCCAGCGCTGGTGAACTCCTCTATTGCTACAACATTGTCAGACCGCGAAATGTGCTTCCAGTGCATGGCGAGATCAGGCATATGCGTGCGAATGCCGAGTTGGCGGTGGCCACTGGTATCCCCCAGGACCGAGTGGTGGTTGCTGAGGACGGGGTTGTGGTCGATCTGATCGACGGGGTTGCCCGGATAACCGGCAAGGTTGATTGCGGCTATGTCTTCGTTGACGGTGCCTCGGTTGGGGACCTGACTGAGAGCTCGCTGAAGGACCGCCGGATCCTGGGTGAAGAAGGATTCATCTCGGTGATCGTGGTGGTGGATTCCCAGAACGGAAGGGTGCTCAGTGGGCCAGAGGTACATGCCCGCGGTTTCGCTGAGGATGAAACTTTTGCTGAGATCAAGGAACCGATCATCGCTGCCCTGAACAAGGCAATCAGTGAGGGCGTGGAGGACACTCACCAGTTGCAGCAGACCGTACGCCGGGTGATCGGCCGGTGGGTGAGTAATACCCATCGCCGCCGCCCCATGATCGTTCCAGTGGTTATCGAGGCCTGACCAGTACTGAGCCGGCAAGCGACTCAGGGAGACCAGCTGGGTCGTTCATTTCCAACACCTGATCCATTTGGTCCAGGCCCACCTCGGTGTGGGTGATCCAAACCAGTGATTTGGTGCTGCTGGCCCGCAGTAGATCATCAGTCACCCCCTGAGCAGTTGCGGTATCCAGGTGAGCTGTCGGTTCATCCAGCACCAGAATTGGGGGGTCGGCCAGGATAGCCCTGGCCAACCCGATTCGAGCCCGTTCACCACCTGACACCTGAACTCCGCCCTCACCTATTCGGGTGTCGAGTCCAGCCGGTAGTTCATTGATCCAGAGATTCAGGTGGGCCGCACCCAATGCCGCGACCAATTCAGCATCAGTCGCGCCTGGCCTGGCCAGCCGGATGTTCTCAGCAACGTTGGATGCGAATACATGGGGATCGTCATCAACCAAACCGATCCTGCGTCGGACTTCATCGCCAGTCAGATCGACGACATCCTGTTCCCCCAACAGATAGCTACCACTGTGGGTTGGCAGGAACCTGAGCAGCAGCGCGGCCAGCGTCGACTTGCCACATCCAGATGGCCCGACCACGCCCAGGTGTCTACCAGGAGGGATATTCAAGCTGAGCCCATTGATCACCGTTGTCTGGTCCCATCCCGTACTGACCTCGTCCAGGCGGATCGATGCGGGCCCAGTGCAACCCACGGAAACGCTGGGGTCGGTAACTGCTGGTTGGGTCCGCTCCAGATCGGAAACCCGGTTGCGGGCTGCCGTAGTGTGCACAGAAAGGCTTCCGGCATCGGCAAGTGGGGAGAGCACATCAACCAGTGCAATTGGAATCATGATCAACAGGGCCAGCATCGGGGCCGAGAGTGTGTTATCGACCAGAGCAGTGACGCCGCCAAATGCGATGCCTATTGCTCCCATCGCTCCGACAACAAGAGCAAGAGCCCTGGCGCTGGCCAGTCCCACATTGGTTTGATCGCTGGCCCGGGCTGCCTTGCGGCCAATCAGATCCACCGCTGAAACCGCCACTTCCTCCTGGTTCCACAATCGCAGGCTGGGTGCGTGGGTCAGAGTCTCCACCACAGCAGCGGAAAGCTCAGCCCGGGCGGCTACCTTGATTGGTTCAGTTCGGCTGGCCGCCATTCGGGCAACCAACCAGACCAGGGTGCCGCCCACCAGTGAGGCGATGCCCACCAGCCAGGCTGCCGGAAGCCAGACCAGGGCAGCAACCGCAGTCGCAAGGGTGGTGGTGCCCAGCCAGGCGATCACTGGTTGCCGTACCCGGAGTTGGTGATCCACCAGTGCATCAACGTCATCAACTATCGAGGCCAGCAGGTCACCCCTCCGACGTCCCAGTCGGGCTGGGGTGAGTGGGATCAGTACTTCATAAACACTGGCGCGGTAGGCAGCCAATTGCCTGAGTGCAGAGTCATGAGTGACCAACCGTTCGGCATAGCTCCAGGCAGGTCGACCCAGGCCGAACATCCGCACTGAAACGATGGCCACCATCAGATACAGGATGGGTGGTTGCTCCGCAGCCCGAGCGATGAGCCACCCAGCAGTGGCGGTCAGGGCCACCCCGAATGAGGACGCCATGGTGGCGAGAAATCCGCCGAGTAGTGATTTGGCGCGGGTCAGGTTCCTGCCGGGTTCAGGTGAGGGCACCAGCTCGGCGACGGGTGTGCTGCTGGCGGTGGGAATGGTTGGTGCCTGGTTGCCAACCGGTTCGCGATTACGGGGTGGCAACGGCAGGGTCAGGTCAGCTGCTTCGATCAGGGCAGGCCGATGGGCCACTGTGATGACGGCCCGTTCGGTGGCCAACTCCCGAAGGGTCTGAAGCAGGCTCTCCTCGGTTTTCTGATCAAGATGGGCAGTGGGTTCATCCAGAATCACCCATGGTCGGGATGAAATCACCACCCTGGCCAGGGCCAGTCGGGCTCGCTGCCCAGCCGAGAGCAACCGTCCGTCCTCACCGACCTGGGCATCTGGTTGCAGGCCAAGGCCCACCCGATCCAGGGCTTCCCGGACCTGTTCGGGGGTGGCCATCGGGGATCCGATGCGGACATTGTCCGCGACCGTTCCGGATTTGATCCAGGGACGCTGACCCACATGTGCAACCTGGTGGGACCAGTCGTCCTGGCCGGGCTGAACTCCGGCAGCGGTCACGCTGCCATGATCAGGTGCCAGTTCTCCCGAGAGAATCTCCAGCAGCGTGGACTTGCCACACCCACTGGGTCCGGTGATCACAGTCAGCCCAGTGCTGGGTAGGTACGTCGTAACATCGCTCAGGATCTGGTTGTCCCCGTAGCTGAAGCACACCCCCCTGAGTTCCAGCCCATCGTGGACACCCTGCCGTGGGGGAGCACTGGCCCGATCTCCTGAACTCTGGTCGAGGACCTTCCGGATCTGTTCGAAGGTGGTGGTTCCCTCTGCGGCGGCATGGAACTCTGCACCGACCCTGCGCAATGGCCAATAGGCCTCGGGAGCCAGCAGTAGCACGATGAGAGCAGTGGCAAAGTCCAGGTTGCCATGTGCCAGGCGCAGTCCCACTGTGACTGCCACCAATGCCACGGAGATGGTGGCGATCAACTCCAGCGCAGCGGAGGACACGAAGGCGATCCGAAGGGTGTCCAGTGTGGTTCGGCGATATTGGTCTGTGATGGCCTTGATTCGATGGATCTGGGGCCGGGCCCGTCGATAGGCGACCAGAGTAGGCAGGCCCTTGACCACATCCAGGAAGTACCCGGCCAATTGGTTAAGGGTGCGCCACTGGCGATCAGCCCGGTCCCTGGTGGCCAACCCGATCAGTACTGCGAAGATCGGGATCAGGGGGAGGGTGCAGAGCACGATCACAGCTGACCAGAGATCCTGCGAGGCGATGGCCAGTACGGTGAGTGGAGGCAGTAGCAGTGCCAGCACCAGAGCAGGTAGATACCTGGTGAAGTAGGGCTCTGTCGCGACCACGCCTCTGGTGGCCAGCAGGCTCAGTTCGCCAACTGAGTGGTCCGACTTGGCCCGGTTGGGCCGGCGCAAGGCGTGCTCCAATAGTTGGTGTCTGAGTCCAACGCCAACCCGGCCGGCAGCATGAGAGGCGGCGAGATTTGCTGTTCCCGATGCCATCGCCTTGATCACAGTGGCAATCAACAACCACCATATTTGCTGCTGCCAGTTCCCACCTGAGGGGTCCTGCAGTACTTCCACCACCAAATGTCCCAGGGCGAATGCCTGGGCGATCGTGGCCACTCCACTCACGGTGGAACTGACCAGCACCATGGCGAGCGCGGCTCGTGCCGGCCGGAGATAGGGCAGGATCCGGGGATCCAGTGGCTTCAAGATTCCGGTCCTGGGATCAGACACTCACTGTGTGTGGCACATCCACGTCAGGGATGTGATGGGTGGCAATCCGCTTGCGGAACACCCAATAGGTCCAGGCCTGGTAGATCAGCACAATGGGAGTGAAGATCACAGCCACCCAGGTCATCACCTTCAGGGTGTAGGCCGATGAAGCAGCAGAGATGCCAACCGCCGGGTCATGGGCGACCATCAGCGACAAACTGGGGTCATTGCTGGCGGGAAGAACTGCCGGGAACAGCACGCTGAACAAGGCGGCCACCGCAAGGGCAATCGCGATGAAGGTGCCGGTGAATGCCCAGCCCTCCCGTCCCCTGGAGGCCATCAGGATCCCACCAAGTAGGGCAACCGCAGCCAGGCCGAACACGATGGCCGAGGGGACTTCCCAGGATGCCTTGGCCAGGGTCCACACCATGAAGACCACAGCCACGACTGCAGCAACCAGGCCCATCCGCACCGCCAGCGCACGGGCGCGATGCCGGATCTCCCCATCGGTCTTGAGGGCGAGAAACATGGCTCCATGAGTCAGGAACAGGGTTAGGGTCACTACGCCACCAAGCAGGGCATATGGATTGAGCAGGGTGAACAGGTTCCCATCGAAGAGGGCGCCGTGCCCATTGGGGTTGGCTTTCATTGGGATTCCCGCCACGATGTTGGCGAATGCAACACCCCAGAGCAGAGCGGGAAGATACGAGCCAATGATTGCGGCCAGGTCCCAGTTGCGCCGCCAGGTCACGCTGTCCTTCTTGCCGCGGTAATCGAAGGCCAGGTTGCGCACGATCAACGCGACCAGGATCAGGAGCAGGGGGAGGAAGAAGCCGCTGAACAAGGTGGCATACCACTCCGGGAAGGCCGCGAAGGTGGCGCCGCCAGCTGTGAGCAGCCAGACCTCGTTTCCGTCCCAGACCGGGCCAATCGAGTTGTACATCACCCGCTTTTCCTTCTCAGTTCGACCGAGGACCGGGATCAGCATGCCAACCCCGAAGTCGAAGCCTTCCAGGGTGAAGTAGCCAATCCACAAGATGGCGATCAGTGCGAACCAGATAGTGGTGAGTTCCATGGTGGTATTCCTGTTCCCTTAGTAGGCGAAAGCCAATGGGGCATCGTCATCAGTTGGTGTCCTGCCCGGGTTCGGGGGCTCCTGGAAGGGATCGGCTCCTGCTTTCAGGTAGCGCCACAGCAGGCCGAACTCAATCACTGCCAGTACTCCGTAGAGCAGGGTGAGAACGATCAACGAAGTCCAGGCCTCAAACACCGAAACACCCGGGGAGACTCCGGTTGCCGTGGTCATGTAGCCAAAGACCACCCATGGCTGGCGCCCCATCTCGGTGAAGATCCAGCCCCAGGAATTGGCCAACACCATCACGATTGGCAGTGAGATGGCCAGCCTGCCCAACCACTTGCTCGTTGGCTGACGTCCCTTGCGGGTCAGGAAGAGGATCAGCGCGCCTCCAGCGGCCGCGAAGAATCCAAAGCCCATCATGAACCGGAAACTCCAGTAGGTCACTGGAATGATCGGTTTGTAGGAATCGGATTCGGTCAGCCTGTTGCCCGCGAATTCAGCTCGGTACTGCTCCTCAAGGGGATTGATTCCCCTGACCTCTCCATCGAGGGTTCCGGTGGCCAGGAAACTGAGCATCCCGGGCACCTCGATCAGATTGGTCGCCTGGGACCCATCGAGTGTTCCGATGGAGAGGACCGAGAACGGGGCCGATGAAGTGGTCTCATAGAGCCCCTCCGCTGCTGCCATTTTCATGGGTTGGACCTCGGTCATGATCTTGCCCTGGATATCCCCGCTGACGGCGACTCCCAGGCCAGCCACCATCAACCAGGCTGCCCCAATCCGAACTGCCTTGAGGTACATGGGCCGATCCGCGTCAGGTGTCTGGTTACGGAAGTAGAGATAGGCAGCGACACCCAGGACGAACGCCCCGGCGGTTGCGTATGCGGAGAACACCACGTGCGGGAAGGTCACCAACTGCACCTTGTTGAACAGGACTGCCCAGAAATCGGTCAGTTCGGCTCGGCCTTGTTCTGGGTTGATCCGCAGCCCCACGGGATGTTGCATCCAGGAGTTTGCCGCCAGGATCATGTAGGCAGAAGCCAGGGTGCCCAGATGGACTATCCACATGCAGGATGCATGGAGCAAACGGGGTAGTCGATCCCAACCGAAGATCCAAAGACCCAGGAAAGTTGATTCCAGGAAGAAGGCAAGCAGGGCCTCCACTGCCAACGGCGCTCCGAAGATGTCTCCCACAAATCTGGAATAGTCCGACCAATTCATGCCGAACTGAAACTCCTGCACGATCCCGGTTACCAGACCGATGGCGAAGTTGATCAGGAAGAGTTTCCCGAAGGATTTGGTCAGCCTCAGATATTGCTCGCTGTTGGTCCTGAGCCACATCAACTGAAAGGAGGCAATGATGGCGCTCAGGCCAATGGTGATCGGCACGAACAAGAAGTGGTAAACCGTGGTGATGCCAAACTGCCATCTGGCTATCTCGGTAACATCCATGGAGTCTCCTCGCAGATGATTTGCGGCGTGGAATGTGTATCCCGGCCAACTTACTACATATTGTAGTAATTGGATTGCGTGGGGGCGTTACGATGAACCCATGTCGATTTCGCGCAGGGCTCAGTTTGGCGACCTGGAGCGTGCCATCCTTGAAGTCCTGTGGGGGGAGTCGCAGGATCCGCGTGATCCCAACGAATGGCTGAGCGTGCGAGACATCCACACCGAGTTGTCCCAGGCGCGCGCGGTCGCCTACACCACGGTGATGACTGTGCTGGATCGGCTGGCAGCCAAGCAGATCGTGGAACGCTGCAAGATGGGTCGTGCCTTTCACTACCGCTGTGTGCATACTCGCCACGAGATGACCGTGGAGTTGATGCATTCAGTGCTGGGCGAGTTCTCAGCAGATGCCAGGGATCTAACCCTGTTGGCCTTTGTCAGGGGCGCATCCACAACTGATCGAGAGGCAATCCGAGCCGCACTGGAACAGATGGATGGCGAAGTCGGCTAATGGCCGGCAATGCTCCTGGAAACATCACACAGTTTGGTCTTGGAAACAGCACGCAGTTTGGTCTTGGAAACAGCACTCAGTTTGTTCTTGGAGAAACCACGCGGGTTGCGTCACTGGAGTTGTTGATCCCAATCCTTCTCGCCGTGGTTTCCCTGCTCTACTCCACTGCGTTGCCGATGTTTCTCCAGGAGCGGGCCCGGTTGCGCGCCACCCCGGTAGCCACCCTGGTTCTCTGGCAGGCCCTGGCGTTGGGTGGCGTGTTGGCCGCGCTGGGTGGCGGAGTACTTGCAGTGTCTTTATGGCTGCGCCCGGATGTCCCCACCTGGATCCACTTCATCTCGGCCCTGGCCGCACTTCTGGCCGGCCTGGTTCTGATCAGGCTTCTGGTATCTGGGTATCGGGTGGGTAGGCGCCTGCGCAGTATTCGTAAACGACATCGCGATCTGGTTGATCTGCTGGGAAATAGCCTTGATCATGCTGTGGTTGCTGATGTCCGGGTGGTCGAATCGACACTGCCGGTTGCCTACTGTCTGCCTGCCTGGCGAAGTGCCCGGATTGTCCTTGCCAGCAGTGCACTGGAGCATCTGAGCAGGGACCAACTGGCTGCGGTACTGGCTCATGAGCGGGCGCACCTGATTGCCCGACACGACCTGCTCCTTGAGGCCTTTGCCGTGCTGGATCGAGCCTTTCCGCGAGTCATGGGTGGTGCCATCGCCGCCCGGGAGGTCGGAATCCTGGTGGAAATTCTGGCGGACCGATCGGCTTGTGCTGCTACTTCGTGTCGATCGTTGGTGGAAGCAATGGCAATTCTGGATGAGATCAGTGCCACCCAACAGGAGATCTCGGTGGCCTTCAGTGCCATCCCGCAGAGACTGGCAAATCTGCGGACGACAACTGGTTCCCGCAGGGGGCAAGCGCTGGGGATCTGGGCAATTGCAGCCCTGGTGTTCGGTCTCCCGGTTTGGCTGCTGGTTCTCTGGTTGATTCCCTGATCGGGGTTCCCGTCCGCCCGGGTTGCTCAGGGAGTTTGCCGGAATTCCGCCACATCTGGGGGTTCGCTTTTCTAGAATCTCAGGGAACTGCCCCGAACCAAGGCTGGATACTGCCATGACCCCACCTGTTGATATTCGACAGGCGGAAGGACTTCGCCGTCTGTCGGAGTTGATGCTGCGCGTCAACTCCTCAGCAGACCTGCCCGAGGTATTGAACGAGATCACCTCCGGGGTGGTTGAGATCCTGGGTCACGAACTTGCCTTCATTTCAGAGGTGCAGGGGAACAAGTTGGCCATCACCGCAGCTGCCGGACCAACGGCGGCCTGCGCTGAATTGACCGGTCTATCAGCTGAACTGGGTCACTCGGCAGTGGTCTGCTCAGAGTCACCAAACTGCGCTGAATTGTTCTTCTCGATGGCAGCGGATTCACAGGTGACGGCACATCTGGGAGAGGGGGCCAGATCCAGATTCCTCTGTAACCCGCTACTCAATGCAGATGGGGTCATGCTGGGTTGCCTTGGGGTACTCATGTCACCGGATGCCGGTCCTCCAGGGAAGGAAGACCAGGATCTTCTGGATGCCTTTGCGGCACAGGCCGGATTGGCATTGCACAATCTGCAAACCAGAAGCCTGCTCGGTAAAAGGTTGCGACTTGGCAACGCCATCAGAGCCCTGGCTGAAGTGAGTGAGTTGGACAACCTGGAGGAAACCCTCCGTGATCATGGGCCGGAACTGAACAAACAATTCGATGTGGACATGTTCCGAATCCGGATCCTGCGCTCTGGGGAGGACGATCTCTCCTCGATCTTCATACTCTCCTCGATCTTCATAATTCCGCCCAGTCCTCCTGACCACCAGAGTCGGTGGGTTGCTGACCAAGTGGCGCGGGTGGCAGCTTCCTCTCGCCAACCGATCGAGGTCCGGTTGGAGGATGGTGCTATTGACCCGGTTGGAAGCATTTTTGAACAAGGGCGGGCAACGATGCAGGCGATGGGGTTGTCCACCTGTCTGCTCTGCCCAATCCTGGTGGGAAATCAGTACTACGGGTACGTGACCCTGGGCAGGAGTGATCCTGGAGCCTACTGGGATCAACCAGAACTCGATGCCGCTGAGGACCTGGGCCGGAACCTGGGCCGGGTGGTGGCCAACTGGCGGCTGTTGGAGCGGGAACGTCAGCTCGTGGAAGAACTACAGGCACTGGACAGATATCGCACTGAGCTCATCGCCACGATCTCCCACGAACTCAAGACTCCTCTGACAGCCATCATCGGACACGTGGAGTTGTTGGAGGATGCAGATGATGGGGACATCTCGATCAGTGCAATCAGCCGCAATGCCCAGAGACTGGATCGGCTGGTGGCAAATCTGCTCACCTATTCACATGCGCTTCATGCTGACATTGGCGACCGGCGGCTGATCAACCTCAATGACGTGGTTGGGGATGGAGTGGAGTTGATCCGGGCCCAGGCTGAGGCAAACCAGGTTGAGCTGAAACTGGAGCATGTCTCCTCAGAAAACTGGGTGCTGGGGGATCCAGAGGAGTTGGGCAAGGTGGTGATCAATCTGCTCAGCAACGCGGTGAAGTACTCCCGCTCCGGTGGCAAGGTCGAGATTTCAGTGGATGGCAATGAGACCTATCGGGAGCTTCGGGTCACCGACCATGGGATCGGAATCTCCAAGGCTGATCAACAGAAGCTGTTCTCAGCTTTCAACAGATCCAGCAACCAGGAGGTGCTGTCCATCCCCGGCACCGGACTTGGCTTGGCCATCTCCCGAAGGATTGCGCAGATGAATGGTGGGGAGATCCTGGTGGATTCGGATCTCGGCGTGGGCAGTTCCTTCCGGTTCCGATTGCCCGCTCAGGTGCCAGCCAATGGTTTCACCGTCTGATTGGACGCGGTCCCTGGAGACACCGGGGGTTTTGGTGGCCCATTAATCGGCGTGGGGCTTATGTGGCTGATGTGATTGCCGAGTAGGTTTGCGAGCATGGCGACCCGTACGTCTTCCCCAACGCGGTCGCGCAGGACTGGATCGGGTAATACCGGGTCCAGGGCTCGTGCGTCTGGTTCGGGGAGCAGGAAAACAGGCAACAAGAAATCGACTTCCCGCAAGTCGGCCGCAGCGAATAGGCCGGCTCCACGAGCCGTCCGCAATGGACCCGGACCCATTTTTCGGCTCTTCTCCGGAGTGTTCCGGGGTCTGGTGGCGGTGTGGCTGGGCCTGGCCGGCGCCCTGGGTGCGGGTGCCCGGAGGATTGGTCACGGAGCCCGGGAACTGGATCCAGAGCACAAGCGCGATGGAGCCTCCCTGGCGTTGGTCGGGTTGGCTTTCACGGTTGCTGCTGCGGTTTGGTGGCAATTGCCCGGATCGCTCTTTGCGGGAATCCGCACCATAGTGGCCGGCTCAGTTGGGTTGGCCGGATGGGCGGTTCCGGTCTGGCTTTGCTATGTCGCCTGGCGCAATATGCGCGATCCCGAGGCCAATGGCCCAGCAGGTCGCCAGGTCATCGGATGGGCTGCACTGGGGTTGGGAGTGTTGGGAGTGATCCACATTTCCAATGGTTCACCAGAACCCCGTCTGGGGAACACAGAGAACCTGCAGCAGGCTGGCGGTGCAGTCGGCTTCGTGGTGGCAAAATTGCTCCAGGACCTGCTCAAGACCAACTATCTGGTGGTTCCACTCCTGGTCCTGATCGCAGTATTTGGTCTGCTCGTGATCACCGCTACACCCATCTACCAGATCCCGGTCCGTTTCCGGGAACTCCGGGAACGGCTACTTGGCCGCCAGGCTCAGGGTGATACAACCGCGGATGAAGCGGCCTCAGCTGAAGGGTTGCCTTCCAGGAAGCGAACCAAGCGGGGCCAGCAACCAGAGACTGATGAGATCGATCCCGATCTGGGCGATCCTGCTTATGACTCACCAGTGCTGGAGGACCGGGAGTTGTCCCGTAAGGACCGGCGCAAGAAGGCCCGGATTGAGGATGCGGACCCGGGTGCTGCGGTGGCCTCCCCAGAGGTGGCACCTGCTGCCAGCAAGGAGGAGTTGCAGCCTCCGCCGCATTCCCCATTACCACAGCGGGTGGAGCAACTATCCCTGTCCGGCGACGTAACCTACACATTGCCCAGCAATGACATTCTCAAGCCGGGCACTCCGCACAAGCCCAGGTCCAAGGCCTCCGACCAGGTGGTGGAACGCCTGGCCCAGGTGCTGGAAGAGTTCGGGATCGATGCCCAGGTCACGGGGTATACCCGTGGCCCCACCGTCACCAGATATGAACTTGAACTCGGACCTGCGGTCAAGGTCGAGAAGATCAGTGGGATTCAGAAGAACATCGCCTACGCGGTGGCATCTGCTGATGTGCGGATTCTCAGCCCGATTCCGGGTAAGTCCGCAGTTGGAGTTGAGATTCCCAACTCTGACAAGGAAATTGTCTCCCTGGGCGATGTCCTGCGCTCCAATCCGGCGCGGCTGGATTCCCACCCGATGATTGCCGGCCTGGGCAAGGATGTCGAGGGTGGTTTTGTAGTGGCCAATCTGGCCAAGATGCCGCACCTGCTGGTAGCCGGAGCCACCGGTTCTGGAAAGTCCAGTTTCATCAATTCCATGATCACCTCGATCCTGATGCGGGCAACTCCCGATGAGGTTCGGATGATCATGGTTGATCCCAAGCGGGTGGAACTCAATGCCTACGACGGCATCCCGCACCTGATCACTCCAATCATCACCAACCCCAAGAAGGCTGCCGAGGCGCTGCAGTGGGTGGTTCGGGAAATGGACATGCGCTATGACGACCTGGCCAACTTCGGCTTCCGTCATATCGATGACTTCAATAAAGCCGTGCGCAACGGCAAACTCGAGGCACCCCCCGGTAGCGAACGCAAGTTGACGCCCTATCCATATCTCCTGGTGGTTGTGGATGAGCTGGCCGACCTGATGATGGTGGCTCCCAGGGATGTGGAGGACAGTGTCGTCCGCATCACCCAGCTCGCCCGGGCAGCCGGGATCCATCTGGTGCTGGCCACTCAGCGACCCTCGGTAGATGTGGTGACCGGACTGATCAAGGCCAATGTGCCATCCCGGCTGGCTTTCGCCACGAGTTCACTGGCAGACAGCCGAGTGATCCTGGACCAACCGGGGGCCGAGAAATTGGTGGGTCAGGGTGACGGATTGTTCCTGCCCATGGGGGCAAGCAAGCCGGTTCGGGTTCAGGGATCCTGGGTGGGGGAGCCGGAGATTCACGCAGTGGTGAAGTCCTGCAAGGAACAACTCCAACCCACATATGTCGAGGAAGTCACTGCTCCGGCTGCCGCCAAACGCGATCTCGATGATGACATCGGAGATGACCTGGACCTGGTGATCCAGGCGGTCGAGTTGGTGGTCTCAACCCAGTTTGGATCCACATCGATGTTGCAGCGCAAGTTGCGGGTCGGCTTTGCAAAAGCCGGAAGATTGATGGACATCCTGGAGAGCCGGGGCGTTGTTGGTCCCAGTGAGGGCTCCAAGGCGCGTGACGTACTGGTTAAACCAGATGACCTGGATGCGGTGTTGTTGACCCTGCAAGGAGAGTGAAATGAGCCAGTCTCCGGTGACCGCAACCAGCGGCAACCCAGCAGACCCCGATGCGCAGGCAGCCGGGTCGGGTGGGGAGCTCACCATCAGGCACAACGCCCGGATCGCGGGAATCACCTGCGTGATTGCCTTTGTCCTGGCCCTGGCCTGGTTGGGCAAAGCACTCGCTGGTGGCTCGGTCTGGGACTGGTTGGCGGTGCTGGTGCTTGCCGTGATTGCGGGAATCGAGTTCGCCACCCTTCGGGATGCGGGGGCCCCGTTGTTGGTGGCTGACCCAACGGGGATCCGGATCCGGAGGGGTACTGCGTGGACCGGACTTCCCTGGCTGGAGATCGATAAGGTCCGGGTGCGCGGCCGGTCGGGGTTGATCAGCGATGGCTGGATCAGGATTCTGCCAGTGGATGGGGCCGAGGTATCTGTGCCACTGACACTCACCACAATCACCAACCAGGCAGACATCCGTTCCTTCCTGGCTGACCTGGCACCCACGTCCATTGAGGTGCTGGATGATCTCAACGGAGCACCTGAACTGCTCAGCCAGGTGCAGGAGCAGGATCAGGTCCATGAGGAAGTAGCAGCACCCGATCCAGGTCCCATATCACTCCCGGAAACCAGTTCGGTGCGTTCGGCGCGGATGTCCATGCGAATCGATGTGCTGCACAGGGTTGCCGAGGAGGGAGTGCAGTGGCCCAGGCAGCGGGAGGCGCGCCCAGAGGAGTCAACTCTCCCCACACTGATTAGTGCCACCGAAACCAATGCGGGAGACCCGCCCGGTCCGGAGCAGAGTGACACCCACCCCGGACGAACTGGCATCATTGGTTCGCAGTTGCACCGGGCCCGTCAGGAGGCTGGCCTCTCGATCGAGGCGCTCAGTGAGCGGACCCAGATCAGGGCACATGTCCTGGAAAGCATGGAGGCCGATGATTTCGCCGCCTGTGGAGGAGATTTCTATGCGCGTGGGCACCTGCGCACGGTGAGTCGTCGCCTCGGTCTGGATGCTGAGCAACTGGTCGATTTGTATGACTCCGGATATGCCCAGGCCCCTGTTGGAGTGCGAGCCGTGTTTGAGTCTGACCTGTTGGGCGTAGCCGAACCACGTCGAAGCATGGCGTGGGGGGCACCGAAATGGGGGCTGGTCCTCGTCGTACTGGTAGTGACCGGGTCAGTCTGGGCCGGTGCCCAGATACTGACGGATCCACCGACTGAGGTGTTGAGCCCCGCTCCTGGGGTGGTGGATTCGGTTGGACTGGCCGGCAGCGCGGTGGATGAAGCCAACCCACAATCCAGCATCGCAACCCTGACGGTGCAGTCAGTGGGTAGGGCCAGCGATGTGGTCGTCCGGGACAAGAACGGCCGAATCATCTGGGCAGACCGATTGGGGCCGGGGAAGTCGCATCGGGTATTTGGTTATGCCCCCTTCAACGTGGCAGCCAGCCACGGCTCAGCAGTTCACCTCAAACTCCTGGGCAAGGACATCGGGACGGTGTCGCGAACCGGTGGTGGTGCCGACCGCACCATTTCTCTGCCCACTCCCTGAGCACGTCCTGACCACCTGGCCAGTGGGTGCCGCGGGACCAGTCAGCTCGCTGGTTTTCTGACCCGGCCCAGCCCAGTATGACGATTGATCGTTCTGGTTCGGCCCGGGCTCCGTACACTGGGCCCAAATGAACTCCCAGGAATCGATCCAACCCACTGCCAAAGTCGCCATGGTCACTCTTGGCTGCGCGCGCAATGAAGTGGACTCAGAAGAACTGGCCGGACGCCTGCTGGCGGGCGGTTTCGAACTGGTGACCGATCCTGCTGACGCAGAAGCCGTGATGGTCAATACCTGTGGCTTCGTGGAGGCGGCGAAGAAGGACTCAGTGGACACCCTGTTGGCAGCCGCAGATCTGAAGGGATCAGGGCAGACCCAGGCAGTGGTTGCTGTCGGCTGTTTGGCAGAACGATATGGCTCAGAGCTGGCTGAATCACTACCTGAGGCTGATGCGGTCCTGGGCTTTGATGCCTACCCCGAGATTGCCGCGAAACTCCAGGGGATCCTGGCTGGTGAGAAGGTGCATCCACACACCCCAAGGGACCGCCGCAAGTTGCTGCCAATCACGCCAGTGGATCGCGGCTCGGCTGAGGTTTATCTGCCCGGGCATGGTGAACGGACCCGACTTGATGGCGGTCCGATGGCTGCCCTGAAACTGGCCTCGGGTTGTGACCGGCGCTGCACCTTCTGTGCGATCCCGATGTTCAGGGGATCCTTTGTCTCCCGACGCCCAAATGAGATCCTGGCTGAGGCCAGAGGGCTGGCCGAACAGGGTGTGCGGGAGTTGTTCCTGGTTTCAGAGAACTCAACCTCATATGGTAAGGACCTGGGTGATCTGCGGTTGTTGGAGTCAGTGATCCCTGAACTTGCCGCAGTGTCTGGCATCGAGCGGGTCAGGGTCTCCTACCTGCAACCTGCGGAAATGCGGGATTCCCTGATCGAGGCAATCGCGGGTACGCAGGGAGTTGCCGACTATTTCGATCTCTCGATGCAACATGCCTCAGGTCCCATACTTCGTCGAATGCGTCGGTTTGGTGATGCTGAACAGTTCCTGGGGCTGCTCCAACGGGTTCGGGCCAAAGCGCCAACTGCTGGGATCCGATCCAATTTCATTGTGGGTTTTCCGGGGGAGTCCGAGAAGGACTTTCAGGTCCTGTGCGATTTCCTTCAGGAAGCTGAGTTGGATGCGATCGGTATCTTCGGCTACTCCGATGAGGATGGGACCGAGGCGGTGGACCTGCCCGGCAAGATTGATGCTGATGAAATTTCCGATCGGGTCCGTCACATTTCTGAGTTGGCTGAGGAACTGACCGCTCAGCGTGCCCGGGATCGGGTGGGCGAGGAGGTAGTGGTGCTGGTGGAGTCAGTGGGTGCTGCCATTGAGGGCCGTTGTGAGAGCCAGGGACCCGAGGTTGACGGATCTACGCTGGTGCAGGCGGGAGCAGCACAGGTTGGCGATTTTGTCCGGGCCCGGGTGGTGGCGACAGAGGGTGTCGACCTGATCGCTAGCGTGGTCCCATGAGCACCGATGTGAAGCCGAGCAATTGGAATATCCCAAATGCGCTGACCACCCTGCGGATTCTGCTGGTGCCCGTATACGGCTGGGCCCTGCTGTATCAGGGTGGCCAGTCAGAGAAATGGCGCTGGATTGCCCTGGTGATCTTCACCGTGGCGATGATCACCGACAAGATCGATGGTGATCTGGCCCGTAAGCACAACCTCGTCACTGATTTCGGCAAGATCGCCGATCCGATAGCGGACAAGGCAATGACGGGGATGGCCTTTGTTGGCCTGTCGATCATTCATCCGCTGTTCCCGGCCTGGGTCTGGTGGACCATGACCGCCATCGTCCTGATCCGGGAATGGGGAATCACCCTGGCCAGGCTTTCATTCGCCAAGCATGTGGTGATGGAGGCCAAATGGAGTGGCAAGGTGAAGACAACCCTGCAAGCGGTTGCCCTTGGCGGCTTCACGATCCCCTTCGGGATGTGGGATGGGGCCTGGGAGGTCCCGGGGCAGGTCCTGTGGTGGATTGCGGGCCTCCTACTACTTGGTGCGGTGATCCTCACGCTCACCTCTGGGGCTGAGTTCGTCCGGGATTTCATCAGGCAACGCGCCAGCAGGGACCAGACCAGCACCCCGTCCGCCTGATGGCCGATCATTTGAGCGAGTTGCATCACGCTCTGCGTGAGCGTGGGCACACCATGTCCACCGCTGAGTCACTCACCGGGGGTGAACTGGCTGCCACGCTGACCAGCCTGCCGGGGTCCTCGACTGTATTTCTCGGGGGAGTGGTCACCTATGCCACCGGGTTGAAACGTCAGTTGCTGGGAGTCACCGCACCCAGGGTTATTTCCGCAATCTGTGCTGAGCAAATGGCGACTGGCATCCGGGAGTTGACCGGGGCTGATTGGGGACTCAGTACCACCGGTGTGGCCGGGCCGGACCAGCAGGATGGTGAACCAGTGGGCACCGTCTTCATAGCCATTGCTTCAGCAAGTGAAGTCACGACGAGTCAACTGAAACTGAACATCCCCGCAGGTCGTGACCAGCGCGCCCTGATTCGCCGGGAAACCTGTGCGGCCGCTACCCGACTCATGTTGGAGCTGGTGCGCTCACAGGCTTCGCGACCCTAGACGTCCCAGCCCTTGGATCGCTCCACCGCATCAAGCCATCTGGCGTACTGCTCATTGAGTTGGTCTGCTTTTCCCTGATCTGGATGGAACTCCTTGTCGAGTTGCCAAGTCGCCCGCAGCGCCTCTTTGGATTCCCATACCCCGGTGCCCAGGCCGGCCATGAAAGCAGCACCCAATGCAGTGGTGTCCACGATTCGGGGCCGTTGCACCCTGACCCCAAGCACGTCGGCTTGTTGTTGGCACAAGATGTCGTTGGCAGATGCGCCACCGTCCACTGCCAGGCTGGTAAGCGCTGGCATCGTGTCAATCACATCACGCACTTCGTAGCTGATTGCATCAAGGGTGGCTCGCACCAGATGGGCCCGGGTGGTCCCCCGGGTGATTCCGATGATCGTGCCCCGAGCATGTGGGTCCCAGTGAGGTGCTCCCAGGCCGGTCAGTGCCGGTACGAAGTAGAGACCCTCCGTGGAGTCAACGGTTCGAGCGATCGCCTCTGTTTCCGAGGCCGATCCAACAATCTGTAGGCCATCTCGCAACCATTGGATGGCTGCTCCGGTCACGAAGATGGCACCCTCCAGGGCATAGGTAATGGCCTCACCCGGTGCCTGCCAGGCAGCGGTGGTGAGCAATCCCTTGTCCGAGCGCTGCAGTGTGGGGCCGGTGTTGGTGAGGATGAAGGATCCGGTGCCGTAGGTGCATTTGGACTCACCCTCATCGAAGCAGGTCTGTCCGAAGAGGGCTGACTGTTGGTCGCCAGCGATACCTGAAATCGGAAGTGAGAGCCCCAGGAAGGAGGCGGCATCGGTTCTGGCCAGATCCCCCCAGTTCGAGGTCACTTCTGGTAGTGCTCCCATGGGAACGCCGAATAACTGACACAACTCCGGGGACCACTGGCCGGTGGTCAGGTCGAAAAGCAGAGTGCGGCTGGCATTGGAGACATCGGTGATGTGCCAGGTACCGCGGGTCATCCGGGCGATCAGATAGGAGTCGACGGTGCCAACGGCATAGCGGCCCTGTTCCACAAGTGCCCAGGTGTGTGGCTCGTTGCGGGCCAGCCAGGTCAATTTCGTGGCCGAGAAGTATGGATCCAACCGAAGCCCGGTGAGTTCCCGAACCCTGTCCTCCACCCCCCGGGCCTGGAACTCCGCACAGATATCGGCAGTCCGGCGGTCCTGCCAAACGATGGCCCGGCGTGGTGAACCGAGTGTCTCGCGGTCCCAGAGGACCACCGTCTCGCGCTGATTGGTGATCCCAATACCAGCCAGATCTCCGAGATCGCCCCCCCATTGCTGCAGACAACTCTCGGTTGCAGCGAGGGTGGCCTGCCAAATTTCCTCGGGTGCATGCTCAACCCAACCCGGTTTGGGGAAGTGCTGCTGAAACTCCTGGTACCCCCGGGCAACTATCTGCCCATCCTGGGTGACGATCACCGCAGTGAGTCCAGTGGTGCCAGCATCGATGGCGAGGATATTTGTCGCAGTCATGGCGCAAACCCTAGGGGGACACCCCGGTCCGGTGGAAGAACATGGGTGGACGTGTCTGATCTGATGGGATAGAGATGAGCCCACAGGGGGTGGGGCCGGGCCTTCGGGCTGCTGCCCAGGAGTCAAGGAGACAGGCATGCGAATTGGTGTATTGACCGGAGGGGGTGACTGCCCCGGCCTTAATGCCGTGATCCGGGCTGTGGTCCGCAAGGGGGTGGAGACCTATGGCCATGAGTTCGTGGGTTTCCGGGATGGCTGGAAGGGTCCACTTGAGGGGCTGAGCATGCCTCTTGGTGTCGATCAGGTTCGCGGGATCCTCCCCAAGGGTGGCACCATCCTGGGATCAAGCCGTACCAATCCATTCAGGATTGAACATGGTGTTGATCAGATCAAGGAAAACCTGGCCAGCAGCGGAGTCGATGCCCTGATCGCTATTGGTGGTGAGGACACCCTGGGTGTGGCCACCAGGTTGGATGAACTTGGAGTCAATGTCGTTGGAGTTCCCAAGACGATAGACAACGACCTGAGCGGTACCGATTACACCTTTGGCTTCGACACTGCGGTCAATATCGCCACCGAGGCGATCGACCGGCTACACACCACGGCAGAATCCCATCACCGGGTTCTGGTGGTAGAGGTGATGGGTAGACATGCCGGGTGGATAGCGCTTCATTCAGGTATGGCGGGCGGCGCCAACGTAGTGCTGATCCCAGAACAGCCTTTCGACATCAATGCGGTTTGCGATTATGTGAATCACCGCTTCCAGACCCACTACGCGCCCATAATCGTGGTTTCCGAGGGGGCCGTACCGAAGCAGAGCGCGGGCCAGGATGGGATGACCCTCCAATCGGGGGAGCAGGATGCCTTCGGTCATGTGCGCCTGGGCGGCATTGGTGATCGTCTCGCCAAGGAGATCGAGGCCCGCACCGGAAAGGAAGCCAGGGCAGTGGTGTTGGGGCATATTCAACGAGGTGGAACCCCCACCGCATTTGATCGGGTACTGGCCACCCGATTCGGACTGGCTGCCATTGACTCAGTACATGAGGGTGACTTTGGCAGGATGATGGCGCTTCGGGGCACCTCAATCGAGCGAGTTGACCTGATCGAGGGAACCGGAGTGCTCAAGGTGGTTCCGGTGGACCGTTATGCGGAGGCAGAGGTCTTCTTCGGGTGATTGAGCCACCGGCACCAATTCCAGCAGACACCAGGGATTGGACCCTGGTTATTGCCCAGGGCTGCCGGGAATGTGGTTTCATGCCGCAACCGCCAGAAGTAGCCAGTAGTTGGTTGGCAGGGTGTGCCCATGCCTGGGCACAGAGACTGCAGCAACCCGATGCCCGGAGCCGGACAACGCCGACGACCTGGTCGCCCCTGGAGTACGGCGCCCACGTGCGGGACCTGAGTCAGGTGTTCAGGAAGCGGGTGGTGCGGACACTGGCAGTGGACAACCCGGTTCTGGAGTCATGGGATCAGGATCAGGCTGCGGTGGAGGGGAACTACTTCCGTCAGGTTCCGGCCCAGGTCGGAGAACAGTGTTCCCGGGCAGTCAAGGATCTGGCCCTCACTCTCGAATCCGTGCGCCCTGACCAATGGTCCCGGACTGCCAGCAGGGCCGATGGTTGGCAATTCACCCTGGCTGAACTGGTGAACTACTACCTGCATGATGTGATTCATCACCTCAGTGACATGGGGATCACTTTCGATTCGCCAGCAATCGATGCAGGACTTCCACCAGAACCATCCCGATAACTCCGCAGACCAGGGCCACCATCATTTTGTCGGTGGCACCCGGGTCCAACCGGAACAAGCGCTGAGCCATTGGCAGCGTGAAGATCGGGACGTAGGCGGCGATGCTCACGGCGAGTAGCGCCAATCGCCAGTGGTTTAGTGGTCTGGCAATGATCACCAGCACCCACCAGGCGATCAGGATCAACGTCGCCAGAGCCGCCGTTGCGGCCTGGATGTGCTGGACATCCATCGTCACGCCCACGGCAGAGCCAGAATCACCGGTGCCCGCATTCATGCCTGGTCGCACAATCAGGTAACAAGCGAATGTGCACAGGGCAATCACGATCCCGGATGGAATCGCCAGACGTAGGACTCGGCGCACGAACCCACTCTGGGCTCGTTCCGGGTTGGGCGCCAGGGAGAGGATGAAGGCGGGGATGCCGACTGTGAACCAGGCAGTGATGGTCACGTGGATGGGTTGAAATGGATAGGAGATCTCCGTGATACCGAAGGCCTTGGAGGCCAGCCCGGATATTCCGATCAGGAGCGCAAGCAGCACGGCGTAGATCGTCTTGGTCAGGAACAGATTTGAAACCCGCTCGATATTGCCGATCACCCGGCGTCCCTCAGCGACTACATGGGGCAGGCTGGCAAACCGATTGTCCAACAGCACGATCTGGGCAACTGCCCGGCTTGCTGGGCTGCCAGAGCCCATGGCCACGCCGATGTCGGCGTCCTTCAGCGCCAGTACGTCATTGACACCATCGCCGGTCATGGCCACTGTTTCCCCACGCCCCTGCAGGGCATGGACCATGGCTCGTTTCTGATCTGGAGAGACCCGGCCAAAAACCTGGCTGGTTTCGATCACGTCAGCGAACTCGGTTTCCGTCTCTGGCAGTTCACGGGCGTCGACGGCATCCTCCACTGCTCCAAGACCCAACTCGGAAACCACGGCACCAACGCTGACCGCGTTGTCACCGGAGATCACTTTTACATTGACGCCCTCACGATGGAAGTACTCGATGGTCTCCTGCGCATCTGGGCGGATCCGCTGTTCCAGGACCAACAGTGCCTGTGGGGTGACCGAGCAGAGGGCATCGGGATGATCGACCGGGCATTCGGAGGTGGCCACCAGGATGATCCGATTTCCCTGTGCTCCCAGTTTTGTGGCCTTTCGGGCAGTTGGGGAATCACCGGATACCAGTACGTCCGGTGCGCCGACCAGCCAGTTGCCATTGCCGACGAAGGAGACGCCTGACCATTTGCGGGCTGAGCTGAATGGCTGGACTGCCCCAACTGTCCAGCCAGGGTCTGTGGAGTACTGCTCTGCGATTGCCTGCATTGTGGGATTTGGGTTCGGGTCAGCAACTGCCAGTGCGGCCAGAGCATCCGCAACGGGCTGATCGCCAAGCTGGTCGACATTGATCAACCGCATCCCTGGTTCGGTGAGAGTTCCGGTCTTGTCAGCACAGACCACACTGACCCGAGCGAGTCCCTCTATGGCTGGTAGTTCATTGATCAAGCAGTTGTGCCGACCAAGACGTACCACGCCAACCGCGAAGGCCATGCTGGTCAACAGCACCAGCCCTTCAGGAACCATGGGAACCAATGCCCCCACCATTCCCAGGAGGGCATGGCGCCAGTCACTGTGCTGAGCGCTGAGAACCTGATTGATGATGGTGAGCACACCTGCAGGGATCAACAAGAAGGTGACCACCTTCAGGATGGTGTTGATGCCATTGCGCAGTTCTGAATTGACCAGGGTGAATCGCCCTGCTTGTTGGGCCAGCTTGGCGGCATAGGCTTCATCACCGATACCGGTGGCCCGATAGGCGCCATTCCCAGCCACCACGAAACTGCCAGAGCGCACTTCGGCGCCGAACTGTTTGTCGATTGGGTCAGCCTCACCGGTGAGCAGGGATTCATCAACCTCGAGTTGGCTGCACTCGACGAGTTCTCCATCGACCATGATCTGGTCACCTGGTGTGCAGAGGACGATGTCATCGAGCACCAACTGATCTGCAGAGATTTCTGCAATTGCTCCGTTACGGCGAACCTTCGGCCTGGCGGCACTCACGATGGTCAGGCTGTCCAGGGTGCGCTTGGCGCGGATCTCCTGGATGATGCCAATGATGCTGTTGAAGACGATCAACAAACCGAATGCACCGTTGGTCCAGGAACCGGTGGCGATCACGAAGGCCAGCAGGGTGGCCAGGATGGCGTTGATCCGGGTGAACACATTGGCCCGGATGATGTCCAGGTTGGTGCGCCCGACTGCCGTGGTGGTGGCGTTCACCAGCCCAGCCGCAATTCGTTCTGCTACCTCAGCATCGGTGAGTCCCGATGTGCTGATCAGCGCCACGCCCGTTTCCCTTCGCCCATGTACTGCCGAAACCCTGGCCACCTGAATCCAACCCTGATCAGTGATTATTCCGATGTCCGGGGTGGCTCTGGGATCCGGACACGCGGGCTACGCGTGTGTGTCACCACGTAGACTCTGGGCGTGAGCATTCCAGATCTGCCCTCATTGCACGCCATGGGCGCGGCGCAACAGCCGACGTACCTGGATTCGGCGGCCCTGGACAAGGCCGTGGCGCAACTACGCACGATGCCGCCACTGGTTTTTGCAGGCGAATGTGATGACCTCAAGGGTAAGTTGGCTGCGGTCACCCGCGGAGAGGCTTTCCTGCTTCAGGGTGGTGACTGTGCGGAAACATTCGCCGGGGTAACTGCTGACAACGTGCGCAACAAGTTGCGGGTACTTCTCCAGATGGCAGTTGTTCTCACCTATGCCGCTTCGGTCCCAGTGGTCAAGCTCGGTCGGATGGCTGGCCAATATGCCAAGCCACGCTCCTCGGATTTCGAGACCAGGGCTGGGGTCACGCTCCCTGCTTATCGCGGTGACGCCGTGAATGGGTTTGAGTTCACGCAGGAAGCCAGAGTTGCTGATCCGCAGCGTCTGGTGGACACCTACAACGCTTCGGCGGCGACACTGAACCTGGTTCGCGCCTTCGTCACCGGAGGGTACGCCGATCTGCGACAGGTGCATGCCTGGAACACCGATTTCGTCAAGGAATCCACGGTGGGCAAGCGTTATGAGCGTCTGGCCAAGGAGATCGATCGCGCCCTGACTTTCATGCAGGCCATCGGTGTGCACGACCCAGAGGAGTTTCATCGGGTGGATTTCCACTCCAGCCATGAAGCCCTGATCCTTGAGTACGAACACGCCATGACCAGGATCGACAGCAGGACCGGATCGCCCTATGACGTAAGCGGCCATTTCATCTGGATCGGCGAGCGGACCCGACAATTGGATGGCGCCCAGGTAGAACTGCTCAGCCACATCAAGAACCCCATCGGGGTGAAGCTTGGTCCCACCGCCACCCCAGATGATGCCATTGCCCTGGCGACGAAGCTGAATCCGGACAATGAGGAAGGCCGACTAACCTTCATCACCCGATTCGGAGCCGGGCGAATTCGCGATGGACTGCCCAATATCGTGGAGAAGGTGACTGCTGCCGGTATCAATGTCGCTTGGGTGTGCGACCCCATGCACGGAAATACCTTCGAGGCCTCCTCAGGCTACAAAACCCGCAACTTCGATGATGTGATCGACGAGGTGCAGGGCTTCTTTGACGTGCATCGCGCGTTGGGCACCTGGCCTGGTGGCATCCATGTGGAGTTGACTGGTGATGACGTCACTGAGTGCGTGGGCGGGGGCGAGGCCCTTGCGGAGATGGACCTTGGCAATCGCTATGAGTCAGTCTGCGATCCCCGACTGAATCGGGTCCAGAGCCTGGAGTTGGCCTTCCTGGTCGCCGAGATGCTCAGGAAGGCATGATCCGGGCCAGAGTGTGAGCGGCTTGGCGGGCCATCGCCTCGGAAACCCCAAGATGGGTCACCAGTCGAACCTGATCACGGCCGACCGCTGAGATCCGCAAGCCATGGGCCAGGGCGGTGGCCACAGTTGCTGCTGCATCCGGCGTCCTCAGGATCACGATATTCGTATCGATGCCTGCTGGATCCAGGCCGATTGACTCTGCGAGCAATCTGGCATGGCGATGGTCCTGTTCCAATCGTTCGATCTGGGTTAGGGCAACCTGCCCGGCCGCAGCCAGAACGCCCACCTGTCGCATTCCACCACCCAGTCTCTTGCGCAGCACCCTGGCCTGGGCAACCAAGTCCTGTGGGCCGAGCAGCAGGGAGCCAACCGGAGCGCCCAGCCCCTTGGACAAACAGACGCTGAGCACGTCAGCGATGCGTCCGTACTCCGCCAGCGGGGTTTCGGTGGCGACATGTGCGTTCCAGATCCGGGCGCCGTCCAGGTGCACCCTCAGGGAGTGATCATCGGCGTACTTCCGCAGCCAGGCGAGGTCCGGTGTGGGACAGATGGTGCCACCTGCGAAGTTGTGGGTGTTCTCCACGGAGATGGCAGCAGTGCTCACCAGGTAGGGGAGTTCAGGTGCCACCAGGTCAGCGATCGCAGCGCGGTCCAGATGCCCCAACGGGTGGCTCCAGGTGCGACTGGTGATTCCGCCCAGGGCCCCATGAGCACCGAGTTCGGCCCGCATGATGTGGGCCCGACTCTCACAGAGCACTTCTCTGCCCGGGGGAACCAGCAATGAAATCCCGATCAGGTTGGCCATTGAGCCGCTGGGCATGAACAGAGCCGCTTCCTTGTTGAACAACTGCGCTACCTGTTCCTCAAGGGCACAGACGGTGGGGTCCTCGCCGTACACGTCATCCCCGACCTCCGCAGCTGCCATGGCCGCGCGCATCTCCTGGGTTGGTTGGGTCAGGGTGTCTGAACGCAGATCGATCACTTGGCTAATATCCCAGAGTCAGGCTATGGCTGAGAGGAAGTCGTTTGATGAGCGAAGACAAGTTTGCTGGTCTTGATGAGACCCGCCGCAAAGGCCTGGAAACAATGGAGGCCGTCTATGGCTTTGAGATGAGCGATGGCCCCGGTGATTTCTTCGGCTACACCGCAGATCACCTCTTTGCCGACATCTGGAATAGGCCCGGTCTGTCCTTCCGGGATCGACGATTGTTGCTGATCGGGATGCTGGCTGGTCGTGGCGCCACGGATGTGCTTTCCATCCAGATCCCAGCCGCCTACCAGAATGGTGAACTCGATGACGACGCTCTCCGGGAGATCGTGGTCTTCCTGGCGCACTATGCCGGATGGCCGGCTGCTGCGGCGATGAACAACCTGGTTGAGGATGCCATCCGGCGCGGCCAGCCAAAGGAACAATAGCGAGCCTCAGACCTGCAGGTGAGGCAACTCTGATTCAGGTTTTTGCCCCGGCCTCAACTCCACCAGCACCATTGCCGTGACCACCAGGCTGCCACCGATCAGCATTTTCAGGGTGAACGACTCGCCTCCGAACAGGACCGCAAAGAAGGTTGCGAATACCGGCTCCATGCTCATGATCACCGCTGATCTGGTGGGGGACAGATGTGCCTGGGCCCAGGTTTGTCCCAATAGGGCCAATGCACCAGCGAAGATCGCCATGTAGGCGATGGAGAGCCAGTCCCCGCGCTGTGAGGGGAGGGTGATGCCACCGGGGACAGCGGCAATCGTGGTGATGGCGGCAATGATGATCGCCTGGATGATGGCCATCCCAACGGCATCAGCAGCAGTTGACCAGGCGCCCAGTCCGATGATGTGCAGGGCATAGATCAGGGCAGCCACAAAGGTGAGCGCCTCGCCATAGCCGAGTTGGACCCCACCCACGTCACCGAGGGTGAGAATCCCAATGCCGGCGATGGCCACTGCGACTGCAACCCAGGTCAGTGGACCGATCCTGGTGCGCAGGATCCAGGCTGCAAAGAAGGGCGTGGCAACTACATAGAACCCGGTGATGAAGCCAGAAACACTGGCTGCGGTGTGGGCCAGTCCGGCAGTCTGCAACACCTGGGCCAGGCCATACAGCAGTCCCAGGACCAGTGCATGCCTGCGCTTGTTCGGATCAAGACGACCGATCGCCCGAGGAGCCAACACCAGCATGGCCAGGCTGGCGATGATGAACCTGATGGACAGGAAATCCGCTACTGGTATCCGATCCAGCAGGTCGTGAATCAGGAAGAAGGTGCTGCCCCAACAGGCGGTCATCGCCAGGAGCGCAATGGTGGCCAGAGGGGTTTTGTGGGCAGGCATGGTCACCGCTCACACGATGGACAATGTGATCGTGGACCCAATTGGGGCCTTTGAGTTCGCATCCGGTGACTGACCCACGACGTAGGACAATCCGACGTACACGCTGGAGCGCTCCACCTTCACCTTGAAGCCGGCTTGCTCCAGGGTCTTGGTGGCTGCTTCGAGCCCGGATCCGATCACCCCGGGAACCGCAACCAGTTGGGGTCCCCTGGAAACCACCAGATTGATGGTTTCGCCCCTGAACCCAGTTCCTGAGTTGGGGGACTGGCTGATCACATTGCCCCGGGGCACTGAGTTGCTGTAGTCCTCACTGGCCTGTGGCGTAAAGCCCAGTCGGGTGAGCCGTTTCTGGGCTCGTTCCCAGGCGCGATTGGTGAAGTCAGGGATCCTGATGGGCTTCCTGCCCTTGCTGACCCGGAGGGTGACCTCGTCCCCACGTTTCAATGGAGTCCCCACACCTGGCTCCACCGCCACGACCTGACCTTTGGGAATGGTTTCGCTGAACACCTCGGTGGTGGTGCCAACCGCAAGGGTGGCCTCTTCCAGCAGGTCAGTCGCCTCATCAACGGGTTTCTGGATCAGGTCGGGAACCGGGTGTCTTTCCGGGCCCAGGGAGAGCACCGCCCGGACGGTTCCGTTCTTGAGCACCTTCTCGCTGGGGCTGGGGTCAGTGCTGATCACCCGGCCAGCAGGCACTTCCTCGTCATAGGCCTTCTTGACCACCGAGAGCTTCAATCCGGAGTTCTGGAGTTTCTTGGTGGCTGCGCTCTGGGTCAGGTCCAGAACCGATGGGGTTTGTTGGTACCGCCCCATCCCGAGGTACCAACCGGCGTACCCAACCAGCCCGGCGAGCAACAGCACCGCAAGCAGTAGGAATGGGCCCCGGCGGTTGGAACCACCACTGGATTGAGGCGATTCGGGCGAGCCCTTGCCCCCAGCTGGGATCCTGTTGCTTCTGGGCGGGGTTTGTTGAGGGATTGAAGAAGACGCAGGAGTGGAAACTGTGTCGACTTCCTGGTAGTCAAAGACCTGATCACGCGGATCCGTCTGGCTATCGGGTGCTGGGGCATCAACCCCCCGATCTGCTCTGCGCTCCAGGGTCTGGGTGCGGTGGTGATCCGGATACAGGTCTCCCTCAAGCTCTGAATCACTGGTCACCCCCTGTTCCAGTGCATTGCGCACCCGGCGTACCTGATGGAGCAGGACCCCTGCGTCTGCCGGACGCAGGCTGGCGTCACGTGCAGTAGCCCGACTGACCAGGGCATCCACGTAGGCGGGAATGGTGGGGATGACTGCAGATGGCGGTGGGATGTCCTCGTTCACATGCTTGTAGGCGACCTGGATTGGGCTGTCCGCCTGGTGTGGCTTGCGCCCAGTCAGTAGTTCATAGATCAACACCCCCGCGGCATAGACATCAGCGCGGGCATCGATTGGCTTGTTAACCACGATCTCGGGAGCCAAGTAGGAAACGGTTCCGATCAATACCCCACCGGTGGCCGTGTGCTGGGTCTCTGAGTTGATCGCCCGGGCCAGCCCGAAGTCGGTGACCTTCACCCGACCATCATCTGCCAACAGCACGTTCTCGGGTTTGATGTCCCGGTGGAGGATGCCCGCCCGATGGGCAGCGCTGAGGGCCTCCAGTACCGGGTCGATCAGACTCAGGGCTTTCAGTGGTGACATCGGGGCTTCCTTGCGGATGGCATCACGCAGGGTCAGCCCGGGTACGTACTCCATGACCAGATACAGGACGCCATTGTCATCACCGGTATCGAACACAGAGACCACATTGTCCTGGGAGAGTCGGGCAGCGGATCGGGCCTCGCGCTGAAATCTCCTGATGAAGTCCTCTTCATTTGTGTACGCGGCGTGCATCACCTTGATCGCAACGGTTCGATCCAGGCGTAGGTCAGTGGCCTCATAGACAGTGGCCATCCCGCCACGGGCGATACTGGGGCCGATGCGATACCGGCCGTCCAGGATGCGCCCGACGAGTTCGTCGGCGCCGCCTGACTTGCGCTCCACTGCGTTGACCCTCCTAACCGACCGTTACTGCTGGGGAAGGGTCGGTGTGATGACACTCGAGTGTATGTGACGGCTCTGAATCAACCCGGTATCGCTTTCGGTTTTGGATATCTGCAAGCATGGATTCGTGAGTGAACTGGATGCCGTCAAAACGCCACAAAAAGGTGAGAAAACCCCGTTGGGGTTGCTAATTGTTGACTGGCTTGACTGGAAGCAGGCTGCTGAGCAACTCGGGGTGAGTGTCAACAAGGTGCGTACCTGGATCCGGGAGCATCACCTTGCTGGAGCCGTGCCAGTAGTCGGGGAAGGGCAGCAGGTTCCTGCCGAACTGCTGCAGGACGGACAGATTGTCCATGGGCTTCCCGGGTTGTTGACTCTGCTGAGCGATCACGGATTCACCGACCAGGAGATGCTTGAGTGGATCTTCACCGAGGACGACTCCCTGCCGGGGCGCCCGATTGACGCGCTACGTGAGAACCGGGGTGCAGAGGTGAAACGACGAGCACAGGTGTTGGCCTGAGTGTCTGACCCGTTGCTGATCACCCGCAGGATCACAGCAGCAATCGCTGTCCTGGCGATCGCGCTTGCTGGGGGTCTGTTGGTTTCCTGTGCCACCTCCACTGCACCAAATCGGGACCAGGTCACGGTTCGGCCCACCGATGGGGCCACCATTTCTCTGGCCCAGCTCCCGGCAGCGGCGCGTCGTACGATTGCGCTCATTGAGGCGCAGGGTCCCTTCCCCTATGAGCGTGACGGTTCGGTGTTTGGCAACTATGAAGGCCATCTGCCCAGTCGACCACGTGGCTTCTATCGTGAGTACACCGTTCCCACTCCCGGAGACTTCAGTCGAGGAGCGAGAAGGATCGTGGCTGGCCGCGATGGGTTGCTTTACTACACCGATGATCACTACAACAGTTTCAGAAGGGTGATCAGATGACGTCCATTGGTGCACTGCTCAGGGGAGTGGCCCCAGCAGGGGTCTACCAGGTACCCCAGCTTGATCTGGACCCAGTCCTGGATGAGGCGATGGAACGGGGCTGGACCTGCGGGGTGGTTGATGGCAGCAGGATCACCGATCATCGGGAAGCCCTGGTTGAGGTGGGACGTGTCCTGGATTTTCCTGATCATTTTGGGGTCAACCTGGATGCCCTGGCTGACTGTCTGAGCGACCTGGGACACAGGACCCTGCTGATCTGGTTGGGTGCCGTGGCTGGGCTGGAGGCGTTGATCCCAGTCCTGGAGGAACGGTGTCTGGAAGAGCCTGCCTTTTCGGTGTTGATCTCCATTGGCCCTGATCCGGGTTGAGGCCGTAGTTCCTGCCAACCGGGTCAGGTGTGCCCTAAACCACCCGCTGGGTGGCCTGATCCGCCAGTGTCTTCAGGGCAACTCGCGATATCTCGCTGATCTCAGCCTCATCAAGGGCCCGCAGCGCAGTCCGGGTGAGCTGGTCAATGACCTGTTCCACCTGATCACGGGCCCCTGATTGCTGGATCAGGGTTCTGAGGTTGCTTACTTCGCGATCACCGAGGTTGCTGCCCAGGGACTGATCCAGAAGTCGTGCTGCATCATCATCAAGGGCGTCCAGGGCCAGTGCGATCAGGACGGTTCGTTTGCCCTCGGTCAGATCGTCCCCGGCTGGCTTTCCGGTGAGCTCTGGATCCCCGAAGACCCCCAGCAGGTCATCCCGGAGTTGGAATGCCTCCCCCAGGGGTAGGCCGAAGCGGGTCAATTGGTTGATGACCTGCTCATCAGCACCTGCCAGAGCTGCTCCGATGTGCAGAGGTCGTTCGATTGAGTACTTGGCTGACTTGTAGCGGACCACCTTCATGGCGGTGTCCACGTCTGATTCGCCACGCGCCTGGGCAGAGATGTCCAGGAACTGGCCGAGTACTACCTCGCTTCGGGTCAGGTCGAAATATTTCAGCGCATGGAGTACCTGATCGCTGGGTAGTCCACAGGTCCGCAACATCTCATCAGCCCAACTCAGCAACAGGTCACCCAGCAGGATGGCTGCTGCGGCGCCGTACTGCTCTGGTGATGATGACCAGTCCTGGTCCCGATGAAGTTGGGCGAAGGCCAGGTGGGTGGCCGGTCTGCCTCTCCGGGTGTCCGATGCATCCATGTAGTCGTCGTGGACCAGCGCACTGGCATGGAGCAACTCCAGCGAGGAACAGGCGCGGGCCAGGGACGTGGGGTCGATGGGATCGGCGATGGCCAGGTAACCCCACCAACAGAAGGCTGCTCGCAAGCGCTTGCCACCAGCCACGCTGATCCGTGCGTGTTCCAGGATCCGGCCGGCATCAGAACCCAGTGGGGACAGCCACTGGGCCTGGGAGTCGATGAACTCAGAAAGTACCTGATCGATGATCCCGGTGTCCCAGGATGCGTCATTCGCGCTCACCCCATGACCCTAGCTTTGTATCCTTCGCCACATGGTTCAGGGATCAGATTCAGGTACAGTGCGCATCGCTGAGTTGCTGCGCAACGATGGCCCATCCTTCTCTTTTGAGTTCTTTCCACCAAAGGATGAGGCTGGTGAGGAGATCCTGTGGCGCTCCATTGCGGAGTTGGAATCCCTGCAGCCGACTTTCGTATCCGTGACCTATGGCGCTGGTGGGCACACCAGGGACCGCACAGTTGCCATCACGGAGCGGATTGCCCGGGATACCACGATGATTCCGATGGCCCACCTGACCTGTGTTGGCCACACTGCGGAGGAGATCGCTGGCATTCTGCGTGATCTGGAACAGGCCGGTGTTCAGAACGTGCTGGCCCTTCGCGGAGATCCGGTTGCTGGGCCACGTGCTCCTTGGGTGTCCACCGAAGGTGGATTCGATCACACTGACGCCCTGATCTCCTTCATCCAATCAACCTCAGATCTCTCCATCGGGGTGGCTGCATTTCCTGAGGGTCATGTGCAGGCTGACTCCCTGGAACATGACACAGCCGTACTCAAGGCCAAGTTCGAGGCAGGTGCCGAGTTCGCGATCACTGACATGGTGCTGCGGGCAACGGACTACTTCGACATGGTCAGGAGGGCTCGTGATGAGGGAGTCGATATTCCCATAATTCCCGGGATCATGCCCATCCTGAACTACAAGTCGATGTCCCGGATGGTGGAGATGTCCGGGCGCGAGATGCCGGCAGAGGTACTAGCCCGGATCGAACCGCTTCGCGATGACCCAGAAGCGCTTCGAGCAGAGGGCATCAGGATATCGACGGAGCTTTGTGATGAACTCCTGGCAGGTGGGGCGCCGGGTTTGCACTTTTTCACGCTCAATCGCTCCAGGGCCACCCGGGAGATCTTCGAAGGCCTCAAATGCAACCAGCAATTGGTTGACTGAGCGCTTTGGTCAGGCCGGGCCGATCAACTGGGCAACATTGGCTGCGCTGAGTCCGACCTGAGGAAGCCCCGCACCGGGGTGGGTGTGTGCTCCAGCAAGGTAGAGACCGGTGATTGAGCCATCACCGGGCCCACCATTCCCAATCATGTTGGCCAGCGTGCTGCGCCCGCGCCAGAGCACCCCCAATGGTGACCCGTTCCAGTCAAGGACCATGTCCTTGGCAGTTCGGATCATCCTGACATCGATATTCCGGTTGATGTCCAGGCCGTGGTTGGCCAGTGTCTGAACCAGATCATCATTGATCCGGCCACGACCCAGGATGGTCCAGG
>CAZRKI010000018.1:0-33918 GCA_964600765.1 uncultured Marmoricola sp.
CACCGAGGTCAAGCACATGACCATCTGGGGCAACCACTCCGCCACCCAGTACCCCGATCTGTTCAATGCCCAGGTGCGTGGCCAGAATGCGGCTGAACTGGTCAACGATCAGGCCTGGCTGGAGGAGAACTTCATCCCCACCGTCGCCAAGCGCGGTGCCGCCATCATCGAGGCCCGCGGATCGTCCTCAGCTGCCTCCGCTGCATCAGCCACCATCGACGCAGCCAGGGACTGGCTCCATGGCAGCGCCGAGGGCGACTGGGTGTCCATGGCAGTGGCCTCTGATGGTTCCTACGGCGTTCCGGAGGGCTTGATCTCCTCCTTCCCGGTAGTAACCCGCAATGGTGATTGGGAAATCGTCCAGGGCCTGGAGGTCAACGACTTCTCCCGCGCCCGGATCGACGCCTCAGTGGCCGAACTTGCTGAGGAGCACGACGCAGTTCGCGAACTCGGCCTGATCTGAGCCATCCCCGAGCAGCTCACCCGGGTTGGTCTGGGATCGTGATCGCCAGGGCGATCAGGGCCAGACCAACCAGGGTCAGCGTGCTCACATCGACCCATCGCTGACGGCGTACCCGCAGCATGCCTGAAGCGTAGGCACTGAGCCGGGAGCGGGCCCCAGCCGCTATCAGCAGGGCAACTCCAGTCAGGGCAACGCCATATCGCCAGGCACCGGACGCCACAATGATCAAACCGGTGCCCACCAGGACGCAACAACCCAGGAAAACCACACCACCGATGGTCTTTGGCCACAGTGGGATACGCCGCTCAGCGGTCGGATGAGGCACCTGGCCTTCTGGTTCAGACATCAAGTTGCTGTTCGGCTGCGGCAACCACATTTGACAACAGCATTGCCCGGGTCATTGGCCCCACGCCACCGGGGTTCGGCGAGATCCAGGCAGCCACGTCACGTACTGAATCCGCCACATCGCCGGCGATCCGACCATCAACCCGGGAGACACCCACATCAAGCACCGCCGCACCTGGCTTCACCATGTCAGCCGTGATGATCCCGGGGACCCCGGCAGCCGCCACCACGATGTCTGCCTGGGACACTGAAGCGGCCAAATCCCTGGTGCCGGTGTGACACAGAGTAACGGTGGCGTTCTCGCTGCGCCTGGTCAACAACAGGCCAAGGGGACGCCCGACGGTAACGCCCCGCCCCACCACGCACACCTGGGCTCCCTCGATCGGCACACCGTGACGGCGCAGGAGTTCCACGATTCCGTACGGAGTACAGGGCAGCGGTGCCGGCTTGCCCAATACCAGCCAACCCAGGTTGGTGGGATGGAGACCGTCAGCGTCCTTTGAGGGGTCAATCAACCCGAGAATGGCGTTCTCATCGATACCCTTGGGCAGGGGCAACTGCACGATGTAACCAGTGCAATTGGGATCCTGATTGAGTTGCTCCACGGCTGCGGCAATCTCGGACTGGGAAGCGGTTTGGGGCAACTGAATCCTGATGGACTCAATGCCCACCTCGGCACAGTCCTTGTGCTTGCCATTCACATACCAGGTCGACCCCGGGTCATCTCCGACCAGGATCGTGCCCAGACCTGGAACCACACCGCGCTCCCGGAGGGTGGCCACCCGAAGGCGTAGCTCCTCCTTGATGGTGCGAGCAGTGGCAGTACCGTCGAGAATCTGTGCAGTCACGTGCTCAGTCTAGGGAACCGGTTAGTGGAAAAAGTGCCGGGTATTGGTGAAGTACATGGTCACCCCCGCCTGCGTACAGGCCTGGATGGTTAGTTCATCACGCACTGACCCGCCGGGTTGCACAATCGCCTTGATCCCGGCCTCAATCAGGATCTGGGGTCCATCCTCAAATGGGAAGAAGGCATCAGAGGCAGCAACTGACCCAGCGGCCCGATCACCAGCCCGTTCCACGGCCAGGCGACAGGAGTCCACCCGGTTGACCTGCCCCATGCCAATGCCCACGGAGGCACCGTTTGAAGCCAACAGGATGGCATTTGACTTGGCTGAGCGACATGCCTTCCAGGCAAATGCCAGGTCCTGCAGAGTTGCCTCATCGGCAGGGGAACCAGTGGCCAACGTCCAGCTCTGCGGGTCATCCCCCGGCGCATCCACGTGGTCGACCTGCTGCATCAACAAGCCCCCGGAGATGGGCCGGGTTTCGATTGGTGACTCACCATCGGGGTTGGCAATCAGGATCCTGATGTTCTTCTTGGCCTGCAACACCTCGACTGCGCCGTCCTCATAGCCGGGGGCCACGATCACCTCAGTGAAAACCTCGGCCACCTGCTCAGCCATTGCCACCGAAACCGGCCGATTGGCGGCAATTACCCCGCCGAAGGCAGAAACCGGGTCACACTCATGGGCCAGCCGATGAGCTGTGGCGATGTCTGCACCGACCGCAATGCCACAGGGGTTGGCATGCTTGATGATCGCCACTGCAGGTTGATCAAAATCATTGGCAGCACGGCGAGCGGCATCTGTGTCCACATAGTTGTTATAGGACATTTCCTTGCCGTGCAGTTGCTGGGCACCAGCCAGGCCGGGCCCGCCGAATCCATTGAGGTACAGGGCCGCCTGCTGATGTGGGTTCTCGCCATAACGGAGCACCTGAGCCTTCTCATAGGTACCCGCGATCCAGGCTGGGAAACCTGTTCCCTCGCTTGAATCGGTCAACACCGACCCCATCCACCCGGCGACCTGCACGTCGTAGTTTGCGGTGTGCACAAAAGCCTCAGCCGCCAACTTCTTGCGTTCGGTGAGTGTGAAACCACCAGCCACCACTGCCTGGAGCACATCTGGGTATCGCCCGGGTGAGGTCACGATCGCCACCGATGGATGGTTCTTGGCTGCGGCTCGAACCATGGAGGGGCCACCAATGTCGATCTGCTCCACGCACTCATCGGGGCTGGCTCCTGATGCCACGGTTGCCGCAAATGGATACAGGTTGGAAACCACCAGGTCGAAGGGTTCCACTCCCAGATCAGCCAGTTGGGAGACATGGCTTGGCAACCTGCGATCAGCCAGGATTCCAGCATGCACCTTTGGGTGCAGGGTCTTGACCCGCCCATCCAGACATTCGGGGAATCCAGTGAGATCCTCAACCCTGGTCACCGGGATGCCCAGGTCAGCGATCAGCGCCGCTGAACCTCCGGTGGAGACCAGTTCCACACCCGCTTGGTGCAGTCCGGCTACCAGGTCATCCAACCCAGTCTTGTCATAAACCGAGACCAGGGCTCGTTTGATTGAAATCCGATCTTCAGCCATCAAAAGGCTCCTCACAGGCGTGGACTACTAGGTCTGCGCGCACCCAGGCGGGCGATGCACGCGTGTTCCCCAAGAGGGGCACTCCCTGGTGGTGGTCCACCTGCGCCAGTCGTATGCCCCTACTCTATCTACTGATCCGCACCTGCCGTGAATCGACCTTGATGCCGGTACGTGCCATCTGACCAACGTAGTCCACCAGCATTCCCCGCTCGGCGACCTTGATCCGCTCATGCAGGGATTCCACGGTGTCGTCGTCGCGAACCGGAACCGTAACCTGGGCGATGATCGGGCCGGTGTCCATGCCTGAATCAACCACGAACAATGTGGCCCCGGTTACCTTGACCCCATATTCGAGTGCATCTGCCGGAGCACTCGTGCCGGGAAATGCCGGACACAGAGCTGGATGAGTGTTGAGAACCTGATTGGGGAAGGCAGCCAGGAATCGCGGGCCCACCAACTTCATGAACCCGGCCAGCACCACGATGTCAGGATTGAAGTTCGTCACGGCCTCAGTGAGCGCCTGATCCCAGGAGTCGCGGTCCGGGAAGTCGCCCAGCCTGGTTACGAAGGTCGACACCTGCCGACTCCGGGCCCGGTCCAGTCCCTGGGCCCCTTCCCGATCTGCTCCAACAGCCACCACCTCACCCCCCCAGGCAGGATCACGGGCAGCATCAAGAAGCGCCTGCAGGTTGGTACCAGCCCCAGAAACCAGGACCACAATTCGGGATGGAGCCTCAGTCACGGCATTCCTCTTCTCTGCTGCCACCAGGCGGTAGCCAATCCGCCCACCAAACCGCCCAGACTCATTGCTGCACCCGCGCTCAGGAGCACCGCCCAGCCATTGGGACCGATCTGTGCCATCCGGCCATCCCCCAATGAACCTGACGCCAGCCAGCACAACAGCGCCACCAGTACTGATCCACCAAAGCCCACGCCAAAACCACGCAGAGCCGCAGAATCCAGGGCTGGGACCGCGTAAATCCGCTGAGCCAGGATTGCGGCGATCAATCCCGAGAGCACCGGTATGGCCAACACCATCATCAAGGTGGCGGAAGGAACCCCAGTGTTTGGAAGGGCAGCAAACCATGGCAACGCCGGAACTGCACCCAATTCCACCTGGGTGATCGACACCGAGGTGTGCGTCCCGACGGCAAATCCGGGTCCGGCCAGATATGACATCGCATAGGCCACAGCATTTGGCGCCAGGCTCAGGTTGAGCAGCGCAAACATGAACAGGTCACCACCGGTCAGACCCAAACCGGAGATCAAAGAAGCGATCTGGTTGAAGTTGAACAAGAGATTGCTGGCTGCCAGCAGCGCGCCGGAGCTGAACAGCAACAAGGCAGCCAGCGCTGATCCACGCATGATCACCTTCACAAATCCTGGCGTCTGTTTCCACCACGACGACCCAAGACCCATCCCGATCGCCAACCCCAGCCCACCGACACCAAAGGCCATCAGGGCCGTGGTCAGGCCCACCTCCCACAGGCTGAATCGGGCGGTTCTGGGCGACACAAGGAGTGCCGAACCCAGTCCAATCGCGACATAGGTGATTCCAAAGCTGAGGATCGCCCGCACCAGGGCCTTCTCTGCCACCCGGCGTGGCTCCCGGAAGATCAGACTCCGGTCCCCGGATAGTACCGGCTCCGATCCGGGTGGCTGGGTCACAGCGGTCAGTTCGCCGGCCCATCGGGCGAACCGATAGGTGCACACGGCAAGCAGGAACCAAACTCCCAGAGGAAGCAGGGAAATCGAGGTGTCTGCCAACTGGATGCTGACCCCATGACCAACCAGCCAACCAACCACACCGAAGGCCAAAGCCGCGGTGGTTTCACCGTGGGCGCCAGCATCGGCGAAGAACCACCCGGCCAGGGCCAGGGCCATCCAGACCACCAGCCCCGATCCGGCACAGGCCATTGCTGCCAGGACACAGGTAAATACCGGGTTACGTGGCTTGTCGCCGGCGGTTGGCTCCATGCCAGGCCTCGATTTGATCAGCAGATCGGTCATGGTTGTCCTATCTTCCCCGAGCCGGAGGCCTCATCTCTTGAGCCACGCGGGTAATCTCGCATCGTCATGTCTGATTCCCCTGATTTCGAGCAACTCCATCGCGACAGCCACCAGCGGTTGGTGTTGCAGGCCATTGCCCTTACCGGGGACCCGTCCGCGGCTACCGCTGGTGTCCGCGATGCCTTTATTGCTGCCAGCCGCAGCTGGGACCGGGTCTCCAGGCTGGCCAACCCTGAGGAATGGATCCGCAGCCGGGCCTGGTCCATGGCCCATCGGCGCCATCTGGCCAGGCCCTGGCATCGCGACCAGGAGATCACCACCGACCAGGCGACGGTACTTCGCGGATTGCAGCAACTGCCCGACAACCAACGACGTTCTCTGATCCTGCACCACTTGGTCGGCCTTCCGCTGCGGGATATCAGTCGCGAACTGGGCACCACTGAGGCCCAATCGGCCCAACTCCTGAATGAGGCCAACACGGCCTATGTCAGAACCGTCGATGTAACCAGCACCGGGATCCTTGATTCGTTAATGCGTTTGGAGCAACTGGCCAGTGGGGTTCCGGGGCCCGATCCTGCGCAGTTGCGTCAGATCGGCCAGCGCCACCGAATCGCCTACATCGCCGTGGGATCGATTGCAGCGCTGGCGGTCTTTCTTGGGGCTGGATTCCTGGTTTCCACCGGGCATGCCGGACCGGTGCTGGGCTCCCCAGACGATGCCAGACCAGTAACCCAGTCCATGCTGTTGAGTGAACAACAATTGTCCCCTCTTGCTGGACCGCAGCCATGGACCATCACCTCCACAGGAGACAACACCAAGGGATCCGGCCTGAATTCAATCTGCCAGGCAGAGCGGTTTGCAGACTCAGCAGGACTTGGCACCTTCGTACGCAAATTCGAATTCCCAGGCGTCCCGTTGAGAACCCTGGTCCAGACCGTGGAGATCTCAAAGGATCCAGCTCGGGCGAAAAAGGCCTACGAGACCACCTTGCAATGGTTTGCCGGGTGCAGCGCACCCAGGGTGCGGTTGCAACAGGCCTGGCAGGTATCCGGACTTGGCGACCGGGCCGAGCTTCTCTCGTTCGTGGTTCCCGAGGAATCCGGGTTGCGCCATCTGATGGTCGGATTGACCCAGAATCACTCATTGACTGTTTCCACCGTGGAGGAAACCATCAATGCCGACAGCGCATCACCTGAGCTCACCACCCAGATACTCACCCAGGCCGCAAAGAGGTTGTGCCGGAGTAGTGCCAGCGCCAACAAATGCACTTTTACCCCCACGATCCAGGTTGCCAATCCACCCTCATCGGGGGAAACCCCGGGCACTCTGTCGGTGGTTGACCTCCCAACCATCAGCAACCTCGCCCACCCCTGGATGGGCAGTGATCTGCTCCCCGGTGAGCCGAACGTGGCCAGCACTCCTTGCGACAACACCAGTTTCACCGGCTCTGGCGCCAAGAAGGCCAACACCCGTGGCTACCTCGTGCCACAGTCGGGTCTACCTGCCAGGTTCGGGATCACCGAAACTGTCGCTGAATATCCTGATCAGGCCGCAACCAGGCGGGTGTTCAACCAGGTGACCGCCAAAATGGCAGCCTGTGCCACCGATCTGCTCGGCACGAAGGTCTCCCAGGCCAAGGTGCAGAAGCAGACGCCCACCTCAAAAAACTACGGCCTGTGGCGGGTGGAATCCCAGATCAATGACAAACAAGAAACCGTGCAGTGGTGGATGGGCATCATCCGGGTGGGCAACTATCTGGCTCAGATCAGCTTCGCGCCAGTTGCTCCCCATGATCTGACCCAGGCCCAATTCAGTAACCTGGTGGAACGCGCTGGTGAGCGGCTCGATGAGGTCGCTGTGGCCAACCTGCCCTCCCAGACCCCCACCCCGAAACCAGAACCGGGGCCAACCCAAAAGGGCTGACCCCGGTCCGGGTACTGACAACTCAGAGGTTCTTGAGCACTTCCCGCATCAGTTCCGCGGTCTCGGATGGGGTCTTGCCCACCTTGACCCCAGCGGCTTCCAGAGCCTCCTTCTTGGCCTGCGCAGTGCCTGAGGATCCCGAGACGATAGCCCCGGCATGGCCCATGGTCTTGCCCTCAGGAGCAGTGAAGCCAGCGACATAGCCGACCACTGGCTTGGTCACATGCGCCTTGATGTATTCAGCAGCCCGTTCCTCAGCATCGCCACCGATCTCACCAATCATCACGATCGCCTTGGTCTCGGGATCGTTCTCGAAGGCCTCCAGGGCATCGATGTGGGTGGTTCCGATGATGGGATCCCCACCAATACCGATAGCGGTGGTGAAGCCATGGTCGCGCAGTTCGAACATCATCTGGTAGGTCAGGGTGCCTGACTTGGAGACCAGGCCAATGGGCCCACCCCCAGAAATGGTGGCTGGAGTGATTCCGACCAGGCACTGCTCGGGGCTGATGATGCCAGGGCAGTTGGGTCCGATGATCCGGGTCTTCTTGCCCTGCGCATAAGCCCAGGCCTCAGCGGTGTCCTGCACCGGAACACCCTCAGTGATGACCACCAGCAGCGGGATCTCGGCATCGATTGCCTCAACCATGGCGTCCTTGGTGAACGGAGCCGGCACGAACGCAATGGACACATCTGCGCCGGTCTTCTCCATGGCCTCCTTGACCGACCCGAACACCGGCAATTCCACGTCACCGTGGGTGACAGTGGTGCCAGCCTTGCGGGCATTGACCCCGCCCACGACATTGGTGCCAGCCTTGAGCATCAAAGCAGTGTGCTTGGTGCCCTCACCGCCGGTAATGCCCTGAACAATTACCTTGCTGTCCTTGTTTACCCAAACAGACATCTCGTATTCCTCACTTACTCGCGAGCTCGGCGGCCTTGTCGGCAGCGCCATCCATGGTCGGTACGGCGATCACCAGCGGGTGGTTGGCAGCCTCCAGAATCCGGCGGCCCTCCTCCACGTTGTTGCCATCCAGACGTACGACGAGCGGCTTGTTGGCCTCATCACCGAGCATCTCCAGGGCCTGCACGATGCCGTTGGCAACCGCATCACAGGAAGTGATGCCACCGAAAACGTTGACGAAAACAGACTTGACCTGGGGGTCGTTGAGGATCACGTCCAGACCATCTGCCATGACCTGTGCTGAGGCACCGCCACCAATGTCCAGGAAGTTGGCCGGACGCTGTCCGCCATGGTTCTCACCGGCGTAGGCGACCACATCGAGAGTTGACATGACCAGCCCAGCACCATTGCCAATGATTCCGACGGAGCCATCCAGCTTGACGTAGTTGAGTCCCTTTGCCTTGGCCTTGGCCTCCAACGGATCGGCAGCCGCCTTGTCCTCAAAACCAGCATGGTCCTCATGACGGAACTCAGCGTTCTCATCAAGGGAGACCTTGCCATCGAGTGCTTCCAGTCGGTCACCCTCGAGACGAGCCAGGGGGTTCACCTCCACCAGGGTGGCATCCTCCTCGGTGTACACCTTGTAGAGGCCCTGGACCAGGGCGATTGCCTGATCCCTCAGCTCAGCTGGGAAACCGGCTTCATCAACAATCGCAGCCGCAGTTGCCTGGTCAACGCCCTTGCCCGGGTCAACCGGGATCTTCTTGACCGCGTCCGGATTGGTCTTGGCGACCTCCTCGATCTCAACGCCGCCCTCGACGCTGGCGATGCAGAGGTAGGAGCGGTTGGCCCGGTCCAGCAGGAAGGAGAAGTAGTACTCCTCCTGGATCGACTCTGCAGGCACAATCAGGACCCGATTGACGGTCAAGCCCTTGATCTGCATGCCGAGGATGTTGCGTGCATGCTCCTCGGCCTCCTCTGGGGTCTTGGCCAGCTTGACGCCACCGGCCTTGCCCCGGCCACCGGCTTTCACCTGGGCTTTGACAACAACCACGCCACCGATTTCCTCGGCAGCTGCCTTCGCCTCCTCAGCAGTCTCGACGGTCTTGCCGAGAGTCACTGGGACGCCGTGTTTGGCAAAGAGTTCCTTTGCCTGGTACTCCATCAGGTCCACGGTGCACCCGCTCCTTTGATGATTTTGGGTTACAGGGGCGCACGTCTGGTCTGGTGCGCCAACGTCTGACCCTAGTGGTTGACCAACCGATTGCGCCAAATGGGCCCACTGGCTGGAATATGCCACGATTGCCACCCTCATCGATAGGGATCGATTTGGCGGAGGTTCCCAACAAATGCCACTTACTGTGACCAGCTTCACAACACTGCCCCACCCCGCGTAACTTTGTGGCTTTTGGTGGGTTTATCCGCGTAGTGGTCCACACAAGCCGGGACCCCGAATTTGATTCAGGTAGCACCCTCGCTAGTGTGCTTCGCGGCGCATCCACGCGCTGAATCTGGCAAGAGACGTCGTGAGTTAGGAATCCAATGGGCAACCATCGGGCCGAAAAAAGAACACGCAAAACCTCCGCCACCACCGCCGGTGTTGTTTCCCGCGGCGGAAAACGCAAGGCCACCAAGGAACGCTCCGCGGTCTCAATGACCCGCCTACCGCTGGTGCCAACTGTGGTTGGTGCCACCGCCCTGGGTCTGGCCGGAACAAGCGCGGCGCTGGACAACGGTGTGAACCAGCCAGCTGCCGCCTCAGCCAAATTGGACTCCGGATTTGCCGTGGGTTCAATCAGCAAGGCACTCCAGGACCGCACCCAGGCAATCAGCCGGGACAACAAGCGTTCCTCGGATACCAATGCCGCAGCAACCCAGCTTCAGGCCGCAGTGGATGCCCAGGCCGCCAGGAGAAGCACCGCTCTGACCCAGTTGGGCAACCAGGCAGAGTCACGCAACGAGGAAATCGTCAAGAACCTCTGGCACCTTCCCACCTCTGGATACCACCTCACAGCTCGATTCGGGATGAGCAGTGGGCTCTGGTCCCACAGTCACACCGGGTTGGATTTCGCTGCTCCCTCCGGAACCTCCATTTACGCCATCGCCAATGGCACGATCATCTCCACCGAATACGACGGCGCTTACGGAAACAAGACCGTGGAACGCCTCGATGATGGAACCGAACTCTGGTACTGCCACCAGTCCGCTTTCAAGGTCAACGTCGGGGATCGGGTAACCGGTGGACAGGTGATTGGTTCACTGGGTTCCACCGGCAACACCACTGGTCCACACGTGCACGTCGAGGTACGCACCGCGGATGGAAATCCGATTGACCCCTATCCCGCTTTCGTGGCACACGGCGTTACTCCATAAGTCTCAGTAATCCAGCACCGAGGTCACAATTTTTCAACCGGTGCGTATCGCAGCAACAGCCGCTTGACTCCCTCGCTGCCGAAATCGATGGTGGCGCTCTGGTTACTCGCGGACCCTTCCAGGGACACCACCGACCCCAGACCAAAAGTGTCGTGCTGAACCCGATCCCCCGGCGCCAGACTGGGGATATCCTTCTCCGCTCTGGCTGCTCGGGCCTTCATCCGGGAATCGGCAGCCACCGCAGCCCTGGAGAACCGGCGTCTGGCAGCCGAACCCAGTTTCTCCGGCAACCCCGAACCGCCGGAAGGCGCGTCACCGAATCCGGATCCAGAATCAGCCCCGGCCCAGGTCATCACATCCTCGGCGCTTCGGCGCCACTGGAGCAGCTCAGCCGGCAATTCGTCGATGAACCGGGAAGCCGGGTTGAAGCTGGAGGTTCCCCATGCAGACCGCTGGACTGCCCTGGTGAGATAGAGCCGTTGCCTGGCCCTGGTCAGCCCCACATAGGCCAATCGACGTTCCTCTTCCTGCTCGGCTGGATCCCCCAGACTCCTTGAATGCGGGAAGATGCCATCCTCCATCCCAGTGAGGAAGACGACTGGAAACTCCAGGCCCTTGGCGGTGTGCAGGGTCATCAGGGTGACCATGCCCTGCTCGTCCTCCTCCTCGGGGGCATCCGGGATCTGGTCACTGTCGGCCACCAGGGCCACCCTTTCCAGGAAATCGGCCAGGCCCGGTTCCCGGTCGTCAGCCGCAGACTCCTGCAACGGGTCCTCGGCAAACTCACGAGCCACTGCCACCAACTCAGCCAGGTTCTCCAGTCGGGCCTCATCCTGCGGGTCTGTTGAAGTCTCCAACGAGGCCAGGTACCCACTGGCCACGAGGAGTTCCTCAAGGACCACATCCACCCGCTCATCAGCCAACACCATTGATTGCAGGCCCTGGATCATCTCCACGAACTGAGCTATGGACTTCAGCGACCTGGTGGCCAACCCCGGTGCTTCTGCGGCTCGCTGCAGGGCTTCCCAAAACGAGATGGCTTCCCGTCTGGACAGGGCCTCCACGCAGGCAGCTGCGCGTTCACCGATCCCCCTACGCGGCGTATTCAGGATCCGGTGCAGCGCCACTTCATCATCGGGATTGGCCAGTACCCGCAGGTAGGCAAGGGCATCACGCACCTCCTTGCGTTCGTAGAAGCGGACCCCACCCACCACCCGGTAGGGAAGTCCAACCCTTACGAATATCTCCTCGAATACCCGGGACTGGGCATTGGTCCGGTAGAACACCGCCACATCTGCAGGCCTGGTGCCCTGTTCATCACCCAGACGATCAATCTCATCAGCCACAAACCTGGCCTCACCGTGCTCATCATCGGCAACATAACCAACCAGCGGTTCACCATGGTCGGCATCGGTCCACAACTGCTTTGGCCGGCGCCCGGAGTTGCGCTCGATGACCGCATTGGCAGCATCCAGGATGTTCTGGGTGGATCGATAATTCTGCTCAAGCATGATCACTCGGGCTGACGGAAAACCCTGCTCGAACTCCAGGATGTTTGAGATATCCGCACCCCGAAATCCGTAGATTGACTGATCTGCATCCCCAACGACCATCAACCCTGGTGGCGAGATCCTGGGCGGTTGGCCAGTCGCCCCGACGAGATCATCGGCACACAACTGGTGGATCAGTTCGTACTGAGCATGGTTCGTGTCCTGGTACTCATCGACCAGCACCTGGCGGAATCGCCGCCGCCAATACTCGCGAATCTCCGGGTGCTGCTGCAACAACGACACGGTGGACATGATCAGATCGTCAAAATCCAGGGCGTTGGCCTGGCGCAACCGCTTCTGGTACTCGGTGTAACACTCCAGGTAAGTGCGCTCCAGCGCAGTGGTGACACCGGGGGCGAGGTCCTGGGGACCCTGCAATTGGTTCTTGGCATTGCTAACCCAATTCAGCACCGCAGCGGGCTGGTACTTCTTGGTGTCCAGCCCCAGTCCATTCAGTACCTGGGTGATCAGACGTTTGGAGTCAGCAGCGTCGTAAATGGTGAAGGAGGACTTCAGGCCCAGCTTGTCCACGTCGCGACGCAGGATCCGAACACAGGCCGAATGAAAGGTGCTCACCCACATTTGGGCAGCACTGGGACCGACCATCTCCCGGACTCGTTCGCGCATCTCAGCAGCTGCTTTGTTTGTGAAAGTGATCGCCAGGATCGACGAGGGATGGACGCCCCTCTCACTGATCAACCAGGCGATCCGGCGAGTAAGCACCCTGGTCTTGCCAGAGCCGGCCCCAGCCAGCACCAACAAAGGAGGTCCTTCATGCACCACGGCCTCGCGTTGGGGCCGGTTGAGACCAACAAGCAGTGAATCAGCAGAAGATGTCATGGCCAGCCCACCCTACGTGGCGGCGGTTTGGGGAACCGACAGCACTGGTTTCTACCAGTCCTGAGACAGGACGGGCCAGGAGAAGTCATACTAAATCGTCACTCGATGGAACTGGGGATACCTGCGTGTCTTGGAAACCCGCTGGCCTTTCGGTAGCCGCCTTGGTATGCACGGTGCTAATTGGCGCGCTGGCAGTCCGGGGCGCCACTGGCCCTCTCGCATTGTCAGTGCAGGCTCCCGGTATCGCCATTTTGGCACTTCACCTGCACCGGACCAACGGTTGGCGTGGCCGAACTCTCTGGAGCCTGATCATCTGGTTGACCGTGCTGCTCAGTTTCAGCCTGACCCAACGACCACCAGCGACATCGGTACTGCTGGCCACAGCCACCAGTGCAGGTTGCATCCTCGGTTACGTGGTCCTGACCCGGGGTCTGCGAATCGCGCCAGCGCTCAAGACCCGTGATGACCTCACCCTGTTCGGCTATGCCTATCTGGTCTGCCTCACCGTCACCATGACCTGCGCCTTCGCCGGCGCCATGGTCATTGACGCCGGGCACCCCTGGGTTGCGGCGCTGGCAACCTGTTCCCTGACCGCCCTCTCCTTCGGACTTACCACCCCCCTGTTCTGTGAAACCCTGCCGCACCAACGAAATCTCTGGGTGGCCGAGCACATCATCCATTGGGCTGCCATCACCGCCCTGACCACTTTGTTGTTCTCCACACCCAAGGGAGAGAGCCTGGTCTACTTGTTGATCCCGTTGGTTGGCTATGCCGCCCTCAGATTTTCCCTGAAGGAAGCAGTCGCACAACTGTGGGTTGTGGCCGGAATCGCGGTGATCTGTTCATACGGACTGATCCCCGGATCACAGGCAGTCCCCATGACCTTCAGCATCCCGCTCCCCCACGACCTGCACCTGTTCCCATTGAGTACCCTGACCACGGTTTGCCTGGCCATCGTGCTGGTTGGCAATGTCACCGATGAGTTGCTGGTCAACCTGCGGGGCGAGTTGAACATAAAGACTGCCCAACTCGCTGAGACGCTGAAGATCGCCACTGGAACCGCGATCCTGGAAACCGACCTGGCGGGCAATCTGGTTTTCTTCTCCAGAGGGGCAGAGTTGATCACTGGGTACTCCGCCAGGGAAGTAATGGGGCGATCCCCATCGATGTTCTTCAGCCCGGAGAGTCTGATTGACATCGCGACCCGGACCGGGGTTGGGGAATTGCCCAGTGGTCCAGGGGTCACCCACACTGATCGCTACAACTACATCGGCTACACCCTCGGCAAACGCGCCATCACAAAGGCGGCCAAGGGACATGACTGGATGTTCAACCACAAGGACGGTCGCGCCAGATGGGCATCCACCTTCATCTCCCCCAAACTCGATGAGCATGGCAGGCTGATTGGCTTCGTCGGTACCTGTGAGGACGTGACTCGAAGAGTCGCAACCGCTCGATCACTGAACGAGGCGCTGTCCAAGGAACGAGAGGCAGTTCTTCGACTGGCAGAGGTGGACAAGGCCAAGGATCAATTCGTATCCACGGTCAGCCACGAACTGCGCACGCCAATCACGAATATCATCGGCTACACCGAACTCCTTGAGGACGGTGAGCTCGGCGAGCTTGATGAACCTCAACGCCAGGCCGTTTCCCGAATCAGCTTCAGCGGTCGACGACTGTTGTCCCTGGTCAATGACTTGTTGACCCTGTCCCGGGTACAGCAAAAGGGCCTGGAGAAGAACACCGCCACCATCAATCTCAACAAGGTTCTGACCACATCTGTGGAACTGTCGAAGCCAGCTGGCGTCGACGCTCTGCACCCCACAATCAATCTGGAACTTCCACTCGAGCCGGTGTACATCCAAGGGGATGGGGAAAAACTGGAACGGGCAGTGATCAACCTGATCAGCAATGCCCTGAAATTCACTCCCCCGGAAGGCACGGTGGAAGTGGGGCTACAGCGGGACCCAGATCAGGTCAGGATAATTGTTTCAGACACCGGACGCGGCCTGAGCCCCGCTGAGCAGGAGAAGCTGTTCACCAGATTCTTCCGGGCAGAGTCAGCAGAACGGGACGCCATCCCTGGTTCCGGTCTCGGATTGTCCATCGTAAAGACAATCGTCGAGCTTCACGAAGGAACCATCTCGGTCGAGTCTGAATCAGGTAGCGGTTCCACATTCACCATTTCGCTACCCCTGTCCTGACCTTGCTAGGGTGACTTTCTCACTGCTATTCGAGGAAACTCCTTCCGGGCCAGTCCAATGAAAATGTCTCAGCGCCTCATCACCATGGTCATCTGTGGGCTCTGCTCACTGTTGCTGATTCCCACCCCCATGGCCACTGCTGCGACTTCAAGGCCTGCCTCTGACCAGGTGGCCCCCTATGCATTCCTGGTCCACCAACGCAATGGCGCTCCAGTGGCATACAGCCGGTGCCGTCCACATCCTGTACGGATCAACCCCATGGGTGCCGACCCCCTGATGCTCGCCACCGCCCGGGAAGCGATCCTCACCGTGGCCAGAGCCACCGGTCTGAACCTGTACTACGCTGGCCCATCCAGCGCTCGCTTCGACAGTAATCTGCCCCGACGGGGACTGCTTCGGCAGCCAATCCTGATCAGCTTCGAGAATCGGATCACCGTCCCCAGATTGGCTGGGCCAGTGATCGGGATCGGCCGCAGTCAGGTGCTCCGGAAGAAGTCCCACCGCCAGTTGGCAGCGGGCCGTTTGGTGATCGACACTGAGGACTACCTGAATCTAGTCAACGACCCACTTCTGGCTCACCTGTCCACCAGGGCCCTGCGCGCCACTCTGCTGCATGAACTCGGACATGTGATGGGCCTGGCGCATGTTGGTGACCCCAACCAACTCATGTATCCCTCACAGACCGCTTCACAGTTTGATTTTGCCGCCGGAGACCTGGCCGGATTGGCGATTCTGGGCTCCCAGCCGTGTGGCCCAGCCAGGTCAGGAAAAGCGACCAGGAAGCCGGGTGCCAAGAAGATTGCCACTCGGCAGCGCCGCTGACCACGGATTCGGACACCAGATGAGAAACTCCGGAATCGATCCAGACGAGTTGGCGATCACCCTGAAGGTACTGGGCCAACTCCCAGAACTGCCCCCCGACCATGAGGACATCCGAACCGTGAAACGGGCCGCCTCATATATGTACAAGATGATCAAGAAGGCCCGAAGGGCGGAGATCCGGAAGCAGCGCCAGGAGCACGATCAACGCATCATTGAGCAAACTGCCACTGGTTCTGCCATGCGCATCGATGATGAGACGGCAGGGATTCCGCTGGTTTCCACCGCAACCGGAGCGTTCGCCGGCGAATTGATCACTGCTCGGGGTTGCTATATCTGCAAACAGGACTTCACCCTGGTGGATGCCTTCTACCACTGGCTGTGCCCCAGTTGCGCAGCCCGGTCACACCTAAAGCGTGACCAACGCACGGATCTGACCGGTCGGCGAGCCCTGCTCACCGGGGGCCGCGCCAAGATTGGGATGTATATCGCCCTGAGACTGCTTCGCGATGGTGCCCACACCACCATCACCACCCGGTTCCCACACGATGCCGTACGACGCTTCTCCTCGCTGCCCGACTCGGAGGAGTGGCTGGATCGTCTCCGGATCGTTGGCATCGACCTGCGCGACCCGGCGCAGGTCATTGCCCTGGCCGATGACGTCTCCGCCGCAGGCCCACTGGATGTCCTGATCAACAACGCCTGCCAGACCGTGCGACGCACGCCAGGCGCTTATGCTGCCCTGGTCGAACTGGAGAACACACCGCTTCCACCAGATCTGGCCCAACCGGAAATGGTCACCTTCGATCGGATCTCTGATGCCCATCCAGCTGCCATTGCCGGCGCCCTGTCTGCGGATCCGGTGGCACACCATGATGGCGAGTCCACCGAAGCAGCCCGCCGGGCACACACCGCTGCGGCACTGACCGCGCTCAGCCTCTCGGCTGGTTCCGCCTCACTGGATGCCCATCTGAATGGCACCGCGGTGGATGCCGGGGGCCTGCTACCTGATGTCCAAACCAACAACAGTTGGACCCAGAAGGTGGATGAGGTGGATCCCCTGGAGCTCCTTGAGGTTCAGCTCTGCAATCAAACCGCACCCTTCTTGCTGATTTCCCGATTACGCCCAGCACTCCGGGCTGCAGTTGCCCAAAGGCGGCAGCAAGTCGGTGATCGGGCCCGGGCCTACGTGGTGAATGTCTCCGCAATGGAGGGGCAGTTCTCCCGACGTTACAAGGGGCCCGGCCACCCACACACCAACATGAGCAAGGCAGCACTGAATATGCTCACCCGAACCAGCGCCGGGGAGATGTTTGAAACCGATCGGATCCTGATGACCGCAGTGGACACCGGTTGGATCACCGACGAGCGCCCACACCAGGAGAAGCTCCGAATTGCAGCAGAGGGCTGGCATGCCCCCCTTGACCTGGTGGATGGGGCCGCGCGGGTCTATGACCCCATCGTTCAGGGTGAGGGTGGAGTAGACCTGTTCGGTTGCTTCCTGAAGGACTACGAACCCTCACCGTGGTGAGTCAACTGCGATCCTGACTCGGTCTATTCTGTGCTGGTGACCATCCCAGACCCACCGGCAGAACTGGCCACCCTGCGCGGCTCAATCGACAACATTGACGCAGCACTGGTGCATCTACTCGCCGAGCGCTTCAAGTGCACCCAGAGAGTCGGCCTGTTGAAGGCTGAGCACGGACTTCCCCCAGCGGACCCCGGCCGTGAGGAGATGCAGATCAAGCGGCTCCGATCACTGGCCCTTGAGGCCGGGTTGGACCCAGTCTTTGCCGAGAAATTTCTGAACTTCATCATCGCCGAGGTGATCCATCACCACGAGCGGATTAGCGAAACCAACCGCACGTGATCAGTCCCTTAGTAACATCAGCGGGCTGACAACGGTTAGAGTCAACAAGACCGACAAAGCAGACAGGAACCCAATGAAGCCCCGCAGATCAGTCATGGCCACCGCCCTGGCGTTGTCGGCTGCCCTGATCTGCTCTGGCCCAGCCCAGGCTGGTGCTGGACCATTCCCGGACCCGGGTTATCAGTTCACCACGGTTCAGGCCGACGGACATACCCCAGTGGCGTTGACCTGTACCGCTCATCCGGTCCTGATCAATACCAATGGCGAGGATCCAAATCTGCTTGAGCAGGCCAAGAAGGCGATCGCCCGGATAGCTGGCGCCTCTGGTCTGAATCTCTACTACGCCGGACCCACCACTGAGAACTGGGCCTCGCCCAGCCCAACTGCCGCTGCCATGCCCACCAGCCCGATCCGGCTGAGCTTTGAGCGAAATGCCAGCATCAACCAGATCTATCCCGGTGCCATCGGGATCGCCGGTGTACCTGTCCAGGGTGATTACTACAAGCGTCAGATCCCCTGGTTCAAGGTGGTGATCAACGTTGACACCTACGAGACCGCTCGGTCCTCGCCCGGTGGCCAGGTCGAGGCGGATCGAGGGGTATACACCACGCTGATCCATGAACTGGGCCACGGACTTGGCCTGGACCACACCAGCCTGAACACCCAGGTGATGTATTTCGCGGATGACCCCAGCCTGGTCGACTTCGGAGTCTTCGATCTGGCCGGTCTCAATCAACTTGGCCAGGCTGCCTGCGCGAGCAATCAGGTTGCCGCTCCGGTCACCAAGAAGATCAAGAAGACCGTCACGATCCACAAGAGCAAGAAGAAGCGCAAGAAGAAGCGCAAGAAGAGGCGTCACCAGCACTTCTCCCAGCATCGACTGGCTGCACCCGGCGAGGTCTCCAACCCGACGACCCTGCGCTGGAATATCTACCAGTGAACCGTCAGCAAAAATTATTCCGGCCAGGTGCATCCAAATCCCTGCCTCACACCGAAAGGTGTATGAACACTGCGCCCGCAGTCGTTCGAAAGGAGGATTGAGATGCTCAACCGAACAATCACCAGGATGGCCGCAATTGCCGCCACCGCCACCCTCGGTGCCTCGATGCTGCTGGTTTCGTCCCCAGCCTCAGCACACCCGGCGGTCAACAACTCCGGCACCACTAGCCTGCAGGCCGCCTTCACTACTGATGGCGATCAGTTTGATTCCTCCTGGAATGACTTTGATATCGCCACGGAATTGACTGCTGCCGTATTGGCGGCCAAGCCCGGAAGCCAGCTCAGTGTGGTCACCAATGGACAGGTGCCCCTGACTGCATTCGTGCCCAATGATCGGGCCTTCCGCAAGTTCGTCAAGGATCTTTCCGGGCACAAGCCCGCAACCGAGGCGGCGGCGTACAACGCGATCCTGGACCGAGCCGGAATCGACAAGGTCGAACGCTTGCTGCTCTCCCAGATCGTCCCCAATGTGACCCTGCGGGCGCGCAACCTGCGCCACATGAATGGTGCCATCCTGGGCACGATGGGTGGTTCGGCGATCAAGGTGCGCGTCCTACGACACCGCATGGCCCGGATCGTCATCGTGGACCGGGATCGCAATGATCAGAATGCCTGGCTGGTCTTCTTCAAGCGCAACATCAACAAGGGCAACCGACAGATCGCCCAGGGTGTTGACCGCGTGATCCGGCCAGTTGACCTCTGACCCCACCCAGTACGGGGACTAGGGTGCCATTTGTGACCGCTGATGCAGAGCTCGACCGGGTGGTCGAGCTCTGCACTCAGTTGTCAGGTGGATCCCGCGAGGCACTCGAGGAGATCTACCGACGTTGGGGCCGTCTTATCTACAGCTTCGCCCTGCGTTCTCTTGGCAACCCGCACGACGCCGAGGAGGTCACCCAATCGACCTTTCTGGCGGCTTGGCGGTCCCGACGCACCCTGCGGCCCACACCCGCCGCCCTTCCCGGATGGCTGGTCGGGATCGCCAAGCATCAGATCAAGGAAGTACGACGCCAACAGCAGCGCCAACTCCGTAATGACCGCACGGTGAGCAATGGCCTGCGTGAGGAACAAGAACTCACCGACCTGGCCCTGAGACTCACCCTGAAGAATGAGTTACAGGCACTGGGAGAACCCCGGTGCACGATCCTGCGACTGGCCTTTGTCCAGGACCAAACCCATGAACAGATTGCCCAGCAGTTGGCCATCCCACTGGGCACCGTGAAGAGCCACCTGCGCCGTGGCCTGATGCAACTACGTCAACGAATTGAGGAGGTGGGCTAGATGGATCACCCCACCACCGATGATCTCTGTTCTGTGGTGATCGACCCCCAGGGCGATTTCCCACAGCTCAGCGAACACCTGGAGTCATGCGCCCAGTGCCAACAGGAGGTAGCGGGATTGCAGCGCACCCTGGGCCTGCTTCACACCACCAACGAGTTGGAATTGGTGGATCCTCCAGCAGAGCTGTGGGCAGGCATTGCCACCGCTACTGCCGCTCCGGGAAACCACACCAGTTGGGCGCTGCGAGCCAGTAGAACCATCCAGCTGGTGGCCGCCAGTGTGCTGATCGGCCTGTTTGGTGGCTGGTTGGTCTGGGGACAACAGCCCACCAAAGAACCAGAGCCACCGGCACAAACCGTCCTGGCCGCCACCACCCTGCAGGATCAGACCACCAAGCAGGAACGGGGACAGGCTCAGTTGTTGGGCAATGAGGATCAGGTCACCCTCAGGGTGCGGCTCAACGGCTCCCGTCCAGAACAGGTCCTGACCGTTTGGATGACAAACCCAGACACTGGCGAGTTGGTCTCGGTTGGTCTGTTGGATCCCGAATCCAGCACCGGTTCCTTCCCCATTCCGGGCAGCCTGTACCGATCCGGATTCCGGGAGGTGACCCTTAGTCGAGGAGCCAAGCAGGTTACCGCTCCACGAGCCGGGGACAAACTGTTCAGTGGCCGACTAAAGCAGGACCGCAAACACCACCCGCGACCGAGTCCGAGAGCCACTACCAGCCCGCGACCCACCCGGAAGCCTTCACCAACGGTTCACCCGAGACCGAGCGAAACTGCAGAACCCACCAGCAAGGCCGCTCCCAGCCAGTCGCCCTCAGCCAGTCCGACCGCCACCCACACCACCAGGCCACGGCGTACGCCGAGTGCGAAACCACGCCTGGATCCGGCTCTCAAGCTGTTACGGCGCCAGGCCAAGGCCTGCCGGGCCCTGCTGGCCACTCAGTCCAACGGGGAGAGTAGTGACCGGATCCAGCGCCGGGCCTGCCGAGAAGTGCTCAGGCAGTGGCGGGCCAAACGCTCAGCCACGCCACTGCCCCAGCCCAGGACCGTCCAGGAAGGTCAGCTGCAACCAGAGGTGCTGCCGCAACCCTCACAGACATAGCAGGATCCAGCGGGACGCATCTTGGTGCCGCAGGTCATGCACAGGGGGCTGTCGACTGCGTGGCCAGTGATCTGTTCCAGCAACTCCGCGGAGGTGTGCGCGGTGGGCGACTCCACCTTGATCTCACGGGCCTCGATCTCAATCAACTGTTCGGGCTCGATCAGCTGCTCAGGCCCACCGGTCTCCTCGATCGGCTCATAGGAACCGGTCTCCAGGTGCCGCTGGCGCTCCTCAGCGGAGTAGATCCCCAAAGCAGAGCGCTCGTCAAAGGACAGATAGTCCAGGGCCAACCTACGGAAGACGTAGTCCATCAGGGACTGCGCCATCCGAACATCGGGGTCATCGGTCATCCCGGATGGTTCAAATCGCAGGTTGGTGAACTTGGAGACATAGGTCTGCAAAGGTACGCCGTACTGCAGGCCGATCGACACCGCAATCGAGAAGGCATCCATCACGCCAGCCAGGGTGGATCCCTGCTTGCCCAGCTTCAGGAATACCTCGCCGAGCTCGCCATCATCATGGGCGCCGGAGGTCATGTAACCCTCGGCTCCACCCACGGTGAATGAGGTGGTGCGGGAGATCCGCGACTTGGGCAACCGCTTGCGGAAGGGCTTGTGGATCACCACCGGTTCTGGCGTTTCCTCAGTTGCAGTCTCCTTCTTGGCCTTGGCATCGGCGAGCGGTTGACCCACCTTGCAGTTGTCGCGGTAGACCGCGGTGGCCTTGAGGCCCAACTTCCAGGACTGCAGATAGATGTCCTCGATCTCCTCAACGGTGGCGGTCTCGGGCAGGTTCACCGTCTTCGATATGGCACCGGAAAGGAATGGCTGGCAGGCAGCCATCATCCGGACGTGACCCATCGGCTTGAGTGCCCGGGCACCCATGGCGGTATCAAAGACCTCGTAGTGCTCCTGCTTCAGCCCCGGAGCGTCAATCACGTGCCCATGCTCGGCGATGTAGGCCACGATCGCCTCGACCTGCTCCTGGGCGTAACCCAACTTGGTCAACGCCCTGGGGATGGTCTGGTTCACGATCTGCATTGAGCCGCCACCGACCAACTTCTTGAACTTGACCAGGGAGAAGTCCGGTTCAATGCCGGTGGTGTCGCAGTCCATCATGAAGCCGATCGTGCCGGTTGGGGCCAGCACGGAGGCCTGGGCGTTCCGGAAACCATTTGCCTCACCCAGGCTCAGCACCTGAGCCCATTCCCGGGTGGCCAGACGGTGCACATCAGCATCGGCGCCATGCACCGGGCGAACCGCGTCGTTGGCTGCCTGATGCTTGCGCATCACCCGCTGATGCGCCTCTGCATTGCGCTCATATCCGTTGTAGGGGCCGACGATTCCGGCCAACTCGGCACTGCGTCGGTAGGAGGTGCCAGTCATCAACGAGGTGAGTGCGGCCGCCATGGTGCGTCCACCCTCGGAGTCATAGCCCAGGCCCATGGCCATCAACAACGCCCCCAGGTTGGCGTAGCCAATTCCCAACTGGCGGTAGTCAACGGTGGTTTGGCCGATGGCCTCGGTTGGGAAATCAGCGAAGCAGATGGAGATATCCATGGCGGTGATGATCACCTCAACTGCCTGAGCGAACCGGGCAGCGTCGAAGGAGTCATCATCACGCAGGAACTTCAACAGGTTCAGGGAAGCCAGGTTGCAGGAGGAGTTGTCCAGGCTCATGTACTCCGAGCAGGGATTGGATGCGGTGATCCGGCCGGTCTCAGGGTTGGTGTGCCAGTCATTGATCGTGTCGTCGTACTGCAGGCCGGGATCGGCACAGGCCCAGGCGGCTTCACTGATCTTGCGGAACAGGGTCCGGGCATCCACGGTCTCGATCACCTCGCCAGTGGACCGGGCCCTGAGCCCGAAGTCTCCGCCGTCCTCAACCGCACGCATGAACTCATCGTTGACCCGGACCGAGTTGTTGGCGTTCTGGTATTGCACCGAGGTGATGTCCCGACCACCAAGATCCATGTCGAAACCAGCATCGCGCAACGCCCGGATCTTGTCCTCCTCGCGCATCTTGGTCTCGACGAATTCCTCGATGTCGGGGTGATCGACATCCAGCACCACCATCTTGGCGGCCCGACGGGTGGCTCCACCGGACTTGATCGTGCCCGCAGAGGCATCAGCACCGCGCATGAAGGAAACCGGGCCACTGGCGGTGCCACCGGAGGAGAGGAGTTCCTTGGAGGAACGGATTCGGGAGAGGTTCAGGCCGGCACCGGAACCACCCTTGAAGATGAAACCCTCCTCCTTGTACCAGTTGAGGATGGAGTCCATGGAGTCATCGACCGAGAGGATGAAGCAGGCAGACACCTGTTGGGGTGAAGTGGTGCCCACGTTGAACCAGACCGGGGAGTTGAAGGAGAAGTACTGGTTCACCAGCAGCCAGGTGAGCTCGTGTTCGAAGATTTCTGCATCAGCCGGCGAGGCGAAGTATCCATGCTCCTCACCCGCACGACGGTAGGTCAGCACCACCCGGTCAATGAGTTGCTTCAGGCTCCATTCCCGGGCATCCGTGCCCAGGGCACCCCGGAAGTACTTGGTGGTCACGATGGTGGATGCGTTCAGGCTCCATGACTCCGGGAACTCCACACCACGCTGCTCGAAGACCACCTCATTGGTCTTCCAGTTGGTCTGGACGACATCACGGCGTTCCCAGTTGATCTCTTCATAGGGGTGCACTCCCGCGGTCGAGAAGTGCCGCTGCATCACCAGGCCACGCGGGTTGCTCCCAGCAGCCTGGCTTTGATCCGCGTGGGCCCCGCTCCACAAATTTGTCATGACTCTCCTTCTCCGGTGTCTTCCTGGTGTCTGGTTGGTACTTGTCGTGGTTGTGGGGCCCGACGCGCAGCTTCCCCACTACGCGCCGGGCAGTCTGTGGTCAGCCAGTGGCGGCTGGGGCCGGGGAGGCACTCGCAGCGGCCCGTTCGGCCCGCATCATGGCGATCTCCTCCTCGAAGTCGGCAGCTGATTCAAAAGCCCGGTACACCGAGGCAAAGCGCAGATAGGCCACCTCATCGAGCCTGCGCAATGGGGTCAGGACGGCAAGGCCAACCTCATGAGCCGGCACCTCAGCCAGCCCGCTGGACCGCAGGTGGTCCTCAACCGCCTGCCCCAGCAGCGCCAGGTCATCCTCAGAGACCGGGCGCCCCTGACAGGCCTTGCGGACACCAGCAATGGCCTTCTCCCGATTGAACAACTCAGCTGCACCGCTGCGCTTGATCACCAGCAATTGCATCTGTTCAACGGTGGTGAAGCGCTTCTCACATCCAGAACAGGCCCGGCGTCGACGAATGGAGTTGCCATCCTCAGCCACCCGGGAATCAAGCACCCGGGTATCGGTTCCGTGGCAGAACGGGCAGTGCATTCTGGCAACCTCCTCTCGTCAAAACCTGTGGATACTGCTGTGGAAATCCGTGGAGAACACAGCTTCTCCTGTGGGAAACCCACTCGAAGTTGTGACTATATGTGGATGAACAACAACAGTGTAACTACTAGATATAGTGGTTACCGTAGTCAGGGTCCCCCAACCTGGCAACTGATTTGCCAAAAAAGTTCCCAAGATGGCGTTGTGGATGCCATAGTGACCCACGTCACGACATCCAAAACCGCAGGTCAGAGCAGATTTTCAAGCTGATTCAGATTTATTGGACCAGTAACAGACCAGCGGCGTGTCGGGACCCAGACAACCAGGCGATCTTTCGAAAGAGGCCAACAGCAATGAGCATCACCATTGACCGGGATCGGATTGCAGAACTAACCGCTCGTGAGGCAGCCCGTCTGGACGCCCGGACCATTGCCTCCCGGGACATGTATGAACGAGCTCGGGTGCACCTATCCGGAGGGGTCGCCTCCTCCTACCAATTGCGTGATCCCTGGCCGATCTACATCGCCAAGGGCTCCGGGCCACTGGTCTGGGACGTCGATGGCAATCAGATGTGGGACTTCCACAATGGTTTCGGCTCAATGGTCCAGGGGCATGCCCACCCGGCCATTGGGGCTGCGATCACCCAGCGCTATCCCGAAGGCACCCATTTCGGCTGCCCCACCGAGGATGACATCTATGTGGCCAACGAGTTGGCCCGCCGTTGGGGCCTTCCGAAATGGCGCTACACCAACTCCGGATCAGAGGCCACCATGGACGCCATCCGGATTGCCCGTGGCCTGACTGGTCGCGACACCGTGATGAAGATCTTCGGGTCCTATCACGGGCACCACGACACCGTAATGGTTTCGATCGGGGTGGAGTACGACCAGATCGGCGACCGCGAGAATCTCGCCTCTCTCTCCTACGGCGCAGGCATCCCCCAGTCAGTGGTCGACATGACCGTCGCGGTTCCCTTCAATGACGCCGGGGCGATGGAACGGCGCATTGAGCGCCTGACCGCTGAGGGTCGCAAGCCTGCCTGTGTGATCATGGAGGCTGCCATGATGAACCTGGGCGTGGTACTCCCTGAGGATGGCTACCTGCAAGCGGTACGTGAGATCACCCGAAAGCACGGCATCATCCTGATCTTCGATGAGGTCAAGACCGGGTTGTGCATCGCAGCCGGGGGTGCCACCGAGAAGTTCGGGGTACAACCAGACATGGTCACCCTGGCCAAGGCGCTGGGCGGCGGGCTTCCCTCCGGGGCCATCGGTGGCACCGAGGAGGTCATGTCTGTGGTTGAGGATGGTTCGGTCTATCAGGTTGGCACCTACAACGGAAACCCACTCACCATGGCCGCCACTCGAGCCTCGCTTGAGGAGATCCTGACTCCGGATGCATATGCCCACCTGGATCACCTGAACAACCGGATCGTGTCAGGGTGCCAGGCAATCGTGGACAAATACGAACTGCCGGGATACGCCGTTGGGATCGGCTCCAAGGGTTGCGTTACCTTCTCCACCAGGAAGGTCGTGGATTATGAAACCTTCAAGGAGAACCAGGACGCCGAACTCGCTGATCTGGCCTGGCTGTTCAACCTCAACCGGGGCATCTTCATGACGCCGGGACGTGAGGAGGAGTGGACGCTCTCGGTCACCCACACCGATGAGGCAATCGATGCCTATGTCGCGGTCTTTGACGAACTCGCCCACGATTTGACCGCTTGAGCCTGCCCCATACTGTCCTTGTCCTGGGGGACAATGGCTTCCGTGGGAAAGCACTCGGGCGAAGCAGTTGAAGAATCCCCTGGTCTGGGCACTCTGCTCCGACTGGTCCTGGGCATGTTGGCGACTCTGGCTGCGTGGGGAGCGCTGGTTTGGTTGGCCATCCACTTCGGTGGCCTGGCCAAGACCGGCCAGACCACTGCCTGGGCACTCATGGTGATCGCTGGTGTTGGTGCCGCAGCCTGCCTGTTCCTGGGCATTATCGTGGCCACCCGCCTGATCGTTACTGCTGGGGTGATGCGCCGGGTCACCCACATCGCCCGACAATCCGTCGAGCCCGATCGTCGTTGAACAGCACCCGCATGGCAGGGTGCTATCCATGCAGATTGAACCCGGGCACATCGATGAGATCCCTGGTGGGCCAGAGCAACTCTTCAGCCTGCACGATGCGACCTATGACTTTGAGTCAGTGCACCTGGCCATGCGGACCAGTGACAACTTTGTTGGGCCATCCGGTCAGATTCCCCTGGGCACCCTGGGCACTGCGGTTGACTTCGCACTCGGCTTCGCTCTGATCATGCACCGACCCGAGGACCACTGGTCAGTCAGTGTGGAGATCACCATTGATGGTCACGCTCCCATCCCCCGTTCTGGATTACTGGTCGCAACCGGTCACGCCGTACATCATGATGAACATGGCGCGTTCGCCGTGGGCGAGGTACGCACCGAGGCTGGTGACCTGATCGCCACTGCGTCCCAACGGGGCAGATATATCCATGCCCCGGGGAGGCAGGGTGGAGGCCGAAACCAGATTGAGATCCCGGATGGTGCGGATCTGGTGGCCCTCCTGGGTATCGACCTGGACACTGGCCAGATGCCGGTACAACCACATCTGGGCAACCCACTGGGTAATCTGCACGGTGGGGTGTCGCTGGCGGCTGTGGATCTGGTCGCAGAGCACGCCATTGCATCCGGTCTGCGGACCCAGTCGATCCATCTGACCTATCCGCGTTCGGCACCCCTGGGGTCAACCATTGAGTACCTGGCGCAGGTAGAACATCGAGGCCGCAGCCTGGCCACTGCTGCCATCACCGGCACGGTGGCTGGCCGGATCACCAACCTTGCCCGGGTCACCCAGGCCTGATCAGAGTCCCAGGCCCGGCCGCAACCGCTTACGGGCCAATTTGGCCAGTGGCACGTCCACACCCAGGTCATCGGCCAACACAGTGGCGTAGTCGAGATCCTTCTCCCCCAGATCCGCCACATGGCTGAACACTCCGTGCCAGAAGTCCTCGGCGGCGATCGGCGCAGTGGAGTCGCGATACATGATGGCCCCAGGACCGCCGGTGATGGCATCGGTATGTCGCACCACATTGCCCAGTTCCACCAGGTCCAGGCCGGCTGCCTCGGCCAACCGTTGCGCCTCGGTGGCGGCAGTGAAGGAGATGAAGTGAAGCATGTTGCGGGCCAGTTTGAACCGGGTGCCAGACCCGATCCCGCCGGTGTGCACCACCTTGGTGCCCAGTTGATCGAGGGCTGGTTTGGCGGCCAGATAGGCATCCTCACTCCCGCCCACCATCAGCGCCAGGGTGCCCTCTGCGGCCCCCATCGGCCCACCGCTCACGGGGGCATCCAGGACCTGCACATCGTGGGCGGCAGCCACCTGGGACAGCTCCCCCGGGGTCTCCGGCCGCACCGTTGAGTGGATCACCACCACCAGTCCCGGCCGGGCGTTGGTCAGCGCCTGATCGAGTACGTCGCGCACCTGGGCGTCGTCGCGCACCATCAGGCACAGCACGTCAACCAGGCCAGCCAATTCCGCGACGCTGGTCGTTGACGCAGCACCGGCTGCCACCAACTCAGCCACCGGCTCTGGGGCCAGGTCATGGACCCAGGTGTCCAGGTCACTGGCAGCCAATCGCAGCGCCATCGGCTTGCCGATATTGCCCAGCCCAACGAAACCAACGCTGGTCATGGGCGGAAGATCTGTCCGCCATCAACTGCCAGGATCTGGCCGGTCACCCAGGAAGCCTCATCAGATAGCAGGAACAGGCAGGCGCCGACCATGTCCTCGGGTTGACCCATCCGTTTGATCGCCAGACTGTTGCGCACGATGTCCTTGGCAGCGTCCCCGGCCTGGGTCCGGGTGGCCTCGGTGTCGGTGGGTCCGGGAGCAATGGCATTGACCCGGATGTTCATGCCGCCGAGTTCATGGGCCAACTGCTGGGTGAGTCCGTTGATGCCGACCTTGGCCAGACCGTAGAAGCCGGAATAGAGATAGGCAGCAGTGGAGCTCTGGTTGACGATGGCGCCACCGCCGCGATTCTGCATGTGTGGGTAGCAGGCCCTGGTCATCACCAGGGCACCATCGAAGTTCACCGACATGAACTTGCGGTAGTAGTCCCAGTCGACGGTGACCAGCAGATCAAACTGCATGGCTCCGTAGATGGCGGCGTTGTTGACCAGCAGGTCGATGCCACCGTAGGTGGCCACGGTCTGCTCGGCCAGTGCGTTGGCGGACTCAGCTGAGGAGACATCACAGCTGATGAATGTGGCCTTGCCACCGGCTGCCTCGATGCCAGCCGCGGTCGCCTGGCCAGCCTCTTCGTTGATGTCGGCGACGATGACGCTGGCGCCCTTCTCGGCCAGCGCTTCTGCGTAGGCCCTACCGATACCCTGGGCGGCTCCGGTGACGATGGCTACCTTGTTCTCGAAACTCATTTCTTGCTCTCTGTTTGGTGAGGTGGGTGGTTGGTTCAGGCGGGTTCGGCGAGGAGTTTGGTCTCGAGATATTCCTCGAAACCGGCAACACCCATCTCGCGGCCGATGCCGGATTGTTTGTAGCCGCCGAAGGGCGCATCCGGCGCGAACCAGACCCCGCCATTGACGGCGAGGGTGCCGGTGCGGATCCGGTTGGCCACCGACCTGGCGCGCTCCAGGGAGCCACTGTCCACCGAGCCGGACAGACCGTACTCGGAGTCGTTGGCAATCCGGACCGCGTCGTCATCACCGTCGTGTGGGATCACCACGAGGACCGGACCGAAGATTTCCTCCCGGGCCACCGTGGCATTGTTGTCCAGCCCGGCGATCACGGTTGGCTCGATCCAGAAGCCGCCGGCCTGGTCGATCACCAGGCCTCCCCCGGTGGCGAAGCGACCACCCTCCTCGGTGGCGGTGGCCAGATAACCAAGGATCCGATCCCGCTGAGCTGCGGAGATAACTGGTCCACAGATGGTGCCGGGGTCGGTTGGGTCCTTGGCGCCGATGGAGGACATGGTCGCTGCCGCGATCTCCACGGCCTCGTCATAGCGCTCCCGGGGTACCACCAATCTGGTGGTCAGGGCACAACCCTGGCCGGCGTGGATGCACACGCTGAATGCAGTGGTCCCCACGGCGGCAGCCAGATCCGCGTCATCCAACACGATGGCTGCTGACTTCCCGCCCAGTTCCAGGAACACCTTCTTCAGGGTCGGAGCCGCAGCCGCCATGATGGCCCGTCCGGTGGCCGTGGATCCGGTGAAGGAAACCAGGTCGATGCGCGGGTCAGTGGCCAACACTGAGGCCACCTCATTGCTTCTCGGCGTGACGATATTCACCACCCCAGCGGGGATGTCGGTGTGCTCATGGATCAGCCGACCCAGTTCGCAGGCCACCCAGGGGGTGTCCGGAGCAGCCTTGAGTACGACGGTGTTCCCCGCCGCCAGCGCGGGGCCGAGCTTGGCCAGGTTGATCTGGTTGGGGAAGTTCCATGGGGTGATTGCCGCAACCACCCCGATCGCCTCCTTGCGAACAGTCCGACGAGTTGGGATCCCCATCGGCTCCGCGACACCAAGGTCGCTCTCCCACACGTAGTCCTCGACCATGTCGGCCAACCACTTCAGCCCTTCCACGGGCACGTCGTACTGGGGCCCAGCGGTGGTGAATGCCGGCGCACCCACCTCAGCTGTGGTCAGCGCCCGCATCGACTCACCGTTGTCGACCAGAGCCTGGTGCAACTGACGAATGCAACGGACCCGCAGCTCCACATTGGTGGACCAGTCGGTCTCGTCGAAGGCGCGGCGGGCGGCGGCGATGGCGCGGTCCATGTCCTCGGCCGTGGTGTCAGGTGCCTGACCGATCTCGGTTCCGGTGGCCGGGTTGATGATCGGATAGGTCCTCCCATCAGCGGCAGCGACCAGTTCGCCGTCAATCAGCATCAAGGGTGCGGGTGGGAGTTCAGTCATTGGTGAAGGCTTCCTGTGTGATGTAGTCCCCGGCCTCGACCGGAGGGGGCCAAACGCTGGAGGGAAGGTTTTCGAGGCGGAAGTGACCCGGTTGGCTGGGTCCGTGCAGGCCCATCCGGGCCTGCAACCCAGCAGGGGCCTTGCCGTCCTGAAGGATGGTGAGGAAGCAGTGGGCGGCAGCGCCCAGATCGAACCAGTCGCGCTGCCAGGCGATCAGGACCTCCCCGTCCCGCTCCTCCAGACCAAACCAGGACCCACCGATCCCCAGGATCTCGTATTCCTTACCGGAGTCATCCTTGATCCCGGCCCGCTGCCGCCAGAAGCCGATCACCATGCCATTGGTCTCATCCATCACCGTGGCGACGTAGTCATAGTGCCAACCCTCCAGGCCAGCCATCTCGGTGCCCAGGGCCCACTCCCGGATCTCCTCGCGATTGGTGGCCATGAAGTGCTCATCGGGTTGGTACATCCAGCCATAGTTGGCATCCTCGAAATACAAGTCCGCCATCTGCCCCCAGTCCCGCTCCCGTTCGGCTTTCCGGTTGACGTCCAACCAGCGTTGCCAGAACTCCTCCATCTGATCCCTTTGCATGGCGCTCAATTCTCCTCCTCGATGCTCAGCGCGAAGGCTGGGCAGTATTTGATGGCCGTCTCCACTGCAGGGCGCAGGGAGTCATCTGGGTTTTCCTCAAGTACGACGACCCGGTCGGCGTCGCGATCAAAACCAAAAACGGTGGGTGCCTCCCCCTGACACAGCTGATGTCCCTGGCACAGGTCCTGGTCTGCCACTACCTTCCAACCCACGATCAGGCTCCCCTCACCCGGCGGCGATACCTGACCCGGCAGGGTTGCTGCAACTGGATCACCATCTTGGAACAGTCGTCCCGGTAGGTGTCTGCGGGTTGTGCCATCTCGAACTCAAAGTCCCGCAGGATCACCGAGAAGATTGCCTTCATCTGCATCATCGCGAAGGCATTGCCCACACACCGATGTCGACCGGCACCAAAGGGGATCCAGGTCCACCGGTTGGTGAGATCCTCCTGTCGGGGGTCGATATAGCGCCCCGGGTCAAAGGAGTTCGGCGAGGGGAAATCCTCCGGGATCATGTTGGACACCTTCGGGGTGGCGCCCACCAGGGTGCCCACCGGGATGGTGTGTCCCCCGATCTCGATCTCCTCCTTGGCCACCCGAAGCAGCAGGATCAACGGCGGGTGCATCCGCAGGGTTTCCTTGAGAGTGGACTCCAGCACCGGGATCTCCCGGAGTGCCTGGAAGCTCACCGCGGAGCCGTCGGCGTACAGGTCATCGAGTTCCTTGGTGACCTGGTCCATCACCCCCGGATTGCGCAGCAACTCGATCATCGTCCAGGCAGCGGTGCCTGATGAGGTGTGGTGCCCGGCGAACATCATCGAGATGAACATGCCGGTGATCACGTCGGTGCTGAAATGCTGGGTGCCGTCTGGATTCTTCAGCGAGATGAGTACGTCGAGCAGGTCCCGCTCCTCCTTGGGCACGGTCCCGCGGGCTTCTCGCCGGTCGATGATGTCCTGCACCAGGTCGACCAGGGCAAGCCGGGCCGCGTCACGCTTTCTGAAGGTTTCGATGTCTGCATAGGGATCAACGAAGGCCAGGGCATCGGTGCCGCGCTCCAGGTCGTGGTAAAGCTCAGCGAATCTCTTGTCGAGCTCCTCCCGGAATGGTTTTCCGATCAGGCAGGAGGAGGTGGTGTAGATGGTCAGTTCAGCGAACCAGTCCAGCAGGTCGATCTCACCCTCGTCATCCCATTCGGCGACCATCCGACGGATCTCGGCCTCGATGGTCTCTGCATGACCGCGCATCATGTCCCCACGCAGGGCCTGGTTGCGCAGCATCTCCTTGCGTCGCTCCGGTGAGGCATCGAAGACAACGCCCTCGCCGAAGACAGGTTTCATGAAGGGATAGGCCTCACCCTGGTCGAGGACCTCATCCGGGGCCCGGAAGAAGATCTCATTGACGTCTGCGCCACACACGAGTACGACGTCCTTGTCGGCCAGGCGGAAGCGGCCCACCTCGCCGCACTCCTCGCGAACCCGGAAGAGCAGGCCCACTGGATCATGACGCAGATCCTCCAGATGACCGTGGGGGTCATCTGGGAACTCACTGGAGACTTCCTTGATGCTCGCCAATGGATGGGTCATTTGCTGGACTCCTTGTCTATTGGTGCCACTGGGGACACCTCGATCAGGTTCAGGTGCACCCCTGGTGGCGCACTGACTATTGAGGCAATCGCCCGAGCGACGGCCTCAGCCCGGAGGAAGCGGCCATGCCTGGCCTGCCCGAACCGGGACCAGGTATTGATCACATCGGCAGTGAGCTCTGGATCCCAGTCCATCCCCATCTCCGAATGGGTTGGCCCGGGTCGGACCACACTGGCCCGGACACCGGTGCCCTCCAACTCCATCTGGAGTTGCTGGGCCATCCCCTCCAACCCCCACTTGCTGGCTGAGTACGCCGACATCACCGGTCGGGGGCGGACAGCCACGTCGGAGGAGATGAACACAATGTCACCGGTGGCGCGACCCACCATGGCTGGGACGAAGGCGCTGACCAATCGGTGCGCACCACCGATATTCAGGTTGACATCACCCATGAATGGGTCGGTGCCCACGGAGTGGATCCAGCCCGGCCGGGAGCCACCGGCATTGCTGATCACGATGTCGATCTCGCCATATTGCTCATTGGCTCGACTGGCGAACTCCTGCACCGACTCATCCACACAGACATCCACTGGAATGGCCAGGGCCTGCCCACCTGCCGCAGTGATCTGGTCGACCACTTCCTGCAGCCGATCGGCCCGTCTGGCTCCGAGCACGACCGGATGCCCCAGTCGGGCCAGTTCGAGTGCGGTGGCAGCACCGATACCGGAGGAGGCACCGGTGATTACCGCTGGACGCTGGGTCAAGGTCATCAACGCACCGTGAACCTGGTCGGAACATGGGCAAAGCCACGCACATTTGAGGAATAGAACCGCTTACAGGCGGCTTCCTCCACCTCGATCGCAGAGCAGCGTCGGACCACCTCATTGAGCACCACTCTGGCCTCCAGCCGGGCCAGGTGAGCACCCAGGCAGTAGTGCCTCCCCCCACCGAAGCTGAGGATGTGGGAGAGCTCATCGGGATCCCGGTGGACATTGAACACATCGGGATCAGAAAAGACCCGCGGATCCCGGTTGGCTGACCCAAGAAGGAGCACCACCCTGGATCCGGCCGGCGCGGTCACCCCGTGCAGGGTTACGTCCTCACGCAGATGCCGGGCCAGCAGCACACTGGAGGTGTCGTGACGCAGGGTCTCCTCGACCCATTGATTGACCATCGGCTCCGGGTTCCCGGGGTTGGCGAAGACCGCCTGCATCTGATCGGGATGTTGGGATAGGTGGTAGAAGGCATTGCCGAGCAGTTTGGTGGTGGTTTCATTGCCGGCCACCACCATCAGGAACA
>CAZRKI010000018.1:34018-41454 GCA_964600765.1 uncultured Marmoricola sp.
GCTGATTCCAGGATCGGATCCAGGTAGAGGTGGGTCAGGGACTGGATCTCGGGCTCCATCTCCCGGACCCGACGAGGGGTGAAACCACGCGAGATCAGACCCCGCATCCGCATGTGATCAGGTGGATCCAGAGCCAGAAAGGACATCACCTTGTTCGCATCCGGCCCCCAGGCTGAACGGTCCAGGGAAACCCCCATCGCGTTTGAATAGGCATCATCAAAACGCAGCGCGTGCTCGACGTCGGCGTGTCGGGAAATTGCATAGAAGTCGCGTTCGGGATTGTGATAGAACGGCGCCTGCTCACGAAGGAGTTCGTAGTAGGGATAGGGATCCTCCTGGTAGCGCAGGTCATAGGGATCCAGATAAGGCTGGGTCATGGGTGTCCTTTCATGATCACCGCGATCACCTGATTGAGGCGCTCGCCCAACTGTTCATAGGTCATCAACTCCATGCCCACCTGCAACAGGGCACCGGAGAAAGCCATCGCCAGCGCATCGATCAGGGCCGCATCGGCCCTGCTGCCCAGCGCCTGTTCCAGTCTGGCCACGAACTCAGCACCGATCCGCAGCCGCAGTCGTTCCACGTTTGGATCGCGGGACAGCAGCGCCTGATTGGCCGCAGCGGCAAGGGTCGGTGACTTCTCGGTGGCTGCCACCAGCTCAGCGACCACTTGTTGCACCCGCTGCAGTGATGTGCGCTTCGCACTCAGGGCTTGCTGATCCACCGGATGCGCCTGGATGTGGCGCCAGTAGAGCTCGGCGTAGAGATGGAATTTGCTGGCCAGATAGGTATAGGCGGTTGCTGCGGAGACTCCGGCCTCACTGGCCACCATCCTGATGGTCAGCTCATCTGGCCCCACCTGATTGAGCACTCGCTCTGCGGCGTCCAACAAGCGGGATACGGTCTCCACCTGGCGCGCATTGAGCGCGCTGCGCGGCGTACTGATCACCTGACTGGACACCTGTCCAGACTAGAGTCCAGACTCAGGTCTGGCAAGAGCTGTGCGAAAAGTTTTTTGCTACCCCAGAGCGGCGACGATCTCCTGTCCGAACTGGGCATACAACCTGGCGCTGGGGTGGAAGCCATCCCGGGCCCACATCGCTGGATCGGTGGGCACGCTGAGTTCGATACGGCGTACCCGGGGGTGAGCAGCGGCAAGTTCGGCGGAGATTGCTCCCATCTGCCGGGCCCGACGACCGAGCACCTCACTCAGTGGGTGGGGTAACAGCGGAAAGGCCTCCAGCGGGGGTACTGCCAGATAGGCAATCTCAGCTCTTGGCGCCGCTCCGGCGATCAGCTCGAACAGGTGGCTCAACTCCCGCCGCCAGCGCCTCCGGGAATGGAGGTTCTTGGTGTCATTCACCCCAACGGCAACGACCACGACACCGGCATCAGCCATGGGCTCCTGCTGGACATAACCCACTAGTTCACCCGCGGTCAGGCCACCCATCCCGCGCACCTCCCAGTCCACATGAACCGCTCGGGCACGCATCAGATGCAATGCGGTCTGGCCGGCCATCCCATCCTGGTTGTGGTCCACCCCGATGCCAGCAGCCGAACTATCGCCCAACACGACCAGGCGCAGGCGTTGCTCTGGATCGGCCGTGGTGTGCGCGATGGTGCCCCGCACACCGGCAGCCTCCGGCATCCGCTCAGCCCGTCGCTTCACCAGGACGCCCTGCACCACGGCATGACCCACAACCAACGGATTCATATCACCATCCAGTAACGATTACTCAACCCAATGTCCGGGTATTTGGTAGCCACCTCGATACTAGTGACGCCAGGCCCCACATCGTTGATTTGAGGATCCATGAACCAAAGCGCTCGCATCCTGCTCGCCCTGGTTGCTGGGGTCAGTCTGCTGCTCAGCGGTTGCAGCGCACCGGGACAGGGCAAGGACTCGGACGAGGACCCAACCACTGCCGCATCGGCCAGCAGCCAGGCCACGGATTGCCCCACAAAGGGCACCGGACCATTTGCGATGACCAGCTTCGTCACCGATGTGGGATTGGTTGCCGGGACCTTCTATCGCTACGTCACCGAGCCCCATCAGCAAGGGCGTTTTGCCGCCGGTGCAACGGGCCGCGACAGCGCCATCCTCAAGGCCGGCATGGTCGCGGCAATAGACACCAAGTTGGTGCAGAACGCCATTGAGAAGGCGAAGGCAGTCCCAGAGCTCTGTGAAGCGCTGGTCGGTCCGCTCAGCGACCTGGCCGCTGGGTTGCCCAGGCTGCGCCAGCAGCTCAACTCCGGAGATCTGGAGATCGTCACCAGGATCCAGAAGCAGATCACCTCAGTCATGGAAATCGCTGGCCGAAACGGAATGCCGATCACGCCCAATAGCGACCTACAAGCAGCCAGCAATGCCCAGAAGACGTCATGATCCACCCAAACCAACAGCAGAGGAAGAACCTGATGAAGACTCTGGCCGCCGCCCTGACCCTGGGCCTGGCAGTAGCACTCACCGGATGCGGCAACACCGCAGAGAAGGTGGATGATTCCACCGGCTCACCGGATGCTGGCGCCAGCACGAGCGCCAAGGTTACCGGAGGCACCGAGGTGCAACTGCCCACCGCTTCGGGAGTACTGAAGGTGGCCCTGCCAGCTGGTGATAACCCGCCTGGCATCGAAGTGGTCAAGACACCGTTTTCAGTGCAGGAAACCCAGGTCAAGACCCTGAAGCAGGGCGACGGGCCGGTGGTCGCCGCTGACGCCACCGTCTCCGTTGACTACCTGGGCGTCAATGGGCGTGATGGCAAGTCCTTCGATAGCTCATACGAGCGTGGTAGTGCGGCCACCTTCCCGCTGTACGGCGTGGTACCCGGCTTTGCCAAGGCGATTGCCGGCCAGAAGGTGGGTAGCGATGTCCTGGTGGCGATGACCCCGGCCGACGGCTATGGCCCCAGCGGGCAACCGGCTGCTGGCATCGAGGGCGAGGACACCCTGATCTTCTTCATCCACATCAACGAGGTGCAGTAGCCTCCGGCAGATTGGTGAAGTCCGGCTCCCGACCCTCGGCAAATGCGGCCAGGGCCTCCAGGTTGGCCGGACTTCCCATCAACTCATCAAAGAGTTGGTTCTCCTGTTGCCGGGCCCGATTGATGGCTTCTCGATGGGGGGCCATCATGGTTTGTTTGACCGCGATCAAAGAGGAGATCGGCAACCGGGCCAGCCCCTGCGCCAACTCCCGGGCTCGGGTGAGCAGTTGATCCGGTTCACACAACTCCCTGACCAGACCCATTTCCCTGGCTTCAGTGGGGCTGATCCATTCCGCCGACAGGAGCATCCAGGCGGCATTCTGGTGTCCCATCAACCTGGGAAAGGTGTAGGAGGAACCGGCCTCAGGAGCCACCCCCAGACTGGTGAAGGGGCACTTGAGCCTGGCATTTGTGGACATCAGCGCCAGGTCGGCGTACCCCAGGATGGTGGCTCCAATGCCGAGACCCAGGCCATTGACCGCGACGATGAGTGGCTTGTCCAGGGCCACCAGGGCGTCGGTGAAGCCCACGAAACCATGGACTCCACGTTGGAAATTGGGATCCGTGGCGATCTGGTGCATCTCCATCAGATCCTGACCAGCGCTGAAGGCCCGCCCGGCGCCGGTGATCAGCACCACCGCGATGTCAGGTGCCGCGTTGGCTTCCAGGATCGCCTCGGCGGCGGCGTCGTACAACTCCTCGTTGAAGGCGTTCAGCGCTTCTGGACGGTTCAGGGTCAGGGTCCGGACCCGATCACGATCCTCGATCAACAGGCTCATCAGTTCTCCTCAAGGTCGAGAATGAAGAAGTAGGGCATGACCATCCCCCGGGCATCCATCAAACCCAGGATGGTGTGATCATCAATCCGGCGGAAATGATCGATGATCGGTTGGGTGTCGTAGATCATCGCCGCACTGACCACGCCCCGGTGGGCCACCTCGCGCAACCTGGCCCGGGGCTTGCTGGCCCGCTTGGTGACATCGATCGGCATCCCCCGTTGGGGTTCCACCGGGTAGATCTCACCGGCAACCTCGAACAGCAGCGGATGCACCGAGTCCTCATCATCGAACTGCTTGCCATACCAACCACTGCTCTCCAGCAAACCATCCATGGGATGAGCAGTATTCAGGCCACGACCCCGCCAGCGCCCGCGCAATTGATCCGCTCTGAGCGCAGGCAGGGAGTCAAAGAAGTCAACGGCTTGTTGCTGGGTACAACCCAACTCCAGTTGGGCCAGAGTTTCTGCAGGTGCCATGGGAACAGCCAACCAGACCCACCCCCACCCCCCTCCGCCGAGGCGGCACTAATTAACACGCCGAGGCGGCACTAATTAACACGCCGAGGCGGCAGTAGTTAACAGGCCGAGACGGCAGTAATTACCTCGATCCACCGATGGGGGTTCTGAGTTCTGGGTGAGTTTGTTTGGTGTGGGATGAGTGGTTGAGGGCGCGGTGATTTGTCGGACCTCGCTGTCCGGGGTGTTCCACGTTGTTCGTTGTCGCGCAGTTGTTGCTGCTGGGTGGTCAGGCTGCGAGGTTGGGTGGCGGGTCGCTGACTCGGTTGAACAACTCTGTCCAGGCGGTCTGCCAGGGCCAGGCGGTTGGTAGGTGCAGGGTGATTCGTCGGGCTGAGGTCGCGATCCGGGTGGGCACGGTGATCAGTTTGCGGCGAATGGTTTCGGTGGTGGCTTTCGCCAGTTCGGGTGCAGCGATGGTTCCGGCGGCACGGGTTAGGTTGAACGCGATCACGGCCAGGATGAGCCAGGCTGCGTTGGCGGTGAACACTCCGGACGGTAGGTGGGCCAGCGCGGAGTGTTTGAGGTCGGCGTGGACTTGTTCGATGACTGCGTGATGGCGGTGGGTCTTGGCGGCGGTGATGGTGTCGAGGATGTTGGGGTCGGTGGTGGTGAAGAACGCGTGGAAGCGCCAGGTGTCGAACAGGGTGTCCTGGCCAGTTGCCTTGTTCTTCTCGGTGTTGAAGTCTGGGATCCGCCGCACGATCAGCCGGCCGGGCACGTGGACGGTTATCTTCTGCGCGACGAACGCGGTGAAGGGAATCTCAGCGACCTCGGCGCAGGAGATCCACCGGCCGCTGGTTTCGTCGTAGATGGCGTCGGTGTACTCGATCCTGCTCCACGCGTCCTCATCGATCGTGGCGATGGCGGCCTTGACAGCCCTGTCCATTCGCACGGTCACCGACACCTCAGCCCCGCCGGCCAGGGCAGCGTGGACTGGTCCGCGGCCGTAGAACGCCGAGTCCATCCGCACCAGCACCAGCCGGGTCTTGCCGAGCAGTCGTCGTGTGGTCTTCACGGCATCACCGACCAGCCGCTTAGCGCCGCGAGGTGACCCGCAGGCACCTTTGCGGAGCCGCTGGGCCACGATCACCGGTGCACTCGTCGGGGTCGTGAGAGTGGCCAGTAGCGCGTTGAGGCCACGGACACCGGAGTAGCCGAACCCGGCGCCCTGCTTGGCGTGGCCGTGGACCTCGATGATCGTGTCATCAACATCAACCAACGCATACCCATTGCCCTCCTCACCATATGACGGACACAGCATCCGGGTGAGCCCGGTCAGCGCGATCAAGAACCTTGGGGCGACCGCATCGAGCTGGCGCACGTGCCCAAAAGTGAACGCCCGCAGGAACGAACCCAACGTCGAAGGCGCGTACGCGCGGGCGAAAACCCGACCCATCCCACCGTGCCGCAACAACGCCATGTCATCGATGCTGTCCGCCCCCGCGACCATCCCGCCCACCAACGAAGCCACCTTCAACCCCGAGTTCGCACCCTTATCAGCAGGGACCGTCAGATGCTCATCAGCCAGATCCCGCAGACCAGCAGACTCCGCCAAAGCCATCACCGGAACCAAACCACCAGCCGACACGAGATTCGGATCGTCGAACGCCACCGAGGATCGCCGAGGAGTGTGAGAGAGTCTCATCCCAGAGATGCCCTTGCCGTTGGTGTGAATCTTTGCTTCAAGAACTCAGATTCTCCCGCCCAGCAAGGGCATTCTCGTTCCACGGCACGCTCACACACCCAAGATCATCGGTGGATCCGGGTAATTAACACTCCCCACGGCGTTCTACGTCGTACTCCACCAGAACATATGCCGCGATTCAGTGCATTTCGCGCGCATGTTCCGTGTTATTTACTGCCGCCTCGGCGGGGTGCCGCGTAGCGGCTCAGCCAGCGGGAACCTCAAACTCCCGGACCGCGGTGATCACCTGGTCCAGCGCCTTTGCGGGTAGGGCTCCAGCCTGATTGAAGACCAACTTGCCATCCTTGAATGCCATCAGAGTCGGGATCGAACTGACCTGAGCAGCACCGGCGAGGGCTTGTTCCTCCTCGGTGTTGACACTACCGAAGACGATGTCGGGGTTGTTCTCAGCAGCCTGCTCATAGATCGGGGCGAACATCCGACAGGGCCCACACCAACTGGCCCAGAAATCAACGAAGACGATCTTGTTGGTGGTGACGGTCTCTTCGAAGTTGTCATTCCCCAGGGTGACTGTGCTCATCCAGTTCTCTCCTTGCGCTCAGTTCCAGTATACCCCATGGGGTATAGACGTCAGCGTTATCTGGGTCCGCGGATAATCACATAACCAAGGGCAATGCCGAAACCAGCCAATGCCGGGCCGACCAGGGAGAACCACTTGGCCGCCGAATCGCCGACCTCACCCAGAAGCCCCAGTCCCTGCGCGGTCCACATTGCGCCCACAGCAGTCATGAAGAAAGCAGCTGCCATCCCCAGTATCTTCAAGAACACCATGACTCCTCATTCCCTTATTGACGCCACCACACTACGGTGGTCGCACGAGCGCGGAGAGCCATGCCCCAGAGCAAAGAGGATCAATGAGCACTGAATATTCATATGACCAATTCCTGATCGGCAGCCAGTGGGCCAAGCCCATGGGAACCGAGCGCGTGGAAGTACTCTCCCCACACTCCGAAACGATCGTGGGCTCCCTCCCCCGGGCCACCCCCGGTGACATCGATGCAGCGGTTGCTGCTGCCAGGCAGGCATTCGATCAGGGCCCCTGGCCACGGATGAGCCCTGCCGACCGGATCGCGGTGATCGAAAGGTTCTCGGGCCTGTTCGCCGCCAGACTGGATGATCTCGCCCGGGTGATCAGCGTGGAGATGGGCTCCCCGATTTCCTTCTCCAGCCTGGCTCAGGCGCCAGCACCCTGGATGCAGATCGAGGCCTTCTTGAACATCTCCCGGGATTTCCCCTGGGAACAGACCCGTCTCGGGGCACTTGGTGGCGATGTGGTGGTACGCCACGAGCCGGTGGGTGTGGTGGCCGCGATCACCCCTTGGAATGTGCCGCTCTTCACCGGGGTCGCCAAAGTTGTCCCAGCTCTACTGGCCGGCTGCAGCGTCGTACTGAAACCGGCACTGGAGGCGCCCCTGGATTCCTTCCTGTTGGCGGAACTCCTCGTGGAAGCCGG
>CAZRKI010000019.1:0-38329 GCA_964600765.1 uncultured Marmoricola sp.
CTACCAAGCTGCGCCACAGCCCGCTTCATGAACTTCAAGCGATGCAGACGATAGCGCAAGCGGCACCAGATCCAGAAACCGGGTCTGATGATCGAGTTGGTGCAACTGCGCATCGGACGCGCCAGTGCAAATGCGCTTGAGCGTGGGGGAAGATGAGCCCATGACCAGTGATGTCCAGCGGCGACCTGAAGCAGACCCTGTGCCTGAAGCCGAGGTAGTGGAGATTTGTAGTGAGCTGATCAGATTCGACACCTCAAATTTTGGGGATGACACTGGTCCAGGTGAACGGGCTGCTGCTGAGCATGTCGCGGGCTTGCTGGACGAAGTTGGGATTCACAGCGAGTTGTTTGAGTCTGAACCGAGACGAACCTCCTTGATTGCTCACTGGGGTGTCGGATCTGGGGAGCCATTGTTGATCCACGGGCATCTGGACGTGGTCCCCGCAGTTGCAACTGACTGGCAGGTCGCCCCCTTCAGCGGTGAAGTAGACCAGGGCATGGTCTGGGGGAGGGGTGCGGTGGACATGAAGGATTTCAATGCCATGCTGCTCTCCGTGGTTCGGGCAAGGACCCGAGCAGGACGCCTGCCGAATCGCCCGGTGGTGCTGTGTTTCACGGCAGACGAGGAAGCCGGCGGTGCGCTGGGTGCTGGATACCTGGTAGACCAGCAGAGAGAACATTTCGCTGGCGTGCGTGAGGCTATTGGGGAAGTTGGCGGGTTCAGTACCACTGTGCGCGGGAAGCGGTTGTATCTGATCGAGGCCGCTGAGAGGGGCATGGCCTGGATTCGGTTGCAGGCCAGTGGCACCGCGGGCCATGGCTCAATGCGTCATCCGGACAATGCCGTGGCGCGCCTGGCGGCGGCAGTGGCCAGGGTGGCTGCACACGAGTGGCCGGTCCGGCTGACCCCAACAATGCAGATTCTGCTTGCTGGGGTTGCGGAGTTGGCTGGCACCGCTGTCTCCCCGGCCAATGCTGAGGAGTTGATTTCGGAGTTTGGACCGGCAGCGCGGATGCTGGGTGCCGTACTGAGGAACTCAGCAAATCCAACGATGTTGCAAGCGGGATACAAGGTGAACGTAGTTCCGGGTACTGCTCAGGGCTGGTTGGATGGACGCACTCTGCCAGGTTTTGAGAATGAGTTCTATGCCACCCTGGCTGAACTAGTGGGGGATCAGGTGGGGATTGAATATGAGGTGCGGATGCCAGCGCTGCAGTCGGAATTTGAAGGAGCCGTCAGCGACGCCATGACTGCTGCACTGATTGACCATGATCCGGATGCCCTGGTCCTTCCCTACCTTATGAGTGGCGGTACCGATGCCAAGCATTTTCACAGATTGGGAATCAGGGGATTTGGCTTCACGCCATTGCGGCTTCCCGATGAACTTGACTTCACTGCTTTGTTCCATGGGGTTGACGAGCGAGTCCCGGTGGACTCTCTTGAGTTCGGGGCACGGGTCCTGGACGACTTCCTGGACCGGATCTAGGAGCCAGCAACAACTGTGGTGGCTTCACTCCTGGACGAAAACAAGGTTGAGTTGTTGGCGGATTATTTTGCGACGCAACCGGATCCGGCGCCGACCATCATTTCCAATACGGATTCGATCCAATTCCCAGCCATCTGTTTCGGCTCGTTGAACCAGCAGTCTGGTTACCTGGTTGCGTGACCAGTCACGAGGAACGCTCAGGTCTTCAAATTGCCATTCCCGACCCGGACGGAGGGCTTTCCACTTGGAGCGCCCTATTTGAGCCTGCTTGGTCGTGGAGCCCATCATCCCAACTACCTGCCTAACCGGAGACGTCGTCGAGTGCTTTGCTGATCTCATCAGGAAGGATCTTGGTCTCCGTCTCCAGACTGGCCCGGAGTTGCGCCGCGGTCCTGGCGCCAACGACTGCTGAGCTGACGCCCGGACGGTCCCGGACCCAGGTGAGCGCGACCTCAAGTGGACTCATCTCCAAACCCTCGCCTGCCTTACAGACAGCTTCGACAATTCGTCGGGATCGCTCATCCTCATACCTGGACACGAACCCGGCAAATGATCTGGATGCGCCTCTTGAATCCACCGGGGTTCCTGTTCGGTACTTCCCGGTCAGAACACCGCGACCCAGTGGTGACCAGCACAACACGCCCAGACCGAGTGCTTGAGCTGCCGGAATCACCTCGGTCTCGATGTCCCGATTGAGCAGCGAGTACTCCATCTGGGTTGAGATCAGGGAGGTTCGGGTAGGAGCATTTTCTTGCCAGGTTGCCGCACGAGCGGTTTGCCAGCCAGAGTAGTTGCTGATGCCGACATATCTGGTTCGTCCACTCGACACGGCTTGATCAAGCGCAGATAGAGTCTCCTCAAGGGGAGTCTCATTGCTCCAGATGTGGATCTGCCACAGATCAACGTGATCCACCCGGAGCCTCTTCAGGGAGGTATCCAACGCGCTGAGCAGATGACCTCTTGAGGTATCAGTGCGCTGCTCACGGTTCTTCCGAAAAATGCCTGCCTTGGTAGCAAGAACCAGATCATCACGTGCAACCGACTTGTCGATTAGGGAGCCGAGTAGTAACTCCGAATCGCCGTCGGCATAGCCGAATGCAGTGTCGACCAGATTGCCACCTGCAGAAATGAAATCAGTGAGTTGCTCTCGGGCCTCATGTTCATCGGTGTCGCGACCCCAGGTCATAGTGCCAAGGCCAAGCCGGGAGACCTTGAGACCGCTATGCCCAAGAACCCGTTGTTTCATGAGGGAAGGCTAGCCGGGATCCGAGGGACGTCCGGTACCGGCTCGCCGGGAGCCACATTTCGGGATCGTGGGCTCGCGTCGTACTGTGCAGCACGTGGATTACTTCCAAGCGATAGTTCTGGGGATCATTGAGGGACTCACTGAGTTCCTTCCGGTGTCAAGCACCGGTCATCTGACCCTGGGCGAGAAACTACTTGGACTGCAGATCGATGATCCGGCAGTCACTGCCTATACGGCTGTGATCCAGATGGGCGCTATTGCCGCCGTTCTGGTCTATTTCTTCAAGGACATCGTGTCCATCGCAACCGCATGGTTCAAAGGACTGGTTAAACCCGAGTACCGGGGCACCCTGGACCATCGAATGGGTTGGTATGTCCTGTTGGGTTCCATGCCAATCGGGATCGTGGGGCTCCTGGCCAAGGATTTGATCACCGGACCGCTGCGGTCGCTATGGGTTGTTGCCGGTGCGCTCATTTTGTGGAGTGCAGTGATGTTGCTGGCTGAGAAGTATGGATCCCAAAAGCGTGGGGAGAAACAACTGACTCTCTCCGATGCCCTGATCATTGGTTTGGTCCAATGCGTTTCGCTGGTTCCGGGTGTGTCCAGATCGGGAGCCACCATTTCTGCGGGACTTCTGCGCGGCATCGATCGCGTGGCAGCCACCCGACTAAGCTTCTTTCTGTCGATTCCGGCACTAACCGCGGCCGGTCTCTATGAACTCAAGGACGTGGTTGGATCCCACATCGGAGTTGGCCCAGTGGTCGTGGGCACCCTGGTTTCATTTTTGGTTGCCTATGCCGCTGTTGCTTGGTTGCTCAAATTTGTGGCTCATCACTCAATCGGTTGGTTTGTTCCCTATCGAGTGGTCCTTGGCCTGGTGATCATTGGTCTGCTGGCAACTGGTGTACTTGCCGCCACCTGAGCCGGGCTTTACTGCAGGGGAATAAGCATCAAGCCGTAGTCTCGAGACATGACGACTTTGATTCTGGCCAGACATGGACGCACCGCGGCAAATGCTGCTGGAATCCTGGCCGGACGTTCTGGTGGAGTCGGGATTGATGAAGCAGGGATCCAACAGGCGCGAACAGCAGCAAATCGACTGGTTGGTGAATCAGTTGTCAGGGTCGTGAGCAGCCCGATGCAACGTTGCCTGGAAACAGCGGAGATCATTTGCCCAGCACCGGTTGCCGAAGTGGAACCAGGACTGGATGAATGTGATTACGGGGATTGGACCGGATCCACGCTGGCCCAGTTGACCAAGGAGAGGCTCTGGAGAACTGTTCAGGTCCAGCCTTCATTGGCCCATTTTCCAAATGGCGAATCAATCCCGCAAATGGCTGGTCGAGCGGTTCAGGCAGTACGTCGCATCAATGCGGAAGTGGCTGCTTTGCATGGTGATGATGCGGTCTGGCTGGCGGTTACCCATGGTGATGTGATCAAGGCAATCCTCAACGATGCCCTGGGCGCACACCTGGATGCCTTTCAGAGAATAGTGGTCAATCCAGCAAGCCTGTCCGTGATTCGCTACACCGCAGAACGGCCGTATGTGCTGGCTATGAACACCAATGCAGGTCCATTGCCCCTGAGGAAGCAGGACACTGGGTCTCCTCACCAGACTGACCAGGCTGCTGTAGGAGGTGGGATCTAGATGGAGCCATTGGTGTACCTGCATTCTGAACCTGAGCGATTTGTGGCTGGCACCGTCGGCCCACCGGGACAACGCACGTTCTACCTGCAGGCTCGTACCGGACGCCGGATCAACTCAATCAGGGTTGAGAAAGAACAGGTGCAAGTGCTGGCCGAAAAAATCACCGAACTCCTTACTGAGGTGTTGCCATCAACTACCGAGGAAATGGCCAGCAGTTGGGACGGTGATCTTTCGCCGTTGGATTCACCGGTTGAGGAGGATTTTCGTACGGTCACGATGACACTTTCCTGGGATGCCAGGCTTGGCACGGTGATTGTGGAGGCATTCTCTGCCCAGGATGACCCAACGGAGGCTTTGATAGTTCATCTCAAGCCGCAACAGGCGAGGGCCTTCGCCAGGCGAGCTGATCAAGTGGTGGCCGGGGGACGTCCGACTTGTATCTTCTGTGGTGAACCAATCAATCCAGATGGACATTTGTGTCCTCGGGCCAATGGATTCCGAAGGAGGTCACCTTGACCTCTTTGGAGGTTGCTCTTGATGACGTGGATTTTGAAGTGGTCGGTCAAGTTCCGGGAGCTTCCAATCAAACCCTGCTCTGCAGGACACCGAATGGTCAGGAGTTGGTCTACAAGCCCATTTCGGGTGAGCGTCCACTCTGGGATTTTCCACGTGGATGCCTTGCTCACCGGGAGTATGCATCCTGGTTGATATCCCGGGCACTGGGCTGGGACATCGTGCCAGCCACAACCCTGAGAATGGGGCCAATGGGGTTGGGAACGCTTCAAGTCTGGGTGACCACTGACCAACCACAGAACGCAGTGCTCCTGGTGGATCAGGGACATTTGCCAGAGGGTTATCTGGAGGTATTTCAGGCACAGACCCCAGAGGGGGAAATCGTCTCACTGGTCCATGCGGACCAGCCAGAACTGTTCCGGATCGCCATCTTTGACCTCTTGATCAACAATGCTGATCGGAAGGGGAGTCATATCCTGATGACTCGTGATGGCCACTCACGCGGAATCGACCATGGCCTGTCATTGCATTCCCAGGACAAGCTGCGCACGGTGTTATGGGGTTGGAGTGGACAGCAGATCCCTGAGCTGCACCTGGCTGACATCCACTCCCTCCGGGTTTCGCTGGAGAGCGATCTGGAGGCGAAATTGCTCGATTTCCTGGATCATGGAGAACTAGAAGCACTTCGGTCGCGCACCTCAGCGATTCTTGCTCACAGACGGATGCCGGTTTGGTCTGGCTCATGGAGTCAGTTGCCCTGGCCACCGCTTTGATCCGGCCACTTGGGGATTGGCTACTCTCAGCACATGCAATCGTGGACCGAACCAGACCTGCCGCGCTTGGCGACCTTAGCGCCGGTACCACGGATTTTCGATACGGCTGGTCAGGAGAAAAGGATCATGCCTGGCTCTGCTGGTAGAGCCAGGATGTATGTGTGTGGCATCACTCCATATGACGCCACCCATATGGGCCACGCTGCTACCTATGTGGCCTTCGACCTCCTGAATCGTGCCTGGCGCAATGCCGGTTTGGACGTTGATTTCGTTCAGAACGTCACGGACGTGGATGATCCGCTTCTGGAGCGAGCGCGGGAAACCGGAGTTGACTGGGCTGCCCTGGCTAATTCTGAGATTGCACTGTTTCGAGCCGATATGGAGGCTCTGGCCGTGATTCCACCGCGTGAGTACATCGGTGCTGTCGAGTCAATTCCATTGGTCCTGCAGATGATCAACCAGTTGCAGGAACAAGGGGCCGTCTATGAGGTCGATGGTGACCTGTACTTCTCGGTGACTGCAGATCCGGATTTTGGTGGGATCAGTGGGTTGGAACGCGAATCCATGGCAGCACTTTTCGGCGAACGTGGCGGTGATCCGGAGCGCGTCGGCAAGCGCGACCCCCTCGACTGTTTGTTGTGGCAGGTAGAAAGACCAGGGGAACCCGCATGGCCCAGTCCCTTCGGAGCCGGCCGTCCCGGTTGGCATGTTGAGTGCTCGGCCATCGCCACGCACTATCTGGGTGCAGGATTCGATGTCCAGGGAGGCGGCTCCGACCTGGTCTTCCCGCACCATGAGATGAGCGCAGCAGAAGCCCGGGTAGCCGGCGCGGGAACTCCTTTCGCACTTGCCTATGCGCATGCGGGGATGGTGGGCCTGGATGGGGAGAAGATGTCCAAGTCACGGGGAAATCTGGTCCTGGTCTCGCGATTGCGGGAGTCAGGTGAGGATCCCCGGGCCATCAGGCTGGCTCTATTGGGCCATCACTACCGAAGTGATTGGGAGTGGTTCGAAGCTGACCTGGCGTTGGCCAGGAATCGGTTGCGCCGATGGGAACAGGCCTTGGGTCAGTCCACTCACGGCAATGCCGGCCAGCTGACGGACTCGGTTCTCGCTGCACTGGCAGATGACCTAAACGCCCCCATGGCCTTGGAACTGATCGATGACTGGGCAGAGGAAAGCATCCGGGGCGATGGTCAATCGAACCACCGACAGGCAGTTGGGGATCTGATCAATGCCGGTCTGGGAATCCAGATCAACTAGCTGTACGAATTCTGAGGATCGGTGTTCGTTCAGGGTTGTTGGGGTCGGTCCCGTCTTTTCAGATAGCGCTCGAACTCCTTGGCGATTTCTTCTCCGGATGCCTCAGGAAGATTATCTGCGTCGTGGCTCTCTTCGAGTGACCTGACGTAGTTCATGATCTCCTCGTCCTCAGCAGCCAACTCCGCGACTCCACGTTCCCAGGCATGGATGTCATCGGGTAGCTCACCAAGATCAATGCTCAGGTCCAATAGCTCCTCAAGATGGGATATCAGTGCCACCGTTGCTTTGGGGTTGGGGGACTGGGGAAGGTAGTGCGGGATCGCAGCCCAGTAACTGACTGCAGGAAGATCCAGCCTCGTACAGGCATCCTGGATCACCCCCACTATTCCGGTGGGTCCCTCGTAAGTTGCCGGAGTAAGGCCGAGGCGATCCTCCAGATCCACCTCACTGGCCATTCCGGTGACTCTGACTGGGCGAGTATGGGGAACCTCCGCCAGAAGAGCCCCGATGGTCACCAGGAGACTCATCTCGTGCGCGGCTCCGAAATCCAGCAGTTCCGAGGTGAAATCCCGCCAACGTAGATTCGGTTCGATACCGGCGACCAGGATGACGTCCTGAAGTGAACCCGGTGGACGTCCTTGATAGATCCTGGTGGTGGGCCAGGAAATCTGCCTCATCCCCTCATCATCAAGAGAGATGATTGGACGGTTGACCTGGAAGTCGTAGTAGTCCTCTGGTTCAAAGGCGGCGATCTGGGTGGCGTCCCAGGCCTCAATCAGATGTGCCACGGTTTCACTGGCAGCTCCGGCCGCGTCGTTCCACCCCTGAAAGGCACACAGCATTACTGGATTGACCAGGGAGGGAGTTGCAGTGAACTGAATCATCGGGGCCAGCGTAACCAGAACTCAGCCCGGCACGGGTTGACTGACAGGAGTTTTGGTCAAGATGTGGCTAACCAATCCCGAATATTAAAACAAGAACTATGGTGGAAACTGTTTCCTCGAGTTGCTTCTGTGGAGAAGGTAACCCGAGTCCCAGAGATCGGAGGGATCTTGACCACGTCCAACCCTGACTTCCCCTCATTGGAACGCCCGGATGCTACTGAGGCCCTGACCCAGCTCCTTGCTGAGCGGGTGTTGATCATCGATGGGGCGATGGGCACCATGATTCAGGGCCATCAACTTGATGAAGCCGGGTTCAGGGGGGAGCGGTTCTCGGACTGGGATCGAGAGGTAAAAGGAAACTCCGATCTATTGAGCCTCAGTCAACCAAAGATCATCCAGAGCATCCATGCCGAGTATCTGGCTGCTGGCGCCGATGTTGTGGCCACAAACACCTTCAGTGCCCAACGGATTTCTCAGGCTGACTATGGCATGGAAGAACTCTCCTACGAACTCAATTACGCCTCCGCCAAACTGGCCAGAGCGGCTGCAGACGAAGCCACTGAAGCTGATCCACTGCGCCCAAGGTTTGTCGCTGGGGGACTGGGGCCAACGAACCGTACTGCTTCCATTTCTCCTGATGTAAATGACCCCGGATTTCGCAATATCAGTTACCAGGAGTTGGTCTCGGCCTACACCGAGCAGGCTGCTGGTCTGGTTGATGGTGGCAGTGACATCCTGCTGATTGAGACGATTTTTGACACCCTGAACGCCAAGGCAGCCATTTTTGCTCTGGAGAGTCTGTTTGAGGAGCGCGGGCGGCGTTGGCCGGTAATCATCTCTGGAACGATCACTGACGCCTCTGGTCGAACTCTGTCCGGGCAGGTCACTGAGGCTTTCTGGAACTCAGTCAGACATGCTCGGCCCCTGGCGATCGGGCTGAACTGCGCACTGGGCGCAAAGGAGATCCGACCGTACCTGGCCGAGTTGTCCAGGGTTGCCGATTGTTTTGTCTCCTGTTACCCAAATGCAGGCCTACCCAACGCATTCGGCGAATACGACGAGACTCCCGCACAGATGGCTGAGGTGATCGGTGAGTTCGGCTCAGCCGGCTTGCTGAACTTCGTTGGTGGCTGTTGTGGGACGACTCCAGAGCACATTCACCAGATTGCCCAGGCTGTTTCCCAGCAGACGCCCCGGGTGCGGCCCAGCATTCCCCCGGCCATGAGGCTCTCTGGCCTGGAACCACTGAACATCACAGACGAGTCCCTTTTCGTGAATGTTGGTGAGCGAACCAACATCACCGGCTCTGCCCGGTTCCGCAACCTGATCAAGGCGCAGGACTACGACACCGCCCTATCGGTTGCCGCTCAGCAGGTTGAGAATGGGGCTCAGGTCATCGATGTCAACATGGATGAGGGCATGATCGATGGCGTCGCAGCGATGGATCGCTTCGTGAAGTTGATAGCCAGTGAGCCTGACATCTGTCGGGTGCCGATCATGGTGGACTCATCGAAATGGGAGGTCATTGAAACCGGACTGCGATGCATCCAGGGCAAGCCCATAGTTAATTCCATCTCGATGAAGGAAGGTATCGAGCCCTTCATCGAACAGGCCAGGTTGTGTCGCAAATACGGCGCAGCGGTTGTGGTGATGGCCTTTGATGAGGATGGTCAGGCGGACAACCTGGAGCGACGTAAGCAGATCTGCAAGCGGGCCTACGACATTTTGGTGGATGAGGTCGGGTTTCCCCGTGAGGACATCATTTTTGACCCGAATGTATTTGCTGTTGCCACCGGCATTGAGGAACACGCCAATTACGGAGTCGACTTCATAGAGGCAACGAGGTGGATCAAGCAGAACCTTCCCGGCGCCCTGGTTTCTGGTGGCATCTCCAATGTCTCCTTCTCCTTCCGCGGCAACAACCCAGTCCGGGAGGCAATCCATGCGGTGTTCCTCTATCACGCAATCAGTGCCGGACTGGACATGGGAATTGTGAACGCTGGGGCCCTGGTCACCTACGACGAGATTGATCCCGAGTTGCGGGATCGGATTGAGGACGTGATTCTCAACCGTCGGCCGGACGCAGCTGATCGACTCCTGGAGATCGCCGAAACTTTCAATCGTCAACCGGGTCAGGTGGCTGAAACTGAATCCGAATGGCGTTCCCTTCCGGTGGCAGAACGGATCACTCATGCACTCGTGAAGGGCATTGACAGCCATGTTGAGGAGGACACCGAGGAACTTCGTAGCCTTGTCACCAGCTCGGGTGGACGCACAATTGAAGTAATTGAAGGCCCGTTGATGGACGGGATGAATGTCGTTGGGGACTTGTTCGGCGCGGGCAAGATGTTCCTGCCCCAGGTCGTCAAATCAGCACGCGTGATGAAGAAGGCAGTTGCCTATTTGATCCCATTCATCGAGGACGAGAAGCAACCCGGTGATGAGGACAGATCCAACGGCAGGATCGTGATGGCCACTGTCAAGGGTGACGTCCACGACATCGGAAAGAATATCGTCGGGGTGGTATTGCAATGCAACAACTACGAGGTGATTGACCTCGGGGTGATGGTCCCGGCGCAAACCATTCTGGACAAGGTAAAGGAAGTGGATGCCGACCTCGTTGGTCTTTCTGGCCTGATTACGCCGTCCCTGGACGAAATGGCCAATTTTGCAGCGGAAATGGAACGGCAGGGTTTGGAGATCCCACTTCTGGTCGGTGGGGCTACCACCTCGCGCGCACACACCGCGGTGAAGATCGCTCCCAGGTACCACGGGCCGGCAATCTGGGTGAAGGATGCCTCTCGTTCGGTGCCAGTTGCATCGGCGCTGCTTTCTGAGGAGCGTCGGCCGCAACTTCTTGCCGAGACAGCAGAAGACTACGAGGCACTGCGAAAGCGTCATGCCGCCAAGCACGACCGGCCAATGCTCACCATCGATGCTGCCCGGGAGAATCGTCCCTCGATCGATTGGAACACCTACTCGCCAACCACTCCCAAGCAGCCCGGTATCCATGTGTTCACCGATTATGACCTTGCCGAACTGAGGAAGTTCATCGATTGGCAGCCCTTTTTCAATGCCTGGGAGATGAAGGGGAAATTCCCTGACATCCTGAACAATCCGGCGACCGGCGAAGCGGCCCGCAAGCTCTATGACGATGCCCAGGAGATGCTTGATCAGGCTATTGAGCACGGCTGGCTGCGGGCGAATGCCGTCATTGGGTTCTTCCCGGCCAACTCAGTTGGTGATGATATCGAGGTCTACCGGGATGAAGCCCGGACTGAGGTCCTGACCACCCTGCATCATCTCCGGCAGCAGGGACAGCACCGTGAGGGGATCAGCAACAAGGCCCTTAGCGACTACGTAGCTCCCAAGGAAACCGGACTGGCTGACTATGTGGGTGGATTTGCTGTTACCGCAGGCCTGGGGTCAACTGAAAAGATCATGGAATTCAAGGCCGATCTTGATGACTATTCGGCGATCCTGCTGGAGTCAGTGGCTGATCGGTTGGCTGAGGCTTTTGCTGAGCGGATGCACCAACGGGTACGCATGGAGTTCTGGGGGTATGTACCGGATGAGCAACTGGACAATGATGACCTGATTGCCGAGGCTTACACCGGGGTCAGGCCCGCTCCCGGTTATCCAGCCTGTCCGGACCACACTGAGAAGCGCACTCTGTGGGAGCTTTTGGACGTGCATGCCAGTACTGGCATTGAACTGACCGATTCAATGGCCATGTGGCCTGGTGCTGCGGTCAGCGGTTGGTATTTTTCCCATCCGGACTCCCAATATTTCGTGGTTGGGCGTCTGGCCAGGGATCAAGTGGCAGAGTACGCCGATCGCAAGGGGTGGACGCTGGCTGAAGCCGAGAGGTGGTTGTCAGCGAACCTGGCCTACGACCCTGAGGACTGAGCTTGACACTTGAGGCCGTGCTCTGGGACATGGATGGCACCCTTGTCGACACTGAGCCCTATTGGATCGAATGCGAATTCGCACTGGCTGATCAGTACCAGCGGGAATGGTCACACCAGCATGCGCTGAACATGGTCGGACTGGATCTGTTGGATGCGGCCAATTACATTCGAACCCAACTTGAACTGTTCGAATTAACTGCTGAGCAGATCCGGGACCAGCTGCTTGAGGGAGTGGAGTCACTGATTCGCCAACACATCCCGTGGCGAGCGGGGGCGCGTGAACTCCTGGAGCTGGTTGTTTTCTCCGGGATTCCCAACGCTCTGGTCACCATGTCCTACCGGAGTTTTGCCCAACCGGTCTTAGACGCCCTTCCCCGCGGGACTTTCTCGGCTGTGGTCACCGGCGAGGTGGTCAGCCGTGGAAAGCCTGACCCGGAGCCATACCTGAGGGCAGCATCACTGCTGGGAGTGGATCCAACAGCATGCCTGGCGATAGAGGATTCGCCGACTGGGTGTCAGTCTGCGGAGGCTGCTGGCTGCACCGTCCTGGCAATACCGAACCATGTGCCAGTACCTCCGTCAGCGAACCGGCACTTCCTCAACTCTCTGGAAGGACTCTCGGTCGCAGATCTGGATGCAATTCTCAATCGACCACTTGATTCGTCCCATTCAGGGCGGCCAGCTAGTTTTGAGCCGTGAACGTGCCGGTTGATTCCCATAACCCCGACGGACAGGCAACCTCGCCAGGGCCCGCTGGCACCATCAGGGTGGGTTCGGTGGCTGGGGTGGAGGTGCTGGTTCGTCCATCGTGGTTGATCCTGGCGGTGCTCATCGCCCTGGTGATGGCTCCCATGGTGGATTCAGTTCGTCCGGGGCTGGGCGCCTTGAAGTACTTGGCTGGATTGGCCTTCGCGGTTTTGCTGTATCTGTCGGTGTTGTTACATGAGATCTCACACGCGCTGATGGCCAAGCGATTTGGTCTGGGGGTTACCTCGATTCAGTTGGATTTCCTGGGCGGAGTCACTCAGATCGCAAATCCGGCCCGAACTGCATTCCAGGAGTTCGCGATTGCGGTGGTTGGTCCAGTCACCTCGCTTGCAGTTGGGTTGATCAGTCTGGTGACCGCTTCGCTGGCGCCGCCCGGCCTGCTGCTGCTGGCCCTGCAGGGGTTGGCGGGAGCAAACCTGATCGTCGGCATGCTGAATCTGGTCCCCGGCCTCCCGTTGGATGGGGGCAGAGTCCTCAAATCCATTGTCTGGGCGCTGAGCCGCAACCAAATCCTTGGCACCACAGTTGCGGCCTGGGTCGGAAGAGTCGCGGGGATCTGCGCCTTATTGGCGCCAGCGGTGGCCTTCGGTCTGGGGATGCACCTGCGGATTCTGGACGTATTCATGTCCGCAGTCGTTGGCATGTTCATGTGGACCGGAGCATCTGCAACGCTGCGCAGCATCCGGGTCAGAGGTCGCCTTCCAGGACTGGTGGCCAGAGAGTTGGCGCGCAGGTTCATCGCGGTTGCGCCGGGGGTTTCGGTGGCGCAAGCAATCACCCAGGCCAGGGATCACGAAGCAGGGGCGATCGTGGTCCGGAATTCCGATGGCACCTGGCATGGAATAGTCAGCGAGGTGGCTGTCGCGGCCATGCCAGTGGAACGTCATGCAGTGGTGCCCGTTGTGACCCTGGCGGGTACTTTGCAGGAGGGGATGGCAATAAGCGCTGACCTGGCGGGAGAGGATCTGATCAAGGCAGTTTCACAGACCCCTGCCAATGAGTATCTGCTCCTCGAGTCCGATGGCTCCTGCTTTGGAGTACTCAGTCTCGCTGACCTGGATCGAGCATTCTCGAACATGATGAAAGGAAAGGCTTGAGCACAACAGATTGGTCAGGTGTACGACGTGGCCCGTTGCGCCCGGGGGAATGGGTGCGCCTGGTGGATGCAAAGGGCAGGAAGCACAACATCTGCCTGGAGCAGGGTAGGGCCTTCCATACCAACCGCGGTGGGATAAACCACGATGACCTGATCGGGCGGGATGAAGGTTTCACCATTACCTCAACTTCTGGTGGGGATTATCTGGTGTTCCGGCCCCTGCTGAGCGAATTCGTGGTTTCAATGCCACGCGGAGCGGCAGTGGTGTACCCAAAGGACGCGGCTCAGATCGTGGCGATGGCGGACATATTCCCGGGAGCCAGGGTTGTGGAGGCTGGGGTTGGCTCGGGCGCTCTGACCTGCTCTCTCCTGCGTGCAGTTGGGCCATCTGGGATGGTTTCATCTTTTGAACGACGCGCTGAATTCGCAGAGGTTGCCGAAAAGAATGTGCACCAATTCTTTGGCGGAGCCCACCCGGTTTGGCAATTGCAGGTCGGTGATCTGGCTCAAGAGCTGCCCCGAAGCCATCCGGATGGGAGTGTTGATCGAGTTGTGCTCGACATGCTGGCTCCCTGGGAGTGCATTCCCGCAGTCGCTCAGGCACTGGCGCCAGGTGGGATAGTTGTGGCCTATGTGGCCACCACTACTCAGTTGGGGCGGGTCACCGAGACGATCAGGGCGCATGGAGAGTTTACCGAGCCAACCCCATGGGAGACTCTGGTCAGGGAGTGGCACGTTGAGGGTCTTGCGGTTCGGCCCAGTCACAAGATGAACGGGCACACCGGATTCCTGGTTACTGCCCGCCGGATGGCTCCCGGGAACCCAGCCCCGGTGAAGAAGCGTCGGCCCGCTCCGGGTGCCTATGGCACCGATTACACCGGCCCCAGGCCACCTGGACTTCCCCCTGCGGTAGAAGAGGAACCCTTCGTCGAGTGAGGCGCTATTCCTCACAGCGGATACCTGATCACCCAGAGGCTCACCTCGAGGTTCGACCTGCGAATCGCCACGAATTTCCCCACTCATTGGCTAGGGTCGATATGTGAGGAACTGGAGGTGAGCTTGGATGACCAATTCAGGAGACCAAACCACTACAGATTTGCTGGCTGAGCTGGCCCGCCTGAGAACCGAACTGGACCATCTGCGGGCAAATCAGCCGCCCACGCCCGCTGCGGTGCTGGCTTTGGAACAACGCCTGACTGAAACGCAGCGATCCCTGTCCTCAGTCTCCTCACAAAACGAGCGACTTGCCCGCGCTCTCCGCGAGGCACGGGAGCAGATTGTCACCCTAAAGGAGGAAGTGGACCGGTTGGCCCAGCCGCCCACCGGATTCGGCACCTTCCTACAGAGCAACGAGGATGACTCCATCGATGTATTCACCGGAGGTCGAAAACTCCGGGTGAATGTCAGCCCTGGTGTCGAGGTTGAGGCACTGCGTCGTGGGCAGGAAGTAATGCTCAATGAGGCGCTCAATGTTGTGGCTGCACTGGAATTCGAGAACATCGGTGAGATCGTGATGTTCAAGGAGATGCTGACTGATGGTGTCCGGGCACTTGTGATCGCCAATGCTGATGAGGAACGTGTCGTGCGTTTGGCAGCCCCGTTGCTGGAGCAGACCCTCAGAGCGGGAGATAGTCTCCTGCTTGATCCCAAGTCGTCATATGTCTATGAAAAGGTGCCCAAGTCGGAGGTCGAGGAACTCGTCCTTGAAGAAGTTCCAGACATTGCATATGAGGACATCGGTGGTCTCGGCAATCAGATCGACCTGATTCGTGATGCGGTTGAAATGCCTTATCTGTATCCCGAACTGTTCAAGGAACATGAGTTGACCCCACCAAAGGGAGTGCTTCTCTACGGCCCCCCAGGATGCGGTAAGACTCTGATCGCCAAGGCGGTGGCTGCATCCCTGGCCAAGAAAGTGGCTGAACGTACCGGACGAGAGGGCAGGAGTTACTTCCTCAATATCAAGGGACCTGAGCTACTCAACAAGTACGTCGGGGAGACCGAACGTCACATCAGACTTGTCTTCCAGCGGGCTCGGGAGAAGGCCACTGGCGGCACTCCGGTGATCGTCTTTTTCGATGAGATGGATTCATTGTTCCGTACTCGCGGGTCAGGGGTGTCATCCGATGTGGAGAACACAATTGTGCCGCAGTTGCTCAGCGAAATTGATGGCGTTGAGGGTCTGGAGAATGTGATCGTGATCGGTGCCTCCAACCGCGAGGACATGATCGATCCGGCAATTCTTCGACCCGGTCGGTTGGATGTGAAGATCAAGATCGAGCGACCTGACGCTGAAGCCGCACGAGACATCTTCTCCAAATACCTCACCCTGAGTCTGCCGCTGCATGCAGATGACCTGGCGGAGTTCGGTGGCGACGCAGAGCGCTGCATTTCAGGAATGATCACCGCAACCGTGGAACGGATGTACTCAGAGACTGAGGAGAACCGCTTCCTGGAGGTTACCTACGCCAATGGTGATAAGGAAGTGCTCTACTTCAAGGATTTCAATTCCGGCGCGATGATCCAGAACATCGTTGATCGAGCCAAGAAGATGGCGATCAAGGACTTCATCGTCAACGGACAGAAAGGCCTCCGGGTGGCCCATTTGCTTCAGGCATGTGTGGATGAATTCAAGGAGAACGAGGATCTGCCCAACACCACGAACCCGGATGATTGGGCCCGGATCTCGGGCAAGAAGGGTGAACGGATCGTGTTCATCAGGACCCTCATCAATGGCAAGCAGGGGACCGAACCCGGACGCTCAATCGACAATGTGTCCAATACCGGCCAGTATCTCTGAGCCGGAAAAGGTGGGGAGAGCTGCTGACTTGATGGCTGCCATGGTGAAGTCCACATGACCGTTCACAGAGTCATGGGGACTGAGACCGAGTTCGGGATATCTGTGGTTGGTTCGCCACATGCCAACCCAATGGTGGCCAGCACCAGGTTGGTGAACGCCTATGCCACATCAACCCTGAAAGCCCGTCGGGCACGGTGGGACTTCGAGGAGGAAACCCCACTGCGTGACGTCCGGGGCTATGAATTGTCCCGGGCCCTGGCTGATCCCAGCCAACTGACTGATGAGGACCTCGGATTGGCGAATGTGATCCTCACCAATGGAGCCAGGCTCTACGTGGACCACGCGCATCCTGAGTACTCCTCGCCCGAGTGCACCAATCCCAGGGATGTGGTGCTCTGGGACAAGGCCGGGGAGATGATTGCTCTTGACGCGGCCCGATTCGCTTCGGTACCTGATCAACCTGACCTGGTTTTGTACAAGAACAACACCGACAACAAGGGGGCTTCCTACGGGGCCCATGAGAATTATCTGGTCAAGCGGGAAACGCCTTTCTCGGACCTGGTCCGGCACCTGATTCCATTCTTCGTGAGCAGGCAGGTGGTCTGTGGTGCTGGTCGCGTGGGTATCGGGCAGGACGGGAACCAGACTGGGTATCAGATCAGCCAACGCGCGGATTTTTTCGAGGTGGAGGTTGGACTGGAGACGACGCTCAAGCGGCCGATCATCAACACCCGTGACGAACCGCATGCAGATCCGGAGAAATACCGACGTCTGCATGTGATCATCGGTGACGCCAACATGTCGGAATACTCCAATCTGCTCAAGGTCGGGACGACCTCCCTGGTGCTTGCCATGGTCGAATCCGGATACCAGATGCCCAATCTGGAATTGGCCACACCCGTTGCTGCGTTGAAACAGATCTCACACGATCCCACGCTCAAGGCCACCGTGTCCCTGAAGGATGGTCGGGAGCTGAGTGGCCTGGATTTGCAGCGGGTCTACCTGAACCTGGCTCTCGATTTCGCGGGAAGCAATCCGGACCCGGCGACTGTTGAGGTACTCCAGCTCTGGCAGGAAGCACTGGATCGTCTGCAGGTGGAATTGTTCAGCTGCGCGGATCTGCTCGACTGGGTTGCCAAGTTGCGATTATTGCGGTCATTCAGGGAGCGGGACGGGTTGTCCTGGGGGGACGCCAAGTTGCAATTAATTGATTTGCAGTACCACGACATCCGTCCGGACAAGGGCTTGTATCTCCGCCTTCTGCAAAGCAATCGCTTTCAGAGGTTGTTGACCGATGGCGAAATCGAGCGTGCGATGCATGAGCCTCCCTCCGACACCCGGGCCTATTTCAGGGGAAGGTGCCTGAGTCAGTACCCGGATAATGTGGCCGCGGCTTCCTGGGACTCGGTCATCTTTGATCTTCCCGGATATGACTCACTTCAGCGCATCCCGACCATGGATCCACTCAGGGGTGGTCAACAGCAAGTGGCTGATCTGTTGGACAGACATCCGAGCGCACTGGGGCTATTTGAGGAACTCACCCGTGGATGACCCCGATAAGGTCTACTAGGGGAGTCAGCATCATTGAGGAGGAGTCATGTCCCAAGAGCACAAGCAGCACCGTAAGTCTCATGACGTCGAGGCCGAGGAGGGTGCGCCGGCAACTGCAGACTCAGCCATTGAGCGCAAGGAGAAGCTGGATGATGACATCGACGCCATCCTTGGTGAAATAGATGAGGTTCTGGAATCGAATGCAGAGGACTTCGTGAAGTCATTCATCCAAAAGGGGGGTCAGTGAATCCAGCTGAGAAGGATCGCTTGCCTGCTGCCTATCTGACACCGGGGAATTCCTCATTTGCTGACTTTGCCGCTCAGGTCAACCCGGTAATCCTTCCGGGATATCGAGACCGACTGACGGTGCCCGGATCCATCCGTGGAGAGGCGTCCGAACTCGCGCCGCACGGCACCACCATCGTGGCCGCCACCTTCGCTGATGGGGTGGCCATGGCTGGTGACCGGCGAGCAACCATGGGAAATATCATCGCCCAGCGGGATATCGAGAAGGTATTCCCAGCCGATGAGTTCTCTTGCGTTGGAATCGCTGGCACGGCCGGCATTGCTGTGGAAATGGTGCGGCTCTTCCAGGTTGAACTCGAACACTACGAGAAAATCGAAGGCGTCACCCTCTCCATGGATGGCAAGGCCAACCGGTTGTCAGCGCTGATCCGTGGAAACCTCGGCATGGCCATGCAGGGTCTTGCAGTGGTGCCACTGTTTGCCGGATTCGATGAGACCACCCAGAGTGGGCGAATCTACTCCTACGATGTCACGGGGGGCCGATATGAGGAGTCATCATTCCACTCAGTCGGGTCCGGATCGGTTTTTGCCAGAGGCTCGTTGAAGAAGTTGTACCGAGAATCAATGACCGAAACTGAGTGCATCACCGCGGCCATCCAGGCCCTGTATGACGCGGCTGATGATGATTCGGCCACTGGCGGTCCCGATCTGACCCGCCGCATCTTTCCAGTTGTGCATGTGATCACTGGCGCCGGCCAGCGCCGTATCGAGGATTCGGTAGTCGCAGAACTGGCCGATCAGATCATTTCAGCCCGAATGGACCGTCCAGACGGGCCCGCCGCCTCACTGCGTTAGGAGAATCAAATGAGTATGCCGTTCTATGTCTCTCCTGAACAGTTGATGAAGGATCGGGCCGACTTCGCCCGTAAGGGTATTGCCAGGGGGCGTTCGGTGGCCTGTCTGAGGTACAACGATGGCATCCTGTTCGTATCTGAGAATCCATCCCATGCACTGCACAAGGTTTCTGAGATCTACGATCGGATCGCCTTCGCCGCAGTGGGTCGCTACAACGAGTTTGAGAATCTCCGAATCGCTGGCGTTCGGTTGGCAGATATGCGGGGCTATGCCTACGACCGTCGTGATGTCACCGGAAGAGGTCTTGCCAATGCATACGCGCAAACTCTGGGATCCATCTTTTCCAGTGGCGGGGAGAAGCCATATGAAGTGGAGATCTTTGTTGCTGAGGTTGGTGACACCCCGGCTGCGGATCAGATCTTCCGGCTTACTTTTGATGGTCAGGTTGCCGATGAGGCTGATTTTGCGGTGATGGGCGGAGTAGCCGAGGAGGTGACGACGTACCTGAAGGAGCGTTATCACCAGGGCCTTGGCTGTGACGAGGCAGTTCGACTGGCTGTGGGCGCTCTGGGGCACTCGGCTGCGGGTGACAGAGAGATATCCCACCGTCACCTGGAAGTGGCCGTTCTGGACCGAACCAGGACCCAGGAACGCAAGTTCAAGCGTCTCTCAGAGTCCCAAATCCAGGAGATCCTTGCCGGTACTGCAACTGAATAGAACCCGGTATCGCTGAAGTCGCCAGATCCCGGCTTCCAGGATCTAGGCTGGGATTGTGGACCGTCGCATCTTCGGCATTGAGAATGAGTATGGCGTGACCTGCGCCTTCAAGGGGCAGCGTCGGCTATCTCCAGATGAAGTGGCCAGGTACCTCTTTCGCAAAGTGGTTAGTTGGGGACGCTCCAGCAATGTTTTCCTGAGCAATGGTGCGCGTCTGTATCTGGATGTCGGTTCTCATCCGGAATACGCAACCCCCGAATGTGATGATCTGACTGAATTGGTGGCTCATGATCGAGCCGGGGAACGCATTCTTGAGGGTTTGATGATTGATGCCCAGAAGCGACTACAGGACGAGGGCATCGCCGGGGATATCTACTTGTTCAAGAACAACACCGATTCAGCCGGAAACTCCTACGGGTGCCATGAGAACTATTTGGTGTCCAGGAATGGGGAGTTTGCCCAGTTGGCTGACACCCTGATCCCGTTCCTGGTGACCCGACAGTTGATCTGTGGAGCCGGCAAAGTGATCCAGACCCCTCGTGGTGCGAGTTTCTCAATCAGCCAACGCGCAGAGCACATTTGGGAGGGGGTCTCCTCAGCCACAACCAGATCACGTCCAATCATCAATACCAGAGATGAGCCGCATGCAGATGCCGAGCGGTTTCGACGGTTGCATGTGATCGTTGGTGATTCAAATATGAGTGAGACCACCACCTTGTTGAAGGTGGCTTCCTGCGACCTGGTCCTGCGTATGATCGAGGAGGGCGTGGTGATGAGAGACCTAACCCTGGAGAACCCGATTAGGGCGATCAGGGAGATCTCCCATGATCTGACGGGTCGTCGCTTGATCAGGCTCGCCAATGGTCGGGAGGCCAGTGCCTGGGATATCCAGGCCGAGTACCTGACCCGGGTTCTGGATTTCGTCGATCGTCGCCAACTCCGCACTCCGATGATCGCGTCGGTGTTGGACCTATGGGAACGTACCTTGAAGTCGGTTGAATCCGGTGACCTCTCCCTGGTGGAAAGGGAGATTGACTGGGTGATCAAGTATCGCCTGATCGAGCGCTATCGTGAGCAAAATGGGTTGAGTCTGGATGATCCCAGGATTGCCCAGCTCGACCTCGCTTATCACGACATTCACCGCGACCGTGGCCTCTATTACTTGTTGGAGAAGCGGGGTGCAGTGGCCCGGGTTACTTCGGATCCTGCGGTATACCGGGCCAAGTCCGTTCCTCCTCAGACCACCCGGGCCAGGCTCAGAGGCGACTTCATCAAAAGAGCCCAGGAGCGTCGTCGGGACTTCACTGTGGATTGGGTACATCTGAAACTGAACGACCAGGCACAGCGTACGGTTCTGTGCAAGGATCCGTTCCGATCCCACGACGAGCGGGTGCAACGCCTGATCGAAGGTATGTGACTGAGGAGAACATGAGGGGGAGTCAAACCAGGACCCTGGTGGTGTTGGCGATAATAGGCTGCTTGTTGGTGGCCTGCAGTAGTGCTGGCGAGAAGCGGTCCAGTACACCTGAAGTGATTGAGGTAGGCGGGGCAATTGGAGCCCTTCCGGAGATATCGCTGCCCAGCGGCCTGCAGATTTCCAGCACGTCCACCAAAAAGGTGGCCCGGGGTGCAGGTGGTCCGGTGGTTCCGGGTGAGCCGGTGGTTCTGAGCATCTCCATCTTCAACGGTCGCACCGGTGAATTGGCTCGGTCCACTTCCCAGGAAGGACAGCATCCACTGGCTACGACCCCTTCCTCGGAGTCCTTGTTTCCGGTGGTACAACAGGCGCTACAAGGAGCTCGAGGTGGGGATCGTTACTTGATCCAGGCCGTTTCCGATGATGCCTTTGGATCGGCGGGTGCGCCACAGTACGAACTCGAGCCCGGTGACCCGGTGGTGATGGTCGTTGATGTTCTGGGAGTTCCTCCAGCAAACGCACTCGAACAGGCCACCGGCATGGCGGCGCTACCCCCACGCGGATGGCCCAGGGTGGTTGAGGAGAGCGGGTCCCCAATGCGTCTGCAGTTCCCGCGCAAAGCAGGGAAAATTCGGGGAGTTCGGGTGCAAACCCTGATTGAGGGAACAGGTGCGGCGATCCAGATCGGCAATATCGCCCAATTGCACTACCTCGAGCAGGATGCTGGAAGTTCAGCACCTCAAGTCCATACCTGGGGTGGAAGCCCTGAGATGTTCATATTTGACAGTAGTGATGACTTGCCCGGGTGGCAACGTCAATTGCTGGGGGTGCGTCAGGGAAGTCGGGTACTGATTGTGCTTCCAAAACCAGTGGGTCCTGCGGGACGAAAGCGCCCCATGCAAACTGCATATCTGGTTGATGTGCTTGGTGTGGGCTGAAGGGGAAGAAGTGTCACAGCGAAAATCCGAACGGATCATGAATCTGATGATTCTGCTCCTGGTATCCACGCGTCCGTTGACAAAGGCTGAGATAAGGGAGTCCATTGAGGACTATCAAAGGGTCACCGATGCAGCGTTTGAGAAAAACTTCGAACGCGACAAGGCAGAACTGCTGAGTCTGGGAATCCCACTTGAGAACCTGCAGACCGATCGGGGCTTTCTGGACGAAACCGGTTACCGAATCTCAAAGGACAAGTTCGAGTTGCCACCGATCGAGCTCACTGCCGAGGAGCTGGCGGTAGTTGCCCTGGCGTCCCGCGCATGGGCAATCAACGAGATGTCAGCAGACACCAGCGACGCGGTTCGGAAACTGAGAGCGGCCGGAATTCCCGTGGAATTGACACAGCTGGATGAGCTACAGCCAGTCCTGGATGCTGGTGAAGACGCATTCATCACGGTCTGGCAGGCCACCACGGACCTAGTGCCAATCACCTTTGACTATCTAGTGCCGGGGCAGGAAATCGAGCAAAGGAAACTCCAGCCCTGGCGGATGTTTTCAGTTTCCGGACGCTGGTACGTCGTGGGCTTTGATGTGGTCCGGCAGGAGCCACGGGCATTCAGGCTGTCCCGCTTCAGTGGTGAGGTCAAGCCCAGCGGAAGGCCAGGTAGTTATGAATTGCCAGAAGAGGAAGAGCTCAAGCAGGCGGCAGCCAAATTGGCGCCCACAGAGTGCGATACGCCGGCCGTGGTCCTGGTGCTTGAGGGATCCGGCAATGGCCTACGACGGCGCGCCACCGAGATCGAGAAGTCGTATCTGGAGAATGAGTTCGGTACCTGGGATCGATTGATCATTCCCTTCAACAGCGAGGAAGCATTGGTGAGGGAGATCCTGCGGTGCGGTGAACAGGCATTCCTGGAGGCGCCCTTATCAGCACGGAACCAGGTCGTTTCCATGATGGAACGCATTCTTGAGAGAGGAGCACCTGCATGAGCAGCGCTGATCAGATCCAACGCCTGCTCGCCATGGTGCCCTTGCTGCAGATGGAGGAGCTTACTGTTTCGGATCTGGCAACCCATTTTGGGTGCTCCAGGGCTCAGATCATGAAGGACCTGAACTTGTTATGGCTCGTGGGTCCTTCCATGTATTACTCCAGCAGCATCGACATCAATATCGATGCGGTCAAGGATGATCATGACCAGATTGTGAAGCTCAGCAACGCCGACTATTTGCGGCGACCGATGCGATTGAGCCGTGCTGAAGCGGGTGCCCTACTTGTGGCCCTGGAATTGATCAGGACTGACACTCCCAATCCAGCTGTTGATTCCACAATCAGAAAGGTCCGAGCAGTGTGCGACGAGATGGGCCCACAGGCTCAGGTGCTGTCGCAGAGCAATGAACCGCAGTTGGTGGGAGAACTGAACAGAGCGATCGGGGACGATCAGGCAGTTTGGCTCAGCTACTTCGTCCCAAGCCGCGATGAGACCACCGAGCGACTGGTCGAGCCAATCGAGGTTTTCCATGAGGGCGGACACAGCTACCTGGATGCATGGTGTCGTCAGGCCGGAGGCCGCCGTATCTTCAGACTTGATCGAATCAATGAGATCACTGGGAGTGCCGAACCCAGACGTGGTGCAGATCTGAAGCCGCGTAATCATGACGAATCGCCGGTCATCGACAGTGCTGAGTGGCCGGAGGCGCGGGTCCAACTGGACGCCGATGCGGCCTGGTTCCGCGATTACCATCCGGTGCTCAGCAGTGAGTGGGAGTCGCCAGAGACCCTGCTGGTCAGATTGCCTCTGGTCAATTCAGAATGGTTGCTGAGAGAAATTGCCAGCCTGGGCGGGCGGGGGCGAGTTGTCTCACCACCGGTTTTGGCTGATCGACTCAGGGAACATGTTCTGCGAGCCCGTGCGCTGTATCAGGCAATGGGGGCTAACATGGATAGCCGAGAATCCGCAGATCCACAATTCCCGAAAGGCAACTCATGATTACCGTGCCAGTTCCTCTTGCGCTGGGCCTGGGCCCGACGGAGTTGTTGATCATCTTTGCCGTCATCGTTCTATTGTTTGGGGCCTCCAAACTTCCGGATCTGGCTCGCGGAAGTGGGCGTGCCATCAGGATCTTCAAGGCCGAGACCAAAGGGGTTCTGGACGATGAGGACCAATCCGCGGATGGTGGGCAGCCCGGACAATTGGGTAAGGCAGAACCGGATTCCTCAGCCAGCCCGACAGAGGCACCCGAACGGTCCTCTGAGTCCGGATCCTGACTCAGCACCGCGTGGCGTCTCTTCCTGGCTTTCTGGGCTGGTTCCGAGCCTCTCCGCAGGGGACCGTTGGCACTGATGGGCGCATGGCCCTGGTCGATCACTTCAGGGAACTGCGTGCCCGAGTGCTCCGTAGCCTGGTGGTCCTCATCCTGTGCATAGTGATCGCCTTCTTCTTCTATGCCGAGATCCGCTATGCGGTGACGTTGCCTTATCACAAGGCAATGGAGATGCTTGGGCAGAAGACCGACAGCGAACTGATTGTCAGCGGTGTGGGTGGTCCACTGCTGTTGCAACTCAAGTTATGTGGATTGGCCGGACTGTTGCTGTCCAGTCCTTGGTGGTTGGCCGAAACCTGGGGTTTCGTACTACCTGCTCTTCACGAGAACGAACGCAAGTGGTCCTATGTCTTCGCTGCGATAGCTGGTCCGCTGTTCCTGTTCGGAGTCACTGTCGGATATCTGACCATGCCCAAGGCTCTCCAGGTGTTGATCGGGTTCACGCCCGACTACGTGAAGAGTCTGGTGGACTTCAATGAATACTTCTCCTTTCTCACCCGCACCCTGATCGTTTTCGGGGTTTCCTTTGAGATCCCGATCTTCATCGTGCTGCTCAGCCTGGCTGGGATTATCAAGGGCAGCCAGTTGCGTCAGTACCGTTCCTGGATCCTGGTGGCGGTCTTTGTTTTTGCCGCTGTTGCCACGCCCTCGACCGATCCCTTCTCGATGTTGTTTCTTGCAGTTCCGATGGCCGTGTTGATGCTCATTTCCGAGATAGTCGCCCGCATCATCGACAAGCGCCGGGGCCGTTCCCGAGACCTGGATCCTGCCTGGGGCGATGATGAGCAGTCCCCACTGTGAATGCTGCAGTTAGGGAGATGAGGCTGCCGAATGGATGAGTTGAGCCCAGCACAGAAGTACGCCCGGAATCGTTATCAGGCGCAGTTTCCGCACCTCAGGGACTTCGTTGGGTCGTTGGCCTTCGACCTTGATCATTTCCAGATCCGGGGTTGTGAGGTGCTCGAGTCGGGCCGGTCAGTACTGGTTGCGGCCCCGACCGGCGCTGGTAAGACCATCGTTGGGGAATTTGCTGCTCATCTGTCCCTCGCCAAATCCGGTAAGTGCTTCTACACCACTCCGATCAAGGCGCTTTCGAATCAGAAATACGCTGAATTGGTGCTGCGATACGGCAACGACCAGGTGGGTCTACTTACCGGGGACAACTCGATCAATCCAGAGGCCCCGATTGTGGTGATGACCACTGAGGTGCTGCGCAACATGCTCTACTCAGGGTCCACAACACTTCGGGGACTCAAAGTAGTGGTGCTGGACGAGGTTCACTACCTTGCTGATCGCTCGCGGGGGGCGGTCTGGGAAGAGGTGATCATTCACCTACCTGATTCGGTAGCAGTGGCTGCGCTAAGTGCCACCGTCAGCAATGCTGAGGAATTTGGTGAGTGGTTGGGTACGGTCCGGGGGGAGACCGTCACGATCGTGGAGGAGAAGCGGCCGGTACCGCTGTACCAACATGTAATCGTCGGCAGCCGGATGTATGACCTGTTCAAGGAGGGCACCGCAGATGGAACTGAAACTGATCAGGTGGTCAATCCAGATCTGATTCGTGTCGCCCGGGATGACTGGGCCAGTCGTCGGATGCGGGATCGGCGTCGACCCAGGAGCAGCCAAGGGGCACCAGGTGGTGGCCGGTCAGTGGGCAATGGCCGCCGGGTTTGGGTGCCCAATCGGGTGCAGGTCATTGATCAACTGGATCGCCAGGGACTTTTGCCGGCCATCATCTTCATCTTCAGCCGGGCTGGTTGCGACGCTGCGGTTACCCAGTGTCTGCGAGCCAATCTGCGTCTTACCAGTCCAGCAGAACGAGATCAGGTCATTGAGTTTGTGGAGGAACGCTGTCAGGAGATTCCGGCAGAAGACCTCCAGGTACTTGGATACTACGAATTTCTCGATGGACTGAGCAGAGGGGTTGCCGCCCACCATGCTGGCCTGTTGCCGACCTTCAAGGAATGCGTGGAGGAGTTGTTCGCCCGTGGGTGGTGCAAGGTGGTCTTCGCCACTGACACCCTGGCTCTTGGGGTGAACATGCCGGCGCGTTCAGTGGTGATCGAGAAGCTGTCCAAATGGAATGGCGAAACCCATGCGGACATTACCGCCGGGGAGTACACCCAATTGACCGGCAGAGCAGGTAGGCGGGGAATCGATGTCGAGGGACATGGAGTGGTGCTCTGGCAACCCGGTCTGGAACCAAAGACGTTGGCTGGCCTGGCCTCCACTCGCACTTATCCGCTGAAGTCCTCTTTCCGTCCCACCTACAACATGGCAGTGAATCTGGTAGCTCAATATGGTCAGGAACGAGCCCGGCAGCTTCTGGAGTCCTCATTTGCCCAATTCCAGGCAGATCGTGCCGTGGTTGGTTTGGCCCAACAATTGCGCAGGAGTGATGACGCCCTGCAGGGCTATCTGGAGGCAGCCTCATGCTCCAGAGGTAACTTTATGGAGTACTCCGCGCTTCGCGTGCAGTTGAAGACCATCGAAAACCAGGCTGCTCGGAGTAGACGCGCAGATCATCGAGAAGAGGTGGTCGCATCTCTGGCTGCACTTCGCAGAGGGGATGTGATCCAGGTGCCCTCCGGACGATTCGCAGGGTATGCCGTGGTGGTGGACCCGGGTAGCAGCGATGAACGAGATGGTCAACGCCCCTATGTACTCACCGTGGAGCGCCAGGCGCGACGACTCAGTCTGGTGGACTTCCAGACTCCGGTCGTGGCCCTGGACCGGATGCGGATCCCCAAGTCTTTCAATGGCCGCAATCCACAGTCACGTCGTGACCTGGCTGTCCAACTCCGATCCCGGGTACGAAGCCTGGAACCGACTGTGGCTCGTCGTAATCGGAGCGCCCGTTCGCCCGAAGTGGACACCGCCATTTCGGAGATTCGAAGGCAACTGCGGGCTCATCCATGCCATGAGTGCCCCGACCGGGAGGACCACGCCCGGTGGGCCGAACGCTGGTCCCGTTTGGATCGGGATGCAAGAACGCTGAAGCGGAGAATAGAGCAGCGGACAAATACCATTGCCCGAAGATTCGATCGAATCTGTGAGGTTTTGGAGGCCCGCGGATACCTGAACCGCGTCAACGGTGACCTCAGGGTTGACACTCAGGGTCAGAAGTTGAAGCGGATCTACTCCGATCTGGACCTTCTTGTTGCAGAGAGCATTCAGGCCGGCGACTGGTCTGGGCTTGACGCTCCAACCCTGGCAGCCGTGTTATCGACCATTGTCTTTGAGGCCCGCAAACCTGAGGAGGGGGCCACTCAGTGGATACCGACCCAAACGCTGGCTGAAGCCCTGGCCAGGTTACGGGCAACCAGTGATGAGTTGATCAGCCTTGAGAAGCAGCACAACCTGGCTCAGTTGCATGAGCCGGACTCCGGTTTGGCTGGGGCTACCTACTTCTGGGCCAAGGGCCAGGAATTGGATGACGTCCTGGACCAGTGCGACCTGGCCGCTGGAGATTTCGTGCGCTGGATGAAGCAGATCATCGACCTGGCCGGTCAGGTGGCAGACGCTTGTGGCGATGATGAAATGCGATCAGTCGCCAGGGAGACCATAGCCTTGTTGAGGCGAGGTGTGGTCGCCTACTCCTCGGTCATTGACTAGCGAGGGTGGCCAACAGTCGATCCACTGAACCCCCCAAACCCCATTGCTGTTGCAATCGCTGCAGTTCATCGGGATTGGCCGGACTTTGGGGCAGGTCCAGATCTGAGCTACTAACTGGCAGGTTCGTGGCTACTCGAACCACTCTGGTTGCAGCAGCAAGGTAATCCTGAGCGTCCAACAAGCGGTTTCGCACCGATTTGGTCAGTTCACTCTCAGGTTGCGCGGCTGCCTGAAGGACATGTTCCAGGTCTTGGTACTCATTGATCAGTTTGGCTGCCGTCTTGTCGCCAATCCCCTTGACGCCAGGCAAGCCATCGGAGGCATCACCACGCAGAACTGCGAAGTCGACATATTGTTGGGGGGTTACCCCAAAGCGTTGTTGCACCTCAATTGAGGTGATCACGTCGTGATTGCGCACGCCTCTGGAGGTGTACAGGACCCGGATTTGGTCCTTATCGTTCACCAACTGGAACAGATCTCGATCGCCGGTGACGATGTCAACGGGTGACTCAGCGGCAGCGGCCAGGGTGGCAATCACGTCATCAGCTTCGTAATGGTCGACTCCGATAACTGGGATACCCACTGCGCGGAGAACATCCTGGATGATCGGAATCTGCTGCTCCAGTCCGTCAGGTACTTCCTCCTGGTCATTGTGGAGCCCATCCTGATCAGTCCTGAGTCGATGAGTCTTGTAAGTGTCAATCAGTTCCACGCGCCAGGTCGGTCGCCAGTCATTGTCCCAGCAACAGGCCACACTGGTAGGAGCGTATGCAGTTATCAATGTGCTGAGAAAATCCAGCAGTCCACGGACGGCGTTGACCGAGGTGCCATCGGGTGCTCGGAGTGAGTCTGGTACTCCGTAGAATGCCCGGAAATACAAGGAAGCCGTATCGAGGAGCATCAATCTTGTCGGTCTGTGTTCCACGTCGGAGTCCTTTCAGCGACCACCCAACTACTAACGGTTTGGGCTGGTTTGGTTGGATCATCACATGATGTCATCGGCCGATCAGCACTCAGCGCAGTCGCAACGATCAGCAACCACGATAATCGTGATCCCTACCTACAATGAAGCCGACAATATCGCTGCGGTGACCAGTAGGTTGCGGGACGCGGCGCCTCTGGTCGACATTTTGATTGTGGATGACAACTCACCGGATGGAACCGGTGAGATCGCAGAGCAGTTGGCCTCAGTTGATTCAGCTATCTCGGTAATGCACCGGGCCTCCAAGGAGGGACTGGGTGCCGCCTATATTGCCGGCTTCCGGGAAGCCCTGAGCAGAAACTATGAGTTCATCGGCGAGATGGATGCTGATGGCTCCCACCAGCCAGAGCAACTGCACAGATTGCTTGGTGCGATTGGCGACGCTGACCTGGTGATCGGAGCCAGATATGTGCCTGGTGGTTCTGTGATCAACTGGTCCCGGCACCGGAAATGGCTCTCCGTTGGTGGCAACCGATATATCCGGTTGCTCCTCGGAACGCCACTCACCGACGCCACTTCTGGATATCGGTTGTTCCGTTCCCATGCTCTGGAATCGATCGACCTGAACACTGTGCATTCACGCGGGTATGTATTCCAGGCCGACATGGCCTTCCGTTGCCTGCAATTAGGGCTTCGCGTCGTCGAGGTGCCCATAGATTTCGTGGAACGTGAACGAGGGGTCTCCAAGATGACCCCAGATGTGGCACTGGACTCTTTGCGGCGGATCACCCGGTGGGGGTTACGTGAACGCCGGAAACAGATGTTAGCCCGGTTGGTGCAGAAGCGGGAACCGGGAACCCGGGCCCCGGGCTGAGGCGTTGACTGGGCATGAAGAAGTCAACTTCGCTGTGGTGGATGCTGCTGGTTTCCTTCTTGGTGGTACCGGTGTTGGAGATCTATGTGATCATCCAGGTGGGACGAGCAATCGGACCCTGGTGGACCATCCTGCTGTTGATTGCCGATGGGATCCTGGGCACCTGGCTGGTCAGGCGCGAGGGCGTTCGCGCCTGGACGGCCTTACGGGCAGCGCTACAGCAGGGCAGGATCCCAACCACGGAACTAGCTGATGGGATCCTGGTTCTTGTGGGCGGCACCTTGATGCTCGCACCTGGTTTTGTCAGTGATTTACTGGCGTTGTTTCTCGTGCTTCCGTTCACCCGACCATTCGCCCGGGTGGTTTTGACCAAGCTGATTGCGCGACGGCTGATCGTGGTCTATCCGAGTGCGGGGGCCAGGGACGCCCACCCGCCACCGGTGGATCCAGATGTGGTGCAGGGTGAGGTACTTGATGATGGCTAGGCGTTTGACTTTTTCTTACGGCTACGTGGCCGGTGGAGGTGGGCAGGGCCGATTTCGCCATCTCGAAGCAGTTCCAGTCTCTCGCTGAGAATGTCCTCAAGTTCTTTGATGGAACGCCTTTCCAAAAGCATGTCCCAGTGCGTGCGAGCTGGCTTCTCGGCCTTTTCTTCTGGCTCAATCCCACTGGTGCTCTTCGCCTCGGTGCCACAGCGCGGACATTCCCAGGTAGCGGGCACGTCGGCCTCAACCGCCATGGTTACCTCGAACTGGTGACCGTGGGAACACTCATAGCCCGCCTGTTGGCGTGCTGCGAACTCAATGCCGCGTTCGTCCTCGAAGCTTTGTCCGCCCAGGCGTGCGCCCCGCAATGTGCGCTCTGCCATGACTCCTCCGTTGCAATCAGGGAGACGCCTCAGGGGCGTCGTAATTGGTTAACGCTTCTGGGCAGCAAACGTGACGCCTGCCCTCAATAGAAGTCAACGCCGCATAGTCAGGATATGTTCCCTGCCCAGCCTCAAGGGTACCCCCGGCTCAAAAGCCAGCCGGTACTGCGTTTCCGGCCTCCCGGATACCGCGCTCGGCATCCAGGCGCCACATGAACAATCCGCCGATCGCGAAGAAGGCAATGATGGCGAAAATCGCAGGTCGGTAGGAGCCAGTCAGGGTGAACATCAGCCAGAACAATCCATTGCCCAGCCAGGAGGTGCGTTCGACGGCGTTGTAGAGACCGAAGTACTCACCTTCTGAGCCACGCGGGATCAACAGGCTGAAGAAGGATCGCGACAGGGCCTGAGTGCCGCCCATCACCATTGCGATGAGCACGCCAACCCCCAGGAACAGGACGATCGGGATCACCTTGTTGTCCTTGGTGACCGCCGGCAGGAAAACCGCAATGACCACGATTATGATCCACCCAAAAATTCCATAGAAAATTGGTTTGTAGGATCCATGCTTGTCGGCGTACCTGCCAAAGAAGATGGCACCAAAGAAGGCCATGAACTGGATCATCAGAATCGCGGCAAACAAAACAGTCAGAGGGATGTCGAGTTCCTCGGCGCCGTAGGTTGAAGCACTGCCGATTACAGTTTGAATACCGTCGTTGTAGAACAGATAGGCCAATAGGAACAGCAGGGTCATCGGATATGCCCTCGCATGCTTGAGAGTTCGCAGCAACTGGCCAAAACTACGGTCGTAGATACTGCCCGACCGGGCTGATTCAACAGCGGGGTAGTCCTTGAGTTTGAGGAATGGAATGAAGGTGAATCCAGCCCACCAAACTGCTGCTGACAACAAACAAATTCGTGCGGCCATACCCTTGTCGATCCCGAACAGGCCAGGAGCCAGGACGACTACGAAGTTGATCAGCAGCAACAATCCGCCACCCAGGTAGCCGAAGGCCCATCCCCTGGAGGAAACCCGGTCGCGCTCCTCCTCAGTGGATATATCCACCAGGATCGCGTAGTAGGCAACCAATGAACATCCAGCCATGATCACGGCGCCGACAAAGCCGATGGCGCCGATCTGCCAGTTGCCCTTGCTCACGTCCATGAAGAAGATCAGGGCTGCAAATGCAGAACCCACCCACGCAAAAATCGCCATATTGCGCTTTTTGCTCCGGGAGCGGTCGACGAAGGCCCCCACGATGGGGAGGACGAAGAAGCTGATCAGGGTGGCGATTGTCAACAACAGGGGTGGCAGGCCACCAGCTGCAACATCAAAGCCGAGTAGATTAACGGGCTTGGTGCAGTTCTCGGTGCCCTCGCAGCCAGCGGCCTTGCCCGCCACCGAAATCAGGTACGGAGCAAAAAGTGCGGTCTGCACAGTTGTATAGAAGGCTGAGTTGGCCCAGTCGTACCAATTCCAGACCTTTTGTTGCTGCCGACGCTGAGCGGCGTCGGGTTCGCCAAGATCAGAAAATACGTCTGCTCGGTGACTCATGGTGTTCCCTTCCAAAGCCCTTTATCAGTGAGCACATTCTTCAGTACATCGGTGCGATCTGTGATCAAACCGTCAACACCCAATCCAAGAAGATGTTCTATCTCGGCGCGATCGTCAACTGTCCACACGTGAACATGTACACCATTTTCATGGGCTCGACGAACAAATTGCTGAGTAACCACAGGAATCGGCCCATGTTTGACCGGCACCTGAAGCGACTGAAAGCAGCGAAACCTCGAGGGAAACGTCTTTCCCAACGAAGCGAACCCAAGGAACGCCACGACTTCTGCGGGACTGGCTGAAGTAGCCACCTGGCCACCGGTCAACTTACGGAATCGTTGCAGCCTCTTGTGTGAGAAGGAGCCCACACAGACTCGCTGGTAGGCGTTGCGGTGATGCAGAAACTCAGCCAGATGATTCTCGGTGCCATCCGCCTTGAGATCGATGTTGAACCTGATCTCTGGAAACTCCTCAAACAACTCCGAAAGGGTGGGGATGCCAAACCGGCCAGCCACCCGTACTTCCCTGAGATCTGAACTGCTCAGGTCACTGAATCGGCCCGGAACGCCGGCTACCCGATCCAGGGTGTCGTCATGGAAGGCGAACAGGGTGCCATCTGCGGAGACGTGCGTATCGGTTTCCAGATACTGGTAGCCGAGGGCAACTGCATGGGCGAAGGCCGCCAGGGTGTTTTCGATCCCCAGAAGGTCCGGGTGTCTGGCACCACCACGATGGGCCATTGCGACAACTACACCAGACGGTGGTGCCGCCTCATCAAGGAATGGGAACCCAGTGAGTGGCGTTTGGTCGGGCACCCGGGTCATCTGGGAAGTATCGCATTCACTAATCCTGGAATGGGGCGATATCGGCACCCAACTCGTTCAGGCGCCTGGCCAGGTCCTCGTAACCGCGATTGATCACATAAACAGAGCGAAGTACGGAGGTTCCCTTTGCGGCTAGCATGGTCAGCAGGATGACCACTGCTGGTCTGAGGGCTGGTGGACAAACCACTTCCGCACCTGACCACCTGGTGGGGCCCTCAACCATGACCCGGTGGGGATCCATGAGGGTGACATGACCACCCAACTTGTTCAATTCGGTCAGGTACAGGGCCCGGTTCTCATAGACCCAGTCATGCAGGAGAGTCTGTCCGGTGGCGGTGGCAGCAATCGCTGCAAAGAAGGGCAGGTTGTCGATATTGATCCCCGGGAATGGCATCGGATGGATCTTGTCGATGGGGGAGTGCAGCGTGGAGGGCAGGGTGGTCAGATCTACCAGTCGAGTGTGTCCGTTTGCGGCCGGATATTCCTCAGACAACTCATAACGCAAGCCCATCTCCGAGAGCACCGAGAGCTCGATCTCCATGAACTCGATCGGAACTCGGGTGATGGTGATCTCGGATTCGGTGACGATGGCAGCTGTCAACAAGGACATTGCCTCGATGGGGTCCTCGCTGGGGGAGTAGTCAACGTCTGTATTGATGGAACTGCATCCAGTGACCTTCAGGGTGGTGGTTCCGATGCCATCGATCCGGACACCGAGCTTCTCGAGGTAGAAACACAAATCCTGGACCATGTAATTGGAACTGGCGTTGCGGATCACTGTTGTGGTTGGTGACAGAGCCGCTGCCATCAGGGCGTTCTCAGTGACCGTGTCGCCGCGTTCAGTGAGCACAATTGCTCTGGTCGGGGCCACTCCCGCATGGACGGTCGCCTGGTAGCGTCCCTCAGTTGCCTTGACCTCAAGTCCGAATGGTCGCAGTGCTGACATGTGGGGTTCCACAGTGCGAGTACCCAGATCGCAGCCACCTGCGTAGGGGAGTTCAAACTGATCGGCCCGGTGCAGAAGAGGTCCCAGGAACATGATTATTGACCTGGTGCGGCGGGCCGCGTCCTCATCAATCTCGGCGAGGTGCAACTCGGTTGGCGGAATGACTTCCAGATCGTTTTCATCGTTCAGCCATCGAGTTTGAACGCCAATGGAGGCCAGTACCTCAAGGAGTCGGTTGACTTCCTCGATCCGGGCCACGCGGCGCAGGATGGTGCGTCCCTGGTTCAACAATGAAGCGCACAGCAAGGCGACACCAGCGTTCTTTGAGGTTTTAACCTCGATGCTTCCCTGCAGTTTGGTGGGTCCGGTGACCCGCAAATGGGGGTTGGCGCCACCGAAGCGGACCAGTGGAGTCTGTAATGCTTCGCTGATTCGGGCCAGGTTGTCCAGGCTGATGTTCTGCCCACCACGCTCGATGCGGTTGATCGCGCTCTGACTCGTGCCGAGGTGGTCGGCCAACTCCTGCTGGGTCCAACCACGGTGTTTGCGAGCATCCCGAATCAGGGTGCCAATTTGATGCAGATGATCAGTAGTGGTGGTTGAATCCGGCACAGCAGGACTCTATCTCATATGTGAGATAAGGGGGTGGTTGGCGCGATGTGATGCTGATCCTAATCAGTGAGATCACGGGCCAACGCCAGCAACCGGTCGAAAACGCGGGTGCCGCTGGTTCGGAGGCCACTGTGCTCGTATTCGTTGGTGCCCCAAGTCCTCATTCCGGGAATCAGAGCAGCCGTCTCCTCGGAGTACTGGCGGAGCACGAATGGGTCATCACCATAGATAGCTGCTGCGCAGGGGACCGTTGTGGTCCGTAGGGCCTGAACGTCATAGAGCCTGGGCCAATCAATAGCGGCCACAAGTTCGGCGACTTCCCGGAAGGGGATCAGTCCATGATCCTCCTGAAAATGCCAGGGGAACAGGTGCTCGCCGGTCAACACTGGTGAACCTGGTTCAGGCTGGGTTGGCAGGGTGCGGGCCGCAGACCAATTCGTTTGGCCGCCGTCCGCGTAGCAGGCCTCGTGAAGCACGGCGTACAGGGGATTTCTACCCCGGAAGGGCAACATAGAGGCTACGTCGTGGCTGAATGCAGGGGAGCGGGGATCGTGTTCCAACAGGTAATGGATCTGTTCCCCGGAACTGGTGCCCAGCAGATGGCCGATACTGCGTAGCCGATTTGGGCTCAATCTCTCACCGTTGGGGAGTAGTACCTGTCGAGTTCTGCACGCCGCCAGGGCACGGTGAAATCGATCCACCGCATCCGGGAATCTGTTGAAGAAAACCCGGGACTTGTGCCTCATTACCTGATGGGTAAGTCCATAGATCTCGTCGACGGTGTGTCCGACTGGCGGCAACCCGCCCGCGAAGAGAACCTCCTGCAATGACTCCGGATATCGGCTCAGATAGTTCAGTGCCACGAATCCACCAAACGATTGGCCGAGCAGTGACCATCGTTCAATTCCCAGGACGCCCCGGATGTACTCGGCATCATCGACAATGGCATCCGCTCGGTAGTGCACCAATCTGTTTGCCAGGCCATCCGGATCCTGAGCATCGCGCTCGGTGATCGGATCCGAGAGCCCGGTACCACGTTGGTCCAGGAAGAACACCCGGAAATGTTTCAGAGCACTGGGGAGCCAGGCTGGGTTCTTCAGGGTTGGGCGCGGGGATTCGAATCCAGGGCCTCCCTGGAGGAATAGCAGGGCCGGCCGGTCTGGAGCAGTTGGATCTGCAACCTCCCTCAGGAACACCCTGATGGTGCCAGTAGCAGGTTGACTGTGATCCAGCGGAACCTGGACATGGTGCGCCTGGGTGCGCAGGCCCCTGATTGGAAGTGCTCCCACCGATTCAGCATAGACAGCAGCTTTCGTGTCGGCACCAGAGCAGACAGATTTCACCGCGGATGGCAGGCTATGAGGATGAGCCCCAACACACTGTTGCGAATGCGTTCAGAGGTGCAGGAGAACGTACATTGGCTGGCCGCCAATGGGGTTCCCAGATTGGTACTGAGACTGATGGCCAGGCGGGGCGATCTACAGGGACGAATCAATTTTGAAACAGTTGATGGTGCAGATCCATGGGAGTTACTTGAGGAGGTCAGGGCAGCTGGCCCGATGGTCAAGGGGCCTTTGGGATTCATGTCTGCTGATTATCAAATCGTCAGGGAGGTGCTCAGCAGCAGTGATTTCAGGTCAGGAAATCCGGTATTGGATCGTGGCGGGCCAATAGCTCGCCTGGCCACCAGGACCATGTTGAAAACGGTTCATCCGTTGCGGCCGCCATCGTTGCTGGTCATCGAACCACCACAGCACACCAGATATCGGAAGCTCGTCAGGGGAGTTTTCACCAATCGTGCGGTGGAGAAACTGCGCACTCAAACTGAGGAGATCACCTCAGACCTACTGGATGGTCTGTCTGGTGGTGACCCGGTCGACATCATTGCGGCGTATTGCAGTCAACTTCCGGTAGCCGTTATCGCAGAGATCCTCGGGGTTCCGGTTTCCGAACGAGAATTGGTACTTCGGTTGGCCACAGTTGCCGCTCCCGCCCTTGATTTCGGTCTCAGTTGGCAGCAGAGCAGGCGGGTGGAAGCCAGTCTTCGTGAGTTCGACAACTGGCTGGACGGCCATTTGACGCGACTGAGGAGTCATCCAGGAGATGACCTGCTCAGCGAACTCGTGCATGCTCGCGATGAATTCGGACCGCTTACCATGCCTGAGTTGAAGGCGACTGCAGGTCTGCTTCTGGCAGCTGGATTTGAGACCACGGTGAACCTACTGGGCAACGGGATTTCACTGTTGACCACTCATCGAGAACAACTTGAAATACTGCGTCAACAGCCTGAGCTCTGGGGGAATGCGGTGGAGGAGGTACTACGGTTTGATCCTCCAGTTCTGCTGACCGGCCGCGTCACGGACTCCGGAGCGAGCATTGGTGGTCGCCGGATCCCTGCTGGATCGTCATTTGTCACCTTGCTGGCCGGTGCCAATCGTGACCCGCAAGTGTTTGCCAACCCTGAGCTATTCGATGTCACTCGGGAAAACGCTCGGGAGCATTTGTCATTCTCGCTGGGCAGACACCACTGCCTGGGGGCCTCATTGGCGCGAATGGAGGGAGAGATCGGGCTGCGGATGCTTTTCGATCGTTTTCCTGATCTTGACGTGGCTTCGGGCGGCCAACGGAGACCCACCCAGATCCTGCGCGGGTGGGAATCGCTGCCGGTGCTGTTGGGCAACTCCCAACTGATCAGCAAGGTTTGAAATCCAAGCGAGTACCCATGTCCGTTTGGCGGGCCTGCATGATCCAGGGGAACTGATTAGTTCTGGTGGCAAGTTCCACATCCTGGAAGCCAACTCCAGGATGGCCCTGGGCGGCCTTCTCCAGCAACTGGACAGCAGCCCGGGATGAGCGCACCCGGTCCTCATAAGCACCGGAATCGATGTCTCCCTGGACCAGAGCGCTGATCAGTTCTGCTGCTGCCAGATCCTCGTCGGCACCGCCGTCGGCTCCGGTAACCACCAGATCCACCAGGCCGGGATTGAGATCACGAATGGCTCTGGCGGTGGCACTGGCGTTGACCAGACTGGCTGTGAGAACAACCGGCAGGTGGGCAGCTGCAATCGTGCCGACAGTGCCATTTGTGGTGCGTTGCACCACAATTTTCCCAGCCAGATCCATGCCTGAGATTTGATCAGGTGAATTGAACAGCGCGAATCCCGGTGCCGGATCGCCGTCCTTCATGGCAAGGGCATCGGGACCGAGTTTCTTCCTGAGAGCGAGTGCTCCGGAGTTGGACTCAGCCAGCCAGAGTGCTTTGGCGCCTCGATGGTGCACCCACGCAGAAACCGTGAAGGCACGCAGTACGTCAATCACAACTGCCAGATCCGCGCGTGAGGAACGTACTGCGGCAATGTTGGTGAATCTGAATTGAACCGACACGTTGCCTCTTCAACTGGAGTGAAAGCTGTTGCACCCTAATGGTATGCCGGTTGGATCCGGGTGCACTTCGCTTGGCTGCCGTGGATCCATCCGCCTGGAGTGCCGATAATGTGCATTATGTCAATATGAGGAACCGGGTCGCAGGTCCACCCACTCCAGATATGCACTCCCTGAGATCTCAGTCCCCCGAAAAGCGCCGGTATAGGTGTAACTGCCAACCACGCCGGCGCCAAGACCCGGTGCCCAGGAATTTGTCGCCTCACCAATGATCTGTGTGATGACATCGCCATTGTC
>CAZRKI010000020.1:0-38020 GCA_964600765.1 uncultured Marmoricola sp.
CTACGACGGCACCGATCTCTTCCTGGCCGGGGTCATGGAGCACATCGAGGAAGCCGGCATTCACTCCGGGGACTCATCATGTGCGCTGCCGCCGATCACCCTGGGTGCTGAGGAAATCGGACGCATCCGAGAGGCCACCCGTGCCATCGCTGAGGGAGTCGGCGTGCGGGGACTGCTCAACATTCAGTTCGCGCTCGGCTCTGATGTCCTCTACGTGCTTGAGGCCAACCCGCGGGCCAGTCGCACCGTGCCCTTCGTTTCCAAGGCCACGGCGACTCCACTGGCCAAGGCTGCGGCTCGGCTGATGCTGGGTGAGTCGATCGCTGAACTGCGGCAGGCTGGGGTGTTGCCCAGCGAGGGCGATGGCGGCACCCTGCCGGCGAATTTCCCGATCGCGGTGAAGGAAGCCGTGATGCCCTTCAACCGGTTCAAGACCCTGGAGGGGAAGACCGTCGACGCCATCCTCGGTCCGGAGATGCGCTCCACCGGTGAGGTGATGGGATTCGACGCGGTGTTCGGAACCTCCTTCGCCAAAGCGCAAACTGCTGCCTATGGGCCACTCCCAATGAAGGGACGGATCTTCGTCTCCATCGCCAATCGGGACAAGCGGACCATGGTCTTCCCGGTTAAGCGACTGGCTGACATGGGCTTTGAGATCCTGGCAACCAAGGGCACTGCAGAAGTGTTGCGTCGCAATGGAGTCCAGGCCACGGTGGTTCGCAAGCACAGTGAGGGCCCGGGCCCCGATGGCGAGAAGACGATTGTGGGCCGCATCATCGATGGCGACGTGGCGCTGGTGGTCAACACTCCGCACGGCATCACCAAGGGCGGGTCGCCGCGTCTGGACGGTTATGAGATCCGCACGGCTGCGGTGCTGGCTAATATCCCCTGCATCACCACCGTGCAGGGTCTGGGTGCTGCGGTCCAGGGCATTGAAGCCGTTCGAGCCGGTGAGATCGGTGTGCGCTCCCTGCAGGACTGGGCGAAGAGCATCGCGTGAGCCTGATCAGTTCGTCATACCAGGGAGTCTTTGACCGGGTGTTGACCCGGGTGGACCCGGAGCGGGCGCACCACCTGGGCTTTGCCGCCGTACGCCTGGGAAGACCGATCAGTTCTCGCTTGTTCCGGGCCGGGACCGACCCGATCACCCGCATGGGCATCGACTTCCCGGGGACACTCGGTCTGGCGGCTGGCTTTGACAAGAATGGCACCGGCATCGATGCCCTGGGTGCGCTCGGCTTTGGTTTCGTGGAGATCGGCACGGTCACCGGGCTGCCACAACCGGGCAATCCCAAGCCCAGGCTGCAGCGTCTGCCCAGGGATCGGGCCATCGTCAATCGGATGGGGTTCAACAATGACGGAGCTCAGCAGGTGGCTCGCAGGCTCTCCCTGAGGCGCGCCAACGGCATCACCAATGCGGTTCCGCTGGGCATCAATATCGGCAAGTCCAAGGTGATCCCCGAGTCAGAGGCCATCTCCGACTACCAGCGGAGCACCCGTTTTCTGGCTCCCTATGCCGACTATCTCGTCGTCAACGTTTCCTCTCCCAACACTCCGGGACTGCGCAATCTGCAGGCCGTGGAGAAGCTGTCCCCGCTCTTGCAAGCCGTACGCCGCCAGGCCGACCAGGTAACGGAGTCCAGGGTTCCGTTATTGGTCAAGATCGCCCCTGACCTCAGTGATGAGGATGTGTTGGCAGTGGGCGAGATGGCCCTGGCGCTGGACCTCGATGGGATCATTGCGACCAACACCACCATTTCCCGAGATGGGTTGCTCAGCACTCCAGCAGAGATTGAGGCCGCCGGCGGTGGTGGCCTTTCCGGACCGCCACTGCGGGCCCGGGCCACTGAGGTGATCCGGATGCTTCGTGATCGGGTCGGTACAGATCTGACCCTGATCGGTGCTGGCGGTATCACTACCACCCAGGATGCCCTGGAACGATTGACAGCAGGGGCTGACTTGTTGCAGGGATACACCGCCTTCATTTATCAGGGGCCAACCTGGCCGAGTCGACTGAACCGCGATCTGATCAGGGAGGGGATCCAATGATTACGTTCGGAGCCAGAGTCCATGCCTTGATGCAATCCCGGGGGCCACTATGCGTCGGCATCGACCCGCATCCGGGGTTGCTGGAGCAATGGGGCCTGCCCGACGACATCACTGGCCTGGAATCGTTCTCACTCGCCGCGGCCAGTGCCCTGGCGCCAGTGGTTGCTGCGATCAAGCCGCAGTCCGCCTTCTTCGAACGGCATGGTTCCCGGGGTATCGCTGTTCTGGAGCAAGTGATTGGAATTTGTCGAGAGGCAGGCACCCAGGTGATTCTGGACGTGAAGCGGGGAGACATCGGGTCCACCAGCCAGGCCTATGCGGACGCCTATCTGGATCCATCCTCGCCGCTCTGTGCTGATGCGATCACCGCCAGCCCCTACCTTGGTTTCGGATCCCTGCAACCGATGATCAACACCGCTTTGACCCACGGCAACGGGGTTTTTGTGTTGGCCCTCACCTCTAATCCGGAGGCCCCTCAGGTGCAACACGCCCGCACCCAGAACCGTTCGGTCGCGGGCGAGATGTTGGCTGCGCTTGGGGAACTCAACCAGGGCGAGGAGCCGCTTGGATCGTTTGGTGCTGTGGTGGGCGCAACCATCGGGGATCACCAGGAGGACCTGGCCATCAACGGTCCACTTCTGGTGCCCGGGATCGGAGCGCAGGGCGGCACAGTTGACGACGTACGTCGCATCTTCGCTGGCGTGCTCAACCTGGTGCTGCCCTCGAGTTCGCGTGAGGTCCTGAGCGCTGGTCCCGCGACAGGGGACCTGGTGGGAGCAGCGCAACGGGCGGCGGCCGACTTTGCCACGCTGGCCAGTCGTGACTAGATTTGGCTCAACCCCATCCCAGGAAGCTGAGGCAGTTCTGTGGCCCTACCCAATCTGACCCCCGAGCAACGCCAGGCCGCCCTGGAAAAAGCAGCGGCATCGCGTCGGGAACGGGCAGAGGTCAAGAACCGGCTCAAGCATTCCGGTGCCTCCCTGCGTGAGGTGATTGAGGCTGGTCAGTCAAATGAGGTGATCGGCAAGATGAAGGTGCTGGATCTGATTCAGTCAATGCCGGGCATTGGCAAGGTTCGGGCGCGCCAGATCATGGACAAGGTCAAGATCTCTGATTCCCGGCGGGTCCGCGGCCTGGGGGCCAAGCAGGCTGCGGCGCTGGTTGCCGAGTTTGAATAGGCGACCCCGGCTCACCGTGCTGGCCGGTCCCACTGCAGTTGGCAAGGGGAGCGTGGCCAGCTATCTCAGGGAGCACTACCCAGAAGTCTGGCTCTCAGTGTCGGCCACCACGCGGCCACCACGACCCGGTGAGGTCGATGGCGAACACTACTTCTTTGTCGATGACACCGAGTTCGACCGGATGATTGCTGCTGACGAACTACTCGAGTGGGCGGTAGTGCATGGGCAGGCCAGGTACGGCACTCCACGAAGGCCGGTACAGGAGGCGCTTGCTGCTGGTCGGCTGGCCTTGCTGGAGATAGACCTGCAGGGCGCCCGGCAGGTCCGTGAGTCGGCTCCTGAGGCCAGATTCGTTTTCCTGGCACCTCCATCATGGGATGAATTGGTCCGGCGATTGATCGGACGTGGAACCGAAACCGAGGAAGAACAACAACGGCGACTTCAGACAGCCCGGGCCGAACTGGCTGCTGAATCCGAGTTCGATGCCACGGTTGTGAACGTGTCAATTCCCGAAGCGGCGCGGGAGTTGGTAGAGTTAATGAGATCTTTTCCCACTGATTGAGAGGCTCGATGAGCATGTCGTCCCACCAGCTGGTTGCCGAAGGCGTCACCAACCCGCCGATCGACGATCTGCTGACCAAGACCGACTCCAAGTACAAACTGGTGCTCTACGGTGCCCAGCGCGCTCGGCAGATCAATGCCTACTACTCCCAATTGGGAGAGGGATTGCTTGAGTACGTCGGACCGCTCGTGGAAACCCATGTCCAGGAGAAGCCACTGTCAATCGCACTCCGCGAGATCAATGAGGGTCTGCTCACCTGCGAGGATATCGATCCAAATGAGGTCGAAGCCGCGGCCCAGGAGCCTGCTGAAGACCCTGTGAGCGACTGAATCGAGTCCCAGTGCGGGTTGTCCTTGGAGTAGGCGGCGGCATCGCGGCATACAAGGCCTGCGAGTTGTTACGACGTTTCTCTGAGTCGGGTGCCGATGTGACCGTCGTACCCACCAGAGCAGCCCTGGAGTTCATCGGCGCCCCAACCTGGTCGGCCCTATCAGGTAAGCCCGTATCGGCTGAGGTCTGGACAGATGTGTCCGAGGTGCCGCATGTTCGGATTGGGCAACAGGCAGATCTTTTGGTCATTGCACCGGCCACGGCCGACCTGATGGCCAAAGCTGCCTCTGGGTTGGCAGACGACCTGCTCACCAACACCCTGCTGACCGCCCGGTGCCCGGTGGTCTTTGCGCCAGCGATGCACACCGAGATGTGGGAGCATCCAGCAACCCAGGCAAATGTGGACCTGCTCCGACAGCGAGGAGCCCTGGTCATCGAACCAGCGGTTGGTCGTCTGACCGGAGCTGACACAGGCAAGGGCCGGCTCCCTGACCCCGGCGAGATCTTCGCCATTTCCCAGGACACCCTGGCCCGCGGTCGGGTGGATCGGGACCTGGTTGGCAAGCGAGTCGTGGTCACCGCAGGAGGTACTCGTGAACCACTGGACCCGGTGAGATTCCTGGGCAACAGATCTTCTGGGCTGCAGGGATATGCCCTGGCCCGCACCGCGATGTCCAGAGGTGCCGAAGTGGTGCTGATTGCCGCGAATGCAGCTCTGCCCGACCCCACAGGGGTTGAGGTGATCTCCGTCGAGACCACAGAACAGTTGCAGGAAGCAGTCCAAAAGGCATGTGTTGGAGCCGATGCGCTGGTGATGGCTGCCGCTCCGGCTGATTTCCGTCCCGATTCAGTGGCCACTGCAAAGATAAAGAAGCGTGAGGACGGCAGTGTGCCGGCTGTCTCGCTGGAGCAGAATCCCGATATCCTGGCCGGGATCTCCCAGTCGCGACCAAACCCTCACATCGTGGTGGTGGGATTTGCCGCGGAGACCGGCGACGAGCACGGCTCTGTCGAGGAGCATGCGACGGCGAAGTTGGAGCGTAAGGGCTGCGACCTATTGGTTGTGAACAATGTCAGTGGGGGGCAGGTGTTCGGCGAGGAGGACAACCAGGCTGTGTTGTTGGCCCCTGGCAGAACTGCGATTTCGGTGCCACGTGGGTCCAAGGGAGCTATCGCAAATGCCATCTGGGATCAGGTTCAGCAGGATTTCTGGGCATCCCAACGATAGAGACCGCGTTACCTGGTGGTGGTTGGCTCCGTTAGTCTTCGGGTGGCCCACAGTGGGCTGCCAAGGGAGCAACTGAAGCAGGAGATTAATTGTGACTGGACGTCTGTTCACTTCGGAGTCAGTGACCGAGGGGCACCCGGACAAGATTGCAGATGCGATCAGCGACACCATTCTGGATGCCCTGCTTACCGATGACCCGAACAGCCGGGTGGCCTGTGAAACCCTGCTCACCACCGGCTTGGTGGTGGTGGCTGGTGAGGTCACCACGCAGACCTACGCCCCAATCGCCCAGTTGGTACGGGACCGGATCCTTGAGATTGGCTACGACTCGTCAGTCAAGGGCTTTGACGGTAATTCCTGCGGAGTGCAGATTGCCCTCGGACAGCAGTCCCCTGACATCGCCCAGGGTGTTGACACCGCTCTGGAGAGTCGCACCGGTTCGGTGGATGCCAAGGAGAAACAGGGTGCCGGCGACCAGGGTCTGATGTTTGGCTATGCCTGTGACGACACCCCAGAGTTGATGCCGCTGCCGATCACCATTGCGCACCGTCTGGCCGAGCGCCTGACCGAGGTTCGCAAGAACGGCACCCTTCCCTACCTGCGCCCAGACGGCAAGACCCAGGTGACCATCGAATATGACGCGGATGACAAGCCGGTTCGGATCGACACCGTGGTGCTGTCCACTCAACACGCAGAGGATGTCAGCCAGGAACAGTTGGCTGCAGATGTGAAGACCCATGTGATTGATCCGGTGCTGGCCACATTTGAGATTCCCTCAGAGGGCTACCGGCTCCTGGTCAACCCAACCGGCGTTTTCGTTGTCGGCGGCCCGATGGGTGATGCCGGTCTGACCGGGCGCAAGATCATCGTCGACACCTATGGCGGGATGGCTCGTCATGGTGGTGGTGCCTTCTCCGGCAAGGACCCCTCCAAGGTGGATCGTTCGGCTGCCTATGCCATGCGTTGGGTGGCCAAGAACGTGGTCGCCGCTGGTCTGGCCCGTCGTTGCGAAGCCCAGGTTGCCTACGCGATTGGCAAGGCAGCGCCCGTTGGCGTCTTCATTGAGACCTTCGGCACCGGGGTTATTGACGATGAGCGCATCCAGCAGGCAGTGCTTGAGGTCTTCGACCTGCGCCCAGCCGCAATCATTGAGGATCTTGACCTCAAGCGCCCGATCTATGCCAAGACTTCGGCTTACGGCCACTTTGGTCGGGAACTCCCCGAATTCACCTGGGAGCGCACTGACCGGGCTGAGGCGTTGAAGAAGGCTGCTGGCCGCTGAGAATGTAGGTCGCACCTGACAGGATCTGCTGTATGTGTGCGGCCACGGAGCAACCTGCGCTGCCCGGGCTGAGTCAGGCCCGGGCAGCTGCACGCTCAGCCCGGAATCGTGCTGCTGATCCGTCAGTTCTGCAGAAGTGGGCAGCACGGGACCCGATCGCTCAGGTGCTGGTGGATCTGCCCCTGGCTCACCTGGACCGGGTCTTTGACTACCGGGTTCCCGCTGCCCTGGATGAGCCCGCCCAGCCTGGTGTTCGGGTAAAGGTGCGCTTTGCTGGGCGCCAGGTTTCCGGATTCATCCTGAATCGGGTGCCCGACAGCGAACAGCAGCGATTGCAACCATTGCTCAAAGTGGTGTCAGCAGAACCGGTGCTCACCCCGGAGGTAGCCACGCTTGCCGAAGCAGTGGCCCAGCGCTATGTCGGCACCAGAGCAGATGTGCTCCGATTGGCTATCCCCCCGCGACACGCCCGGGTAGAGGCCGAACCGGGTAAGGATCCAGTCGCGCCATCCGGTTGGCGTGCCCTGAGTGAGGAGTGGCAGCACTATCAGGGGTTCCAGCCACTGCTGCACGGACCCCACCGGGCAGTACTCACCGTGGCGCCGGGAGATGACTGGACCCATGTCCTGACTGCATCGATTGCTGCTACCGCGGCCTGTGGGAGGGGGGTGATCATCTGTGTGCCGGACGGGCGTGATGTGAACCGGCTGGATCAGGCCATGCGCGAGCGTCTGGGGGAGGAACACCACGTCGTACTGACTGCGGATCTGGGTCCCGCTGCGCGATATCGCGCGTTCCTGCAGTTGACCCGGGGTGAGCGGCACATTGTGATCGGCACCCGGGCGGCTGCCTTCGCCCCGGTGGCGAACCTTGGGTTGGTGGCGATCTGGGATGACGGTGATGACCTGTATCAGGAGCCACGGGCACCCTACTGTCACACCAGAGAGGTGTTGCTACTCCGTGCTCATCTGGCCGGAGCGGGTGCACTGCTGGCTGGTTATGCCCGCAGTGTCGAATCCGAATACCTGATCCGCACTGGTTGGGCTGCCGAAGTCACTGCTCCCAGGGAGGTGCTCAGGGGTCGGATCACGGTAGGTGTTACCGGAGATGCCCCGACAGACCTGGCCCGGGACGCCGCCGCCCGTACCGCTCGCCTGCCCAGTGAGGCGCACCAGTTGATCCGTGATGCCGTTGCCCTGGGGCCGGTTCTGGTGCAGACGCCACGAGCCGGTTATGCAACCAGACTGGCCTGTGAGCGGTGTTGGGAACCGGCCAGATGTGAGCGCTGTTATGGGCCCCTCGGGGTGTCAGATCCCGGAAGTCCATTGGCGTGTGCCTGGTGCGCCGTATCGCAGCCCAACTGGGCCTGTGGAAACTGTGGTGGCAAAGGGTTACGCGCACCTGTTCTGGGGCACTCGCGGACTGCTGAAGAAATCGGGCGGGCCTTCCCCGGGGTTCGGATCCGGACTTCTTCGGGGGAGCGAGTCCTGGAGGCAGTGGATTCTGGCATCGTCGTGGCCACTACTGGTGCTGAACCAGTGGCACCGAATGGATACAGCGCAGTGATCATCATGGATACCTGGCTAACCCTGGCTCGTTCTGATCTACGTGCGGTCGAGGAGGCGGTGCGCCGTTGGGCCAATGCCATTGCGCTCTGCGCAAAGGGAGGTCGGGCCCTGTTGATCGGTGACGGTCACCAGACCGCGATTCAAGCCCTGATCCGTTGGGACCTTTCTGGTCTGGCGCAACGTGAGATGGCTGAGCGACAGCAAGCGCATCTTCCCCCGGCCAGTCGCATGTTTCAGTTGCAGGGGCAGCGCGATCAGCTGGAAGCATTGGTCGCGTCGTTGTCCCTACCCGAGCAGGTTGAGGCTCTGGGGCCCGTGGAGTTGGCTGATGAACCTGCCCAGCTTGTCCTCCGGGTGCCAAGGGCTCAGGGAGACCACCTTGCCCAAGTGCTCCGGGGGGCTCAGGCAGCCAGATCGGTTCGCAAACTGCCGCACGTACGGGTCCGGGTTGATCCACACGATTTGGGTTGACCGCGACTCGGACACCTAGACTTGCCATGCGCAGAAGGGAGTGCCTGTGTCCATTCGGGACATCAAGTTGTTCGGGGATCCTGTACTTCGGACCCCGGCAAAGGAAGTGGTCACCTTTGACAAGGAATTGCGGGGCTTGGTCGCTGACCTGACCGATACCATGCTGGATGCGGGTGGTGCCGGGCTGGCCGCACCCCAACTGGGTGTTGGTCTTCGGGTCTTCACCTGGCACGTCGCTGGGGAGATCGGTCATCTGGTCAATCCCAGGTTGATCCTTTCCGATGAAGTGCAGATTGGGCCAGAGGGGTGCCTCTCCATTCCGGACCTGACCATCGACTGCGAACGAGCCCTGAATGTAGTGGCTCACGGGCTGAACATGCATGGTGAACCTGTCGTGGTTGAGGGCTCTGAACTGTTGGCCCGGGCCCTACAGCATGAGACCGACCACCTGGATGGGATTTTGTTCATTGACCGATTGGATCGTGAGGCCCGTCGCGAGGCGATGCGAATGATCAGGGAAGCGGAATGGTTCGGGCAACCTGCTCCTCAGGTACGGATCTCACCACATAACACGATGGGGCTTGGTTTCTGATGCGAGTTGTCTTTGCTGGAACGCCGGAGGTAGCGATTCCGAGCCTGACTGCAATCGCTGACAGCGATTTGGATCTGGTGGCGGTGGTTACCAGGCCTGATGCCCCCACTGGACGTGGTCGCCGCCTGGTTCCCTCACCTGTTGCCCAGCAGGCTGAGGTACTCGGCATACCGATACTCAAGCCGACACATCCAAGAGATGCTGACTTCCAGGAAGCGCTCAGCGGGCTGAGTCCAGATGTCTGCGCGGTGGTTGCCTATGGCGCCCTGCTCCCTGAGTCAGCCCTGAGGATTCCGCAACATGGCTGGATCAATCTTCATTTCTCGCTGCTGCCCGCCTGGCGGGGCGCTGCTCCGGTCCAGCACTCGATCTGGGCTGGGGATGAGATCACTGGGGCCACTACCTTCCAGATCGTTGCAGATCTGGATGCCGGCCCCACCTACGGTGTGATGACAGAGCGAATCCAGCCCGGTGACACCTCCGGGGTGCTGCTTGACCGGTTGGCCCAGGGGGGGGCGGTTCTGCTTCGGGAGACGCTGCTGGGACTTGCGGCAGGCACTGCCCAGGCAACGCCGCAACCGGATCAGGGAATCAGTCTGGCGCCGAAGATAACGGTCGCCGACGCAGAGGTTCGTTGGCAGGAAAATGCCGTAGCGGTGGATCGTCGGATCCGGGCCTGCACCCCCAATCCGGGGGCCTGGACCACCTATTCCGGAGAACGGGTCAAGGTCGGTCCGATCACTCCAGCTCCAGACCATCAGATGCCTCCCGGGGAATTGTTGGTCACCAAACGGGAGGTCTTCGTCGGCACTGCCTCGCATGCGGTTCGGTTGGGTGAGGTGAAGCCATTTGGCAAGAAGCTGATGCCGGCGGCTGACTGGGCCAGGGGTGCCCGGTTGGAGACGGGCGAACGCTTTGCCCAGAGCTGATCCAGCCCGGGTGGTGGCCTTCACCGTGTTGCGCCAGGTAGACGCTGCTGATGCCTACGCGAACCTGGAACTGGCCCGGCAGTTGCAGCAATCCCAACTGAATGCCCAGGACGCGGCATTTGCCACTGAGTTGGTCAGCGGAACGCTGCGGCTTCAGGGTGCCTATGACGCCATTCTGGCGAAGTTGGTCAGGGGAGAGACGAAACCAGAGGTCCGCGATGCCCTTCGATTGGGGGTGCATCAACTGTTGTCCATGCGAGTTCCGGCCCATGCTGCCGTGGCCACCACAGTGGATCTGGTCAGGCAGGAGATCGGGCGGGCGCCAACTGGCCTGGTAAATGCAGTACTCCGTCGGGTTAGCGGTCGATCGTTGGCCCAATGGACCGATGACTTACCGCTGGCACAGCGATACTCCCATCCCGAATGGGTGGTTGCTGAGCTTGAACAAGCCCTGGGGCGACGTGATGAACTCGAAGCGTTGCTGGCGGCAAACAACGACCGACCCCAGGTGCATCTGGTGGCTCGTCCTGGCCTGGCCAGCATTACTGAACTCCAGGGCCAGCCAACCGAGGTCTCTCCGATAGGAGTGGTACTGCCCGGAGGGGACCCAGCCCGGATCCCAGCCGTCTCCGAAGGTCGCGCTGGGGTCCAGGATGCCGGGTCACAGCTGGTGGCTCTACTAACAGCTTCAGCGCGGGTGCCCGGAGATGATCTCTGGCTCGACCTCTGTGCTGGCCCCGGAGGCAAATCAGCGGTCCTGGCTGCGCTGGCCCGTCAACAGGGAGTCCAGTTCCTGGCCAACGAGATCTCCCCGCACCGCGCAAAACTGGTGCAACAGAATCTACGGCGAACAGGTGGCATGCAACTGGTTGCGGACGGGCGCCGACCAGCCTGGCGTGGTGGGGCTTTCAGCAGGGTGCTTGTGGATGCTCCGTGCTCGGGTTTGGGAGCACTTCGCCGCCGACCCGAATCCAGGTGGCGTCGTACTCCTGATGACCTGGCTGGATTGGTGAACATCCAGACCGAGTTGTTGCGAACTGCTGTGGATGCGGTACGCCCGGGTGGGGTGGTCTGTTATGCCACCTGCTCGCCAGTCCTGGCTGAGACCAGCGGGATCATAAACCAGGCCCTTGACCAGTTGCCGATTCGACTTGAGGACGCCATGGAGCACTTCCCGCAACTGGAGGATGCTGGGTCGGAGCAGTTGCCGGGCGCGATTCAGCTGTGGCCACACCGTCACGGTACCGATGCGATGTTCATGGCACTGCTGAGACGGTACTAACATCGCTTCATGCCAGTTGCGATCACACCCAGCATCCTGAATGCCGATTTGTCCAACCTGGCAGCGGAGGTCGCCCGGATACCTAGTGCCGACATGGTGCATGTGGATGTGATGGACGGCCATTTCGTACCCAACCTGACCATTGGCCTCCCGGTCGTGGAATCGCTCCTGAAGCACACCGACAAACCAATCGATATGCACCTGATGATCGAAAACCCTGATCGTTGGGCACCCGCATATGCAGAAGCAGGCGTGGCTTCGGTCACCTTTCATGCGGAGGCTGCACGGGCCCATGTCCGGTTGGCCCGGGAATTGCGCAGCAAGGGCGCCCGGGCCTGCATGGCCCTGAACCCAGCCACGGACGTGACTCCATATGCCGGGATACTCGGTGAACTGGACATGTTGTTGATCATGACTGTGGAACCCGGCTTCGGTGGCCAGAAGTTCCTGGACCTGTGCCTTCCCAAAATCAAACGGGCCCGCCGGATCGCGACCGCACAGGAATTGGAGTTGGCCATCCAGGTGGATGGTGGGGTTTCCCCAGAAACCATCGAGCGCTGTGCCATCGCCGGAGCGGATGTCTTCGTGGCGGGTTCTGCAGTTTATTCCGCGTCAGATCCAGACCTGGTGGTACAACAGTTACGGGAACTTGCCACGGCTGCGTCTGGACCGGTGCAGCGGGTCTGAACCAGGCTTGGGTAGAATCTCCTACTGAGTAATCAACTCACGTGCTCTGGGGGCGGTGAAAGTCCGCACCGGCGGTGACAGTCCGCGACCCGGGTGCCTCTGGCTCCTGGTTGATCAGGTGAAATTCCTGGACCGACGGTTAAAGTCCGGATGGTAAGCGCACGTGTTGATGTGGCGTGTGAGCGCCTGTCAACGATGCTGCCCCCTGATCAGGTGACCGTACCGAATGGCAGGCAGTTCCATGGATTTCAGCGCCGCAGAACGCGCCGCGATGTGGCGTGCCCTGCAATTGGCGCAGACCCCCGGTGTCCCACTGGGACCAAACCCGCGAGTGGGTTGTGTCCTGTTGACGAGCGATGAAGTCGTGGTGGGTGAGGGATTCCATCAAGGTGCCGGTACGCCGCATGCCGAGGTGATGGCGCTGCGCCAGGCTGGCCCTGCGGCTGCTGGTGGGACTGCTGTGGTCACTCTGGAACCCTGCAACCACACGGGACGAACTGGCCCCTGTGCCCAGGCTCTGGTGACTGCTGGCATCCGCCGGGTGGTCTACGCCCAGTCGGATCCCAATCCGGTTGCCAGCGGCGGGGCCCAGAGCCTGGCCACCGCCGGAGTCAGCACTGCCTCTGGGCTATTGGAACGTCAGGCAACCCGGGTGAACCGTGCCTGGACATTTGGCATCCATTCCCAGCGCCCATTGGTCACCTGGAAGTACGCCGCAACGTTGGACGGCTTCAGCGCGGCCTCAGATGGTTCCAGCAAGTGGATCACCTCTCCGACTTCCCGCATTGACGCTCATCGTCACCGGGCCGAATCAGACGTGATCCTGGTTGGCACCAATACGGTGCTCTCAGATGATCCACAACTGACCGTCAGGGATGAGCTTGATCAGCCCATCGGGCACCAACCGCTTCGGGCGATCATGGGACTACGGGATCTGCCCGCACGATCGCGCATCCTGGATGATTCAGCGCCAACCACCAGATTGCTCACCCGTGACCCACTTGCGGCGCTTGGTGAGCTGTATGCCCAGGGGCGCCGGCACGTATTCCTGGAAGGGGGTCCATCCCTGGCGAGTGCATTTCTGCGAGCCGGGTTGGTTGATGAGGTGCTCGGGTACCTGGCGCCCAAATTGCTCGGTTCGGGCAGCTCGGTCACGGCGGACCTGGGAATCAACAACATCGCATCTGCGCTGGATTTCGTGATCGATGAGGTGATCACAATCGGGTCCGGATCAGATACCAATATCAAGGTAACCATGAAGAGGAGCACCTGATGTTCACCGGCATAGTTGAGGAATTGGGCTCGGTCCTGGCCATCGATGACCTGGCTGACTCCGTCCGGATGACGATTTCTGGTCCGGTGGTGTGTCAGGGCACCCGCTCGGGGGATTCAATTGCCGTCAATGGTTGCTGCCTGACAGTGGTTGGGGATCCAGAGGACAGTTTCAGTGTTGATGTGATGCAGGAGAGCCTGGATCGAACCAGTCTCTCAGGGATGCAGGTCGGGGACCGGGTGAATCTGGAACGAGCAGTCACGCCAAGCACCCGGTTGGGAGGACACATCGTGCAGGGACATGTTGATGCCACTGGGAAAATCCTGGAGCGGGTGCCCAGTGAGAACTGGGAAGTAGTGCGGATCTCTGTGCCCGATGGAATCAGCCGGTACCTGGTGCCCAAGGGGTCAATAACAGTGGATGGCGTTTCGCTGACCCTGGTTGAGGTCAATGCGACAGATTTTACGATCAGCCTGATCCCGGAGACGCTCTCCCGGACCACGCTGGGATTCAAACAGGTCGGTGACCTGGTCAATCTGGAGGTCGATGTGATCGCCAAGTACGTGGAGAAGTTGGTAGTGCGATGAGCTGGGAAGACAAGATCAGGCTGGACTCAGTCGAGGACGCGATCGCTGATATCGCTGCTGGCAAGGCAGTCGTAGTGGTCGATGATGAGGACCGGGAGAACGAGGGTGACATCATCTTCGCCGCGGCCAAGGCCACTCCGGAGTTGATGGCCTTCACCATTCGGCACTCATCGGGAGTCATCTGTGTCCCGATGCCTGCGGAGATGCTGGATCGTCTGGAAATCCCGTTGATGACACCCCACAACAAGGATCGACTGCGCACGGCGTACACGATTTCGGTTGATGCCCGCGATGGAGTGACCACCGGAATCTCTGCCGCTGATCGGGCGCATACTGCCCGGGTGCTGGCTGACTCGGCGACCGAACCCTGGGAGGTGACCAGGCCAGGCCATGTCTTCCCGCTCCGTTATCGGGAAGGGGGAGTGCTGGTACGACGTGGGCACACCGAGGCGGCAGTAGATCTGGCCCGGATGGCTGGACTCACCCCGGCCGGTGTGCTGGTGGAGGTGGTCAATGATGACGGCACCATGAAACGCGGTCAGGAACTCCGCGAGTTTGCCGATCAGCACGGACTGAAGCTCATTTCGATTGAACAGATGGTGCACTACCGCCGGCGTACCGAATCCCATGTCGAGCGAGTGGCCAGAACAACCCTGCCGACTGCACATGGAGATTTCACTGCCGTTGGGTATCGGATAACAGTTGACGACAGTCAACACATCGCTCTGGTGTATGGCGACATCACCGGTCCAGAGCCAGTGCTGACCCGGGTACACAGCGAATGCCTGACCGGGGATGTGTTCGGATCCCAACGATGTGACTGCGGGCCGCAACTTCACGAGGCAATGGACCTGATCGTCAGCGAAGGCCGAGGCGTGGTCGTTTACCTACGTGGACACGAAGGGCGGGGGATCGGTCTGTTGGCCAAGTTGCAGGCCTATGCATTGCAGGACCAGGGCCGGGACACGGTGGATGCCAACCTTGATCTCGGTCTGCCAGCAGACGCTCGTCACTACGGGGCGGCCACCCAGATCCTCAAGGATCTTGGGGTGTCATCGGTTCGGCTGGTGACCAACAATCCCGACAAGACCGCCTCTCTTGAGGCCTATGGCATTTCGGTCGCCGAACGGGTGGCGCTGACCCCCCGGGCAAATGACCACAACATTGCCTACCTGACCACCAAACGTGATCGCATGGGCCACCAACTACCCGGGTTGGAAGCCACTGCGGCGCCCAACCCACATCAATGACCCCAAGCACCCGGAAGGCTTGCCATGAGTGGAGAAGGAATTCCCCAGATCAAACCAACTGATTGCCATGAGTTGCGGGTGGCCGTGGTGGCTGCCCAATGGCACGAGGAGGTAATGGAGGGGCTGATTGCCGGTGCCGAACGGGCCCTGAAACAGTTCCGGGTCGAGTCCCAGGTCCTGGTCAGGGTCCCTGGGTCATTTGAACTGCCCGTTGTGGCCCAGGCATTGGCGGAGTACGGGTTTGATGCGGTTGTTGCACTGGGCGTGATCATTCGGGGAGGTACCCCCCATTTTGATTATGTCTGCAGGGCTGCGACTGACGGGCTCAATCGGGTTGCGTTGGATACGCAGACCTCAATCGGCTTCGGAGTGCTGACCTGTGACGATGATGCCCAGGCGTTGGATCGCGCCGGTTTGCCCAACAGCACTGAGGACAAGGGATATGAGGCCACCGCAGCCGCCCTTCTCACCGCACAGACACTTCGTCGGATCCGACGACGCGAGCACCTAGGCTAGGGATTGTGAAGACCTTCGAGGAATTGTGGATTGAGCTGAGTGAGAAGGCGCAGCAGCGCCCCACTGGCTCAGGAACCGTGGCGGCGATAGACGCCGGTGTCCACGCCATTGGCAAGAAACTGGTTGAGGAGGCAGCTGAATCCTGGATGGCTGCCGAGCACGAGGGTAAGGAGCGGGCAGCCGAGGAGATCAGCCAATTGCTTTACCACGCCCAGGTGATGATGCTCGCTACTGGACTTTCACTCGAGGATGTCTACGCCTATCTGTAGGCCTGGACCAAGGACGAACATGGCTGAATTACTCAGGATTGCAATCCCGAACAAGGGCGCCCTGTCCCAGGCAGCCTCACAGATGCTGATCGAGGCCGGATACCGACAGCGGGCCAATTCGAAAGAACTCACGTTGCTTGATGCCGAGAACGGGGTGGAGTTTTTCTACCTGCGTCCCCGTGACATCGCGGTCTACGTGGGTGAGGGAACTCTGGATATCGGGATCACTGGGCGTGACCTGTTGTTGGATTCCGGAGCCAAGGCGGAAGAGGTTCGACCACTTGGATTTGGTCGGTCCAGGTTTCATTTCGCTGCCCGGCCGGGCACCTTGTCCTCATTGCAGGACCTACCCGGAAAGCGGATTGCCACCTCCTATGTGGGCGTGGTTCAGGGGTACCTGATCGAACAAGGGATCTCCGCTGAGGTGATCCGGCTCGATGGGGCCGTTGAGACCAGTATCCAGTTGGGTGTGGCGGATGTGATCGCTGATGTCGTGGAAACCGGGTCCACGCTGAAAGCGGCAGGACTGGAGATCACCGGAGAGGTGATCATGACCTCTGAGGCCGTATTGATCCAGCGCTCAGGCGTGGAGATCAGCGACGCCGTGCGGATCTTCAAACGCCGCCTGGACGGCGTGATAGTGGCCCGCTCCTACGTGATGATGGATTACGACATCCCTGACTCAGCGGTCGAGGCAGCAGTTGCGCTCACGCCAGGGATCGAGAGTCCGACCGTGCTGCCTTTGCACAAGGAGGGTTGGAATGCCGTCCGGGCGATGGTGCCCCGGGACGGTGCCCAGAAATTGATGGACACACTCTACGACCTGGGAGCCCGCGGGATCCTGCTCACGGATATCCATGCCTGCCGACTCTGAGAATCTGGTGGCGATACCCCACAGCTGGAAACCGCTGGGTGTACGTATCGCGGTGTACCTGTTCGGTGGGGCCCTAATCGTGGTATTTGCGGCCATGTGGATTGCACTCGGCCCGGAGATTCGCGGATACTTCACCCCATTCCAGCGGGCCACGACGATCTTCCTGTTCCTGCTGCTGTTTGCCTGTTACTGGGGCCTGACCAGGTCCCGGATCACGGCTACCGAGACGGGACTGGTGATCATCAACGGGTTCCGTACCCATCGCTATGAGTGGGCTCAGGTGGTTGGGATCACCCTGGCCAGAGGAGCGCCCTGGGCCCATCTGGACCTATCTGATGGAGAAACCCACATCGTGATTGCCATTCAGGGGTCAGACGGCGCCAGGGCACAACGCGCGATCGGAGAGATCAAGGCCCTGATCAGGGCACATGAGGCCTCAGGCTGAGTCAACCACCACATCGGCCCGTAGCCAGGGCTTTTCCCGCTCGAATAGGGACACCTCGTCCCGGTGCCAGGTCTCCAGATGTCCACGGTGGTCCTCGCCATCGCGGGCAATTGCCCGGGACAGAGCATTGGCGTGGGTTACCCACACCAGCGTGGTGACCAGATCGGCCCAGCGGAGACATCCGGCGCTGACTCCCTCCAGGATGATGACCGGTGCCGGGCAGACCCTCCTGATCTCGCCCGATCTGCAATTGGCCCAGTCGTATTCGGCGAACTGAGCAGGTTGGCCGCTGGCCAGAGCCCGCAAAAGTGGCTCCACCGAGTCCTCGATCCGGGCGAGGGCATCCCAACCCGCGTAGACATCCTCAAGGGCCAGGATCGAGACATCCGGGAGAGCTGGCAGCGAAACCAGTGCCCGGGTCAACTCGGTTTTACCAGCCCCAGCCGGCCCGTCGATGGCAATCAGGCGACTGCTGCCACAGGTCGCTGGTCTGGCCAGGGTGGTGGCCATGATCGAAGCCGGGTCGGTGGTGCTACCAGGCGTTGCCATTGCCACGATAGGTAGGCACTGAATCCACGATCTGATCGCCCTGGAGCAGGTGCACGACATTGGTGTGCTCAGCGATCTCACCGGATTTGGCATGCCGGAACCAGACCAGATCGCCGATCCTCAGTTGGGCTGCAGCCAATCCAGTCAGCGGAGTCTGCACCTCGCCAGCTCCCTCCAGGCCAGTAAGTTGCAGCCCCGGTGGTGACCACGGCACCGGTGACCGGTCCTTGCCGGCAGGCCCACTGGCGATGAACCCGCCACCAGCGACCGTGGCAATGCCCTGGTTTGGGCGGCGTACGACGGGCACCCCGAAGAAGCAGGCTGGTCTCGGCTGGAATGAGGCGTAGTGGTCAAAGAGTGCCGGCACCAGCAATCCAGAGCCGGCTGCCACCTCAGTCACTGCTGGGTCAGCTGATGATGATTCGAGGCTTCCCGACCCCCCAGCGTTGAAGAACTCCAGTTCAGCAACGCCCTTCAGAGCAGCAAGAACCTCTCGCCGGCGCTGCAGTAGTTGCTGGATTGATGCTGACTTGAGTTTGCGGATGATGGCCATTTTGGGAGCCTGTCCCGGTATCTGGTCGGCGACCCCGGCCACCTGTCCCTCATAGGTCATCACCCCCACCACCCGGAATCCATGATCGTGGGCCTGCTGGGCCAGGCGACGTACGGCGTGCTGATCGCGCACCGGGGAGCGCTTGGGACCGATCTGGTTGTTGCCGAGCCACAAGCCGGCATCCACGTCCAGGCAGATCCGGATCGGGTGCTCACTGGGGGTGCCATGGACGAGTTCGGCAATCAGTTCCAGATGGGCGGGGTCATCCACCATCAGGGTGATCACCTGTCGGGCCTGATCGTCATTGGCCAGTCGGGCCAGCACCAATCGATCAACGCTTGGGTAACCAACCACGATGTCGTCACTGATGCCCTGGTTCGCCAACCAGAGTGCCTCAAGCAGGTTGTAGGAGAGGACACCGCTGAACCCCGGATGGTCCAGGGCGCGTTGGATCAGCGCGGGGATCCTGATCGACTTGCTGGCCAATCGGATTGGCTTGCCATTGGCGCGTCTGACCAGGTCAGCAGCATTGGCATCAAAGGCATCAAGGTCGACCACAACCAGGGGTGGCCCCGGATCGGGGATGCTGCTCACCGCTCGGTCAAGTCTTCTCTTGAGCCGGTGTCGTTCCACTTCGCTGGTGAAAGCATTCATGCCAGAAACCTACCGGCATCGGTTGTCGGCGCGGGCAATGGGACGATAGGTGACATGCGTGATCTGATGCCAGCACCATTCCCTGATGATGATGGGGGACGGTCAGCGGCTCTGGTAACTGCCTTCACCGCTTACTCGGAGTCCCCGAGCACTGGTTTTGCGCCGTTGATCGCAATGCTCCAGGATGCGCGGGTGCTGGTCCCCGTGGTGGCGGTTCTGGGTGAGGTTGAGTACGACGAGAACGGGATGGCCCACGACAAGACCAGTGACATGGCTGCCGTTTCGATCACCGGCGCGGATGGGCGAAATGCCCTGCTCGCCTTCACCTGCACTGAGACCATGAATGAATGGGATCCAAAGGCTCGTCCGGTGCCAGTCACCTTCCGTCAGGCTGCTCAGGCAGCGCTGCACGATGGAGCAGAGGCTGTGGTGGTGGACCTGGCCAGTGTCATGGTGGCAGTGGAGGGTGATGTCCTGAAGAACCTGGCTGCTGGCAACCAGTTGGTTCGGGCCGGAACCGAATGGGGTTGGATGGTTGCTGACCCCAACACTGCGATGTGAGTGGGGTGCCCGGCCTGCTCGATGTGCATTCTGGGTCCCAACCTTGTAACCTTGTCCGCGACCGATGTGCGCTATCACCGGTGTGCATCTGACAAGTGGAGTTTCCTCCCACCCGCAGCGACCGCCACAGGTCGTCGGGTCTGGTCCCGGGCTGGCCGGCATGCCGTTGCCTGCCCGTGATCCCTGGAGCCTCTGCGTGTCACGCGGAGGTTTTGCTGTTTTTGCCCCTGCGGGTTGACCATTCGTTTCGACTCAGGAGGACCCATTAGCACGGAGTTGCGCATCAATGATCGGATTCGGGTACCCGAAGTCCGCCTTGTTGGCCCCAATGGTGAGACTGTCGGCATCGTCCCCACCGGCGATGCCCTGAGGTTGGCTCAGGAAGCTGACCTGGACCTGGTGGAGATTGCCCCGATGGGCAAACCGCCGGTCTGCAAGCTCATGGATTACGGCAAGTACAAGTACGAAAACGCCCAGAAGGCGCGCGAGGCTCGTCGTAACCAGACCAACGTTGTCATCAAAGAGATGAAGCTTCGTCCCAAGATCGATCAACACGACTATGAGACCAAGAAGGGTCACGTGGTCCGATTCCTCAAGGCGGGGGACAAGGTCAAGATCACGATCATGTTCCGTGGTCGCGAACAGCATCGGCCCGAGCTCGGATTCCGGTTGCTGCAGAAGCTGGCCGAGGACGTCACAGAGTTGGGATTTGTTGAATCCGCGCCCAAACAGGACGGACGCAACATGATCATGGTGCTCGGTCCGAACAAGAAGAAGTCCGAGGCCAAGGCCGAGGTCAAGGCCGCCAAGCAGGAGAAGGCAGCCGCCCGGTCCGCCGAGCGTGATGAGGATCGTCATGAGCGAGCGGAGCGCAACGCACAACAGGCCGCAGCGCCGAAGAAAGAACGTCGTCGGAGCGAGAATCTCGACCCCGACATCGACCTCTGAGACCCACCGTCCCAGAGACCGAACGAGAGCAGAGGAATATCCATGCCGAAGAACAAGACCCATTCCGGTGCCAGCAAGCGCTTCCGAGTGACTGGCTCAGGCAAGATCCGTCGCCAGAAGGCCGGCCTGCGCCACAACCTGGAGAAGAAGCCCTCCAAGATGACCCGCCGGATGTCAGGAACCACCGAGGTCGCCAAGAACGACGTCCCTCGTGCCAAGAAGCTGCTTGGCCTCTGAGCTGACCCGGGCCGGGTCCTGAGTACCAGCCAGGCCCTCCAGTCATCTCGCCCCAAGACCCCAAGACTCACAAAGGAGCAACATCATGGCTCGCGTGAAGCGCGCAGTAAACGCAGCGAAGAAGCGTCGTACCACTCTGGATCGGGCATCGGGTTACCGTGGCCAGCGGTCTCGTTTGTACCGCAAGGCCAAGGAGCAGGTAACCCACTCACTGGTTTACAGCTACAACGATCGCCGCAAGAAGAAGGGCGAATTCCGCAAGCTCTGGATCCAGCGCATCAACGCTGCCGCCCGAGCTGAGGGAATGACCTACAACCGATTTATCCAGGGCCTGAAAGCCGCTGGGGTGGAGGTCGACCGCAAGATCCTTGCCGATCTGGCAGTAAATGACCCACAGGCTTTCGTGGCTCTGGTTGAGACCGCGAAGAGCAACCTGCCAGAGGACGTCAACGCACCTGTCTCTGCCTGAGCGCCGAGGAAGTCTGCCGTGGCGAGTCCTGAGGACGCCGTACTCACTGCCAGGAGCACCCGGGTACGACGCGCCAAGGGGCTCGCCCGTCGCAACTCCAGGCACGAGCAACGCCGGTTCCTTATTGAGGGCGTCAAGACCCTGAAGGCGGCCCTGGGAGTTCCGGGGTGTATCGAAACTGTATTTGCTACTCCGGAAATCGCCCGCCAGTTCCCCGACCTGGAGGAGCTGGTGCGTGAGACCGGGGCCTGGTGGCATCTGGCCGATGACGAGGCCATTTCGCTGCTCGCTGGCTCAACTACTCCTCAGGGAGTGGTGGCAGTGGCCGGCTTCATTGACGTGGCTGCCACCCAGGTGCTCTCCGGTCCCGGCCCAATCCTGATTTGCGCTGATGTTCGTGATCCAGGAAACGCCGGTGCCATCATCCGGGTTGCTGACGCCGGCGGTGCCTCTGGGGTGATCCTGGCCGGCAATAGCGTTGATCCCTACAACGACAAGACAGTTCGGGCCACGGTGGGATCCCTGTTCCAGATCCCGATCGCGATCGCGCCAGATGTGCTGAATGTCATCAGGGACGCAAAAGCGGCCGGATTCACGACGTTGGCGGCCGATGGGCAGGGTGATACGGGTCTGTATTCTGCCAGCGGGCGCGAATTGAGCACTCACAAGGTTGCCTGGGTGTTCGGCAATGAGGCCTGGGGCCTTCCCGGGGACCTACTCGAGTTGGCTGACCACGTGGTGGCCATTCCCATCCTGGGCGGTGCCGAAAGCCTCAACCTGGCCACCGCAGCTGCTGTCTGTCTCTATGCCCGATTCGCTCAGTTGGATCCTGCGGAGGGCAAACCCGCTGCCAGGGTGGACTGATCGCTTTCTAGACTCGTACGCAGCATTCCAAATCTGAAAGGCTCACATGTCCGGTCCGAATACCAATTACGACCCCGTTCAAGTCAGCTCCTTGGGCGAGGCCGAGGTGTTTGCGATGCAAGCTGCCGCACTCGCGGCGATTGCGGCTGCCAATGATCTGGAGGAACTGAAGCAGGTACGGGTCCAGCATGTCGGTGATCGGTCCCCACTGGCCCTGGCCAATCGAGAGATCGGGGCACTTCCACCGCAGGCCCGAAAAGAGACCGGAGCCCGTGTCGGTCGGGCCCGGGCTGAGGTAAATCGGGCACTGGCTGCCCAGCAGGCGATTCTCGAGGAGCGCGCCGAGGAGCAGATGCTGATCGAGGAGAGGGTCGATGTCACCCTTCCCTGGGATCGTCAAACAACCGGTGCCAGACACCCGATCACAACCCTTTCTGAGAAGATCGCGGACATTTTCGTGGCGATGGGTTGGGAAATCGCCGAGGGGCCTCTGGTCGAGGCCGAGTGGCTCAATTTCGATGCTCTCAACCTGGGGCCTGATCATCCGGCCCGCACCATGCAGGACACCTTCTGGGCGGATCCGCCAGAGGACCATCTTGTCCTGCGCACCCACACCTCTCCCGTCCAGGCGCGCACCATGCTCACCCGGACGCCACCCATCTACGTCGCCTGTCCGGGCCGGGTCTTTCGCACCGACGAGTACGACGCCACCCACTCGCCGGTTTTCCATCAGGTCGAGGGATTGGTGATCGACAAGGGCATCTCCATGGCACATCTGCGTGGGGCCCTGGATCACCTGCTCACTGCATTGTTCGGAGAGGGTATGCGGACCCGGTTCCGGCCGTCGTACTTCCCATTCACCGAACCCTCAGCCGAGATGGACATGGTCTGCTTCGTTTGCCATGGAAGTGGCACCCAGGATGATCTTGAGTGCCGTACCTGTAGGGGAGAGGGCTGGATCGAGTTGGGTGGTTGCGGAATCGTGAACCCCAGGGTGCTCACGGCCTGCGGAGTCGACCCATCCATCTACTCAGGCTTCGCTTTTGGCTTCGGCATTGACCGTCTGCTCATGTTCCGTCACGGGGTGGCCGATATGAGGGATCTATTCGAAGGTGACGTCCGGTTCACCACCCCGTTTGGAGTTGAGCTCTGATGCGCGCCCCGTTGTCCTGGATCAAGGAACTGGTCCCTGTGCCCGATGAGGTCTCGCCCGGCCAATTGGCTGATCGTCTGACCGCATTGGGACTGAAACTCGAGGCGATTCACCGCGCTGACATCACTGGCCCATTGGTAGTGGGGCGGGTCCTGACCATGCAGCCAGAGCCCCAGAAGAATGGCAAGACCATCAATTGGTGCACCGTGGACGTCGGCCAGGCAAATGGTTCAGGAGAACCCCAGGGCATCGTCTGTGGTGCCCACAATTTCAAGCCCGGTGACCTCGTCGTCGTAGTGCTGCCAGGTGGCGTGCTGCCGGGTGGCTTCGAGATCACGGCCCGCAAGACCTACGGACACCTGAGTGCTGGAATGATCTGTTCGGGACGAGAACTGGGCATCAGTGATGACCATGAGGGGATCATTGTGCTTCCCGAGGGTCTTGCGGATCCGGGTGCTGAGGCACTACCGCTGCTGGGCCTGGATGAATCCGTGATTGAGTTTGAGATCAACCCGGATCGGGCCTATGCCATGTCATTGCGGGGTGTGGCCCGGGAGACTGCCCTGGGATTCGGGCTGGACTTCACTGATCCTGCAGATCGAGTGGTGCCGGATGCGAATTCTGATGGATATCCGGTGCGGATCGAGGATCCCAGTGGCTGCCCGGTTTTCGTGGCCAGGTCAGTTTGTGGCTTCAACCCATCTGCTCCCACCCCGGACTGGATGGTACGGCGCCTGGAACAGGTGGGCCAGCGATCCATATCGCTGGCGGTGGATGTCACAAACTATGTGATGTTCGAACTCGGTAGACCCATCCACGCATATGACGCTGACAAACTGCAGGGACCGATCGTGGTACGCCGTGCCCGTGCTGGGGAAACTCTGACCACACTGGATGGGAATGATCGGAACCTGTCCGATGAGGACCTTGTGGTCACCGATGATTCCGGCATCATTGGGTTGGGTGGAGTGATGGGTGGGGAATCCACCGAGATCTCAACCAACACCACCAATGTGTTGGTGGAATCAGCCCATTGGGATGCGGTTTCCATGTTCCGCACTGGTCGGAGGCAGAAATTGACCTCGGAGGCTGGCAAACGCAACGAACGCGGTGTGGATCCAACTGTCTGCGAGGCTGCTGCTGATCGAGTCGTGGAACTCCTTGTTGCGCACGGAGGAGGCAAGGCAGACCACGGGGTTACCGTGGTCGGTACTGCGCCCGAGCAACCCGAGATCACCATGCCGTCTGATCTGCCCGGTCGCATTTCTGGTTTGCAGATCCCAGCCCAACAGAGCGAGCAGATCCTACGACAGGTTGGCTGCACGGTGGCCACATCAGGAGCAGACCTGGTGGTTACCCCGCCTGCCTGGCGACCAGACCTCACCGATCCCTACGATCTGGTTGAGGAGGTCGTACGGGTGGTCGGATACGACGACATCCCCTCAGTCCTGCCACCGGCTCCAAGCGGAATGGGATTGACCACTGAGCAATCCCTGCGTCGCCGGATTGGCAGGGTACTGGCTGGTGCTGGTTACGTCGAGGTGGTCAACTTCCCATTCGTGGGTGAGGCAGATCTGGATGCATTGGGTATTCCAGCAACAGACGACCGTAGGGATCTGCTCAGACTGGCCAACCCACTGAGCACTCAGGAACCCTTCCTGACCAGCACACTGCTTCCCGGGTTGCTCAGGTCCGCAGCCCGGAATATCAGCAGGGGGGTCGAGGACCTGGCTCTGTTCGAGGTCGCTCCCGTTACTTGTGGTGGCGCCCGGGTGGCCGCACCCATCCTTCCGGTGGATCAGCGACCCACTGATGAGGAGTTGGCCGCATTGTTCGACGCGGTTCCAGAACAACCCCTGCATGTCGCAATGGTCATGGCTGGCAATCGTGATCGAGCCGGTTGGTGGGGATCGGGCCGAAGCGCGGATTGGGCTGACGCCATTGAATCCGCGCGAGTGGTGGCAGGCTCCCTTGGTCTGCAGATCTCGCCGGTCAGCACGGAGCGGGCGCCCTGGCACCCCGGACGTTGTGCGGAGTTGCGGGTGGGTGAACTGGTGGTTGGCCATGCTGGTGAACTTCACCCCGGAGTCTGCCGGGCCTTCTCACTACCGGCCCGATCGGTCGCTGTTGAGTTGGATGCATCAGTGTTGGAGTCAGCTGCAGTGCTGGTTCCAGAGGTGGGTGCGCTCTCCTCCTACCCGGTGGCCAAAGAGGACGTGGCCCTGATCGTGGCTGAGTCGGTTACGACTTCCCAGGTTGCCGCTGCCCTGCGTGAGGGCGCGGGGGAGTTGTGTGAATCAATCCGCTTGTTCGATGTCTATGCCGGTGACCAGATTGAGCCCGGTTACAAGTCCCTGGCCTTTTCCCTGCGCTTCCGAGCGGGGGACCGAACGCTGACCGACACTGAATGCGCCGCTGCGCGTGATGCTGCAGTTCGAGTGGCGATGGATCAGGTTGGTGCCCAGCAGCGGGTTTGATCCCAGTTGCTTCGCACTTGCAGTTGGTTGAACGGCGCTACTGCCGCACCAGATCAGTCAACTGCGCGGTGACCAGGATGTCCTCCCGGGCACGGTCGCCATTGGCGTCGTACTGCGATCCGATCAGCAGCAGGCGTCCGGGGGCATCAGTCAGTGCCGGATTGTCGACCTGACCAGCAACCGGGATTCGGCCGACTCGGGTAACTGTGTAGGTGAACAAACCGGTGTCGGTTCGGATCTGGATCTCGGCACCTTTCTGCGTGTCGCCGAGGTCCGCAAGGGATCCGCCTGGTTGGGCCTTGCCCACGATCACGATCGAGGCATCAGAGGGATGTGCCGGACGACCGCGAGCGTCCCAGCGCGACAACTCAGATGTAGTTTGGGGAATCAGGTGGTCCACCTGATTGGTGAGAGCCACATCGAAGCCAATTTCATGGCCTGCCATCATCAGCTTCCGAGGTGAGGATGCCGGCACATCTGGGAGCCCAGTGGGTGTTGCCAAAGCTGGAGAGGTGGGCTCCTCGACCGCAGCAGAGCTGCTGGAGGTCAACGATGGATCTGGCGCAGGTTGGGTCGGAGCTGGATTCTGTGGCCCGGTGGCCTTGGTGGGGTTGCCATCAGTTCCCCCGAACAAGAAGAAGAGCACCACTCCCACGGCGACGAGTGTCGCCACCACCGCAGCCAGAATCAGCCAGATTCGACTGGAATGGCTGGGTTCACTGCGATGACTCGCGGTGTGACCCTCGCGTTTGGGTGGTGCCGTTGTGTTCATGATCGCCTCTGCCCGAGCCAGTTTCTGATTTGAGTTGATACTAGGGCGAGAAGGGTCAGCTGTCGGGTAGGCGCGATCGGGACACGCAATGCGTAGAAACATGCAGATGTATGTATAGTTATGCGCATGAAGAAAGTTCGGGTCGCAGTCGCTGGTGCCAGCGGCTATGCCGGCGGGGAAATCCTGCGTCTGCTATTGGGGCATCCCGGGGTGGAAATCGGTGCCCTGACGGGTGCCAGCAATGCCGGTCAGACGTTGGGATCCCTGCAGCCGCACCTGCGACAGCTCGCTGATCGGATGCTCTTGGCAACCAATCCGGAAAACCTGCGCGGGCACGATGTGGTGTTCCTGGCCCTCCCACATGGTGAATCTGCCGCCATTGCTGCAGGGTTGGGAACTGAGGTGGTGGTGATCGACTGCGGTGCCGACTTCCGACTTTCAGACCCCACGCATTGGGAACAGTTCTATGGCGGCTTCCACGCCGGAACCTGGCCCTATGGGGTGCCTGAGTTACCCGGCCATCGGGCCCAACTTACTGGGGCCAAAAGGATCGCGGTGGCGGGATGTTATCCCACCGTGAGCACGCTGGCTCTGGCGCCAGCGGTTGGAGCGGGCTTGGTGGAGACCGAGGACATCGTGATCGTGGCTGCTTCTGGCACCAGTGGTGCAGGGAAGGCAATGAAGACGAATTTATTGGCCAGTGAGGTCATGGGCGGGGTTAGTGCATACGGAGTTGGTGGCACCCATCGGCACATCCCGGAGATCGTGCAGGCGCTGGCCGCCCTAACAGAGCAACCAGTGTCCGTGAGTTTCACGCCTTTGCTGGTCCCCATGCCTCGCGGCATTCTGGCCACCTGCAGCGCCCGCCTGGCCCCGGATACTGATGCACAGGCGCTGAGTGAGGCGTATCTGGCTGCCTACCGGGATGAACCCTTCGTCTCGATCCTGCCGATTGGAAGTTGGCCCAGCACCAAATCCGTGCTGGGGTCGAACACGGTGCAACTGCAATTAACCGTGGATGAGGCGGCGAACCGTTTGGTCGTGGTGGCCGCAATCGACAATCTCACCAAGGGCACTGCCGGTGGCGCGGTTCAGTGTCTCAATCTCGCGGTTGGGTTCCCTGAGGAAACCGGGCTGCCACTGACGGGGATGGCGCCATGATTTCTCAACTGCCAAAAGGATTTCGTGCCGCTGGAATATCCGCGGGGTTGAAGAGCACCGGTGCCCTGGACATGGCCCTGATCGTCAATGACGGGCCCAGCGCTGCTTCAGCAACCGTGTTCACCACCAACCGATGCAAGGCAAATCCGGTGCTCTGGAGTGAGCAGGTGGTTCAGGATGGTCAGGTCCGTGCGGTCGTGATCAATTCGGGAGGGGCCAACTGCTACACCGGACCGGATGGGTTTGCAATCACCCACCGGACCGCGGAAAAGGTCGCAACCGGTCTGGACATTGGATCAATCGATGTGGTGGTTTGCTCCACCGGGTTGATTGGCCTGCTCAATGATGAGGAGAAGGTCCTCAACGGGGTTGCAGGTTTGCTGGAAGAGTTGGATCCGGGTGGCTGGGATGCGGCTGCGCAGGCGATCATGACCACCGACACGGTGCCCAAACAGGCCTCGATCACAGGTCCGGGATGGACCCTTTCGGGTATGGCCAAGGGGGCCGGCATGCTGGCGCCGGCCCTGGCCACGATGCTGGTTGTGATCACCACTGATGCAGATCTCCCCAGCGATGTACTTGATCGAGCCCTGCGATCAGCGACTGAGGTCAGCTTCGACCGACTTGACTCCGATGGATGCATGTCAACCAATGACACGGTGACCCTGATGGCCAGTGGTGCATCAGGAGTGGCCCCAAGTGAGCAGGAGTTCACGGTTGCACTCAGGAACTTGTGCACCGATCTGGCCCTGCAACTTCTCGCTGATGCTGAGGGGGCAGATCACGAGATCCATATCCTGACCCGCAATGCAGCGACTGTCCAGGACGCGATTGAGGTTGGTCGTTCAGTGGCTCGCTCCAACCTGTTCAAGGCGGCCGTCTTCGGTAAGGACCCGAATTGGGGTCGGATCCTGGCCAGTGTTGGAACCACCCGGGCTGCCTTTGACCCAGGTGACCTGGATGTTGCCATCAATGACGTCTGGGTCTGTCGCAACTCAATTCCGGCAGCTGACCCAGCAGAGGTCGATCTGGAACCCAGGAAGGTCACGGTCACGATTGACCTGAAGGTGGGTGACCATGAGGCCACCATCTGGACCAACGATCTGACCCATGCCTATGTACACGAGAACAGTGCGTATTCCTCATGACAGACATCCAAAAGCCCCAGTCCCAGGTGCTCGCTGAGGCCCTACCCTGGCTGATCACATATCACGGCAGGATCATCGTGGTGAAGTACGGCGGGAACGCGATGACTGATCCCGTGCTGAAAAAGCAGTTCGCTGAGGACATCGTCTTCCTGCGGATGGCTGGGTTCAAACCAGTGGTGGTCCATGGGGGCGGCCCGCAGATCTCTCAGATGCTCGATCGACTCGGGATCGAGTCTGAGTTCAAGGGCGGGCTACGGGTCACCACTGATGAGGCGATGGACGTCGTACGCATGGTGTTGGTAGGTCAGGTGCAGCGTGAACTTGTCGGTTTGATCAACCAGCATGGTCCCCTGGCAGTTGGGTTGTCCGGTGAGGATGCTGGCCTGTTCACGGCACGTCGAACCAATGCTGTGGTTGATGGTGAGGAAGTTGATCTGGGTCTGGTTGGCGAGGTCGATCATGTCAGGCCTGAGGCAGTCAATGACGTCATCGAGGCTGGTCGGATCCCGGTGATCTCATCGGTGGCACCAGACAACAGCGGTGCCATCCACAACGTGAACGCAGACACTGCTGCAGCTGCCCTCGCGGTAGCCCTGGGTGCAGAGAAACTGCTGGTGCTCACCGATGTGGAGGGGCTGTACCGGGACTGGCCCAACAGCACTGATCTGATCCAGCAGATCAGTCCTGAGGATCTGAACGAAATGTTGCCCTCGTTGGACAGTGGGATGGTGCCAAAGATGCAGGCGTGCTACAACGCGGTAGCCAACGGTGTGCCCAAGGCGACAGTGGTTGATGGCCGTGAGCCCCATGCAGTGCTGCTGGAAATTTTCACGGATGAAGGAGTGGGCACCCAGGTATTGCCCGATGTGTCGATCAAGATGCGGGTTGGTGATCCGCAATGACATTGCTGAAACGGTATCCAGCCGCTTTGGTGAACACCTTCGGCCCACCAAAACTGGCTCTGGTCCGGGGGAGAGGAGCTCGGGTGTGGGACGAGGATGGCAAGGAGTACCTCGACCTGCTTGCGGGTATTGCAGTCAACTCCCTGGGGCATGCCCACCCTGCAGTGGTGTCGGCAGTGACCGAGCAGTTGAGCACCCTTGGTCATGTTTCCAACTTCTTCACCACTGAGCCACAGGTTGCCCTGGCGGAGCGGCTTCTGGGGCTCTCCGGGCGCTCGGGACGGGTGTTCTTCAGTAACTCGGGGACCGAGGCAAATGAAGCCGCGTTGAAGATGACCCGGCGCACCGGTCGCACTCATTTGATTGCCATGGAGGGCTCCTTTCACGGCCGCACGATGGGCTCCTTGGCACTAACCGCCAAAGAGGCCTACCGAACCCCCTTTGAGCCACTTCCCGGGGAAGTCACCTTTGTTCGTTTCGGTGATCTTTCTGCCCTGGAGTCAGCAATCACCGATCAGACTGCTGCTGTTGTCCTGGAACCCGTGCAAGGTGAGGCAGGCGTCAACCTGCCACCAGCTGGCTACCTGGCTGCGGTTCGTGAACTCACCAGGCGTAGGGGGGTGCTGCTCTGGCTGGATGAGGTGCAAACCGGAATCGGACGGACTGGTGATTGGTTTGCCAGTGATATTCCAGCAGACCTGGTAACACTGGCCAAGGGACTGGGGGGTGGGATCCCAATTGGTGCCACGTTGGCCTTTGAGGGAGCTGCCACGTTGCTCCAACCCGGCAACCATGGCACCACATTTGGCGGCAACCCGGTGGCTTGTGCAGCCGCCTTGGCCGTGCTGGACACGATCGAGAGCACCGGCCTGTTGGATCAGGTCAAATCAATATCCGAACTGTTCGTTGACTCACTTGTTCACCCGCAGGTGACGGAGGTGAGAGCGGCCGGCTTGCTGATCGGGATCACCCTCACCGACCCGATTGCCAGTAGGTGCGTGGAGGTTGCTCAGGACGAGGGCTTCATTATCAACGCCTGCAGTCCAGACCGGATCCGGTTGGCTCCACCATTGATCATCAGCAAATCCGAAGCTGAATCCTTCCTGGTTGCGTGGCCCAGGATTCTGCAGACTGCCCTCGAGACACAGCAGGTGGACGCATGATCAGGCACTTCCTGCGCGATGACGACCTGAGTCCTGAAGAGCACAACCAGATCATCGAAAGGGCGCTGAGCCTCAAGGCAGCGCCGTACTCGGATAAGTGCCTGTCCGGCCCCAGGTCCGTGGCGATGATCTTCGACAAACCGACCCTGCGTACCCAGGCCTCTTTTTCCGTTGCCATCAGCGATCTGGGTGGAGCCCCCATGCTCGTGGATGGCCAGTTGGCCCAGATTGGCATCCGGGAGTCAATCGCTGACACAGCCAGGGTTCTGGGACGGATGACCAGTGCCATTGTGTGGCGCACCGGTGACCAGAGCCGGATCCAGGAAATGGCCGAGTACGCCGGCGTGCCCGTGATCAATGCGCTTACTGATCAGTTCCACCCCTGTCAGGGGATCGCCGACCTGCTCACCATCCGTGAACACAAAGGCGGGTTGGCTGGGCTTGCCCTGGCCATGGTGGGTGATGCTGCCAGCAACATGGGCCACACCTACTTGTTGTCCGGGGCCCTGGCCGGTATGCAGGTTCGTCTCTCCGGCCCACCCGGTTATGAACCAGCACCGGAGGTGTTGGAACGGGCTTCGGAGATCGCTGCCCAAACCGGTGGAAGCGTGAAGTTCACCCATGATCCAAATGAGGCTGTAGCCGGAGCAGATGCCGTAGCCACGGACACCTGGGTTTCAATGGGCAAGGAAGCCGAGGCAGAGCAGCGGTTGGATCAATTCGCCGCCTGGCAACTGAACTCACAACTGCTGGAGCAGGCCGATTCAGATGCAATAGTGCTGCACTGTCTGCCGGCATACCGGGGCAAGGAAATCACCGCTGAGGTGATTGATGGGCCCAGGAGTGTGGTCTTTGACGAGGCTGAGAACCGCCTGCACGCCCAAAAGGCAGTCATCTCATTTCTGATGGAGCAATCGTGAGCAAGTCAGCAGTGGTCGGACCACAAACCAAGAATGCCCGACAACGACGCATCGTTGAGTTGTTGGAAACCATGGAGATTCGTTCCCAACACGAACTCGCCGATCTGCTGATCCAGAGTGGTCATGATGTCACCCAGACCACATTGTCCCGCGATCTCGGTGAGCTGAATGCATTGAAGGTGCGCTCTGAGTCCGGAGCCCTCGTCTATGCCGTTCCAGCAGAGGGCGGTGATCGCACCGCCATCGCAAAGCACACCCCAGCCAGTGAGGCCAGATTGGCTCGCTTGGCCCAGGAACTCCTGGTCAGTGCCGAGGGATCAGCCAATCTGGTGGTGCTGCGCACTCCGCCTGGTGCGGCCAGCTTTCTGGCCTCCGCGCTCGACAAGACTGAGTATGAAGACGTGTTGGGAACCATCGCCGGTGATGACACCGTATTGGTTATCTCACGTCAGCCCAATGGCGGTGGTGCGCTGGCCAGACGCCTGCTCTCGCTGGCCAATCGCGAGGCCACCCAGAACCCCGAGATACAGATCTAACCTCCCAGAACAGGAAGAACCTTGAGCAAAGTATTGACCAGCCTGCCAATCGGGCAGCGAGTTGGAATCGCCTTCTCCGGCGGACTGGATACCTCGGTTGCAGTCGCCTGGATGCGCGACAAAGGCGCCATTCCGTGCACCTACACCGCAGACATTGGCCAGTACGACGAGCCGGACATCGATGGCGTCCCCTCCAGAGCCATGCAATACGGTGCCGAGATTGCCCGTGCGGTCGACTGCAAGCCAGAACTGGTTGAGGAAGGCTTGGCCGCGTTGACCTGTGGGGCCTTCCACATCCGCTCTGCGGGTAGGGCGTACTTCAACACCACCCCACTTGGACGAGCGGTCACCGGCACCTTGCTGGTCAGGGCCATGCATGAGGACGGTGTGGACATCTGGGGCGATGGATCCACATTCAAGGGCAATGACATCGAACGCTTCTACCGCTATGGCCTTCTGGCCAATCCAGCACTCAGGATCTACAAGCCCTGGCTGGATGCTGATTTCGTGCAGGAACTGGGCGGTCGTGCCGAAATGAGCCAGTGGCTCACCGAGCATGATCTGCCCTATCGCGATCCCCAGGAGAAGGCCTACTCGACAGATGCCAATATCTGGGGAGCCACGCATGAGGCAAAGACCCTTGAGCACCTTGATGTTTCGTTGGAAACGGTGGAGCCCATCATGGGGGTGCGATTCTGGGACTCCAATGTGGAGATTCTTCCTGAGGACGTGACCATCCGGTTCCAGGGCGGACGCCCGGTGGCGATCAACGGAAAATCATTCGCCGACCCAGTTGCCCTGGTTCAAGAGGCAAACCTGATTGGTGGTCGACACGGACTGGGCATGAGTGACCAGATCGAGAACCGGATCATCGAGGCCAAGTCCCGGGGGATCTACGAAGCGCCTGCCATGGCTCTGCTCTGGATTGCCTACGAGCGGTTGTTGAATGCCATCCACAACGAGGACACCATTCACAATTACCATCAGGAGGGTCGCCGCCTGGGACGGTTGCTCTATGAAGGCAGGTGGCTGGATCCCCAGGCACTCATGTTGCGCGAGTCGATACAGCGCTGGATCGCTTCCATGGTGTCCGGAGAAGTGACGATTCGGTTGCGACGCGGGGAGGACTACACGATCCTGCGCACCGAGGGATCCAACTTCTCCTATCATCCGGAGAAGCTTTCGATGGAGCGCACTGAGAATGCTGCCTTCGGCCCCCATGACCGAATTGGCCAACTCACCATGCGCAATCTCGATATCGCTGACACCAGGGACAAGTTGGAGCAGTACGCACTGCAACCACTCAATGAGGGCCAGTTGCTGGTGGAGCACGGACACCTGTTGGGCTCATTGCCACAGGGCGGCGCAGATGTGATCACCGAGAACCCCGAGGCCCAGGACGAGGTCGAAGCCGCCCTCGGCAATGCGGCCATGGAATTTGGCGTGGACTGATGAACCAAACCGGAAACACAAACACTGGAAAACTGTGGGGTGGCCGCTTCGCTGGTGGCCCCAGCCCTGAGCTGGAGCGGCTATCCAAGAGCACCCACTTTGACTGGCGCCTGGCCACTTATGATCTCGCTGGGTCCCGGGCTCATGCCCGCGCACTGCGCCTGGCCGGTCACCTCGATGCCGACGAGCTGAGTCGTCTGATCGAAGGCCTGGATGAGTTGGAACGACGGGTCAGCACTGGGCAGTTATTTCCCGCGGAGGCCGACGAGGATGTGCACGGAGCTCTGGAGGGAGCGCTGGTGGCACTGGTTGGTCCCGAACTGGGGGGCCGGTTGCGTGCTGGACGCAGTCGCAATGACCAGATAGCCACGTTGTTCAAGGCATTCCTGCGCGACCACGCCCGGCAGATCGCTGGGCTCATCCTGGATCTGGTCGATGCGATTGCTGATCAGGCTGAACAGCACATGGGCGCAATCATGCCCGGGCGCACGCATCTGCAACATGCCCAGCCAGTGCTTCTATCGCACCACCTTCTGGCACATGCCTGGCCGCTGATCCGGGACCTGGACCGGTTGCGGGATTGGGATGATCGGGTGGCACCGGAATCGCCGTACGGATCGGGTGCCCTGGCAGGTTCCAGTCTGGGGCTTGATCCTCAGGCAGTTGCCGCTGATCTGGGATTCACCGGTTCGGTGGCCAACTCGATTGACGGCACGGCTGCCCGTGACTTCGTGGCTGAGTTCGCCTTCGTTTGTTCGATGATCGGTGTTGATGTCAGCCGGCAGGCCGAGGAAATCATTCTGTGGGCCACCAAGGAGTTCGACTTCATCAAACTCGATGACGGGTTCTCCACCGGCTCCAGCATCATGCCGCAGAAAAAGAATCCCGATATTGCTGAGTTGGCCAGGGGCAAGTCCGGTCGGTTGATCGGAAACCTGTCCGGGATCCTGGCCACTCTGAAGGCACTGCCATTGGCCTACAACCGGGACCTTCAGGAGGACAAGGAACCGGTTTTCGATTCCGTGGACACACTTGAGGTTCTACTCCCGGCCTTCACCGGGCAAATTGCGACCCTGGCCTTCAACACCGACCGGATGGCGCAACTGGCGCCGCAGGGATTTTCCCTGGCCACGGATATCGCAGAGTGGCTGGTCCGGGAGGGGACTCCCTTCCGCGAGGCACACGAGATTGCAGGCGCGTGCGTGCGCAGTTGTGAAGAACTGGATATTGAACTGGATCAACTCTCAGACGAACAGTTCGTGGCCATTGACCCCAGACTGACTCCCGGGGTGAAACAGGTCCTGACCGCATCTGGTTCGGTCAACTCAAGAAGCGGGCGAGGAGGGACTGCGCCAGTTCGGGTCGCCGAACAGCTCACCCAGTTGCGGTCCGCAGTCGCTGAGCGCCGTCAATGGATGAGCTGAACCGACTCCTCACGGGACCCGTGGTTGAGGCGGCTCCTGGATTGCTGGGCAGCCGGTTGAGTTGGGGAGACCAGGTCCTGACGCTGACCGAGGTTGAGGCCTACGACGGGTCCAACGATCCCGGCTCACACGCCTATCGGGGGCCAACCACGCGCAACCAGGTGATGTTCGGTCCACCCGGTTTCCTCTACGTCTACCTGATCTACGGTATGCACCACTGCGCCAATGTCACGGCTGGGCCCCAGGGAAAGGCAGCTGGCATTCTGCTCCGGGCTGGGGTGCTGGATGATGGGACTTCACTGAGCGGCCCCGGCCGGATTTGCCGGGGACTTGGAATCACCCGAACTGATAATGGTGCTGATTTGCATGCCCACCTGGAGCTGAGCAAATCGCCTGTTGACTATTCCAGCGGACCGCGGGTCGGGCTGAGGCAGGCCGCGGATCTACCCTGGCGGTTCTGGATTACTGGGCATGAGAGTGTTTCCCGCTACTCCCCGGCCAGGAATCGGTCCAGGCCTGATCGGAGACCCGGATAAAGCTAGGGTGAGTACCCGTGACCACAGATCCACTGCTATTCGATGACCTGAGCTGGCGAGGCCTGCTCTCACATCACACCGATCCCGATGAACTGCGCAAGGCGCTGACCGAGGACAGCGTCAAGTTCTATGTGGGATTCGATCCAACTGCACCCTCACTGCACATGGGCAACCTGGTCCAGATCGTAACCATGATGCGCCTACAGCGGGCTGGTCACACACCATTTGCCCTGGTGGGAGGGGCAACCGGCATGATCGGTGATCCCAGACAATCTGGGGAACGCAACCTGAACTCCCTGGACACGGTCAAGGACTGGGTGGAGAAGGTGCAACACCAGATTCAACCTTTCTTGTCCTTCGAAGGCGTCAATGCGGCCACGATGGTCAACAACTACGACTGGACCGCCAGCCTCTCCACCATCGATTTCCTGAGGGACATTGGCAAGCACTTCCCGGTGAATCGGATGTTGGCTCGTGATGTGGTCAAGTCCCGTCTTGAGGAAGGGATCAGCTACACCGAGTTCAGTTACATCCTGTTGCAGTCGATGGATTACCTGAACCTTTATCGCGAGTACGGAGTCACCCTGCAGTTCGGTGGCAGTGACCAGTGGGGAAATCTCACCGGGGGAGTCGAACTGATCCGCAGGGCGTCAGGTGGGAAGGCTCATGCTTTTGCCACGCCCCTGGTGACCAAGGCCGATGGCACCAAATACGGTAAGACTGAGGGTGGTGCGCTCTGGTTGGATCCGGCGATGATGTCTCCCTATGCCTTCCATCAATTCTGGCTGAATGTAGAGGATGAGAAGGTCGGCGAGTTGTTGCGTATCTTCACTTTCCTGCCCCGAGAAGAGATTGAGGCCCTGGAACTCGCCCACAGCGAGAAGCCCTTCCTTCGGGTGGGGCAGAGGCGCCTTGCAGATGAGGTCACCACCCTGGTCCATGGTCAGGAGCAGACTGATCAGGCCAGGGCCGCGGCCACGGCTCTATTCGGTGGTGGTGAACTGGCTGACCTCAGCGCGCAAACCCTGACCGCAGCGCTACAGGAAGCCGGGGCAGCCACAATGGGCCCGGGAACGACGATTCTGGAGATGTTGGTCACCACCGGCTTGTGCTCAAGCAACGGAGATGCTCGACGCACTCTGAAGGAGGGAGGGGTCTACCTGAACAATCTGCGGGTCGCTGATCCTGACCACCAACCCAGTAGCGGGGACTTGTTGGCGGGTGGTTGGCTGGTGCTCAGACGAGGTAAGAAGCGATTTGCCGGCGTGAAAATTGCCTGAAACGGGGCAAAATCCCGCAGCTGATCCGATGTGACCCAGGCCACGTCGTCTCGATTTGACTCAGGTGTGGGCAGCCTCTAATGTTTCACCTCGTTGCCGAGATGCGGCGGGACACAAGATCCAGAATCGGGTGGCCGGCTCCTGGCAACAGCCCCAAATATTTTTCCTCAATCGAGGTGAAATGAGTGCGCGCTTTGATCGGCCTCAGGACACCACAAATCCGGAGAAATAGGACAGGGCAGCGGGACTTGGAAGCCGATTTGACTCGGTGAAAAAGAACCGGTAAGTTTTACCGAGTTGCCCCACTGAAGGCCGAGAGGCCCGGATGTGGTGCGCGCTTGATCCTTGAGAACTCAACAGTGTGCCAAAAGTCGACGAATTAATATTGATACCCGTCCGACTGCCTGGTCTGACCAGGTTTGTCGAACGGTTCCTTTGGTAAGAACGATAATTCTGACATCAGTCAGTGAATCGATCCATACCAGGAAAAAACATCTAAGAGATTTGGCTGCGCTTCGGCGTGGTCAGACAAATTTCAACGGAGAGTTTGATCCTGGCTCAGGACGAACGCTGGCGGCGTGCTTAACACATGCAAGTCGAGCGGTAAGGCTCCTTCGGGAGTACACGAGCGGCGAACGGGTGAGTAACACGTGAGCAATCTGCCCTTCACTTTGGGATAACTTCGAGAAATCGGAGCTAATACCGAATGCGACCACTTCAGGCATCTGATGGTGGTGGAAAGTTCCGGCGGTGAAGGATGAGCTCGCGGCCTATCAGCTTGTTGGTGGGGTAACGGCCCACCAAGGCTTCGACGGGTAGCCGGCCTGAGAGGGTGACCGGCCACACTGGGACTGAGACACGGCCCAGACTCCTACGGGAGGCAGCAGTG
>CAZRKI010000021.1:0-37615 GCA_964600765.1 uncultured Marmoricola sp.
GATGCCACACGCCCAGAAGATCATCTGGGAGCAACAATCCAAGGGCACCTAGATGCAGGGCAACTCCCCTCGACTCTGATTAGCTTGACCCATGGGACAGCTAGTCAATCCTCGGATCTGCCCCGAGTGCCGGACCAATCTGACCTCTGATGCCCGTTGTCCCGGTTGTGGGTTGCAGTTGACTGGCCCCCTCGCCATCCAATTGTGGGCCACCATGCAACAGGCTGACCAGTTGGTTACCCAACTGCGTCAGGTTCCAACTGCAGTTCCTGCTCCTCAGCCGACACCGGTATCCGAACCAACGCCCCGTCCCTCTCCCCTGTCAATACCGGTGATCCTGCTCAGCCTGGGAGGACTCTGCATCCTGGTGGCCGCGCTGGTCTTCGTGGCAGTCGCCTGGGGCTCCCTGGGGATCGGTGGACGTACGGCGATCCTCGGCCTGATCACCCTGCTGATGGGTGCGGGCGCTGTGCTCATGACTGTGAAGGACCTGCGCTGGGCAGCCGAAACCTTCTGGGTGATTGTCGCCGGGATGCTCACCATCGACGTCCTGGGAGCCAGGGCTGCCGGTTTGTTCGGTGCCCACTTCGAATCCAGCATGAGAATCGGCGCTCCATTACTGATCCTGGTAATGCTCTGCCTGGGCCTATTGGTGGGAACCTGGTCTGCCCGCGCCGCGACCGGCCAGATCATCAGCGTCCAGGTATGCGCCCTGATCGGAATCTCGATCGGAAATGTTCTGGCTTTCGTGGTCTATGACCCCTTGGGAGCCGTACCTGCTGTCCTGGCGCCAGTTCTGGTCCTGGTGGCCCTGATCAGCCGGAAGAAGATTGCTCTCCTGGGCTGGGGACTGCTGCTGATCGCGCTGTGCAACTGGTTGGTCCTGTTCGGGTTTGGTTTCTACCAGGCACTGGAAGACCAGCCTCACTGGTGGATCAGTCTGAACTGGTGGCCATTAGTACTGGCCGGTTGCTACATGGCAATCGGCACCCTGCCCAAATTTCCCTATCCGGTTCGGATGGTTGCCGCCGGGTTGTGCTTGCTCTCCTGGTCATTGGTGATTCTGGGACCAGATCATTCATCCCGAACCAGTCTGATCAGCTCAATGGCAGTGATGCTGGCCTTCCTGTCCGTCATGATCCTGATTGGGGGTCGGGTCTGGGGACGCGCCTCCGGGATCGCAGCGGCACTCTGGGCGCTCCCCGCGCTCATTACCCTTCTGGTGGATTCTGGCAATACTGCAGATGTCAATCTGCTGGCTGATGACTACGCCTGGAAGGCGCCGGTCTTCAACGACCTGACCACCACCTGGTGGGCCCAACTGGCCCTGGGAATTGCCCTGGCTGCTGGCCTGTTGGCCGCTGGCCGATTGGGAGTGGCCGAACGGCGCCGGCAGACCCTGGGGGCCACCATTCCACTTGCCTATTTAAGTGTCGGGTTGGCCCTGTTCTGCATTTCCGGCACCATTGGACTTCCCCTATGGGCACTTGGTGGCATCATCACTGTGCTCTTGCTGGGCGCCATCTTCCTGGCCTGGCAGTGCGCTGGCCGGGTACCCGGATTGATCTCCTCACTTTTCACCGGCACCATCCTCAGCATCCTGGTGCTCATGGTCACCGCTCCGAGCAACACCCTTGGCGCAATCGCTTCGGGACTGGTTCTGGCCACCACGGTGGGTTATTGGTACGCCGCAGCAGCCGCCACCCGGCGTGCCGAAACCCTGATCACACTGGTATTGCTGCCCTTCATCGGTTTCCTCACCTGGGTTCAGGTCTGGGCTGCCCTGGACCTGCCCGCTGAACTCGGACTCGCACTCGCTGCTGGCTATGGAACCGTGATCATGCTGCTTGCCAGGCTCTTTGCACGGTTCAGTCAGCACCCCATTGATCGAATTCTGATCGAGATCATCGGCGCCATCTTCCTGCCCATACCGGTACTGGCCTTTGGCACCGATTACCACGCCCTGGCACTGACCCTTGCGGGCGCCGGGCTGGTTCTTTCCGGCGTGCTGAACAAGGACCGGGAACTGCTCTCCTGGTTGGGCACGATCCCTCTGGGTGCTGGAGCCCTGGTCTATTACCTCAATGATGCGGTCGTTCCCGAGCGGGTCTGCCTACCCATAGCCATGGTGCTGATCATCGTTGGTGCCCGGAGGATGCATCTGGACTCCGCCCTGGGCAGCGTCCGGGGCCTGGGAGCCGGGATCCTCCTGGGGCTGACCCCCTCCCTGTGGCTGGCCCTGATCGACCCGATCTCATGGCGTGGCGCCATTGTTTTTGCCATTGGGGTGGCCGTATTGCTGGCCGGCGCCTTCAGCCATCTGGGAATGCCCTTCTACGCCGGTGCGTTCAGCACTGCGATCCTGGCAATCCGTTACCTGGGCCCCTGGGCCCAGGGCATCCCCCGATGGGTAGGCATCGGGATCGTGGGCCTGCTCCTGCTTGGCCTGGGCGTTTCCTGGGAGTTCGGTCGCAAGAACCTGCGCACCGCCTCGGACTACCTGAGGTCGCTGCGCTGAGCCGTCCGGTGGACAATGGCCTGGTGAGCACGTTCTACGACGAAATCGGCGGCAGCCCCACGATCCGGAGGATCGTGGCCCGGTTCTATGAGGGGGTGGCCACCGACCCGATCCTGAAACCGATGTATCCAGAGGAGGATCTCGGCCCTGCGGAGGATCGGCTGGCTTCGTTCATGGAGCAGTACTGGGGCGGACCAACCACCTACAGCGAGACCAGGGGTCATCCCCGCCTGCGGATGCGGCATGTGCCCTATCAGGTGTCCCCCGGCAGCGCTGAGCGCTGGCTGGCATTGTTCCGGATCGCGCTGGATGAGGCTGATCTGACCCCCGAACAGGATGCCCAGTTCTGGGAATACCTCACCCATGCCGCCAGATTCATGATCAATACCGACCAGGAGCCCAACTACGACGGTTAGGCAATCCTGCCTTAGGCTGAGAGTTGTTCTGAGCCTGAAAACCACTGAAACCGGAGTGATCCATGCCTGAGGCAGTCATTGTTTCCGCAGCCCGTAGCCCGATTGGTCGTGCCAACAAGGGGTCCCTGAAGGACTTCCGCGCCGATGATCTGTCTGCCCAGATCATCCAGGCCGCCCTGGACAAGGTCCCTGAACTGGACCCGCGAACGATCAATGACCTGATCCTTGGCTGTGGCCTGCCCGGTGGCGAGATGGGCAACAACATGGGCCGGATCGTCTCCACGATCATGGGCTACGACGAGATCCCGGGCACCACCATCACCCGGTACTGCGCCTCCTCGGTGCAGACCACCCGGATGGCCTTCCATGCAATCAAGGCGGGCGAGGGTGATGCCTTCATTTCCGCTGGCGTGGAGACCGTCTCCAGGTTCCGGTTCGGCACCTCTGACCACATCCCCGACACCAAGAACCCGAAGTTCGCAGCCGCTCAGCAGCGCACGGAGGAGTACGCCAAGGGCGGTAAGGACTGGCATGACCCCCGCCAGGATGGTGAACTGCCCGATATCTACATCGCCATGGGCCAGACCGCTGAGAACGTGGCCCGCCTGCGCGGCCTGGATCGCAAGGAATTGGACGAGTTCGGGGTCCGCTCGCAGAACCTCGCTGAGAAGGCCATTGCCGATGGTTTCTGGGCCCGGGAGATCACCCCGGTAACCACCCCTGATGGCACCGTGGTTTCCGCCGATGACGGTCCCCGAGCCGGTGTTACCTACGACGCGATCGCTGGCCTGAAGCCGGTCTTCCGCCCGGACGGCGTGGTCACTGCCGGCAACTGCTGCGCCCTCAACGATGGCGCAGCCGCAGTCATCCTGATGTCAGACACCCGCGCCAAGGAACTGGGGCTCACTCCCCTGGCCCGCATCGTGTCCACCGGCGTGACCGGACTGGCCCCAGAAATCATGGGTCTGGGTCCGGTTGAGGCCACCAAGCAGGCCCTCAGGAATGCCAACATGACCATCGATGACATCGATCTGGTCGAGATCAATGAGGCCTTCGCTGCGCAGGTGGTGCCGTCGTACCAGGACCTGGGCATCGATATCGATCGCCTGAATGTCAACGGCGGCGCCATCGCCGTGGGCCACCCCTTCGGCATGACTGGCGCCCGTCTGCAGAACACGATGATCAACTCCCTGCAGTGGCACGACAAGTCCACCGGCCTGATCACCATGTGCGTTGGTGGCGGTCAGGGAATGGCCATGATCATGGAGCGGATGTCCTGATCCGGAATCGCCGGCTCACTCACGGGTGAGCCGGCGATGGGTCACCCGATGCGGCCGGGCCGCCTCAGCACCCAATCGCTCGATCTTGTTGGCCTCATAGGCTGCGAAGTTCCCCTCGAACCAGAACCACTTGTCCGGCTCGGCCTCAGTACCCTCCCAGGCCAGGATGTGGGTAGCCGTGCGATCCAGGAACCACCGGTCGTGTGAGGTGATCACAGCACACCCGGGGAACTCAAGTAGCGCGTCCTCCAGGGAAGCCAGGGTCTCCACGTCCAGGTCGTTGGTGGGCTCATCAAGGAGCAACAGGTTCCCGCCCATTTTCAGGGTCAGGGCCAGGTTCAACCGGTTCCGTTCACCACCGGAAAGTACTCCGGCCTTCTTCTGCTGGTCAGGCCCCTTGAATCCAAATGAGGCCACGTAGGCCCGGGAGGGCATCTCGAAGTTGGCCACCTTGATGTGGTCAAGGCCATCTGAGACCACTTCCCAGACATTCTGATTGGGGTCAATGCCTCCGCGGCTCTGATCCACATAGGAGATCTTGACCGTCTGCCCAACCTTCAACTCGCCGGAATCGGGCTGTTCCTCACCAACGATCATCCGGAACAAGGTGGTCTTGCCAACACCGTTGGGACCGATCACACCCACGATTCCGGCTCGCGGCAACTTGAAGGAGAGGTCGTTCATCAGGCTGCGTCCCTCGAAGCCCTTGCTCAGTCCATTGGCCTCCAGGACAACATCACCCAAGCGGGGTCCGGCGGGGATATTGATCTCGGCGGTGTCGATCTTCCGCATCCGCTCGGCCTCTGCCGCCATTTCCTCATATCGAGCCAACCTGGCCTTGCTCTTTGCCTGGCGGGCCTTGGGATTTGAGCGTACCCAGTCAAGCTCACGTTCGAGCATCTTGGCTCGCTTGGCGTCCTTTTGCCCCTCAATCTTGAGGCGCTCCTTCTTGGTCTCCAGATAGGTGGAGTAGTTGCCCTCATAGGGATGGGTCTTGCCCCGATCCAGTTCCAGGATCCAACTGGCCACATTGTCCAGGAAGTAGCGGTCGTGGGTCACAGCCAGAACTGCGCCCGGATAGTTGGCCAGATGCCCCTCAAGCCACTGCACCGATTCAGCGTCCAGGTGGTTGGTGGGCTCATCAAGCAACAACAGGTCCGGTTGCTGGAGCAATAGCTTGCACAATGCCACTCGACGGCGTTCACCACCGGATAGGTTGTCCACGATCGCGTCCGGCGGTGGGCAGCGCAACGCATCCATCGCCTGGTCGAGTCGGCTGTCCAGGTCCCAGGCATTGGCATGGTCAAGGTCGGTCTGCAAATCGCCCATCTCTGCCAACAAGGTGTCATAGTCGGCATCCGGATCCGCCAATTCCTCTGAGATCTTGTTGAAGCGATCCAGCTTGCCCTTGATCTCTGCGACTGCCTCCTCGACATTCTCCAGGACCGTATGCCCCTCAGTCAGCGGTGGCTCCTGCTGGAGCATGCCAACGGTGGCCTCCGGATCAAGGATGGCATCACCGTTGCTGGCCTGATCCAACCCGGCCATGATTTTCAACAGGGTCGACTTTCCGGTGCCATTGGGCCCGACCACCCCGATCTTGGCGCCGTGCAGGAAGGACAGGGTGACGTTGTCGAGAACCACCTTGTCACCGTGTGCCTTACGGACATTTCGCAGCGTGAAGACATATTCGGCCATGGCTCCAGAGCCTACGGTGCCCTGGCCGGGGTTCTGGTGCTGGGGCACCAGTTGAGACGGAGTCCGGCTCAACTCCTCCGAGCAGACTTCAGGCCGGTGTAGAAGGCCTCATAGGCGTTCAGTTCGGCGTCTATCGGCTCCAGCACCAACTTCTGGGCAACATCAGCGACCCCATGATTCAATTGGCGTTGGGCCTGGGCAGCCCGGGACCTGGCCCCCACACTGATCAGAGCCCGGGAGGCAAGAGCCAGTAGCAGGCCAACCAGCACCCCAACACCAAGCATCAGGGTTGGAATCGGTACTCCGGCATAGCTGGGGGTGGTTGGCTCAGGGAGCCTCAACCAGGCCAGCACAGCGAGGACCCCCAGCCAACCCAACCCACCAACGGCCAACAGCAACAGCACCCACTGCAGGAACCGGACGAAGCGACACCAAAGTGGAGTCCGTTCCATGCCCAGGTCGGTCTGGGTGATCACTCGGTCCAACTGGTCACTCAGGTCGACGAAGTTGGCAGTTGAGGCGGCCCGGATGGCACGGGCCCAGGGCAGGGCCAGCCCCTTACTCGCGTCGTCTGCCACCTGACGCACGGCTGATTCCACCCGGGCTGACTGGACCTCGGTTGCTGCCGGCATCGATGACCTTGCTGCGGCCACTATCTCCTTCTCCGAGGCACCCAGGTCCAGGTGCAGTCGCTTGAGTGGGTCGGGGCGTAGCCTGCCCACCCAGGAGGTGATCGGCCATCCGGTCAACTGCCTTGCCCTGATCTCGCTGGCCTTGTGCACTGCTGAGACCACCACTGGCACACCAGCAGCATCCGCCATCGCAGCCACCACTTCTGCGGTGTCCACGCGATGCGGTTTGGCTGGTTCCGGGGCTCCGGATGCATTGGCCAGGCGGTCTGCAGCAGCAGACACCTCGGTACCAACCCGGGTCTTCATGGACACCTTGTCCGAAACCCGCCTGGCGATTTGCTTGCGAACCTCATCCAGGCCCTCACCGGTAGTTGCCGATGTGGCGATTACCGGAACCTTGCCCAGCCCATCGGCAGCCAGCAAACGCTTGACATCCTGGACCATTCCCGCACGCCGGTCTACCGGCACCTCATCAATGTGATTCAACAACACCAGCATCGATCCCCCATGTGCTGACATGGGTCTGAGGAAGCGCTCATGGATGGCGGCATCGGCGTACTTCTGCGGGTCCAGCACCCAGATCAACAGATCTGCCAGACCGACCAGGCGCTCGGCTTCCAGATGATGGGCCACCTCAGTGGAGTCATGGTCGGGCAGGTCGAGCAACACCAGGCCATTCAGCCTGGAACTGGTTTCGCTGACATCGAGCATGGAGTCCCTGGCAATCTGATGCCTTGGTGGGATCCCCAACCAGCTGAGTAGCTCCGCTGCCCCCGTGGATCCCCAGACACATGCCGTGGTCCACGAGGTGGTTGGGCGGCGTACCCCAACGGCAGCCAATTCCAGGCCGGTCAGGGCATTGAAGGTTGACGACTTGCCAGATCCAGTCGCTCCTGCGATGGCCACCACGGTGTGTTCGGCAGATAGCCTCAGCCGTTCCGCTGCCCGGCTGACCACCTCAGAAACCGATTCCACCACGTCATCATCGAGTCGCCCCCGAGCAGCCGTAACGGCATCAGACAGCCCGGTGACCCGCGCATCGAGAGAGTCACCCAACCGCAAGGCCTTGCGGGCTGATTCCACCAGGGTGCTCACGGCAGGCTCCTATCCGAGAAACGCAGGTCATCTATCCGGCGCGCCAGGCCGCGCAGTTGGTCCACGATTGCTGGCTCCACCCCACTGTCATCCAGCAGTTTGGTGAAGCGGGCACGTTCAACGTCGAAGAGCACCTCAATCCGCTCAAGCAGGTCAGTGTGTGCGGTTTGGGCGAGACGGCGTACTGCCTGGTCACCGAAAACTGCCTCCAGCAGTTTCTGGGCGATGATCGCCGACCCTCCAGCGATCCCGATCTCAGCGCCAACCAGCCCGCCAGTTGAGGCAAAGGAAACCACCATCAAGGCCACGGCCAGGCCATTCACGCCGTAGGCAAGGAAACGGGCCGAAGTGCGTTTGTCGGCCCCCTCGGTACGGACCAGGTCGATCACGCCCTGTTGCCAGTCACGAATCATTCGCTCAGCCTGAACCCGGAAATCACGAGAGGCTCTGGAGAGGTCCTGCTGGGATTGCTCCAACAGTTGCTTACCAGCGGTACTGGACCGCCAGGCGGCATCGGTCTGTTCTGCAGCCGCTTCGGCATGCTCGGTGATCAGGGTGAGGATGCCTGATTCAACGGCAACCTCCACCTGCCGGGCCTGTACTGGCTGACCCTTGACTGCACGGGTGACCCGATCTCGTAACCAGCTGACCTTTGATTCCAGGGTCCTGAGCAGTTCTCCCGCCCCGACGAACTCCTGCCATCTACTGAGCACTTCACCGCGCAGCAGGGTCCCATCGGAGGCACCCTCACCGATCCGGGTGAGCGCCCTGGAATAGGCATCATCAAGTTCCCGCCACAACTGCTGCCTGATCTTCGCCTGGGCCTGGGCATGGTCAGCGATCTCATGGGTCTTCCCGGAAAGCGAACGGATCGCCCCCTCCAGGGTCTGGCGTACCACCGCATTGCGGGTGTCGGCGTCGGCGCCCAGCTCGGTCAACCAGGCCCGGATCTCCTGCACTGATTCCGGTGGCAGCAGACCATCCTCGTCAACGGTGCCCTCGGCAACCACGAACAACGGGGAATCCTTCAGGCCCCGGGCGGAGAGCATCCGGGCCAGGTGCGTGCTGACCTCCTCCACCGCAGCCGGCGGGGTGCGGTCCAGGACCACGGCCACGGCCACGGATCGGTCGGCGGCCTGCTTCAGGAAATCCCATGGCACCTGATCGGCGTACCGGGCTGCTGAGGTCACGAACAGCCACAGGTCAGCGGCACCGAGGAGTTGACTGGCCAGTAGCCGGTTTCTTTCCTCAACCGAATCGATGTCCGGGGCATCCAGTACTGCCAATCCTGGTGGAATTGCCTCAGAGGCGACCAGTTGCAACGCCCCCGGATCAGCGCTGGTCCGCGAGGTGCGTTCCAGGTCAGGCAGGATGCGTTGTTCATCGAACCACTCTGCATCGCTGGGATTGTGCACCAGAACTGGTGATCGGGTGGTCGGCCGCAGCACTCCTGACTCGGTGACCTTTTCACCCACCAACGAATTGACCAGCGTGGATTTCCCGGCCCCCGTGGAACCGCCAACCACGCACAACATTGGCGCCTCGATCTGCACCAATCTCGGCAGCATGTAGTCATCAAGTTGGTCGACCAGCTCATCCCGGCTGGCGCGGCGTAGCTCGGCTTCTGGGATCTCAAAAGGCAACTTGGTGGCGTGCAGGGTTTCGCGCAGCCGGATCAGCGTGGTGACCATCTGGTTGGCGTCACCCGGATTTGATTGCTCGGAGTTCCCGGGGCGGTTGGAGTGGGTTGGCTTGGATCTGGCCATCACCCCGGCCCTCCGCTGGTGATCACGGATTGCGATGCCGGAGCTGGCCAGAGCAGATAGGGGCGCAACTGCGCCATCCGATCCACGTGAGCCTGGCCACGAACCGCGAAGCCCTCGGGTGCGGAGCCGCGCAGATACCGGGCGTGGAGCAACCCCAAATCCACAGCTTCTCCTTGATATTCCCTCATTACGGACAATGCTGTCTTACCACCGCGCTGCTTGGCGACTCGGCGCGCGGTACGACGCGCCGGAATCCGCACCAACCAGGGAACCTCAACCAAGGGCAGGAAGCCCCGCTGGGCGCAATCCGTCAGGGCCTCAGTGAGCATCCTGCCCTCACGTCTACTCACCCAGATGGCAAAGCCCACCAACAACACGAAAGCAGGCACCATCACTCCGATGTAGGCCAACAGCGCATACTCCCCAGTTCCCAGCAGGGAGGCATTCCACAAGCCGTGGCTGAGAACTGCCAGGGCAAATCCGATCACCGGCCCCAGGATCCGCAGTGCCGGGTTGCGATTGGTGACCGCCATCCCGATCCCGATCCCGGTGAAGGCAGTGAAGAAGGGGTGGGCGAACGGACTGAAGACCCCACGCAGCACAAAGACCGCAACTGCACTGCCCAGCCCACCGGCCAGATCCTCATCACCGGTATAGGCATTGGAGAGGTACAGGATGTTCTCGGTAAAGGCGAAGCCGATCCCGATCATTCCCGCATAAACCAGCCCATCCACCACTCCGTCGAATTCCCGACGGCGGAACCAGAAGAGCAACAGGATGAACAACCCCTTGGCAGCTTCCTCAGTGATGGGGGCCACCACCGCTCCTGAGAAGAACTCACTGGGCGCAAACACGCTCGCATCGAGCAGTTGCAGGATCAGTGCTCCTGATGTGGCCACGAAAGCCCCCCACCCCATTGCCAGGGCCAGCAGTTGCCTGGGTTCTGGTTCATAGCGATCCAGCCATAAGTAGCACCAGACCAAGGGACCAACTGGGAGGAACGCCAGGAAGGAGCCAATCACCAGGGCTGTGGGCGCACCGGTCAGCAACAGCACCACACCCATGATCAGGGCACCAATCACCGTCACCGCGGTCACGACAACGGTGAAGACGGTGGTCCCCCGGCGTTTGTTCATGGCTGAATCGTAACGAGGCCAATTCAACCATCCAGACGTAGAGTGGGGTCTGTGAGTGATCCAACCGATTCCGGCGAACTGGCCACGGAGAGCCACGACCCATCAGTACCGGCGGCGTATGCCGAATTCATGCGAACTGGTTGGGGCGATACCAGCCTCGACATTGCACCTCATCCGATCATCACGTGGGCCGAACAGCGACGCGCCAAACTGGCTGAGATCTTCCCCGGTGAGCGCTTGGTGATCCCCGCGGGTGGCTTCCGGGTACGTTCCAATGACACCGACTACAAGTTTCGTTCCGACACCGCCCACACCTGGTTGTGCGGCAACCAGACCAGTGACGCCGTCCTGGTCATCGAGGATGGGGAGAGCACTCTTTACGCTCGCCCCAGGAGCGATCGGGAAAGCGATGAGTTCTTCCGGGATCGCCAGTATGGCGAACTCTGGGTGGGCCGTCGCCCTTCCCTGGATGAGATCTCCGTGGCACTCGGGGTGAAAACCCGACACCTTGATGAATTGGAAAGAGCCCTCTCTCTGGACGCCCCGACCCGGGTGCATCGAGGCGTCGATTCCCGGGTGGACAGCCTGGTGGCCGCCGACCAGTCCCGTGATGGCGACCTGGCCCGAGTACTCTCAGAACTGCGGTTGATCAAGGATGATTGGGAGTTGCAGCAACTGCAGGAAGCCTGCGATATCACCACCCTGGGATTCACCGACTGCGTCCGGGACTGGGACAACGCGATCAGGTTTGGTGAGCGCTGGGTCGAGGGAACCTTCTTCCGGCGAGCCCGGACCATGGGCAACGACCTGGGTTATGACTCGATTGTTGGCGGTGGTCCAAATGCGACGGTGTTGCACTGGATCGACAACACCGGCCCACTGCGCGACAGCGACATGGTGCTGATGGACATGGGTGCTGAGGGAGGCAATCTCTATACCGCAGATGTCACCCGAACCCTGCCGATCTCGGGCACCTATTCCAAGCTCCACCGCGAGTTGTACTCAGTGGTCCTGGCAGCCCAGAAGGCTGGCATCCAGGCGGTCCAGCCGGGAGCTCCCTTCCGGGCCCCCCATCAGGCGGCCATGTCAGTTATCGCCCACGCTCTTGAGGACATGGACCTGTTGCCCTGCTCTGCGCAGGAAGCACTCGACCCGGAGAGTCGGGTCTATGCGAGGTGGACGCTGCACGGCACCAGTCACATGCTTGGAATGGATGTACATGACTGTGCCCGCTCAGATCCCAAGCAGTACGCCGAGGGGATCCTGCAGGAGGGAATGGTGCTTACCGTCGAACCCGGCCTCTACTTCCAGGCGGAAGACCTGCTGGTTCCGGCTGAATTGCGCGGCATCGGCATCCGGATTGAGGATGACATCGTCGTTACCGCCACCGGATCCAACAACCTGTCGGCGGCACTGCCCAGGGAACCAGACGAGATTGAGGCCTGGATGGATGCTTTGCGCCCCCGGCAGGAGTCGAACCTGCGACCCAGAGATTAGAAGGCTCTTGCTCTATCCAGCTGAGCTACGGGGGCCTGCGGCGGTGCCACGTAGAGGCATCCTAATGGTGGAACACCGCCGCCGGACAATCAGCTTGCGTTGACGGCCTGCTGAATCTGTTCAAACATCTGCTGCGGAGTGCCCTGCAGTTTGGTCCCATTGAGCAGCACCGTGGGGGTTCCCTCGACACCGGCCTGGTTCGCGGTGTCGTTGGCTGCCTTCACCAATGCGGCGTCGGGATCCTTCATGGCCGCCAGGGCCTCACTACCGACACCAATGCTCTTGGCCCAGCCCTGCATGTCCTTTGCCGTTGGCTTGTCGGTTGCCGTCTCATAGGGCTGCTTCTCGAACAGGATGTCGTGCATCTGCAGGGCTTGCTTCCCGGTGCCGTGCTTGACGACGGCCAACCAGGTATTGAGGGCATCGATTGAGTATGGGTCCAGACCGGGCAGGTTCAACGGGCGATACTCAACAGAGAGCTTGCCGGACTCAGCGGCCTCATGGAAGAAGCTCCGGCTGGCATTCTCAAACTCGCGGCAGTAAGGGCACTGGAAGTCCTCATAAACGATCACCTGGTGTGGGGCGGATTCCTTGCCCAGGCGCAGGCCATGTTCAGTGGCGGCCACCGGAGCATTGATCTTGTTCACGGTGACCTTGCTGGACTTGGGATCGGGACTGAAGATCACTGCTGCCGCAATCAAACCGGACACGATCGCCAACACCGCCACCCCGGCGATGATGTTGCGGATCCGGTCCTTGCGGGCCTGGTCAGCTCTGATCTGGGCGGCCAGCGCTGAGCGGCTCTTCTCGTCCTTCGACTTCTTCGCCATTGACTTCCTCGGTCTTTTTGAAAAGTTTGCGGTCAAGTGCAAATGGAGTTGCTGGACCGAATACTAGCCAGAAGGACAAGAACATCAGGCCCACATCCCGCGCAATCTCCCACGGATACTTGGAAAAGGCGTCCTCAACGGCGCCCCCATCCCCAAAGCAACCACAATTGATCGAGATGCCTCGCATCCAAACTGAGGCGATCCCGATGATGAAGGCAAATTGCAGCAGCGCGGAGACCAGTCCGGTGACCCGAACCAGCACACCGAGTATCAAACACACACCCAGGACCAGCTCCAGTGGGGGTAGCACCCGACCCACGGTTTCAGCCAGTCCCATGGGCAGCAATTGGTATGCGCGCACCGCAGTGATACTGGACTCAGGGCTCCCGATCTTCAGGGCTCCAGCCACGATCCAGACCCCACCAACGATCAGGCGCGCCAGGATGCCGACGACACTTTTCCAATTTGGCATGGAGCAATAGTAGGTATCCAAACTGAAATCCGGCTGAGTAAGGTCAGATCCGTGAATGAGCGTCTGGTGTGGATCGATTGTGAAATGACTGGCCTGGATCTGGGAGCAGATGCCCTGATCGAGGTGGCAGCCCTGGTGACCGACTCAGAGCTGAACGTGCTCGGGGATGGAATTGACCTGATCATCAAGCCGCCTGCTGAAGCCCTGGAGCAGATGGTGCCTTTCGTGCGGCAGATGCATGTGAACAGCGGTTTGCTGGCTGATCTGGACGATGGCATCACCCTGAGTGAGGCCGAGGACCAGGTGCTCGCCTACATCAAACAGCACTGTCCAGAAGGCAGCCGCCCGCCATTGGCAGGCAACAGCGTGGGGACCGATCGCGCCTTCCTGGCCCGGGACATGACCCGGTTGGACGCGTTCTTGCACTACCGCATCGTTGATGTCTCCTCAATCAAGGAGCTGAGTCGACGCTGGTATCCCAAGGCCTACTTCGCCTCGCCACAGAAGCGGGGAAACCATCGGGCCCTGGCTGACATCCAGGAGAGCATCGAGGAACTGCGCTACTACCGGGAAGCTGTCTTCGTGCCGGCTCCCGGTCCCGACTCAAAAGCCGCCACCGAGATCGCGAATCGTCATGGTGGCGCCGTGACCGGCCTCACTGAGGACAGCGCCGCCACTCCCGATTCGTGACTCAGCACATCGGCCGCTACACTGAACCCTCGCATGGTGGGTATAGCTCAGCTGGTAGAGCGCTGCGTTGTGGTCGCAGATGTCGCGGGTTCGAGTCCCGTTACTCACCCCATGAAGGGCAGGCCCTGAACTCCACGGTTCGGGGCCTGACTCATTTCAAACCCAGGACGGGAGCTGCGCAATGAATTTCAAGCCTGAGTCCTATCCATCGATGAGCCCCTATTTGATCTGCGCTGACGGACCCGCGCTGCTCACCCTCGTCGAGGAGGCTTTCGGAGGGGAACTCCTGCGTCGTTTCGATCGTCCAGACGGTTCCCTGATGCATGCCGAAATCCAAATAGATGACAGCGTGTTGATGATCGGTGGCGGCGTCACCCCCACCCAGTCATACGCTCCGCACCTCCATATCTATGTTCCGGACGTGAAGGCAGTGTTCCGGAGCGCCCTGGCAGCGGGAGCAACCTCTATCCAGGAACCGATTCGCAAGAGTGCTGACGACGATCTGCGCGGTGGCGTCATGGACCCCTCCGGAACCACCTGGTGGATCGCGTCCCAATAGCGGAACTGAACGGCCGCACACCGGGTCCAGGCAGCCCTCGATTCGATATTCGCGCCCAGCTTTGCTAATGTTCCACTCGCTTCACGCGCCGTTAGCTCAATTGGCAGAGCAGCTGACTCTTAATCAGCGGGTTCGGGGTTCGAGTCCCTGACGGCGTACCAAAAAGGCAAGCAGCAAGGCATCAGGTATTTATGAAACGCCCCATTCTCGCAATCCTGGCAACCATTGCTGCCCTGATGACCTCTCTGATCCCCCCGATCCCATCCTCAGCCGCCTCGGATCCCGGCTACACCTTCTTTTTCCTCAGAGCGAATGGCGAGCCGCTGGGATACCACAACTGCCATCCCCACGCAGTGCTGATCAATCCTGCGAATGGCACACCGGCAATGGTCCGTGCAATCCGGCGGGCACTACCGCAGATCTCACAACAAACTGGTCATCAGTTCTACTTCGCCGGCCTGACCAACCTTGCCTGGGACGGGCCCATGGCTCCGGGTGAACAGTTCGCCACCGCTCCGATCCGAATCGGATTCAGCACTGCGAAGAGGACGCGTCAACTAGCTGGGCGAACTGCCGGCTGGACCTCGGTCAGCCAACTGTCCCGTGCTGGCCGGATGGAACTCGGTCGCATCCGGATGGTGCTCGATTCGGGCGATTATCGGGCAATGACCAAGCGCCGGGTCCGGATGCGTGGCCCTGCAGGGAAGGGCTCGGTCCCCTACGCCAAGTGGTTCCAGCAGTCACTGGTACCCCATGAGTTCGGTCACGTCCTGGGTCTGAGCCACACCTCCAACACCAGGCAACTGATGTCGCCAAGGGTCACGGCTACTGGTTTCCAGCCAGGTGACCTGGCCGGGATTGCCCGGTTGAACCGTGGCAGTTGTCACAGGTAGAGACCGGTCAGCGACTCACCCAATCGATCAGCGGCCACTGCGTGGATGTCACGTTCACGAAGTACGACATAGGTCTCACCACCGACTTCAACCTCGGCCTTGTCCTCGGGATCGAAGAGCACTCGATCATCCACCTCGACGCTGCGTACATTCGCGCCGACGGCCACCACCCGACACCAGGCCAGGCGTCGGCCACCCATGGCAGCGGTGGCAGGGATCAGGATGCCCCCGGTGGAGCGGCGTTCGCCCTCCTCACGGTCCACCGCGACCAGGACCCGGTCAAAGAGCATTTTGATCGGTGTCCGGCCACCGGTTGGATTGGGGATGTCAGCGGTCCTGCGTGGAGTCACGGTCTCAGCGAACGATCTTTCTGATCACCATCAGCACCAAAATCGTCCCTGCTGCTCCGGCGGCCACCTTGATCAGGTTCTCGGTGCGCGGAGCCCCTGCTGGATCCACGAAGAACCCCTTAACCTGGTTGATTTCCCGGGACACGATCGTGCGGGGATGGGTGCGGTAGAGCAACTGGTCGATCGTCGTGGCCAGCTGTTCGCGGGTCTGCTCGATCTCACGCTCGATATCGGAGGTGTCGGCCACGAGAGCTCCTCGGTAATCGGATTGGAATAACTTGCAAAAACAACGTGGCTGACCCTACCAAGACCAGGGTGGGTACCCTCAGGGCATGTCCGATCAAAGCCCACGCCTTACCCCCGGCGACATCGCCCCTACCTTCGTCCTCCCCACCGACACCGGGGAACAGGTGTCCTTGAAAGACCTGCACGGTCGCAAGGTGATCGTGTACTTCTACCCGGCCGCGATGACTCCCGGTTGCACCAAACAAGCCTGCGATTTCACCGACTCCCTGGACTCACTGAAGGCCTCCGGTTATGAGGTAGTCGGCATCTCTCCGGATAAGCCCGAGAAGTTGGCCCGATTCCGCGAGCGTGATGGCCTGACCATCACTCTGGCTTCTGATGCAGACAGGTCGGTGATGGGGGCCTATGGCGCGTTCGGGGAGAAGAAGCTCTACGGGAAGGTGGTGCAGGGAGTGATCCGGTCAACCTTCGTGATCGATGAGGAAGGGCGGATCGAGTTGGCGCAGTACAACGTGAAGGCCACCGGGCATGTCGCCAAGTTGCGCCGGGACCTGAATCTGGACTGAGCCGCGCAGTCACTACACTAGGGGCGCACCAACAGTGCCCCAGTGCATGCCGGAGTGGTGGAATTGGCAGACACGCAGGTTTTAGGTACCTGTGCCTTCGGGCGTGGGGGTTCAAGTCCCCCCTCCGGCACCCAGGTAGTGGCTATTGTTCTCACATGAGTGCGAATCAAGCCAACAACCTGCCATTCACCGGGCTCTTTGAGTATTTGGTGCTCACCTTCCCCAACGGCGCCAACCCCATTGCCGGTCTGGAGCTACTACTCACCGAGGTCGAACGGGGTGCAGTGGAGATCCTTGATTTGGAGTGCATTCGGCTGGGCACTGACGGGAGTGGCGTCACCGCTCCCCTGGCTCAGGTGGCACCCGGCACCCCGGAATCACTGGCCGCATTTGAGGGTGTCGATTCGGGCATCCTGGATCAGGATGACCTGGACACCATCGCGCAATCCCTCAGCGCCGATACCTACGCCCTGGCCCTTGTCTATCTGACCCACACCCTTGACCCGGTCGCCGCAGCCTGGCTGCAGGCCGGGGGGCAGGCAGTCCTGGCGGGCACAATCGACCCAGAAGAACTCGAATCCGCACTCAATCAGACAACCAACTAGGAGACATCATGGGATTGCTCAAAACCGCCGCCAAGGCAGCTGTGGCCACCAGGGTGGCTGGCTCGGTGCACCGACGCCAACAACAGCGCTGGGCGGTTCAGGATGCAGCTGCGGCACAGCAGGCACAGCAGGCACAGCAGTTTGCTGCACCACCAGCCCCGGTGCCACCGGCTCCAGTGGCACCGCCAGCTCCAGCTGGCAATGAGCAACTGTTGGAACAGTTGACCAAGCTTGGCGAATTGCGCGCTGCTGGCGTACTCACCGACGCCGAGTTCGAGGCCCAGAAGCAGCGAATCCTGGCTGGCTAATCCAGCCCAGCCAACACCCGAACCACCTGGGGTGCGATTTCCCGGAGTGCCTGGCCACGATGGGAAATCGCATCCTTCTCGGTAGCTGTCATTTCAGCGCTGGTTCGGTTGCCCTGTTGCTGGTCGGGCACGAAGACCACGTCATAGCCAAACCCACCGGCGCCACGCTGCTCCCGGATGATCAACCCGGGCATCTGCCCCTCAACCACGAGCTCTCCCACGGTGCCATTCGGTTCTGGCCAGCAGAAGGCGATAGCGCACTGGAAAGCAGCTCCCCGTCGCGGTTCGGGAACATCGTGGAGTTGGTCCAGGAGTAGTTGGTTGTTTCGCTGATCCGATCTGGGCAGGCCAGACCAACGAGCGGAGAGAACACCAGGCATCTGGTTCAGGGCAGCCACACAAAGGCCGGAATCATCTGCCAGCGATGGGAGTCCAGTGGCTGCGACCGCCGCCCTGGCCTTCAGCAGGGCGTTCGCTGTGAATGAGTCAGCGTCCTCTACCGGTTCTTCATATGGCGCGACGTCATCAAGGCCCAGTACCGCGACCCCTGGGATCCGCTCATCAAGGATCCGCCGCAATTCCGCCAGCTTCTTGGGGTTGCGGGAGGCCAGGAATACCTTGGGGCTCACCCCAAGGACTCCTGCTGCAACCGGGCCAGGTCGGCACATCCCTTCGCGGCCAGATCCAGTAGTGCATCGAGTTCGGCCCGATCGAAGGCAGCGCCTTCTGCGGTGCCCTGCACCTCCACGAACCTGCCAGAACCGGTCATGACCACGTTCATGTCGGTCTCAGCGCGCACGTCCTCCTCATAGGGCAGGTCCAGGCGTGGCTCACCATCGATGATGCCCACTGACACCGCCGCCACTGAGTCCAACAAGGGATCTCCGGTCAGGGCACCCTCTCGTTTCAGATGGGCCACCGCATCGGACAGGGCGATATAGGCGCCGGTGATCGCAGCCGTACGGGTGCCGCCATCGGCCTGCAGCACATCGCAATCCAGCACGATGGTGTTCTCCCCCAGGGCCCGATAGTCGATCACCGCTCGCAGGGAGCGACCGATCAATCGGGAGATCTCATGGGTGCGACCACCAATGCGCCCCTTGACCGACTCCCGATCGGAACGGGTGTTGGTGGCCGAGGGCAGCATGGCGTACTCCGCGGTGACCCAGCCGAGCCCGGATCCAGTGCGCCACCGCGGCACCCCAGTAGAGGCAGAAGCGGCGCACAGCACCCGGGTGCGACCGAACTCGATCAGCACCGAACCGGCCGGATGGTCCTGCCAGTTCCGGGTGATCCGGATCTCCCGGAGTTGATCTGCAGCACGCCCATCGGCTCTGGTGGAAGTCATGGCTGGAGCGTATCCGGGCCGGCTATTTGACCTCCGCGCGGGTGATCCGCAAAACCCCCAGGATGACCGGAAGAACCACCCACAGGACAGTGGTGGCTCCGAGCTGGGCCCAGCGCTCCCCGGTCATTTCATTCAACATCAGGTGGGATTGGGAAATGGAGTAATCGAACCAGGGTTGAGCCGTGCCCAGCCCCTTCCACACGGTGAGTGACACAGTGGAGATCACCACTGGTAGGACGAAGGTGGCCACAAAGAAGAGCACGATCGCAGCAGGGGTATTGAGCAGCAGCGCCGCCAATGCGAAGCCCACCAGCATGGCAAAGGTCTGTCCGAACAAGAAGGCGAACACGAAGTGCCAATCCAGATCCCAGGAGGGGCTGGCCCCGCGCCCCAGGGCCGCAATCACGTTCGAGAGCGCAGCCACCAGGAAGGCCAGGAGCACCACCAACCAGGCCAACAGCACCCCGGTGACAAGTTTGGCCAGGATCACCCGGGATCGCCTTGGCTCCAGCACGAAGGTGACCATGCCGGTGCGTTGACCCCATTCCTGGGTGACCAGCATGATCCCGAGCACGGGCAGCAGGATCCCTGAGGTGTAGGCACAGGTCATCAAGTAGGCGTTGAAACTGATCTCAGTGTCCTGGGTGATGGACACGATCGCGGCAATGAACATGGCCAGAGCGGTTATGGCTGCGGTCACGATCAGCAACCAGAGGCCCGCCCGCGTGTCCACCATCTTGCGGAATTCCACCTTGACCAGGCGGGCAAAGGGGATCCCGTCAGTTTTGGTCTGGCTCATCTCAGTGCACCCTTTCCGGGGTTCGGGCTGGTCAGGTCATCACGGGAACTGTCGGCCGTCAACTGGAAGAAGAGGTCTTCCAGTCCGGCACCATCTGCGCGGCGTAACTCCACGAGTACTGCTCCCGTGGCTGCCGCCACCTGGCCAACGATCACCGGTTCGGCCTCCACGGCGTACCGTCCGGTCTCGATGGCGGTGAATCCGATCCCGCGGGACCTCAGTCCCTCCTCCAACTCCCGAGGGCTGGCGGTCTCCACATGGCTGCCCTGACTGGTCAACAGGGACTCCTTGGGACCAGCCGCAGCAATCCGGCCGTTGCCAATCAGGACCAGATCATCGGCAACCTGCTCCACTTCATGCAGGAGGTGGCTGGAGAGCAACACCGTACCGCCGTTGTCGGCGAAGTGGCGCAGCATGCCACGCATCCAATGGATCCCGGCTGGATCCAGGCCATTCACCGGCTCATCGAGGATCAGCACCTCGGGGTCGCCCAACATGGCATTGGCGATGCCCAGGCGCTGCCTCATACCCAGGGAGTAGTTGCGCACCCGACGCTTTGCCTCTGTGGAGTTCAACCCCACCATTTCCAGCATCTGATCAACCCGGGTGCGTGGGATACCCATCGTGTCCGCGCTGATCCTCAGGACCTCACGGCCAGTGCGCCCGTTGTGCTGGGCTGAGGCATCCAGGAGCACGCCTATCTGGCGTGCTGGGTTTGGTAGGGCGGCGTACTCACGACCACCGATGGTGGCTCTCCCACTATCGGATGGGGTCAGGCCAACCAGGATCCGCATGCTGGTGGATTTACCGGCACCATTGGGCCCAAGGAAGCCAGTGACCCGTCCCTGCTCTGCCTGGAAGGAAACATCGTCCACCGCGGTGAAATCACCGTATCGCTTGGTGACATGCTCAAGCTTGATCATGGCGAAAGCCTGCCAGACCACCCCAAGGGTGGTGGCATTGGATCAGGGATTCACACCTCGTAGGTCAGGCCAACCTCAGCAAGGGAGACAGTTCCTGAATAGGCTGCCCTGGCTTCGGCCAACACCAAACTGGAGTCATGCCAGGGTGGAATGTGGGTGAGCAGCAAACGGTCGACACCGGCCTGGCTCGCCAGCTGAGCGGCCTCAGCACCAGTCAGGTGCAGGTCAGGGGGATTATCACCTGACTCGAGGAAGGATGCCTCGCACAAGAACAGGTCGGCCGCTCGGGCGTTCTCCACCAACGACTGGCAGGCGCCGGTGTCTCCTGAGTAGGCCAGTACCCGACCATTCGCCTCGACCCGAAGCGAGTAGGCCCGCACCGGGTGGGCCACCCGACGTGCGGTGATGGTGAAGGGACCAAGCCGGAAGGGCTCATCGGGATAACGTCGGAAATCGAACTCCTCCCCCATCCCGGGGTCCTTGGCCAGCCCATAGGCCCGGGCCAATCGACGGGCGGTGCCCTTGGGTCCCCAGACCGGGATCTGTGGCATCGCCCCATCGGGGTGGTACCTGCGCAGCACGTAATAGCCACAAAGGTCCAGGCAGTGGTCAGCATGAAGGTGTGAGATCAGCACCCCATCCACCAGGGCTGGGTCCAGGTGGCGGTGCAGGGCACCCAGGGCACCATTCCCCAGATCCAACAGGAGGTGGTACTCACGCCCGGCCGCGCTGGCACTGACCAGATAACAGCTGGCCGCCGAACCCGGCCCAGGGTAGGAGCCGGAGTTGCCCACAATGGTTACCTTCATCCAGCCACCACCTGACCCACGAATTGGGTGGCTGCCTGAAGTTCTGGGCCCAGGAAGCGACGCCCAATGGTGGCGAACTCCTCAGGGGCGCCGGTGGTAAGGAATTCATAGTTCCCCGGTTTGGTCTGATCGGTGCACTCGATGCCATGCTCCAGGAGCACTCTGAAGACATCCTTGGCGCACTCCTCAGCGCTGCTCACCAGCGTGACCCCATCACCCATCACGTAGCTGATCATGCCGGTCAGGAGTGGATAGTGGGTGCAACCCAGGATCAGGGTGTCAACTCCCTGGGTAACCAGTGGGCCGAGGTATTCATGTGCCACTGCTGTCAGTTCTGGCCCGCTGGTGATCCCCGCCTCGACGAATTCCACAAACCGGGGGCAGACCCGGGTTGCCAGGGAGATGTGCGGAGCAGCAGCAAAGGCATCGTCATAGGCCCTGGAGTCTGCGGTGGCCCGGGTAGAGATCACTCCGATGTGATGATTTCGGGTGGCAGCAACGGCCCGGCGGGTGGCCGGCAGGATCACCTCGATCACCGGCACGTCGTATCGCTCCCGGGCATCACGAAGCACTGCCGCACTGGCCGAGTTGCAAGCGATGACCAGAGCCTTGACTCCCCGATCCATCAGGTGGTCCAGGCACTCCAGGGCGTACTCGCGTACCTCCGCGATTGGCTTGGGACCATAGGGTTGTCGGGCAGTGTCACCCAGGTAGGTGATGGATTCGTGTGGCAATTGGTCAATCACGGCCCGGGCCACCGTCAGGCCACCGAAGCCGGAATCGAAGATGCCAATCGGAGCGTCCATCATCAGGTGATCAGGCTAATCCTGATCGGTGCGAAGATCAGTGATTATGACCTAGGTCACCTGCCCCTTTCCGGGTCGGGTGTGCCACAACCACCACAGGCCCAGGACTGGTAGCGCCAGTGGCACCCAGCCATAGCCGGCACCGAAACCAGACCACACCGTCTGATCCGGATAGTCCTGGGTCAACAACAGGCTGGTCGTACCCACAATCAGCACGCCAGCCAACTCAAAGCCCACCGCAGCCACCGCAATGGCTCGGCGATCCGTGGCCAGGGCCCAGGTGGCGACGATGTAGACCACCGCTGCCACCGCGCTGAGCACATAGGGAAGTGGCGCCTGAGTTGCCTTGGTGCCCAGTTGCACTGCCGATCGGGCAGTGGAACTCAGGGCAAGGATTCCGTAGGCAAAAACCAACACCCGGCCAAGACCGGTATTCAAAGCAGCAGCAACCATCAGGCGGGCCAGATCTGGTTTATCCGCAGACAAAGGAAGGGCACGAGCAGTACCGCAATCACCAGCACCGCGGTACCCGATCGGGTCCGCTCCGCTGAACTCCACACCACTCCAGCGGGCAGAATCAACAAGATGGCCATCAGGTAACCGACGTACTCCCAGACCGACACGTGATCCGGGGCTCCCCTGAACACCCGGATCAGGCCTAGCCCCAACTGGCCGACCAGGGCGATTTCGACTGCCACCAGAGCATTGATCACCAGGTTGTTCGGGCGCCGGTCAGCGATCATGAATCCGACCAGGACCAACACCATCAGCAGTGACATCGCACCGATGGCCAGTTGCAGAGGGATCATGCCCAGAGCTGCCCTTCCAGTCGTTGTTCGGCTTCCTCGATGGTGCCTTCATAGGCGCCAGTGGACAGGTATTTCCAGCCGCCGTCAGCCACCACGAAGGCGATGTCAGCGCTCTGCCCGGCCTTCGCTGCCCTGGCTGCCTGGCCCAATGCTGCATGCAGAATGGCACCGGTTGAGATGCCAGCAAAGATGCCCTCGGACTCCAACAACTCGCGCACCCGTCGAACCGCATCCCGGGGACCGACCGAGAAGCGCGAATCGATCAGCGTCTCGTCATACAACTCCGGCACGAAACCCTCATCGAGATTGCGTAGGCCATAGACCAACTCGCCGTAGCGGGGCTCGGCGGCCACGATGCGTACGTCGGGCTTTGCCCTCCGGAAGAACCGGCTGACCCCCATCAGAGTGCCGGTGGTGCCCAGACCAGCCACGAAGTGAGTGATGTCGGGCAGGTCGGCCAGCAACTCGGGCCCGGTTCCAAGTTCATGCGCCAGGGCATTGGCCTGGTTACCGTACTGGTACATCATCACCCAGTCCGGGTGCTCTGCAGCCATCTGCTTGGCCACCCGGACGGCTTCGTTGGAACCGCCAGCCGCTGGTGAGGAGAAGATCTCCGCACCCCACATGTGCAACAACTGGCGCCGTTCGGTTGAGGTGTTCTCCGGCATCACACAGACCAGCCGGTAGCCCTTCAGTTTGGCGGCCATCGCCAGGGAGATCCCGGTATTGCCCGACGTCGGCTCCAGGAGCGTGCAACCGGGTCGGAGTCGTCCCTCCCGCTCAGCCTGCTCGATCATCATCAGGGCAGCCCGGTCCTTGATGGACCCGGTCGGATTGCGGTCCTCCAATTTCGCCCAGAGCCGCACCTGCGGGGATGGCGACAGGGCCGGCAACCCCACCAGGGGGGTGTTGCCGACTGAGGCGAGGAGATTCTCGAAACGCGCCAAGGGGAACCGATCAGCCTCCGGCTACGGCGGGCAGCACCACGACCTGGTCACCATCGGACAAAGGGGTCTCCAGGCCACCAGTGAAACGGACATCCTCGTCATTGACATACACATTGATGAACCGACGCAGGTCGCCAGCCTCGATCAGACGTTCCTTGATTCCTGGATGGTTTGCCTCCAGGTTGTCAATCAAAGCGCTGAGGGTGGCACCTTCGCCGTTGACTGCTTTCTCGCCACCAGTGAAATTGCGCAGGATCGTGGGGACCCGAACTTCGACAGCCATCTTTCCTCAGTTCTACTCAGACTCGATTATCTTCTGGGTCAACGATCGAGATCTCCTCTTCGGTGACCTCGCCGTCAATGATTCTGTATGACCTGAACTCCACTGGGCCCGGATTATTCCCGTGTTCGCGGGTGGAGACCAACACATAGTGGGCCCCCGGCTCAGTGGCCAGGTTGACATCGGTCCGACTGGGATAGGCCTCTGTGGCAGTGTGGGAGTGGTAGATCACCACTGGTTCCTCGTCATTTGCCCACATCTGCTTGTAGAGCCCCAGCAATTCCGTCGAGTCGAACTCATAAAAGGTTGGGCTACCGGCTGCATTGATCATGGGCACGAAGCGGGTCGCACGATCAGCGCCTTCTGGTCCTGCAATCACGCCACAGGCCTCATCGGGGTGGTCCCGCTTTGCGTGGGCAACCATCTGGTCGATGAGTTGCTGGCTGATCTCAAGCACGACTAACAGGTTAGGTCAGTCAGTTTTCCGGGTCCGCACTGCCCATTACCCGGACAGAAAGGGCAGTGACCAGGGTCTCCTGCAGGAAGGCCAGATAGCTGTAGATGTCATGGACGTGAGCACGCGGGTCATCCTCGGGAAGGGCGGCCCAGAACTCCTCATCCCCGTCAGCCACCCCAAGCCTGGTGCCGATGGCCAACCTGATGTCGGTAAACGCTTTCAGCCAGGTCAGTGCCGTGGCTTCATCCAGTTCCACATCAATGTAGATCCCCTCGACTTCCTGCACTGGTAGCCCCGCCTCCTCAAGGGTGTCGATCACACTGGCAGCAGCCTGGGCCTTGCCATCGCGCAGCGTGCCCTCGGTGAAGCGACGGAAATCACCGGCGGCTTCCTCATCATCTGGGTAGGCAGTTGGAAAAAACCGGGCCAGAACCGGGTCGGTGGGAGCCGTGGTGGGACCAGAGAAATCCAGGAGCGCTTCCAGGGGGTCAGACTCGGAGAGGTTCATCGCTTGTTCGTTGTGCAACAACTCAATGATCTGCCTGGCCAGGGACCGAAGCAGTCCCGCTTCCATGGCACTGAAGGTGGCCACCGCAGTACCACTGCGTTGGTGCCAGCTGAATCCGTTACTCACAGGTCCGCCTTCTGCATCGTGGCCCACAGGCCATATTCATGCATCGCCTGGACATCACGCTCCATGGCCTCCCGACTGCCTGAGGAAACCACCGACTTTCCGTCGTGATGCACCTCCAGCATCAGCTTCTCCGCCTTTGACTTCGGGTATCCGAAGTACTGCTGAAAGACAAAGGTCACATAGGACATCAGGTTGATCGGGTCGTTCCAGACGATGGTCACCCAGGGCGAGGACAACTGGACCAGATCGGAAAGTTCCTGGTCCTCGAGCTCAGTTGGCGATGCGGACACAGCCCTATTGTGCCCAATCCCAATAAAGTGGGCACGTGACCTCCTCATCGGCGCTCCTGACCGACCACTACGAATTGACGATGCTGCAGGCGGCCCTGTCGGCTGGCACCGCGGATCGACACTCAATTTTTGAACTCTTTCCACGCCGATTGCCCTCCGGCCGTCGCTACGGCGTGGTGGCCGGCGTGGGCCGGGCGCTGGACGCTGTGGAGCAGTTCACCTTCTCCGATCAGGAACTGGACTTCCTGTCCCGCGAACAGGTGGTCAACGAGCAAACCATCGAGTGGCTGGCCAACTACCGATTCACCGGGGACATGTATGGCTATGGAGAAGGAGAGACCTATTTCCCCTACTCGCCCATCCTCGTCGTGGAGGCCAGTTTCGCAGAGGCGGTGATCCTGGAAACGGTGCTGCTGTCCATCTATAACCACGATTCCGCAATCGCGTCTGCTGCCTCACGGATGACCAAGGCTGCTGGCAGCCGCCCCTGCATCGAGATGGGCTCACGCCGTACGCATGAGGAAGCCGCAGTGGCGGCGGCCCGCGCGGCGTACATCACTGGCTTTGCAGCCAGTTCGAATCTGGCTGCCCGGAAGCGCTTTGGGGTGCCCACCACTGGCACCAGCGCCCATTCCTTCACCCTGTTGCACGACTCCGAGGCGGACGCCTTCCGGGCCCAGGTCACCTCTTTGGGCGCCGGGACCACTTTGTTGGTCGACACCTACGACATCGCTGAGGCGGTTCGGTTGGGGATTGAGATCGCAGGCCCACAGTTGGGTGCCGTGCGCATTGATTCCGGTGACCTGGGCGTGCTCGCCGTACGAGTTCGTGACCAACTGGATGCGCTCGGCGCAACCAGCACCCGGATCATCGTCACCTCTGATCTGGATGAGTTCGCCATCGCAGCTCTTGCCTCAGCCCCGGTTGACGGTTATGGCGTGGGCACCCAACTCGTGACCGGAAGTGGCCATCCCACCAGTGGATTTGTCTACAAGCTGGTAGCCCGGGCTGGCGCTGATGGCGAGTTGGTTGAGGTGGCCAAGAAGAGCAAGGACAAGATCTCCATCGGGGGACGCAAGTTTGCCCTCCGCCGACGTAATCCGGATGGCACCGCCACCGCTGAAGTGATCGGGATCGGGCAACCCGCCCACAACGACGGCGATGACCGGGCCCTGTTGGTACCACTGATCAAGCAGGGTGAGGTCGTGGGCCGGGAGGACCTGGCCAGGGCGCAGGAACGTCATCGCAAATCGTTTGCCGAGTTGCCTCTATCGGCACATTCCCTGGCCCGTGGCGAGCCAGCCATTGGGACCGTGTTTGAGTGAACCGATTCGGCTAGGGTTTGTGCCATGAAGGCGCTGATCGTGGTCGATGTCCAAAATGACTTCTGCGAGGGTGGCTCGCTTGCGGTGACCGGCGGAGCCCAGGTGGCCGCTGACATCTCCTCCCTGCTGCACCATTGGACCAACAAGGACCCCAAGGCACCGGCCTACGATGTGGTCGTGGCCACCAAGGACCACCATCTCGATCCGGGTGATCACTGGGCCGCTGAGCCGGATTTCCAGAACAGTTGGCCAGTCCATTGCCAGGCCGGAACCGATGGCGAGGCCTTCCATCCGAACCTGGATCCTCAGCCCTTTGATGCGGTCTTCCTGAAGGGCGCCCATGAGGCCGCCTATTCGGGTTTTGAGGGTCGGACCACGGCTGGGGAAAGCCTGCTCGATTGGTTGAATGAACACCAGATCAGGGCTGTGGACGTCTGTGGGATCGCCACTGACTATTGTGTCCGGGCCACCGCCCTGGACGCCGTCCGAGCCGGTTTCGACACCACCGTACTGACTGACCTGTGCGCCGGGGTGGCCCCGGATTCAACCCAGGCAGCCCTGGCTGAGTTGAGCGCGGCCGGGGTCCGGGTCGCCTGAGTTCAGTCAGCTACCGGTGAAGTTCGGTTTGCGCTTGGCCACGAAGGCGCGCATCCCCTCTGCTGCATCCGCGGTGCGCAGCAGCATGGCCTGACCCGTGCGCTCACGTGCGAAGATCTGATCCAACAGGTCCAAAGTAGCGGCGTTGATTGCCCGTTTGGTGGCAGTCAGGGCCAGCGGAGCCAACCGAGCCAAGCGGTTCAGGGTCCGATCAAGTTCCTGGGCATAGTCCTCATCGGGGACCACCTGGGAGATCAAACCCATTGAGTAGGCATCAGGGGCGGATACCAGTTCGCTGAGCAGGGCCAGCCGCATCGCCTGGGGTCGCCCACAGGCAGCAGACGCCAGTAGGGAGGCACCACCGTCCGGCATCAGACCAATCGCCCCGAAGCCGAAGGTCAGGGACGCGGATTCGGTGGCGATGATCAGATCGCAGGCCAGGGCCAGCGAGAAGCCCACCCCCGCGGCCACACCATTAAGGCCACAAACAACTGGTTTGTCGCAGTCCAGGATCGTCTGAACCACCACGTTGGCGGCATCAACCGATTCCCCGTCGTACTTGTCCTGGGGATTCTCCCCGCTCAGATCGGCACCCGCCGAAAAGGCCGGCCCCTCCCCACTGATCAGTACGACGCGCACGTCCGGTCTGGTGGTGGCAAAACGAAGCTGCTCAACCAGCCCGACCAACATTTCCTCGGTGAGGGCATTGAAGGTCTCGGGTTGGTTGAGCAGCAAACGGAGTACTCCGCCTCGGTGTTCGACGATGAGGTGCTCGGTCGGTTCCGGATCAGTCATGTACTGATTGTGCCCGGTCACCGCCCCTGATCAGGGGATCAAGTGGCCTGAGCGCCAGATCGGTTCAGTGCGAGGGGAGATCAATCCGACCTCGCGCAGGAATGCCACCGGTTTGGTACCCAACTGATTGAGCGTCTCGATGTAGTACGGGTTCTTCCAGGCCGTACGACGCCCAACCCTGGGGTCAATCCCGACTGATTCATAGACCGCTGGGTTGATCAGGGACTTTGCCACGAAGGCGCTGACCTGAGCCACCTGGAACTGCTGGATGGTCCGCTGGGTTTTGTTGAGGCTCGGCATCATCCGGGAAACCTCCTCGCGGGCGAAGGCCATGTGGCGGGCCTCCTCCAAAACATGGATCCTGCTGACCATCCGCACAACTGGCTGAATGCTCTCGTCATGGAGCATTTCGCGCTGCCAACTGTCCAGGATCTCCTCAGCCACCAGGATGGCGCCATAGGAGGAGGGGCCACGCACGATCTTGGTGAACAGACGTCCCAGCTTGAAGATCGCCGGTGGCGGCCCGTAGGCAGGCACCCCGAAGTGGTCGATCGCCTTGCCGAACATGGTGGAGTGACGGCACTCGTCGGCAACCTCGGTGAGGGCATAGTGCATGTGCATGCTCTTGGGATCGTCGTCATAGAGATCGCGCAGCATCATCTGCATCAGGATCACCTCGAACCAGATCCCGACGCTGCTGATGGAGGCAACTTCGTGCCAGGACAGGGTGAGTCGCTGCTCCTCGGTCAGTGAATCCCACAGGTCGGTGCCATAAAGCGACATCCGCTTGGGCAGCATGCCCCACTTGTCCTGGGGAACTGGTGCATTCCAGTCGATATCGACCAGCGGATCATAGGAGTGACGAGCGGAGGAATTGAGCAAACGCTCAAGCCTGGGATTATCCGGCACGGTTGCAGTCATCGATTTGCCTTCCGGTAACTGTTACTGGTGGTAATGCATATCGACTATGATGCGGGTTATGCCCCCAAAGGTCAACCTTCCCAAGGTGAAAGTCGCCACCAAAAAGAAAGACCCCAAGGACGAGACCCGTGATGGCCGTTCAGCCCGTTGGGACACCCATCGCGAGGAACGCCGCGCCGAACTCGTCGAAGCGGCGGTGCTGGCCATCGAGACTCACGGACGCGGTGCCGGAATCACCGAGATCGCGGCTATAGCGGGGGTGAGCAAACCGGTCCTGTATCGCTACTTCACCGACAAGCACGATTTGATGACCTCGGTTGGCAATTGGGCCGCTGAGCAGATCATCAATGCCATCTGGATAGCCCTGGACACCGAGGAGCCAATCCGGAATCGGTTGCTGGAAGCCTGCACTTCCTACCTGAACCTGATCCAGACCCACCAGGAGTTGTTCTTCCTGGTCCTGGAGAACCGCACCGATGAGGCTGACGTGGCCACCGCCATCGACACCATCGCCACCGGGATGACATTCATGCTCAACGATGACCTCTATGCCCTGGGGCTGGATTCATCCGCTGCAGAGCCGTGGGCACATGCGGTGGTCGGGATCGGGATGTCGGTGGGGAGCTGGTGGCTGCAGCGCGGCACCATGAGCGCAGAGGTGATGAGCCTGCACATGAGCACCTTCATCTGGCACGCCTTCGAGGGTGCCGCCCGCGAGCTCGGTGTTGATCTGGATAAGCTCGGCAAGCTCTCTGAGATCGGAACATTTGGCGAGACTGCTCAATTAATTCCCCCAACACCACTTAGGAAGATCAATGACTGAGGTTCACCACGAGGAGCAAGAGGAATACACCGGACCTGCCTCGATCGGCGGGATCGACGTCCAGGTGCAGTTGCGCGGCCACTTCGAACCGATCGATGGTCGCTTCCACTGGTACGGGCGGATCCAGCAGAATGACGCCCTCGATGAGGCCTACAAATCCGGCTCCACCGTGGAACTGACCACCCCGCATGGCACTGCCGAGGGCCGAATCAGCGATGTTGATCCGTGGGGCCGGTTCCGGATCAAGGGCTTTGGTTCCCCGCCCTTCTGAGCCTCAGCTGGTACGCCGTGCCGCCCACTGGCGGACCCGGTCGATCCGCTCCTGCAACTCCACCGCAGTTGCCGCCGCAGCGGCAGGTCCTCCGCATTCGCGCCGCAACTCGGTGTGAATCACCCCATGTGGCTTCCCGGACCGGTGGTGCCAGGCGGCCACCAGCCCGTTGAGCTCCCGACGTAGCGCATCAAGTTGCTCATAGGTCGCCACTGGTGCTGATTGGGCCGGTTTGGGTTGACGCTGCTTGGCTCGTTCGCTCTGTCTGGTGCGGAGCAGGTCCCGAACCTGATCAGGATCCAGCAGGCCGGGGATGCCCAGGAAGTCCATCTCCTCATCCGAACCCACATGCACTTCACCCTCGTGGCCAAACTCGGCCCCGTCATAGAGCACCCGGTCAAAGGTGGCCTCGGAACCCAAGGCCTCGAAGGGCAGGCCCTCATCCGGCTCGGTCTGGGTCTGTTGGGCCTGCTCCAGCGATCCCTGTTCGGCGGCGAAGATGTCATCCTCATCCTGCACCCGGCGCCCCAGCACGTGGTCTCGCTGGGTTTCCAGATCTGCGGCCAGACCCAGCAGATTTGGCACTGAGGGCAGGAAGATGGACGCGGTCTCACCACGCGTACGGGCTCGGACGAATCGCCCCACGGCCTGGGCGAAGAAGAGCGGGGTCGAGGTGGTGGTGGCATATACCCCGACCGCGAGTCGGGGCACGTCCACACCCTCAGAAACCATTCGAACTGCCACCATCCAGCGCTGGTCCCCCTCAGAGAACTTGGCGATCCGGCTGGAGGCGGCCTTCTCATCGGAAAGCACCAGCACCGGCTTCTCCCCCGCGATCCGGGCCAGGATGGCGGCATAGGCGCGGGCTGAGTCCTGATCCGAGGCGATCACCAGGCCACCAGCATCGGCAACATGGCGGCGTACTTCGGTCAGGCGCCGGTCAGCGGCTTCCAAAACTGCCGGAATCCAGGAGCCATTTGGGTCCAGAGCAGTGCGCAGGGCCTGCGCGGTCAGGTCCTTGGTCAGCGGCTCCCCCAGCCGGGCCGCGACCTCATCACCGGCTCGGGTCCGCCACTGCATGGAACCGCTGTAGGCCATGAACAGGACCGGGCGTACGACGTGATCGGCCAGCGCATCTGCGTAACCATAGGTGTGGTCGGCTGCCGAACGGGGCGTACCGTCGTGGTCTGGCACATAGGTGACGAACGGGATCGGATTGATGTCCGAGCGAAATGGGGTCCCGGTCAGCGCCAGCCGGCGGCGGGCGGGCTCGAAGGCCTCATAGATGGCCTCTCCCCAGGAAAGGGCATCACCGGCATGGTGGATCTCGTCGAGGATCACCAGGGTGCGTTTGCGTTCAGTGCGGATCCGGTAGGCCAAGGGGTTGGTGGCCACGCCGGCATAGGTCAGGGCAATCCCGACGTAGTCCTTGCTGGCCTTGCCCTTGAGGGAGCTGAACCCCGGATCCAGTGGGATCCCCACCTTTGCAGCTGCCTGGGCCCACTGGGTTTTCAGGTGCTCGGTGGGGGCCACCACAGTGATTCGGTCCACCTGGCGTTGGGCCAGCAGTTGAGCAGCAACAGTCAGGGCAAAAGTGGTCTTTCCCGCCCCGGGTGTGGCCACCGCCAGGAAGTCCCTGGGATTGGTGGCGAAGTACTTCTCGATCGCCTCGCTCTGCCAGGCGCGCAATTTCGCGGCGGTACCCCAGGCTGCGCGACCCGGGAAGGCCGGTGAGAGATCAGCTACCAACTACGACCGCCACTCGGCCCACATCCGGTCCATCCGGGCAACCTGACCCGCGGTGAACTGGTTCAGGCAGATGTCATATGAGTAATTCATGAAGTTACGGATGGGATCCAGTCCGGGTGCAGTACAGGTGTCGGCATCATCATCACAGTAGTAACTCGGTCCAGCGGTCGCGGGAGTGTCAGCCACCCCGTCGTTGGGATCAGCACACCCCCCCTGCCAGGGATGTAGTAGACCCAACCAATGGCCGGTCTCGTGGATGATCGTGTCACCCAGGTTGTAATTCACCGCTGCACCACCGGGGAGGGCAGCCACATTGACGCTGATCCCATCGAGCCTGGGACTTGATGGTTGCTGCCAGGGCAACCGGGACCAGCCCAACACTGGTTGGTTCCGGACCCCGCCACCATTGATATAGACGTTCAGGGTGCGCTTGTTGCCGCGGTGCAATCGCCGCTTGGCCCGGGTATCCGGCGGGCTGTAGTTGTAGGCGTGGTACCAGGAGTCGTTCCTGGTGTAGTCAATCGAGCGGAGATTGAACCGGAATCGGGTGGGTACCGAATCCGCACTCTGTACTCCAGCAAAGCCACCGTTGAGGATCCGAATCAGGGCCCGCACCCGGGTCCGGTTGGGTCCGCGTTCCCGGCGATGCTTGCCACGGATCACATGCACCCGGACCGGGATGTTGACCCGAGCCGGAAGCGGGCGCAGGGCGCCAGTACGCAGCAATGCTGAGGAACCAGAAATCTGGTTGCGGTGAACAGGTGAATGATCACGCAACATGGCCTGACGATGTTTTGGCGCTGGTCGGGAGTCGCGCTCCTGCACACAGGCGTGGTCCGGACCGGCTTTGGCCCCCGCGGGTGGCGAGACCTGGGTGAGGGCAACAAAACTCAGCATCACGACCAGGGCAAGGCTGACCCGACGTGGCGAAAGGGTCATTCATCATCCTTCCGCAGGCCTTCCCAGATCTCCTTGCATTCTGGGCAGACCGGAAATTTCTCAGGATCGCGGCTGGGGATCCACACCTTGCCGCACAACGCCACTACTGGGGTGCCGTTGATCATGCCCTCCATCAGTTTGTCCTTTGGGACATAGTGGGAGAGACGTTCGTGATCGCCATCCTCGGTGGGCGTCAAATGCTCATCCACCCGGGTGTCCTCAAGGACTCCGGTGCCAAAGCCGATCGGATTGCGTTGCGCCATCAGGCCATCCTACGGGGTCGAACCCAGAAAACAGGCCACGAGCCCCGCGCCGGTCGAGGGAGAGATTGCGGGATCACCGCAAGTTGGCGTGGGGCTCGTGGTTGTTACGGGTCAGGCAGCCAGAACCGCCTTGATCCGTTCCACCAGCGAAACGTGGGAGGGATGTTCGCTGGAGGAATCCTGGTCCGAGCCACTCGCTGCTGGAGTGCTCGGTTGGTCTTCTTGCATTTTGGCCAGCAGGACCCGCGCGTCCTCCTGGACCCGACGGCCAACTGCAGCGGCTGCCTCGCTCTGGTCACTGGCCAGACCAGCCCAAGTGGCCAACCGCATCCATTCACGCAGTTCAGCCTTCAGCAGGGCCCGGCCCATGTCCTCATCGGTGGGGTGCTGGGTGTACTGGTCGATGATCAGTCGCACTCCAGCCATCTCCTGGGCGGTGTTCGCCCAGGCCTGCTCGACAGCAGCCGGAAGGTCCCAGGGCTGGGACACCAGGGCCCGGTCCACATTCCCGGCGAGCCGGGTGTGCCAGCGCAGTACCAGCGCGGCAATCAGGTCAAGGTCGTCGTAGAAGTGCTGACTCACCCCGGGGACGTCGGTCGGTAGGGCCGCATCCACCCGTTGGTTGGCTACTTCCTCCACGAGGCGGAGGGTCTCCCCGCGACGGTGAAAGTTGTTCCAGGTCATGTCGTGGCACCTTTCTCGTGTCAGCTACATACCGTTAGTACGTACCGAGGGTATGCATCCCGATGCCCAGAACTCAAAACCAAAATGCGTGAGGTCAAGCACACCTACGGTAGGTATGTCATAGAATCGCGGAATGGCTCTCCCTACTGACCGACTCAGCGGGCTGCCAAAAGTGCCGCGAGTCACAGGCGGTCGACGGGCCGCTTTTTCTGCCTCAACCAAGAAAACCCTGCTTGAGGTGGCCACCGAACTGTTCACCACCCGCGGCTACGTCGGTACCAGCCTGGATGCTGTGGTGGCCGGCGCAGAGGTGACCAAGGGAGCCCTTTACCACCACTTCCCCGGCAAGCAGGCCCTGTTTGAGGCTGTCTTTGTCTCGGTCGAGGATGCTGCGGCCAACACAATCCGCAAGGCCCTGAAAGAACCCAAGGACCCCTGGGAGAAGGCCCAGGCCGGACTTCGTTCCTTTCTGGATGTGGTCCAGGATCCCACCTACCAACGGGTGGTGATCCAGGAGGGACCAGCGATCCTGGGCTATGAACGCTTCCGCGAATCCGAGGAACGCTCGTCATACGGCATCGTGCAAACCATCGTGGGATCGGTCGTCAAGGCCGGCGACTGGACCCTGGATGAGGAGATGAGCCGAACCTTCAGTCGGATCTTCTTCGGTGCCATGTCAGCCGCTGGTGAGATGATCAGCGGAGCTTCTGATGCCCAGGAAACCAGCGCTCAGGTTGAGGTGGCGATCAGTTTCATCCTCGAGGGCCTACGCGGACTGGCCGAATCGGGCACCGAACTCCCCGCGGTTGACGAGGAGAACTGACCTCACTCAGGGCTGGAAGCTGAGGTTGCCACCCTTTGGTTGGACTGGCACCAGCAAGATGTAGGTCTTGCCTGCTGGCACCTTCAACTCTGCACCCGCAGCGTCAGTGAACTCCGGCATCGAGTCCAGATCAGCCTTGCTCCACTTACCCTGGACCACCTGACCATTGTGGAAGAGGGCCATGTTTCCAGAACCCTTGTAGATAGTCTCCGGAACCGGCGCACCTGAGGGGTCGCGATAACCGGCATCGCCCACCCGGACCCGGATCACCAACACGTTGTCGGCCCGGAAGTCAGAACCGGCATCAGTGTAGGAATTGGTGTTGATGTATTTGCCCTGACGGAACTCAAAGTCGGTGGTGCGATAGGTGCTCATCTGGGCCTGGATCCTGGTCGCTGGTCCAGTTCCCTGGAAGTCAGCAGACTCCCCCCATGGCAGATAGGACTGCGGATGACCACGACGTAGCTTGGCCTCCTTGAGGAACTCCTTCAGGTCGACCATCAGGTTGTACGGCGCCCGGCGACTGCTGGTGCGGTACATCCCATCGGCTCCCTCGTCAACGAACTTGACCCGGGCCCGATTGAATCGATCAATGGTTGGCGGGGCCGCGCCACTGGAAACCACCACCGCGTTTGCCGGCTTGGCAATGCCGATGTCAGAGGCCCGCATGGAGCGCACCGGCCCAACCTCACCGGGGATGAAACTGTCGAAGACCACGGCCAATCTGGTGATGCCGCCCTCAACGAGCTCCTCGGTGATCAGGTCGGCCTTGTTCAACCCCATCTGCGGGCGGGCATCTGGCGTATTGGGGACCTTGACGATCACCACCGGATGGTTGGGTTCGGCCGGCATCGGCAATCCACTCATGGGCCAGACCGGAGGTGGTGGCGCCGGAGTGCTCGCTTCGGCCATCGGTTCTCCATCATCCTCTGACTTCTTGCCGCACCCAGCCAGGGTGAAGCCAAGCAGGACCGCCAGTAGTGCGGTCAGGATGCGCAGGGAAGTAGTCCGGGACAGTCGCATGGGAGCAAGCATGACGGGTCGCAGAGTCCAATCAGGGTATCGAGAGGGCGTGTTTGCTGAGGAAAATCCGAGCCAGTCGCTCAGATCTTGGCGCCACCGTCGACGTACAGGGTCTGACCGGTGATGTAGGAGGCCTCGTCACTGCACAGGAAGGCAGCAGCGGCGGCGATGTCCTCGGGGAAGCCGATCCGCTTGACCGGGTTTGCCTCGGCGTTGAGCTTGCGGAACTCCTCGACATCCATCTTCAACCGCGCTGCCGTGGCGTCGGTCATCTCGGTGGCGATGAATCCTGGGGCGATCGCGTTCGCATTTACCCCGAACTTGCCCAACTCCAGGGCCAGGGTCTTGGTGAAGGCCTGGATGCCGTTCTTGGCGGCGCTGTAATTTGCCTGACCAGCGTTGCCGTTGGCCGAGATGCTGGAGAGGTTGAGGATCTTGCCGTACTTCTGGTCCACGAAGGTCTTCTGGGCTGCCTTGCACATCAGGAAGGGACCCTTGAGGTGGACGGCCATGACCGAGTCCCAGTCGTCCTCGGTCATCTTGAACAGCAGGTTGTCGCGGGTGATGCCAGCATTGTTGACCAGCACATGCAGGCCACCGAGTTCATCGAGCACCCTGGCGACTGCCTGATCGACCGAGGCTGCGTCGGTGACATTGCAACCGATCCCGACGGCCTTGGTGGCGCCCAGGCCAGCGGCGGTCTCCTGCGCCTGGCCCTCGTCAAGGTCCAGGACCGCAACCGCAGCACCTTCCTCAGCAAAGCGACGGGCGATCCCGGCGCCAATTCCGCGTGCTGCTCCGGTGATGACGGCTACTCGCTGGTCGAAACGGCCCATGAATCTGCTTCCTTCGCTGGATGGTTGGTGTGCCCTACTTTAGGGCAGTCCGGATTCGCTCTGCCCAGGCGGCTTGGTCTTGTTGATCGGCGTACTTGGTGCGCGGCCAGAAGAAGCCGCGCAGCCCATCCCCCTTGGTCCTCGGTACGACGTGACAGTGCAGGTGTGGCACCGACTGGGAGACGGTGTTGTTCATCGCCACGAAGGAACCCTGGGCCCCAATCCGGGTCATGGCCACACATAGCCGCTGGGCTGTGGCCAGAAATGGGTCCCGCAACCATTCGGGGAGTTGATCCAGGGTGCTGATATGAACCCGGGGAACCAACAGCACATGCCCCTTGAACAGGGGTCTGGTGTCGAGGAAGGCCAGCAGGTGCTCCTCATCGAGCACTACGGCTGCCCTGGACTGGCCTGCCACGATCGCGCAGAAGGCACAGTCGAGCATCTACTTGCCCTTACGTCCCACGCCTGCCTGCACCAGGCCCAGCACCACCAGGGCAACCACTGCGGCGGCGGCAAAGCTCCATGCCTCAACAGCGAAGATGTTCTTGTTGAAGATCAGCAGGTTCATCCCGACACCGCCCACAACCGCGCCGACGATGCCGAAGATCATCAGGTTGATCAACCTGCCAAAACCCTTGCCGTGTTTGAGCTGCCAGGCCAACCAACCCAGGATCATCCCGACCACGATGTAAGCGAGCATGCACCCAGCCTATCGGTTGGAAATGAAATCGCTTCTGTAGGCGTTACCCCCTAGACTTCATGTCGTACAACTCAAGAGGGGCTGATTGGTTTCGACTGGGGACGTTTCGTCCCAGGAGAAGCGGGTCGAGAAGCCAGCGTCATCTCGTGAACGTTCGCTGGAAACCATAAGTGCCAACGCTAAGCGCACTGACTTCGCTCTCGC
>CAZRKI010000022.1:0-19490 GCA_964600765.1 uncultured Marmoricola sp.
CGCCAAGAAGGCACCCGCCAAGAAGGCACCCGCCAAGAAGGCACCTGCCAAGAAGAAGTAATCCGGCTTGACTCACTTGGGGCTGGTTGGCGAAAGCTGGCCAGCCCCAAGTGCATTTCTGGTGTGGACACCCACTCCATGAGCCAGAGCGATGTCCAGATCGGATCTGGTGTCAATATCGATGCGAGCCGAGATCACTTCAAGTTCGCAGGCGGTTGCTCCGGATGCCTGGTGTTCATGAGCTGAGCTCTCCCCAAAACGGGGGAGCAGCAACTGGCCCGGTGCAACACCGAGCATCGTGGTTCCAGTTCCGTGATGATCAGCCACGAACCAGCGTTGCTGACTCAGCCCAAAATGGAGTACGGCGCTCAGATCGGCGGCAGTCAGGCACGGCAGGTCGCCCAGCATGGCTACTATTCCGCGGTCTGGATGCGTCCGGGATACCTCTACTGCAGCCTTCTCAAGGGCCGCATTCAGGCCGCTGCCCGCATCTGGCAACCAGCCGTTCTCTCCCAGCTGTTGTGCCCGTGCGGAAATCACCAGCACCTCGCTCACCAAATCACAGGCCTGGGCAGCCGCGATGGCGTCCCTGGCGAAAGCCTGCATGGCCTGAGTGCGCAGGTTGCCAGCATCCAGACGGCTCTTGGGCTGTGAGCCCGCCTTGATCGGGACCAGTACGACGTACCGGTGCGGCATTGGTACTACCTCCTAGGGGGTTGTGAGGATAGTGTCAGGGAGTCCCCGGGCGCCGCGCACTGGGGGAGCCAACCAAGATCTGGGGGTGTCATGTCGAGGGTGCGTCCACTGCGGGAGCGCCGGGGCTGGGCCTGGTCTTTGGCCATTGCGCTACTGAAGCCGCAGCTGTTGGCCTTCACCAGACGTAGGTGGATCCATGGCGAGCGGATTCCGGCAAGTGGCGGTTGCATCGTGGTGGCCAACCACATCTCTCACATAGATCCGCTCTGCCTTGGGCACATGCTCTATGACCACGGTCGGATCCCACGCTTCCTTGGCAAGGACACCCTGTTTGAGATCCCATTCCTCAAGCAGGTTCTGAAGAATGCCCAACAAATACCGGTGCATCGACTCAGTGATGGAGCTACCAAGGCATATACCGATGCGGTTGCGGCTCTGCAGAAGGGGGAGATGGTCATGGTCTACCCGGAGGGATCCATCACCAAGGATCCTGACGGATGGCCAATGCGTGGAAAAACCGGAGCTGCTCATCTCGCGCTGACAACTGGTTGCCCGGTGGTGCCGATTGGGCAGTGGGGGGCCCAGGAGGTGCTACCGCCCTACACCAGGGATTTTCACTTGTTCCCACCTCGCACGGTCACCTTCATTGTCGGTGAACCCGTGGATCTGGGCGAGTTGGTGGATGCAGAGATTACTGGTGAGGTGCTCCGGTCTGGCACTGACCTGATCATGGGGGCAATCACCAAACTCGTTGAGGAAGCACGCGGGGAGGTCGCTCCGGCAGTACGCTTCGATCCCAGGAGTGCTGGCATCAGTGAGACGGGCAGGCCCGAATCTGAACAGGATGGTTCGCAATGAGCAAGATAGCGGTCTTTGGCTCCGGCTCGTGGGGCACCGCCTTCAGCATCGTGCTGGCTGATGCTGGCAATGAGGTCAGGATCTGGGGACGGCGTGAGGAGTGCTGCACAGCAATCAACACACTGCACCAGAACACCGATTATCTTCCCGGAGTCGACCTGCCACATGCCATCAGCGCCACCTCCGATCCAGCTGAAGCAGTGGCGGACGCGGAGTACGTCGTACTTGCGGTGCCCTCACAAACCCTGCGGGAGAACCTGGCGAACTGGGCTCCGCTAATGCCCAGCGACGCTGTGTTCGTCTCGTTGATGAAAGGCGTGGAACTGGGCACCACCAAACGCATGAGCGAGGTCATTGCAGAGGTGACGGGTGCTGGTCCGGAGCGGATTGCAGTGATCAGCGGGCCCAACCTGGCCAAGGAGATCGCTGCTCGGGAGCCGGCTGCAAGCGTGGTTGCCTGTGCTGATGAGGTGGTGGCCCAACGCCTGCAGGATGTTTGTCACAGCCGGGCGTTCCGCCCCTACTGGAGCGCCGACGTGGTTGGTTGTGAGCTTGGTGGGGCCTACAAGAATGTGGTCGCACTCTGCGTCGGGATGGCCGTCGGACTCGGTTTTGGTGACAACACCACTGCGTCAGTGATCACTCGTGGGTTGGCCGAGACCGCCCGACTTGCAGTCAAGTTGGGCGCGGAACCGATGACCCTGATGGGCCTGGCCGGACTGGGTGACCTGGTGGCCACCTGCTCCTCACCGTTGTCACGCAACCGCACCTTCGGTGAGAAACTCGGCCAGGGCATGACTACTGAGGAAGTGATCGCCTCCACCCGTCAGGTGGCTGAGGGTGTGAAGTCAGCTGGGTCCATTCGCCAGTTGGCTGAGGACAACGGTGTCGATGCCCCGATTGCACTGCACGTGGATGCGGTGGTCCGGGGTGAGATCACCGCGCGCGACATGATGAATGCCTTCATCGAACGCGATACCAAGCACGAGCAGGCTTGATCCTCCACCGAGGTGGCGGGTGAATTACTGCCGCCTCGGTTATCCCAGAGCAGCATCCAGGGCTTGCTTCAGGTCAGCCCAGAGGTCCTCGATGTCCTCGATGCCAACTGAGAGCCGGATCAGGCCTTCGGGGATGGTGGTGGTCTCGATCTTCCACCGACGCCGGCGTTCCAGGGTGGACTCCACCCCGCCCAGGGAGGTGGCAAAGGTCCACAACTTGGTGCTGTTCTGGGCAGTGTCAGCCTTCTCCGCGCCCGGCAGGCTCATCCCCACGATGGCCCCAAATCCGGGATAGCGAACCTCGTTGACGCTGGGATGTTCAGCCAGCCTCCGGGCCAGTTCCCGGGCGTTGTCCTCTGCCCGATCAAATCGCACCGAGAGCGTGCGTAGGCCGCGTAGGGCCAGCCAGGTCTCGAACGGACCTGGTACGGCGCCCTGCAGGTCCCGTCGACCTTTCAGTACGCCGTACACCTCCTCGTTGTCGGTGACCACTGCGCCCATGAGCACATCTGAATGCCCGGAGATGTATTTGGTGGCAGAGTGCACCACCACGTCGGCACCCAACTCCAATGGTTTCTGGCGCAGGGGAGTGGCGAAGGTGTTGTCCACGATCACGTGGGCTCCGGCCTGATGCGCAGCAGTGATGATTGCGGGTAGATCGGCGATCTCCAGGGCGGGATTGGTTGGGCTCTCCAACCAGACCAGGGCGGCATCGGTGCAGGCAGCAGCGACCTCAGCAGTGTTGGTGATGTCAACCAGGTGAACCTGTACCCGTCCTCTCAACTCCAGGTCTGCCAGATGGGCCAGGGTGCCGTTGTAGCAGTGCTTGGGAGCCACCACCTTGGCGCCCAGTCCAACCAGGTCGAGCACGGTGACCACCGCGGCCATCCCGGATGAGAAGGCCAGGCAGCGTCCGCTCTCCAGGCCACCCAGGGCTTCCTCGAAAGCTGTCCAGGTGGGATTGCCGAATCGTCCGTACTCCCGATCGCCTCCGCCCTGAAACACCGATGCCATGGTGATCGGAGTGTTGAGTGGATTGTCCGGATGTGCGGCGGGTCTGCCCAGGTGTACGGCCTTGGTGGAGGGATGCATGTTCGCCATTGTGCCCGAGCAGCCCGATAGGGTCTGACACGTGGCTTCCCCTGAGCGCAAGATCAAAGTGGCCGTCCTCTTCGGTGGACGGTCTGATGAGCACGCCATCTCCTGTGTGTCAGCCGGCAATGTGATTGCCGCCCTGGATCCGGATCGCTATGAGGTGATCCCGATCGGGATCACCCGAACCGGCCGTTGGGTTCGCCAACCCGATGCTGATTCCTTCGCGATCGGGCCCTCGGGGGAACTCCCAGAAGTGGGCCCTGGTCCGGAGGTCGATTTCGGTTTGTTGGCAGACCCGGAGCAGGTTGACGTGGTCTTCCCGGTGCTACACGGGCCCTGGGGGCAGGACGGCACTCTGCAGGGCTTGCTGGAACTGTCCGGCGTGCGCTACGTCGGTGCTGGTGTGCTCTCCAGTGCAGTGGGCACTGACAAGCACTTCATGAAGCAGATCTTTGCCGCCAATGGCCTGCCGGTGCAGCCCTGGGTACTGGCCCGACCCCACGACTGGAAACACGATCCGGAATTGATTCGGGCTGCAGTGCGAGGGTTGGGCGGCGCAGTTTTTGTGAAGCCGGCCCGGGCTGGATCCAGTTTCGGGATCAGCCGGGTGGAATCTGGCGAATCCATTGATGCAGCCGTGGCCCAGGCGCAACGATTCGATCCCAAGGTCCTGATCGAGGCTGCTGCAGATCGTCCACGGGAGGTCGAGGTCGGGGTGATTGGTAATCCCACTGGGGGTACTGCACTGACCAGTGAGATTGCGGAGATCAGAGTTGGAGGTGAGCACTCCTTCTATGACTTTGAGGCCAAGTACCTCCCCGAACAACACACTGACCTGGCCGTCCCAGCAGATCTGCCACCGGAGATCTCCGAGGTGGTCAAGGATTTCGCGGTCAAGGCCTTCACGGCACTTGATGTGGAAGGCCTGGCCCGGGTGGATTTCTTCATCCTGCCGAATGGGCGGGTGGTGCTCAATGAAATCGAAACCATGCCCGGTTTCACCGCGACCTCAATGTTTCCGCGGATGTGGGCTGCTTCCGGCCTTGACTACCAGGCCTTGCTCGACCACCTGATCAATCTGGCGTTGTCCCGCAACACTGGGCTGCGCTGAGCCTCAGGCGCACCCGCCAACCCTGGTGGTGGTCTGCGCCAACACCGAGCCGATGTCCACCATTTCGTCAGCCGGAGGGCGACGTTTGGCAGGTATGAGCACCTCCACATTGGTGCTGCGTCCGATGCTGGTCATCAGGACATCGGAGTCCTGGTCGTCGATGACCCGGGAGGGCACAAACCACATGATGCCGTTGGCACCCTGGCAACCCAGGGTCTCATCGAAGTCAGTGGGCCTGGGCACTCCACAACGCAGTACGACGGGCGGGTCACCCCAAGCGACCGCATACGCCGATCCGCTGGTGGGCACCCGGGACTGGCCGTCGAGTTTGTCAGGAAGTGCTTTCAGGATCGCCTGACATTCCTGCTTGTTCACCCCGGTGGGGCTGGTTGGGGCCACCCTGAGCGGACCACAGGCACACAGCAACAGCGGCAGCAGCAGGATCAGATGTGTACGACGGGGCATGTGAGGGTGCGAGTGATCCCATCAAGGGTCTGGATCTGGGCGACGACCAGTTTGCCGAGTTCGTCGACATTGCGGGCCTCGGCGCGCACGATCACGTCGTAGGGGCCGGTCACGTCCTCAGCGGTGATGACTCCAGCGATGGCACCAATACGGCTGGCGACATCAGCTGATTTGCCGACCTCGGTCTGGATCAAGATGTATGCCTGTACGACCATGAGGATCCCCTTGAGTAATCGGTCCAATACGCTGAACAACCTACCCGAACCTCCCGCCTGTGCGGAACCCGAATGAAAGGCTGAGATGACCGCATCCACGCTGGCTGAGCTGGGGGAGTTTGCCCTCATTGACCTGCTCCTTGAGCACTTTCCCCAGGGCGAGCATGTCTTCCTGGGACCTGGGGATGACGCGGCCCTGGTGCGTACTCCACGCGGCCACGTGGTGGTTGCAGCGGACATGTCGGTTGAAGGACGTCACTTCCGAACGGATTGGGCACCGGCGCTGGCTATCGGCCGCAAGGCGGCTGCGGCCAATCTCTCTGACATCAACGCCATGGGTGGCCGGGCCCACTCCCTGACCCTCTCCCTGGGGGCGCCACCCCAGACCCCGACCCAGTTCGTGCTGGATCTGGCCCGGGGGGTTGCTGAGGAAGCAGCGCTGGTGGGGGCGAGTGTGGTGGGTGGTGACATCACCAGTGCGGATTCGGTGATCATCTCGATTTCAGTGCTCGGCACCTGTGACCAGGCGCCCGTACGACGTGCCGGCGCCCGCCCGGGCGACGTACTCGCCCTGGCTGGTCGACAGGGTTGGGCGGCGGCTGGACTGGCGGTACTCAGTCGGGGGTTCAACTCTCCACGGGTGTTGGTGGAGGCCTATCAGTCACCCCAGGTTCGCTATCAGGCTGGCCCAGCGGCAGCAGTGGCTGGTGCCACCGCGATGCTGGATATCTCTGATGGATTGGTGGCCGATGCCCGGCACCTGGCTGGCGCATCCGGGGTGGATCTGGACATCCGCACTGAAGCCTTTGAGGTGACCGAACAGATGCAGGCAGTGGGAGCAGCCATCGGTTGTGATCCGATGGAGTTCATCCTCAGCGGCGGAGATGACTACCCGCTGTTGGCCACCTTTCCCGAGCAGACGCAGTTGCCTGATGGCTTCAAGGTGATTGGCAGTGTTTGCGCGCCGACCGGCGAACACCCTGAGGTGACTGTTTCTGGGCAGGCGTGGGAGGGCAGCGGTGGTCACCGCCACTTCCAGGGGTGAAGCAGGATCAGCGGGAGACCTTGCCGGACTTCAGGCAGCCGGTGCACACATTCAGGCGCTTGGGGGTGCCATTGACCGTGGCGCGAACCCGCTGGATGTTGGGGTTGAAACGGCGCTTGGTGATCTTGCGTGACCAGGGACGGTTGTTGCCGAAACCGGGCTTCTTGGCGCAGATGTCGCAGACGGCGGCCACGAGTGACTCCTAGAATCGAGGGTACTTAAGAATGGTGGGCCCAGCGAGTGATCGCGTGGGCAACCGGAAAAGAATAACTGACTGACCACCGTTTGGGCGAATCGTGGGTTGCCTGCTCCGGATCGACCGGTTCGCCGGTTACGGTGACTGCAAGCAAATCTGAGGGGAGCCGATGGATCTGACTGAAGCCCAGCCAGCCGTTCTGGCCACCTTCGACCTGGAGCATTTTGACAGGTTCGCTGACCTGGCCGTGGCCGCGCTGGCGGCCCATCGCGAGGAGATCGACGACCTCAATGTCTATCCGGTCCCCGATGGCGATACCGGCACCAATATGTACCTCACTGTGGAGGCGGCGCGGGATGCGATGCGGGCTGCGTTGGCTGAGAACCCCGATGACCTGCGATTGGCCCTGACCGCCTACGCGCGCGGAGCTCTGCTGGGTGCCAGGGGCAACAGTGGCGTGATCCTGAGTCAGCTCATTGGTGCCCTGTTCCGCCGGATCGGGCAGGCCGGGCCCCAGGACCGGTCGGCCCTGGTTTTTGCCGAGGGCATGCAGTTGGCCTCAGATGCAGCCTTTGCTGCGGTGGGTACGCCAGTCGAGGGAACCATCCTGAGCGTGGCCCGGGCTGCCGCAACCGCTGCCCTGGTTGCTGCCGAGAACCCAGAGAACCACCTGGCCCAGGTGGTGGGGGCGGCCACTGATGCGGCCAGAGTAGCCCTGGAGCACACCCCTGAGCAGATGGATTTGCTGCGCCGGGCAGGCGTGGTGGATGCGGGCGGGGAGGGACTGTGCGTCGTACTGGATGCTGCGGAGCAGGCCCTGACCGGACGCCGTCCGGAGGCGCACCGACGTCGGGCCCGGCGGCGCCAGATCGACCTACCCACCGGAGACCTGACCGCTGACGGCCCAGCCTATGAGGTGATGTACCTCCTGGAGGCCGCTGATGACCGGATCAGTGCGCTCCGGGCGGAGTTGCAGGCCCTGGGTGACTCGCTGGTGGTGGTCGGTGGTGAGGGCCTGTGGAATGTCCACGTTCATGTCCATGACGTGGGAGCCGCAGTGGAGGCGGGCATCAAGGCCGGGCGGCCCAGTCGGATCGCGGTCACACACTTTGCCGAGCAGGTGGCTCGTGCACGAGAGCGGTTGGCTCCTCAGGAGGGACGCCGGGTCGTGGTACTTGCAGCGGGGGATGGATTGGCCGAACTGTTCACCCAGGCCGGAGCGGAGGTGCTGAGGTTCACCACGACCGCGCGTCCCAGTGCCCCCCAGGTGCTGGCGGCGATCCGGGCCAGCGGCGCCCGGGAGGTCGTCGTACTGCCCAATGATGGACCCAACCTCGCGGTCTGTGAGGCAGCCGCTGCGGCAGCGGCCGAGCAGGACCAGCACGTGGTGGTGATCCCAACCCGGGCCCAGGTGCAGGGCATCGCCGCCCTGGCCGTACACGACCCGGCCCGGCCGATCGACCAGGACGTGGTGTCGATGACCTCAGCGGCAAAGGGGGCACGTGATGGAGGCGTGACCATTGCCACCGATACCGCCATCACCAGCGCCGGCCCATGCCAACCCGGTGACGTGCTGGGCATCAGCAATGGCGATTTCTCCGTGGTCGGGTCTGATCTGTACGACGTCAGCGTGCAGGTACTGGGCTCCATGATGAGTGCTGGTGAGTTGATCACCCTGGTGTCCGGTGCTGATGGGGGGGACCTGGCCCAACGGGTGGAGGCCTGGGTGCATGAGCACCATCCCGCAGTGGATGTGCTGGTCTACGAGGGTGGACAGGCCCGCTATCCGCTCTTGTTCTCGGTGGAGTGATGGTCGCGATCACCTGGGACTCGCCCGCGAGTCTGCTGGAGGGCAAGGGCGCCAAGAGTCGCAAACAGTCCAGGGAAACCATCAGGGGATCCAGTTGGGAGACGGTTGGTGACGTACTCCGCACCCTCCCGCGAACCTATGTGAAGAAGGATGGGCTCAGCGAGATCAGTGAATTCACCGAGGGTTCACTACTATCCCTGGTTGGCGAGGTGGTAGCGGCCAAATCCTTTACCTACAAGGATCGGCGTACCCGCAAGGATGCCTACCGCCTGGAGGTCCGGGTCCGGGCCGAGGGCGGCGAGTTGTTGTTGACCTACTTCGATCGCAATCAGGGCACCTCAGACTGGCGGACCCGGGAGATGCGGCCGGGTCGCAAAGGCCTGTTTGCCGGACGGTTGAAGTGGTTTCGTGATGAGTGGCAGTTGACCAATCCGGAGAGCCGGCTCTATGGAGCCAACGGCGAGGGCGACATCGTGGAGTTGCCCAATCTGATCCCGATCTACCCGGAGGTGAAGGGCCTGACCACCTGGCAGATCGAGGACCTGATCCGGATTGCTCTGGATCTGGTCGAGGAAATCCCGGACCCACTGCCCGAGTCGATCCGGGAGGAGGAGGGTCTGCTGGATCTGCTTACGACGTATTCCTGGATCCACCGCCCAGACAACTGGGGCCAGAAGACCCGGGCCGAGGACCGGATCAAGTACGACGAGGCCTGGACCACGCAGGTCGTGCTGGCCCGAAAGCGGCGCGCCCTGGCTGCGGTCGCCGCCAGTCCCAGGCCAGGACGCAAGGGCGGCCTGCTTGATGCCTTCGACCAGCGCCTGCCCTTCTCGTTGACGAAGGGTCAACTGGACGTGGGTGCGGAGATCAGTGCCGAACTGGGCGCTGCCCACCCGATGCACCGATTGCTTCAGGGTGAGGTTGGTTCGGGCAAGACGATCGTGGCCCTCCGGGCAATGCTGCAGGTGGTCGACTCCGGTGGCCAGGCTGCGCTCCTGGCGCCAACCGAGGTGTTGGCCCAACAGCATCTGCGCTCGATGACCGCGATGCTCGGTGACCTGGCTGCTGGCGGGATGCTCGGAGGTGCCGCGGAATCGACCCAATTGGCCCTGCTGACCGGTTCGCTTGGGGCCAGGGCTCGCAAGGCAGCCCTGTTGGATGCTGCTTCTGGTGAGGCCGGCATCGTGATCGGCACTCATGCGCTCCTGGAGGAACATGTTGGATTCGCCGATCTCGGGCTGGTGGTCATCGATGAACAGCATCGGTTCGGGGTGGAACAGCGAGCCGCGCTGAGCAGCAAGGCCGAACACCCGCCGCACGTCCTGGTGATGACAGCGACCCCCATTCCTCGAACCGTGGCAATGACCGTTTTTGGTGACCTGGACACCTCGACGCTGAGTGAACTGCCAGCCGGGCGAGCCGAGGTGCGCACCAATGTGGTGCCGCTTCGGGTGCAACCAACCTGGCTGGCCCGGGTCTGGGAACGGATCCGTGAGGAAGTGGACCAGGGGCGCCAGGCCTATGTGGTCTGCTCGCGCATCGATCCCTCCGATGGAGATGAGGTCGAGGGTCTTTGGGGGGTTGAGGAACTCACCGAGGAGTTGCGTGGGGGGGCTCTGTCCGACCTGCGGATCCAGATGCTTCACGGCCGGATGACACCAGAGGACAAGGACTCGGTGATGACCTCCTTCGCGGCCGGGGAGATCGATGTTCTGGTTTCCACCACGGTGATCGAGGTGGGCGTGGACGTACCCAACTCCAGCGTGATGGCGATCATGGATGCCGACCGGTTCGGGGTCTCCCAACTCCACCAACTGCGCGGGCGGATCGGACGCGGAGGACACCCCGGGGTGTGCCTGCTGGTGACCCGGGCCGAACCCGGCACCACCACCATGGAACGACTCCAGGCGGTCGCAGCCAGTCGGGATGGTTTCGAACTCTCCCGCATCGACCTGGAGCAACGCAGGGAGGGTGACGTCCTGGGTACGGCGCAGAGTGGCGGCGCCCGGACCCTGAAGAAGCTATCCGTGCTCAACGACGAGGAGGTCATCGTCCGGGCACGTGCGGCTGCGACGTCGTACCTGGAATACGACCCGGACCTGTCCCTGGCCCCAGCTCTGCTTGCAGCGGTCACGCAGCTCGAGCAATCCGATAGCGCCGAGTTCATGGAGATGGGATGACCCGGGTTATCGCTGGCGACCATGGTGGCCGTCGACTCCGAACCCTGCCGGGGGCGACCACCCGACCGACCACGGACCGGGTGAAGGAGGCGGTTTTCTCAGCCCTCGACTCGCACTTGGGATCACTGCAGGGGTGCAGGGTGTTGGACCTGTACGCCGGTAGTGGCGCCCTGGGCATCGAGGCATTGTCCAGGGGAGCCGAACACGTGGCCTTTTGCGAATCCGACTCACGGGCGGTATCGGTGATCAGGGAGAACCTACGCGCCCTGAATGCGCGTGCCCAGATCTGGACCGGGCCGGTGGAACGCACCCTGGCCACGGTTCGGGGGGAGCCCTTCGATCTGGTGTTTGCCGACCCGCCATATCCAATGGAGGAGTCCGTGGTGGTGGCTTTCCTGGAGCAGCTGACCCATGGCTGGCTGGTCACTGGTGCCACGGTGGTGCTGGAGCGATCTGCCCGCAGCCCAGAGCCGATCTGGCCAACTGGGCTCAGCCTCAGCCGGGAAAAGGTCTACGGTGAGACCAGGATCTGGTATCTAACCCAGGAGGAGACAACGTGACCAAGGTCGTCTGCCCCGGATCATTCGATCCGGTGACCAACGGACATCTGGACATCATTTCCCGTGCCGCACGCCTGTTTGATGAGGTCGTGGTCGCAGTTGGGATCAACAAGTCCAAGACCTCCAGGGGGCTGTTTGAAGCCACCGAAAGGATGGAGTTGATCCGCACCGTGGTGGCCCCCTATCCAAATGTCACTGTGTCTGGATTTGAGGGGCTGCTCACCGATTTCTGCACCAGTATCGGTGCCGCCGGGATCGTCAAGGGACTGCGCGCGGTCAGCGATTTCGACTATGAGCTGCAAATGGCTCAGATGAACTCATCCCTGGCGCCGGTGGAGACCATCTTCATCCCCACCAGCCCGGAGTACTCCTTCCTGGCCTCCTCATTGATCAAGGAAGTGGCCGCGCTTGGGGGCGATGTTTCCGCCCTGGTGCCGCCCGAGGTGCTCCCCGAACTCCTGAAACGACTGGGGAGATGACCATGACCGGGACCCGTCAGCAGACCGTCTATGAGCGCCGTGCGGTGTCCCAGTCGCTGGTGGATGCCGCCCTGGCTCCCTCGCGCCGGGGAGTTTTCTGGATCGAGGACGTAACGGATCCGGAAACCTTCCCAGTGCTGACTGCCGATCTGAATGCCGACCTGGTGGTGGTTGGCGGCGGCTATTGCGGGTTGTGGTCGGCTGCCCTGGCCAAACGACGCCATCCCGGGGCCAGGGTGGTCCTGCTTGAGGCAGAGACCATTGGTTGGGCTGCATCCGGCCGCAATGGTGGCTTCTGCGCGGCCAGCATCACCCATGGCGAGGCCAACGGGAAAGCACGTTGGCCCACGGAGTACGACGTGCTGGAGTCGCTGGGACGCAAGAACCTGGACGCCTTCGAGGCGGACCTTGCCGATTGGCAGGTGGATGCCCAGTTTGAGCGCACTGGGGCCATCGACGTGGCTGTGGAGGAGCACCAGATCGACTGGTTGCGTGAGTCGCCGGGGTTCATGGACCAGACCGAGATCCGGGCCGAGATCAACAGCCCGATCTTCCTGGCGGGTGCCTGGGATGGCCGCGACACCGCAATGGTGCATCCGGCTCGGTTGGCAACTGGCCTGGCCCGGGCGGCCACCAACCTGGGGGTGGAAGTCTTCACCGGATCGCCGGTCACCTCCCTTGAACCTGCCAGTCGCCGCCAGGCCAGCGCCCCAATCCGGGTCCGAACGCCCCGTGCGGTGGTGTCGGCCAAACAGGTGATCCTGGCCACCAATGTGTTTCCCCCGCTACTGCGTCGCAACCGGATGCGGATCGTCCCGGTCTATGACTATGTGCTGATGACCGAACCACTAAGCGCGGAGCAACTGGCTGCGATCGGCTGGACCAACCGACAGGGCATTGGCGACCTGGCCAACCAGTTCCACTATTTCCGGTTGACTGCTGACAACCGGATCCTCTACGGCGGGTACGACGCGATCTACCACCCGGGCCGAAAGGTGCGCCCGGATTATGAGGAGCGCCCGGATACCTATCAGAAATTGGCCAACCACTTCCTGGTCACCTTCCCCCAACTTGAGGGCATCACCTTCACCCACAGGTGGGCTGGAGCAATCGACACCTGTACCCAGTTCTGTGCCTTCTATGGCACTGCAGCCAGGAATCGGATTGCCTATGCCACCGGATTCACCGGACTCGGGGTGGGCGCCACCAGATTTGCTGCCGAGGTGATGCTGGACCTGTTGGCTGGTGAGCAGACCGAGCGAACCGCCCTGGAAATGGTGCGCCGTAAACCACTGCCCTTCCCGCCGGAGCCCTTCGCGACCGTGGGGATTGAGTTGACCAGGCGCAGCCTGGATGCTGCCGATCACCGACAGGGGCAGCGCAACCTGTTCCTGCGCGGACTGGATGCAGTGGGACTGGGATTCGACTCATGAACCGCCGACTCTGCCCAGATTTCAGCACCGCTCGGCTGGAGCCCTACGAGCTGCCGAATACGGAGATCCGCTCCGGCACCCCACAGGCCAGTGCCCTGGAACTGGATCGACTCGGCCCCACCGCGATCGGCTTGTGGGAACTGACCGAGGGCACCGTGGTGGATACCGAGGTGGATGAGGTGTTCGTCGTACTCTCTGGTGCTGGCTGGATCACCTGGGAGGATGGGGACAGCATGGAGTTGGGACCCGGTGTGATCGTGCGTTTGCGTGCCGGGGAGCGCACCACCTGGACCATTCGAGCAACTCTGCGCAAGGTTTATATCGCTTTGGACTGAACCCCGCGTTTTGCCGTGTTGGGGACTCGCCGGGTAGACTCACGCAGGTTGTGCAGGCTTCGATTCGAAGAGTGATCTCTTGACCAATCTCGACCCGAGAGCGCCGCTCGTGCTCGATACTCGCGAGCTCGGCCGCCGCCCGGGGTCGCAGCGCAGGGTTTCACGCGACGTACCGGCTCCTGCTCAGCTTGGCATTGAACTCCTTGGAGTGCCCGAGGATGCGCTGATCCACCTGGATCTGCGCCTGGAGGCAGTCATGGAGGGCGTGCTCCTGACCGGAACGGCCCAGGCCGATCTGGTCGGTGAATGCGCTCGTTGCCTGGAGCCGATCGCGGATCAGATCTGCGTCGACCTCCAGGAGCTCTACCTGTACGACGACCACGTCACCGCAGGCGAGGAAGATGCCAGCAAACTCGAGGACGACCTGCTCGACCTCGAACCGCTCCTGCGTGACGCGGTGGTGCTTGCACTGCCGTTTCAGCCGGTGTGTCGGGAGGATTGCCCGGGTCTGTGTCCTGAGTGTGGGACACGACTGGCAGACGATCCTGACCATCAGCACGAGCAGGCGATCGACCCCCGATGGGCGGGGCTCGAAGGCCTGGTCATTGCGGACGAACCCAAAGACGCCAACCGCCCATCACAGGACTGAGGAGAAGATCGTGGCTGTCCCGAAGCGGAAGATGTCGCGTAGCAACACCCGCCACCGTCGCTCGGCGTGGAAAACCACCGCGCCCCAGCTGGTGACCTGCGCGAACCCGTCATGTGGTTCCAAGCACCTGCCACACCGCGCCTGCCCGGAGTGTGGCCAGTACGGCGCTCGCGCCGACCGTCGTCAGGTCCTCTGAGCCCGGGTTCTGTCTTGACCGCAGAGCCGTCCCGTGACGAACTGCGTCATGCTCTCGGCGATCCAGTGCTGGACGCTGAGCTTCTCGAACTGGCGTTGACCCACCGGTCCTATGCCTATGAAAACGGTGGTCTGCCCACCAACGAGCGCTTGGAATTTCTGGGCGATTCGGTGCTTGGGGTGATCATCACCGAGACCCTCTACACCTCCCACCCCGACCTCTCCGAGGGGCGCCTGGCCAAGCTGCGCGCCGCGGTGGTCAGTGCCCGGGCCCTCGCTGTGGCAGCGGGCACCATCGGCCTGGGGGCACACGTCCACCTGGGCAAGGGTGAACTCTCCACCGGTGGTCGGGAGAAGGCCTCGATCCTCTCCGACACCCTCGAAGCGGTGATCGGTGCGGTCTACCTTTCCGGTGGCTTCGCGGCGGCGGCTGACGTCGTACACCGGTTGTTTGATCCGATGCTGGAACAGGCCGCCCAACTGGGTGCCGGCCTGGACTGGAAGACCAGCCTGCAGGAATTGTGCGCAGAGCACGAGTGGGGTGTACCCGAATACGTGGTCACCGATGATGGGCCAGATCACGCCAAGACCTTCACTGCCCAGGTACGGGTGGCTGATTCCCTGCACGGACATGGTGTTGGCAGATCAAAGAAGGAAGCCGAACAGCAGGCCGCGGAGACGGCATATCTGGCCCTGCGCGATCAGGCCAACGCTCCGGTCGATGCCTGAGCTCCCAGAGGTCGAGGTCGTCCGTCGTGGACTGGCTGACCATGTGGTTGGGCAACGGATCACCTCGGTTGAAGTTTTGCACCCGCGGCCGGTACGCCGTCACCAGCCCGGTCCCGCTGATTTTGCGGAGACTCTGCAGGGTGTGACCTTCACTGCTGCCCGCCGCCGGGGCAAATACCTGTGGCTGCCCCTGGACACCGGTGACGCCGTACTGGCTCATCTGGGGATGAGTGGCCAACTGTTGATTCAGTCGTCCCGGGCACCAGTCGAGCGGCACCTCCGGGTGCGCTTTTCTCTCTCTGGTCCAAATGAACTTCGCTTCGTCGACCAGCGCATGTTCGGTGGCCTTTCGATCAGCGCGGGTGGTGCTGAGTTGCCCAGTGAGATCGCCGAAATCGCCCGGGATCCCTTGGATCCGGAGTTCGATGAGGATGCAGTGGTCAGGCGGATCCGTCGGTCACACTCGGGGATCAAACGGCTCCTGCTCAACCAGAATGTGGTCTCCGGCATTGGCAATATCTATGCCGATGAGGCGCTCTGGGCGGCACGGGTGCATGGGGAGCGTCCGGGAAGTTCGTTGGCCGCTCGAACTGTGCGCAACCTGCTGACTGCATCCCGGGAGGTGATGCTGGCGGCACTTGCTCAGGGGGGCACCTCCTTCGATGCGCTCTATGTGAACGTGGAGGGGGAGAGCGGTTACTTCGAACGCTCCCTGGAGGCATATGGCCGGGATGGGCAACCGTGTTCCCGGTGTGGCACCCCGCTGGTCCGGGCCCACTTCATGAACCGCTCGTCGTACTTCTGCCCGCGCTGCCAACCCACCCCCCGTACGCCGAGGCGGCACTAATTAACACGTCGAGGCGGCAGTAATTAACACGCCGAGGCGGCAGTAGTTAACACAGTTCTGTACGCCGAGGCGGCAGGAGGACAAGTATTCGTCGCTTCCTCCGGCATTCGAACTTCGAGACGCCCAGTCCGCATCGTGTGAAATGTGACTTTCAGTCCACAATCTGAAAGTTCTCCCAGGGTTACTTCTCAGAGCTAACGAAGAATCCCATGGATTTGCTGTCGCCTCGATCCAGGTGGTTGTGTTATTTACTGCCGCCTCGACGTGTTAACTACTGCCGCCTCGACGTGTTAACTACTGCCGCCTCGGCAGGTGCCGGCGGTACGCCGGAGGGCTGGGTGAGTCTGGTGGAGGTTGCCGAGTTGATCCGAACCGGCCTGACGTGGGACCCTTGGTGATGGCCTGTTTTCAACAGGTCCCCAGACACCATTGCGGACCCACATGGTCCAAGGACAGAAAGAGCTATCGATGGCCAAGGCCCTGCTGGGTTACTCCGTGACCGGCGATGCGCGTGCCGCGGAGCTTGCCCTTCAAAACCGGCGCCTGCGCGAACGAGTTGCTGATCTGGAGAACCTGATCGTGCGCTTGTCCCGTGAGAATGATGAGCTCAGTGAGCAAATGCGAGTAGTGGACGAGGTGCTCGAACCCGCCTGATCACAGGTGGTTCTCACCCTCCTTGATCACTGATCGCAGGCGCTTCTCGATCTCATCAAACTCAGGTGGCCCCATGGTCAGTGGCGGAGCCAACTGGATCACCGGATCGCCACGGTCGTCAGCGCGACAATAGACACCGGACTCCAACAGAGCGTGGGACAGGAACCCCCTCAATAGGTGCTCGCACTCCAGATCGCTGAAGGTCTCGCGGGTCTCCTTGTCCTTGACCAATTCGATGCCATAGAAGTATCCAGCGCCCCGGATATCGCCAACCAGGGGTAGGTCCAGCAGTTTCTCCAGGGTGGTACGGAAGGTGGCGGCGTTGTCCTTGACCCGTTGGTTCAACCCCTCCCTCTCAAAGATGTCGAGATTGACCATCGCAGCCGCACACGACACCGGATGCCCTCCCCAGGTGTACCCGTGGGCGTAGGAGTTGGCGTCCTTGCGGAAGGGCTCAAAGAGGCGTTCGGAGGCGACCATTAATCCCAGTGGGGCATAGCCACTCGTGATGCCTTTGGCTGAGGTGATGATGTCTGGCACATAGCCGAAGTCATTGCAGGCAAACATTGAACCGATCCGACCAAAGGCACAAATGGTTTCATCCGACACCAGGAGTACGTCGTACTGGTCGCAGATCTCCCGGACCCGATCGAAATATCCCGGCGGTGGCGGAAAACAACCGCCAGCGTTCTGTACTGGCTCCAGGAAAACTGCCGCCACGGTGTCCGGTCCTTCGAAGAGGATGGCTTCCTCGATCCGGTTGGCTGCCCACAATCCGAAGGCCTTCTCATCATCCCGGAGGTGTTCTGGTGCCCGGTAGAGGTTGGTGTTGGGCACCCGGAATCCGCCCGGCGTGAGCGGTTCGAAGGGTTGCTTCAGGGTGGGCAGGCCAGTGATCGCCAGGGCCCCCTGAGGGGTGCCGTGATAGGCAATGGCCCGGCTGATCACCTTGTGTTTGCCGGGCTTGCCGATCAGTTTGAAGTACTGCTTGGCCAGTTTCCAGGCAGACTCAACCGCCTCGCCACCACCAGTGGTGAAGAAGACCCGGTTGAGGTCCCCGGGGGCGTACTGCGCCAATCGTTCGGCCAACTCGATGGCCCTGGGATGGGCATAGGACCACAGCGGGAAGTAGGCCAGTTCCTTTGCCTGACGGGCCATCGCATCGGCGATCTCCTCGCGCCCGTGCCCGGCATTGACCACGAAAAGCCCGGCCAACCCGTCCAGGTACTCATTTCCGTGGCTATCCCAGACCCGGTGCCCCTCGCCGCGGGTGATGATTGGCATGTCCACGCCCTGACCGCCATTGCTGGCTGGTTCAAAAGGCGCATGCCGGGTGAAGTGCAGCCAGAGATGGTCGCGGCCAGCCTCGGCGTAGGTTTTGCCGGTTCGGGTTGTCTGTTCACTCATCGGGTTCCCCAGTTGTAGTGCTGCTTGTTCAGTTTGAGATAGAGAAATGACTCGGTATTGGTCACGCCCGGGATTGAGCGGATGTTGTTGATCACCTCGAGCAGGTGGTTGTCGTCCTCACAGACCACCTCGATCAGGATGTCGAAGCGGCCTGCCGTGGTCACGACGTACGACGCCTCGGCGATCCCGGACAGCTTCGCCGACACCACGGAGAGGTCACCTTCTGCGCTGACCCCGATCATGGCTTGTCTCCGGAAGCCAAGTTGGAGTGGATCGGTCACTGCCACGATCTGCATCAGCCCGGTGGCCAGCAGACGTTGCACCCGTTGCCGTACGGCTGCTTCGGACAGCCCCACTGCCTTGGCGATATTTGCATATGAACCGCGGCCATCAACCTGGAGTTGCTCGATGATCGCCTTGGAAACGTCGTCAAGTGGTGCCTCGGAGTCCGAGCCCTGTCCCCGCGACACCATCACCATGTCAATATCGTGGTCCCGAAACCGTATTCTGGCAAGTGTGCAACGACGGATTCCAATGAAATATCCGCTGATTTCGACGAATTCAGAAGGAAAATGAGTTTGGTACTACCGAGAATGGCGGTCTGGGGCATAGTGTGCCAACACTGGCGTATTTGGCCGCAGAAATTGCTTTGGAAGGACCACCATGAGCGAGAACTCACCCCGTCAACTTCGCAACTTCATCAACGGCGAACTGGTTGACGCCCAGACCGATCAGCAAACCGACATCGTGCATCCATCAACTGGCGAGGTGGTGGCCCGCTCCCCGATCTCGACCGAGGCTGATGTCAACGCCGCCTACTCCGCTGCTGAGAAGGCCTTTGGGGAGTGGGGACAGACCACACCGGCTGAGCGGCAACAGGCCCTGCTGAAGTTTGCCGATGCTATTGAGAAGCGGGCTGATGAGTTCGTCCAACTGGAAGCAGAAAACACCGGTAAGCCATTTGCGTTGACAGCCTCTGAGGAGGTGCCGCCCATGGTGGACCAATTGCGATTCTTCGCAGGTGCGGCCCGGATCCTGGAAGGCCGTTCGGCAGGGGAGTACATGCCCGGCCACACCTCCTGGATCAGGCGGGAACCGATCGGTGTGGTGGGTCAGGTGACTCCCTGGAACTATCCGATGATGATGGCGGTCTGGAAGATCGGTCCGGCACTGGCAGCGGGCAACAGCATTGTGCTCAAGCCATCGGACACCACTCCTGAGACGACCCTGCTGATGGCGGAGATCGCCAGCGAGTTCCTGCCGGCTGGCACATTCAATGTGGTCACCGGTGATCGGGAGACCGGTCGACTGGTGGTGGAGCACCCCACCCCGGCACTGGTGGCGATCACCGGATCGGTGCGCGCCGGAGCCCAGGTCGCCGAAAGCGCGGCACGTGACCTCAAACGAGTACACCTCGAACTTGGTGGCAAGGCCCCGGTCGTGGTCTTTGATGATGCCGATATCGAGGCCGCGGTTGAGGGCATCGCCACGGCTGGTTACTTCAACGCCGGTCAGGACTGCACCGCAGCCACC